>CALOBA010000057.1:0-84729 GCA_942491465.1 uncultured Gammaproteobacteria bacterium
CAAGGCGGGCAACGACATCACCTGGCAGGTGCTCGCGAGCTTCAACTGGGGCACGGTGGTCCCGCGCGAGCTGCTGCGGGCGCTGATCGAGACCATCGGCATTGATCTCAAGGCGCTGATGGACAGCGCCAAGCGCAACAAGCCCGAGCGCATCAAGCTCAATCCCGACCAGGATCTGCACGGCAAGCTGCTGATCCCCAAGCTGCTGACCCGCGACGACCTCGCGGTCGAGCAGACCCACACCATCAAGGTCAAGACGCTGAGGCCGGCCAATGCGGTCCTGATGCCGAAGCTGGACAAATGGTTCATCCCGGAGGAAGAGACCTGCGACCTGAGCTACAGCCTGCACGGTCTGAAGGACACCGCAGACGCCCTCGAGCTGGACATCTACGGCTCGAACTACTGTGACTGCACCGGCTACAACAACGGCCTCGGCGTGTTCGGGGACCCGGCCACGATGCAGAAGAAGCCCCTCTTCCGCAAGGACGACCTCGACGCCGCCGAGCGCAAGGAGGACGGCGCCCACCAGTGGACCGGCGAGTGCACGATCACCGAGGGACCGCTGTCGAAGAAGCTGAAGGACCAGGCCAAGCGCCACGTCAACGTCGCCTTCTCACCCTACACCGTGCACCTGCGCTACATGAAGAAGCCGCAGGGCGCACCGACGGATCTCCCGCAGCTCCTGCTCCAGCCCTACTGGCCCCAGTGGGAGGAAAAGGAGACCGTCCCACCGGTGAAGACCAAGGACTTTGCATCGACCCCGGCGAAGATCGGCTGGAAGAACGCGGCCGATCAGGACAGCGGAGTGGTCGAGATCAGCGATGCTCAGGGCCATCTGGTGTGGATGCGTGCACTCAGCGCAGAGGAGCTCAAGAAGGGCACCAAGGGCGTCGAATGGGACAAGACCTATCTCCCAGGCATGCTCAACGGGGCCTTCGCGCCAAGCTATATCGACGACGATGCCGCCCCTTGGACCGATGCGGACAAAGGCGCCAAGCGGCGTGACCACGGGCTGCTGTTCCGCAGCACGCCCTACAGCGTCCGGGTGACGACCTATAAGCAGGAGAAGAAGGACGACAGCTTCAAGATCAAATGGAAGCTCCTGCACACCGGCGCACGGCTCAAGCGCGGCATCATCCGCATCGTCGACGCCAAGGAGCGCGTGGTGCTGATGCGCGGCCTGCCCGAGGCCAAGCTCTCCGAGAACACCGACCATACCTTCGAATGGGACGGCAAGTACGCCGAGGGCGTGGAATACGACGACCACAAGGAGGCCGACCCGTCGCAGATGCCCTATCGGGTCGAGATCCGCGCCCACACCAAAGAGGGCGAGAGCGAGGGCCTGGCGCTCGCAGCGCGGCACTCGGAGGTGCGCCTGTACTGCCACGACGGGCTGCTGAACCCCGTCCACCGCGCCTACGATGCGCGCGAATCCAAGCCCGCCCTGGCCCTGGAGCCCGCCAAGCATTACCCGAAGCCCGCCCCGTCCTCCGGCGAGACCGCGTTGTACTATCAGTACAAGCTGGCCGAGGCCGGCTACCATCCGGGACCGGTCAACGGCAAACGCGACAACAGCCTGGACGGCGAGGCGGTGTACAAGATCGCCCTGCGCGAGCTCAAGCGCTCGGTGCCGCGCGACGGCGCCGCCAGCGCCGGCGACTTCCGCCGCCTGGCCCTGCATGGCGGCGCCATCGAGGCGGAGAACAGCGAGACGACCACCGCCATCGACACCCTGCGCGCCGGCGATCGGCGCAAGCCCTTCGGCACCAAGGCCCTGATCGACGCCAACAGCGAAGACCCGACCCTATCGGACAACGACTACGCGGCCCGGCTGCGCGATCCTAAGAAGGATATCGTGGTCTGGATCGACGACCGTCAGTACTACACCGACACGGCGGGCTCCTGGGACCCGCTGAACGCCGGCATGTTTGCCACCTCCAGCACCGAGGTCGGCCGCGCCGGCCTGCTCGACTATCGGGGCGACATGGACATCGGCGACAACCAAGTCACCAAGACCGCCGACGCCGTGCCCCGGCCCTGGCTCCCGCTCAAGGCGCAGCCCACCCTGCTCGCCAAGGCCGACCCGTTGACCCCGAGCTATTCCGACGGCAAGGTGCGCATCGCCGATGAGGCCAAGCGCGCCAAGATGCGCCGGGCCATCGGGCCGCTGCGGGTGGACTGGTGCTTCGACGAGTTGCCCTACGACATCGAGCCCATCGACACCGGGCTCTATCACCGACAGCTGATGCGCAACCGTCGGCTGGTCGCGCACCACCTCTACGACCAATCGGCGACCCACCAGCGCCCGGACAGCCCGCGTCAGGTGCGCTACACCAACTGCACGGCCGCCCTCGGCGGCATTCGCCCGGCCGCGGCCAGCTATTACGAAAAGGCCTTCGCGCGCGGGGACCTGAGCCTCGCGCCCTGGCGCGGCACCGCCGACGCCACCACCCAGACCATCGCCACGGTCATCCACGACCACATCACCGATCCCAACGCCGACGACACCAAACGCTTCGAGCAGGTCTACGAGCCGTTGATCGGCACCGCCGGGGCCTACTTCGTGCCGTCGCGCATCGCCGGGGACGGCTGGCGCGTGCGCGCCCGGATCAACTTCGAGCCCTTCACCGACTACGCCTTCCCGAACCTGGAGACCCTCAAGCAGCGCTATCCGGTGACGCCCAATGCCGCCGGCGCCGAGCTGCGCAACTGGCGGCGGGCGTCCATCCGCGGGCATGTGTTCTGGCAGGCCGACCCCGGCGCTTATCCGAACCACTTCGCATCCTACATGGGCCGCTTCCGCACCCTCTGGAAGCAGGCCCATCTGTATGTCGTACACCAGGCCGGGGCGGCGACCAGCTTCTCCGTCAACGATTTGCTGACACATTTCGGCAGCGCCTACACCAACCCGGCGGACGGCCATCCGATGAACGCCAGCACCGCGTTCAAGAGCATGGTCCGACGCACATTGGAGCACGAGGCCAGCGGCCTTGCCGCAGGGGCGCTCGACCCCATCCCGCTGACGCCAAGGCGGCTGTCGTTTACGACCGAGGCGAACATCACCCTGAACACCGACTATTCCTGGGCCTACAGCGGCCGGCCGAACTACGGCTACCCGTATCCGAGCGCCCAGGGGCTGGCACAGGGGGACCTGTTCAGCGACTTTCTGAACGAGCAGATCGCCAACACCATCTGGGACAAGTACAACCCATCGGTGCTGTACGCCTTCGTCGCCGGCGCCGAGCGCCTCAGCGGGCACATGCGCGGCCATCTCTTGGTCGAGTTCCTCAGCTCGCCGGAGCTGGACTGCGTCCAGTACCAGTGCAACGGTGCGACCACACACACGTATTGGTACCTGGACCAGGCCGGCGGCACCACGCAGCAAAACGCGCGCTGCCCGTTCCCGGGCTGCACCCAGCCACCGCCGCTGCCCCCCGGCCCCGCCACGGGCGCGCCCAGCACCTTGTCGGCGACCGGCACGACCGACCGGAACCGGATCGCGATGGACGCCATCGGCCTCGGCCTCGGCGCCACCTATCTCTACTCCGACAGCGGCAATGCCGACACCTGGGTCCATGAGGCCGGTCACCACCGCCATATGGAGCACGCCGCCGATGCCGGCCCGAACCCCAAGCAGCACGACTACGCATCCCATCGGCGCGCCACCACGCACAACGGCTGGGGCGGCGACTGGGCCAAGTCGGACAACAAGCACTGGGACGTCGGCTGCGTCATGAGCTACAACGACGACATCATCGCCGACGCCCATTACAGCAGCCGCATCTGCTTCTGCGGCAAGTGTCTGCTGCGCATCCGCGGCTGGCGCATCGAGGGTCTCACCGATCTGGGCACCAACATGGTCGAGCCGAACTACTGGTGATCCGGATGCCCGATGATCCGCATACCACCGCTGCGGGCCACCTCCGGTGGTTCCACCGCCGCGGCCTGCGCCATCGGGCAGCGACCGTCGCTCAGCCGCCGACACGGCATCGGCACCGAACCATTCCCCGCAACCGCATCCCCTGGGCCGAGCTGGCGCTGTGCTGTCTGCTGCTCGTCCCGATCCAGGCGGAGGTCCAAGCCATGAGCACCGACGACATTCAAGACATCGACGAGATCGAGGACGACGACGGCCAAGGCGGCGACGCCGCGGCGATCACGCTGCGCGTCGAGCCGCAGAACCCCGGCTGGTTGATCGGCACCCCGTTCCCGGTCGCTGTGACCATGACCAACACCGGCGGCGAGGTCATCGAGGTGCCGGACCCGCAAGGACCGTCGCCGTTCGTCTATGAACTGATCCCGCAGGATCGCGACGGCATCCCCCGCACGCTGAGCAAGCGCTCCGCACGACTCGCGCTGCGGCCCGACGCCCGGCGCCGACCGCCCGTCAAGCTAGTCAGCCTCGCCGCCGGCGCCGGGCAGCAGCACCATGAAGACCCGGGCGCGTATCTGTTCGAGCCGACCCCCGCCGGCAGCTATGGTCTGCGGGCGGTGTTTCAGCCAGCCGGGGGCCGGGCGCTGCTCTCGGCGCCGGTGCCGGTGCAGCTGCGCACGCCCGAGCCGTTGCATCTGCGCCATGCCGCCGCCCCCGGCATTCCGTTCCTGTCCACCGCCTTTGTCGAGGCCGGTGCCGACGCGAAGCCGACGCTCTATCTGCGCGAGCTCATCACCGACGGCCTGGCCCTGGTCGGCAACGCCTACCCGCTGCCGGTGGCCGACGCCGGCGCCATCGAGCAGCTCGCGCTGACCATCTCCGACCAGCCTCCGCAGTATTTCCGCTGGGTCGCCTGGCGCATCGGCGATGCGGTGCATGCCGGCTTCGCCCAGCGCTGGTCGCCCCGGCTGCTGAGCACACCGGCCCGGCCGGGGCTGCGCGGGCTCGACCTGTCCCCCATCGGCTGGCAATACGACGTCGCCGAGGCCGAGGTCGCGGCCCTGGGGCTGGGCGACGACGACCGCCCGATGCTTGCCACCATGGCCTTCGGCGTCGAGGGCGCAGACCATGCCGACGTCAGCCTCGCCCCCACCGGCCTGGAGCGCCTGCCGCAGGCCTGGACCCTGGCCCGCAGCGGCGGGCGCGGCTCCGCGGCCCGCTATTGGCTGGTCGCGGCCTCCGCGAGCGAGACCGACGGCGCAACCGAGGCCAAGGCCGGGCTTGCCATCGAAGCCGTCGAGGTCGGCGGCGCAACGCCGGGCACCCCGGCGACGCTGTATCGGGGCGACGAGCCACTGACCGCGATGGCGATCTCCGCCACACCGGCCGCCGGCGAGCCGTTCGCCGACCTGCTGCTCGGACCCGCCGGCAAGGAGAACCGGACCATGACCTTTCTGCGCGTGCGCCTCAACGACGGCGAGGTGCTGCGCAGGATGGCCTGGCGGTTCCCGGCCCAATTCCTGGATCGTGCCCCCACCGCCAGCTGGGCCCTGCCGCCCATCCCCGCCGACGAGCCGCTGATCCTCACCAACCTCGACGGCCGGCTCCTGGCCATCGAGATCGACGAGAAACCGCGCTTCACCCGCGTCGACCCGGGCCCGGTCAGCCATCCGGCGCTGCTGCAGACCGGCGGCGGACTCTGGGCGGTCTGGCTCAGCGAGACCACGGGATTCAACGCGGCGCTGCTGAAGAAACGCTGATCGCTGATCCGCAAATATGATGATCTTCCAACACCGCATCGACATCGCCACCCGCGGCCGCGGCACCTACAACATCACCGGCGACATCGAGCAGGCGGTCCGCTCCGCCGGCATCGCCACCGGCCTCTGCCACGTCTTCGTCCAGCACACCAGCGCCTCGCTGATCATCTGCGAGAACGCCGACCCCAGCGTCCGCAGCGACCTGGAGGCATTCATGGCCCGGCTGGTCCCGGACGGCGACCGCCTGTTCCAACACATCGATGAAGGCGCCGACGACATGCCGGCCCACATCCGCGCGATCCTCACCAAGATGGACCTGACGCTGCCGGTCAGCGACGGGCACTGTGCCCTGGGCACATGGCAAGGGGTCTACCTCTACGAGCACCGCACCCATCCTCATCGCCGACGGGTGCTGGTCACCGTACAGGGCGTCGGCAGCCCCTGATGCGCCGCGTTGTTTGGCGCGACCATGCCCAGGACGCCATGAACAGGGGTAAGCAGCGCGTTCGGTATCGGCGTTAAACCTGCTGATCCAGATGGAAAAATGCGGACCGCAGTCAGGCACAATCGGGGCTGATCAGACACCTTTAATCGCGGGATGAGCAGGCCCCGAGGGCGCCGGCGATGGTTGGCGCCGCTCGAGGTCCTCCCCGACCAGCACCGACACCACCGCTTATGCTGCGCGTCAAATACGACCCACCCCCGGACCTGGAGCCGCTGCCGCGCGCCCGGGTCAAACCCCTGACCCACCATGAGATCCTGACCCTGGTCAGCCCGTTCGCCGCGCACGACCTGCACGTGGACCTGGGGGCCAGCGATCGGGCCGAGCGGCTGCTCGCGTTCAAGCCGATCCTCTACCAGGGCAATGATGCCGAACGGACCGAGCTTCAGGCACAGCTCTACCTGGAGACCCCCGAGGCCGAGCACTTCCGGCTGATCCGCATGCTGCATCACCCATCGGGGGTCGCGGCCAGCCTATATGTCGACGGCAACGACCCCGCCGCCATGCTCGAGCGGGTGCTCGCCGTCGATCCCGGCCGCCAATTCGACCGCTATGCCGGCATCCTCCTCACCCGCAGCTACCGGCTCAACATGCAGGCAGCCGCCGACACGGGGCCGGAGCTGACGCGGGCCGAGGCGGACTTCGGCAGCATCCATCTGACGGTGAACACCCGCACCGGGCGCGGCATGCCGGTGGAGCTGACGCTGGGCGCCGACGACAGCAACCTGCCCCACATCCCCCAGGACCTGCTGGCCGTGCTCGGCTGGGACTGGCGCCCCCTGCGGCGCTTGGGGCGGCGCTGGCGCGCCACCCTGCGGGTGGTCCGCGACGAGCCGGCGCGCACCGCCGATACCGAGGCCAAGCTGGCACGCACCGTCACCCATCTCTCCCACACCCTGGCGCAACCGCCGCGGGCCTATCACCCCCGCTTCCACGATCAGCGCTGGAAGGTGGCCCTGCGCCGGGTGCTGCCGCTGGTCGCCGGGCTGGGCTTGCTCGCCGCCACCCCGATGATCCAGCTACTCGACCTGAGCGACGGCTCCATGCTGCGGATGCTCATCTTCCATTCGCCGCCGATGCTGCTGGTGGGCATGTTCATGCTCAAGGAGATGCCCAGATTCGAGATCCCGCCGCGCCCGCGACCACTGCCCGACGACGCCTGGGTGCCGCTGAACGGCCTGCCGGAGCCCCCGACCGGCCAGGCCCCGCCGCCGGAGCGCCCAATGCGGCCGAAGGGTTCCGCGCTGTCGGCGCTGGGCCAATCCATGCTGCCCATCGGCAGGCGCGTCGTCCGCGGCCTGCGCCGCGGGCGCTGAGCCTCAGCGCAGCTCGGCGGTGCTGCCGTCCATGGCCTGCCGCGGCTCGGCGCGCCCGCCGAGTTGCTCGGCCAGGAACTGCTCGATGTGGGCATTGGCGTCCATCCGGTTCTGCGGGCGGGCGAAGCCGTGGCCCTCGTCGGGGAACACCAGATAGGTGACGGGCAGGTCCTTCTCGCGCATCGCGGCGACGATCTGATCCGACTCGGCGATCTTCACCCGCGGATCATTGGCCCCTTGCAGGACCATCAGCGGGGCGGCGATGGCGTCGACGTGGAACAGCGGGGAGATGCGCCGGTTCAGCGCCGGGTCGTTCTCGATATCGCCGACGCGGCGCACCAGCTGCTGCTTCATCGGCGCCCAATAGGGCGGGATCGATGCAAACAGCGTGGCGATGTTGGACGGCCCTACGATGTCCACGCCGCAGGCAAAGCGCTCCGGCGTGAAGGCGAGCCCGGCCAGGGCCGCATAGCCGCCGTAGGAGCCGCCGTAGATGCACACCCGCTGGGGATCGGCGATGCCTTCAGCGACGGCCCAGCGCACCGCATCGGTCAGGTCGTGCTGCATGGCGCCGACCCCCCACTCACCGTTGCCGGCGTTCAGGAACGCCTTGCCAAAGCCGGTGGAGCCGCGGAAATTGACCTGCAGCACGGCATAGCCGCGGTTCGCGAGCCACTGGGCATTGGCATCGAAGCCCCAGTGGTCCCGCGCCCAGGGGCCGCCGTGGACCAGCAGCACCATCGGCAGCGGCTGGGTCGGCTTGTTCGTGAGCGTGGGGGCGGCGGCCTCCAGCGGCAGGCTCAGGTAGCTCGGCAGCCTGAGCCCGTCGCGGGCCTCGATGAGTACCGGGCGCATCTTCGCCAACCGGTAATCCGCCAGCTCCGGGCGGGTGACGAACAACGGCTCCAGGCGGCGCTCGGCGCGGTGGTAGAGGTGATAGCTGACGGCGCCATCGTCGGGGGCGTAGGCGACCACCCAGCGGTCGTCGGCATGGGTGCGCTCCGCGACGATCAGCGTACCGCGGGCCGAATCCTCCAGGAACGCCAGGTCGTCCTTGACCGCCGCGTCGACCACCCGCCACTCCGGGCGCTGATAGTCGAATTCCACCGCCTCGATACGGTGCTCGGTGGGGTGCATCATCACCCCGGCCACATCGCTCTGCGGGTGGGTGGCGATCTCGTCGAGCGTCTTGCCGGTGCTGGCATCCACGGCGATCAGCCGGCTGGTATCGCTGCCCAGCGAGCTGGTGATGTAGAGCCGCTCCCCGGTCGCGTCGAAGGCAAAGGCGGCACCGCTCTCCTCGAACGGGAAGCGGATCAGGTCGCGCCAGGCCGCATCCGGGGTATCGCGCACCCGCAGCAGCGTGTCGCCGGTGGCCATGTCCGAGGCCATGGCGGCGCGGATGCGGAAATCGGCATCGGTGATCCAGTCCACCACGTCGCCGGGGTTCTCGGTCTCCAGCGTCGTCTCGCCGCTGGCCAGATCGATGCGGTACATATCGAAGACGCTGGGATCGCGCCGATTCAGGCCGATCAGCACCGCATTGGGGTGGCCGGGATCGGTGATCAGGTTCTCGGCCCGAACGCCGTCGTAGGGGGTCAGATCCCGGACCTCGCCGCCGTCGATAGCGACGGCGTAGAGGTGCCAGTTCTCATCGCCGCCCTGATCCTGCAGGTAGAGCAGACGTCGGCTGTCCTCGGCCCAGGTGTGCATACGGATGCCGCGCACCTTGTCGTCGGTGACCTGCCGCGGCGGCGTCGCGCGATCCGCCGGCTGCACCCAGACGTTGAGCACGCCCTCGGTGGACGGCGCGAGCCAGCTCAGGTGGCCCCCGTCCGGGGCAATGCGGGCCTGGGTCTGGGTCGGATTACCGAACAGGATTTCGCGGGGGATCAGGTCCGGCGGCGTCGAGGCCGCTGCGGCCGGGGTCAGGGTGCTCAGGGTCATGATCAGGCTCGGAATCAGGTTGCGGTAAAGCGATCCGCCGGGGGCGCGGCGCATCAGGTTCAAGCCCCCTCGGCCGCCAACGCGTCTAAGTACTTCTCCGCATCCAGCGCGGCCATGCAGCCGGTGCCGGCGGAGGTGATGGCCTGGCGGTAGACGTGGTCCATGACGTCGCCGGCGGCGAACACGCCGGGGACCGAGGTGGCGGTGGCGTTGCCGTCGCTGCCGCTGTGCACCTTGATGTAGCCGCCGGCCATGTCGAGCTGGCCGTCGAAGATCTGCGTGTTCGGCGAGTGGCCGATGGCGATGAAGACGCCGTGCAGATCGATGTCCTTGGTGCTGGCGTCCTTGACATGCTTGATGCGCATGCCGGTGACGCCGGTGTTGTCACCAAGCACCTCGTCCAGGACGTGATCCCAGGCGATGGTGACGTTGCCGTTCTCGGCCTTGTCGAGGAGCTGCTTTTGCAGGATCTTCTCCGCGCGCAGGGCGTCGCGGCGATGCACCAGGGTCACCTCGGCGGCAATGTTGGACAGGTACAGGGCCTCTTCGACGGCGGTGTTGCCGCCGCCGATGACGGCGACCTTCTGATTCTTGTAGAAGAAGCCGTCGCAGGTGGCGCAGGCGGAGACGCCGCGACCGCGGAACGCCTGCTCGGACTCCAGCCCCAGATAGCGGGCGCTGGCACCGGTGGCGATGATCAGCGCATCGCAGGTATAGCTGCCGCTGTCGCCGGTCAGCGTGAACGGCCGCTGCGACAGGTCCACGGCATTGATGTGGTCGAAGACCATCTCGGTCTCGAAGCGCTCGGCATGACGACGCATCCGGTCCATCAGGTCCGGCCCGAGCACGCCGTCCGGATCGCCCGGCCAGTTGTCCACATCGGTGGTGGTCATCAGCTGCCCCCCCTGCTCCAGCCCGGTGACCAGTACCGGGCTCAGGTTGGCCCGTGCCCCGTAGACGGCGGCAGCATAGCCCGCCGGCCCCGAGCCCAGGATCAGCAGGCGACAGTGTTTGGTCTCGCTCATCGGCTCCCCCTAATCGATTGATAGACGCCGGTGCCGCAGGCCGCACCCAACTCGGGGGCCGCCCGGCACCAAAAAGGCATGCATGGTACGGACCGACCGCGATGGGGTAAAGGCGAACGCGCAGTCCCCCGGTCGCCGCAGCCTGGTCCGAGGTATGGGGGCAGCGCACCGGTTAACCCATGCGGGGGCTGCCGCGCTGTGCGCGCTCACCCGTCGGCGAGGCGCCGACGCAACCGCCGCAGCCAGAAGCTCTCGGGCAACAGCGACATAAAGACCAGGCCGATCACCACCGCCTGATACCAGAGCGTGCCCAGCCAAGCCGGCGTCACCCCATCCTCCATCAAGGTCTCGGCCAGACCCTGGAGATTGAAGAAGGCGAAGTAGGCCATGAATGCCAGCAGCATTCGGCCGGTACCGGTCTGCCGCGGCGAGAGCGTCGTCAGCGGCACCGTGATCAGGCCGAGGGTAAAGATCGCCAACGGCGCGCTGATGCGGTGCAAGAGTTCGGCGCGATCGGCGATGCGATCGGACTGCCACAACTGCCGGGACGGGCGCGTGGAGCGGCGGCGGCGGCTCAGGTCATCGGCCATCGCGTCCGCGTCGCGCACAAAGAACCGGTAGCGGGCGAAGTCGGAGATGGTCCAGTCGCCGGCCCCGGCGGCACCGTCGTAGCGCCGCCCCTGCTCCAGCACCACGGTGCGCTGCCCGGGAGCGCCGGCCTGATAGTAGGCCATCCGAGCCACGATGATCCGCGGCGGATCGCTGCCGCGGTCCTGCAGGAAGACATCGCGGAAACGGCGCTGATCGTCGATGTCCGAGGCATAAAAGGTGAGCCGACCGTCTTCCTGCTGATAGAAGCGCCCGGCCTGAAAGCCCGCCACCTGATTGGCCTGCTCCTTCTGCTGCTCGCGGATCTGCTCGATGCGCGCCGAGGCATAGGGCTGAATCAACAGCGAGAACCAGCCCGTGACCAGCGCCAACGGCAGCGCAAACAACAGCAGGGCCCGGTAGACCCGCAGCGGCCCCAGGCCGCCGGCGGTGAAGGCGATCAGCTCGCTGTCCCGCGCCATGCGCCCGAGGGCCACCAGCACGCCGATGAAGAACGCCGGCGGCAGCAGCGTGGACATGTCGCGCAGGATCTGATAGCCGAGAAAGCGCATCACCGCATCGGCATTCAACGCGCCGACATTGACCTCTTCGAGCGTCTGCAGGAACAGCATGCTCGTGGTCACCAGCAACAAGGTGACGACGATGGCGCCAAAGACCTTGGCGATCTCGGAGAGGAAGTATCTGTCGACGACGGACCACATGGCGCTGGCGGCTAATCGAGCCCGTCGTTCATGCTGCCGAGCCGGTAGCCGACCAGATCCATGGTGACGTGTCTCAGCCCGAGCGCCCGCAACGCGGCCACCACCTCGTCGGCCTCATCGAGCAGCCGTCGGCGCTGTTCCGGGGCGACCTCGACCCGGACCAAGGCATCATCGTGCAGCCGCACCCGCACCCACTGAAAACCGCGCCCGTTGAGATAGCGCTCGGCCTCCTCGATCTGCTGCAGCCGGTCCATGGTGACCTGCCGGTTGTACGGCAGCCGGGTCAGCAGACAGGCGTTGCTCGGCTTCTCCCAGGTCGGCAGCCCGAGGTCGCGGGCGATGGCGCGGACCTGCTCCTTACCGATGCCGCATTCGATCAACGGGCTGCGCACGCCGAGCTCGCGCAGCGCCCGCAGCCCCGGGCGGTAGTCCTCGGTATCGTCGAGGTTGCTGCCGTCGAGCACCACCGGGCGGCCCTGCTCGGTCGCCACCACCAGCAGCCGCTCGAACATCGCCCGCTTGCAGCGGTAGCAGCGGTCCGGGGGGTTGTCCTCCACGCCCGCCGGCATCGGCATCTCCACCAGTTCCTGGCGCACGCCGAGGCGCTCGCACAGGGCGATGGCCTCGCCGATCTCTTCGCGGACCATGTACGGGGTCACGACGGTGAGCGCGATGATCCGCGATGCCCCGATGGCATCACGCGCCACCCGCAGCATCAGGGTGCTGTCGGCACCCCCGGAAAAGGCCACGGCCGCGGTCCCCAGGCCGGAGACGGTATCGAGCAGTCGCCGATACGGTTCGTCGGTGGTCATCCGCATCCTCCTCTTGTGCCCCGGTCCCCATGGGCCGGGGTCTGTCGTTGCGGCCGTCGACACTCGCCGGCCTGCCCCGATTGCCGGCTCAGGACGCATCGGGGGCGGCGCGGGCGTTGGCGAGGGCCTTGGTGGTGATTTGGTGGTAGAGATCGATCAGGCGCGAGTACAGCGGCTCCCAGTCGGGGTGGTGCTCCACATAGGGGCCATCCTCGCGCAGCCGCTGCATCGCCTCCTCCAGAAAGCGGGCATCGAACTCGTCGAGCTGGCCGCCGCCCTCGACCTTGGCCAGGATGTCCAACGCCCGCGGCAAGACCTCGCCCTCAAGTCGCTCGAGCAGCGCCTGAATGACGCCAATGTCGCGTTCCGACTCGCTCATGTTCCGGCCTCCGGATGGGGTGATCGTTGCTTGGATCTGGTGCTTGGGAATCGCCGACCGCGGACTGCCTCCTCGGGCGCCGGGGACCACCCAGCGCGCGGCCCCTCGGCAGTGGCGAGCGCGGCATTCTATCCCAGCCGACGCCAACGAGCCGAATCTCCTACCGAGACGCGGTTCTGCAGGGCTTGCGTTTGTGCGGATTAAGAGGCCGCGATCCACGCGCCTTAATCGAGCCCCAGGGCATGCAGCACCCGGCGCGAGAGCTCGTCGGGCGTGCGGGCGATGATCTCGGGCGGCACCTCATGCTTGTTGGTCAGCCGATCGTAGTCTTCGAAGCCGTAGGAGACCATAAATGGATGCAGCCCGGCGCCGACGGCGGCGCGGAAGTCCTTGGCCTCGTCACCGCAGGCATAGCCGCAGGCCGGGTTGATCTCGTAACGCTCGCGCAGCTGGCGGAAGTAGCCGATCTTGTCCCCGCCGAGGGGCAGATGGACCAGAAAATCCAGCAGGTCGGGCTCGATGCCATGGCGTTCGAACAACCGCGTCAGGGTCTCCAGCGGGTTGACGGTGATGTTGCGGGTGACGATGCCGACGCGCACGTCCGGCGCGGCGGCGAGCCGGCGGATCAGGTGCTCGGCACCGTCGAACATGCGCGCCTCTTCCCGATACACCTCGGTCAGCGTGGCGATGACCCTGCTGCGATTACTGCGGGCGAGCTGGGTACGCAGGTTTTGCGGCATCTCCTTGATGCCCCCCAGGTACTTGAACAGGTTGCGGCGCTTTTGGAAGCGCGCCAGCGGGCCGATGTCCATGCCGTGGCGGGCAAAGGTGGTCTCGATGGCCCGGAATGCGTCGATGGTGGTGCCATCGGCATCCAGGATGATCAGGCGATCGTTACTGAACATGAACAGGCTACCCGGCGCACCAACGGCTGAAGCGCTGCCCGACGACGACTGCTGCGCCGATGCCGCCGTGTCGGGGAGCGGCGGGATTCTCGCACATTGTGTAGTGGAACAGCCATACTACAATCCCGCTTCGGCTTCCCGACCCCACAGGCCCATGGACCATCCAGCCCCCCCCGCCCCCGCCCGCGTCCTTATCGTCGAAGACGAGCAGGCCATCGCCGACACCCTGATCTACGCCCTCGGCACCGAGGGCTTCGCGACCGAGCACCGCCTGCTCGGCGGCGAGGCGCTTGCGCTGCTCGGCGCCGGCGGCATCGATCTGGTGATCCTGGACATCGGCCTGCCGGACATGAACGGCTTCGATGTCTGCCGCGCGCTGCGCAGCCGGGCCGACATCCCGGTGTTGTTTCTGACCGCCCGCGGCGATGAGATCGACCGCATCGTGGGCCTGGAGCTCGGCGCCGGCGACTATGTGGTCAAGCCCTTCAGCCCGCGGGAGGTCGCGGTGCGCGTGCGCAACCTGCTGCAACGCGCCGCGGCGCCCGCGGCAAGGCCCGAGACGCGTCCCAGCGGGCCTTTTGCGATGGACACCGCCACCCGCATCATCCGCTTCCATGGCCGGGCGCTGGAGCTGACCCGCTGCGAGCACGACCTGCTCGCCAGCCTGCTCGCGGCCCCGGGCCAGGTCTTCAGCCGCGGCCAGCTGATGCAGCGCGCCTGGGCCAACCCCGAGCACAGCCTGGAGCGCACCGTCGACACCCACATCAAGACCCTGCGCGCAAAGCTGCGCGCGATCCAAGCCGATGCGGACCCGATCCGCACCCACCGCGGCATCGGCTACGCGCTGGAACCGGACGCTTGAGGATCCCGCTGCAGGTCGCCACCGGCTACTTCCTCATCGTCGGCCTCGCCGCCTGGCTGGTGCTCGACGTCTTCGTCGACGAGGTCAAGCCCGGGGTGCGCAACACCATGGAGGACACGCTCATCGACAGCGCCAACCTGATCGCCGAGCTGGCGGCGCCGGCGCTCATGGCCGCGCAGCATGCAGCCGTCGGCGAGGCGGGCGCCGGCCCCGCCACCAAGCTGGACGCGGCGCTGGCCCGCTACCGCCGCCGCGAGGTCGACGCCGCCATCTGGGAGCACCACAAGCAAAGCCTCGACCTGGACCTGATCATCACCGACGCCCACGGCCGCGTCGTCTTCGCCACCGCCCCGGAGCAGCGCGGGCGCGACTTCTCGCGCTGGAGAGACATCTATCTCACCCTGCGCGGCCGCTACGGCGCCCGCGCCACCCGCGCCGACCCCGATGATCCGGCCACGTCGGTCATGCATGTGGCCGCCCCGGTGCGCGAGGACGGGCGACTGATCGGCGTGGTCAGCCTCTCCAAGCCCGCCGGCAGCGTCGCCCCGATCATCGCCCACAGCCGCGCCGCCATCCGCACCAAGGGCCTGCTGCTGCTCGCCGCCGCCGCGCTCATCGGCCTGCTGTTCACCTGGCACCTGACCCGCGCCATCGAGCGCCTGCGCCGCTATGCCCGTGCCGTCACCGCCGGTCGCCGCGGCCCGCCGCCGCGCTCCGGCGCCCGCGAGCTGGCCGAGCTGGCCGACGCCCTCGGCGAGATGCGCACCCGCCTGGAGGGCAAGCAGACCGTCGAGCGCTACCTGCACACCCTCACCCACGAGCTGAAGTCGCCGCTGGCCGCCATCCGCGGCGCCGCCGAGCTGCTCGGCGAGCCCGACATGCCCGCCCCCGAGCGCCAACGCTTCCTCCACAACATCCGCACCCAGTCCGACCGCCTGACCCAGATCGCCGAGCGGCTGCTGGAGCTGGCGAGGGTCGAGCAGCAGCAGGTCCTCGGCGAGACCGAGCGGCTCGACGCCGCGGCCCTGGTCCGCGAGCTGGCCGAAGCGGCGCGCCCGATCGCCGAGGGCCGCGGCATCCGCATCGCCGTCCATGCGCCGCAGCCGGCACCGGTGCAGGCCGACCGCTTTCTGCTCGGCCGCGCGCTGACCAACCTGATCGACAACGCCGTCGACTTCTCCCCCGACCACGGCGAGGTCCGGCTTCACGTCCACACCGCCGCGCGGCCCGGCCGGCTCCTGATCGACATCGACGACGCCGGCCCCGGCATCCCCGCCTACGCCCGCGAGCGGGTGTTCGAGCGCTTCTTCTCCCTACCCCGCCGCCACGGCGGCCCCAAGGGCACCGGCCTCGGACTGAGCTTCGCCCGCGAGGTCGCCGAGCTCCACGGCGGCAGCGTGACGCTGGAGAATCGCCCCGCGGGCGGTGCCCGGGCGCGCTTCGCGCTGGCCTGCACTGTTTCCGGCGCTCGGGTCCTGCAACCATCGACGCATTGACTTGGGCAGCGGCGTCCCTTGAAATGACCGCAAGCCCAAGCCGGTACCCGCCCATGCTCACAGCAATCCGCCTCCAAGACTTCAAGAACCATGTCGATACCGAGGTGCGCGTCGGTCGGCTGACCTGCCTGGCGGGGCCCAACGGCTGCGGCAAGACCGGTGTGCTTCAGGGCATCGACTTTGCGCTGTCGTCGCTGTGGGCTGGAGCCGCCTCGGTGCTTAGTCGAGACTTTGTGCCCGGCGATCTGCCCCGCGTTGGCGAGAGGGCGTTCGGTCTGGTGATCTCGGCGATGCCGAGCACGCAAGCAGCAGCATCGGGGCGCACGTCGGAAACGCTGGAGATCATGCTGAGCGCCACGCCCGATGTTGGCGCGCTCGCAGCATTTGCCGAGCCATGGATCAACGTTGACGGGCATTGGAAACGCAGTTGGCGGGATGTAGAAAGCGGCAATATCCGGACCGCAGAAGGAGAGATCAAAGGAGATGACCCTGAAGCGCCACCCGGACAGCAAAGGATCGGCATCGGGCTTCGTGGCTGGCACAAGGTCTTCTTTTCGAATGAGTTTCTCCCCCGCAGCTTCCTATTCCAACCCCAGATCGCCGCACTGCGGCATCCATCAAAGGCCGATACGGACCGGCCGATGCTGGCGCAGGAAGGCGCCAACCTGCCGTCGGTCATCGCCTACCTCATCGCCACCGAGCCGGATGCGTTCGCGCTGCTGATGCAGCGCATCCGCGAGGTCCTGCCGCGGGTACAACGCATCCGCACCCGTCCGGCCAAGGTGCAGCTGAACGAGCCGGCGCAGGTCGCCACCAAAGGCAAGACCATCCACTATGAAGAGACCCGGGAGTATCCGGGCCATGAGCTGCTGTTCGACCTGACCGATGCACCCGGCATCCCGGCGCGGGCGGTCAGCGAAGGCACGCTGCTGGTGACCGCGCTCTTGACCGCGACGGTCTGGAACCAGGGTGCGGGCCTGTTGCTGATCGACGACCTGGAAAAGGGCCTGCATCCGAGGGCCCAGCGCGAACTGGTGGCGGCACTGAAGCGGCTGCTGGCCCGCGAGACCGAGATGCAGGTCGTGTTCTCGACCCACTCGCCGTATATCATCGACGAACTAGACGCGGACCAGGTCTGGATCATGGTCGCCGACGATGCGCGCGGCGTCATCGCCCGTCGTCTCAGCGACCATCCCCGTGCCGAAGCCGCGTTGCAGGTCCTGACCACCGGGGAATTTCTCGACGCCGAAGGCGAGGACTGGGTGCGCGATACCCCTGCCGCCGCTTGATGCTCGAGATTCTCGTCTTTGCCGAAGACAGCCGACCGGTGCGCTTCTCCCGGGGCCTCGGTGATCGCATCATGGTCGAGGAAGGTCCCGATTGGCTCGAACCGGAGCTCTTGGATGTGCTGCGCCGCTGGCAAGCGTTGGACCCCGGTCAGGACTTCACAAAGTGGACGGCACTGAAACGGGCCCGCGGCGAGCGGCATCGACCACGCTACCTTGGCCGAAGTGCAAGCACCGAACGGGGCTCGGACTACGCCATGGGCGTCGTCGCATTGCTCGCGGCAGCACAACTTGCGCCGGACTCCGGCGATACCCGAGCCGTTCTGATGCTGCGCGACGCCGACAGCAGCAAAGATCGTCGCGACGGATTGCGGCAAGCGGCGGCCGAGCCCCGCTTTGCGCATCTCAACGTTATGGTGGGCATCGCCGACAAGATGAGCGAGGCTTGGGTCTTGGCCGGCTGGCAGCCCCGCGACGCGTCGGAACGCGCCAAACTGGCCGCGTGCTGCGCGGACCTCGGCTTCGACCCGACCCGCACCCCGCAGCGGCTGCGGGCACCCAAGCCTGAAGCCCAAAGACACCCGAAAGCCGTCGTCCAGCGCCTGCTCCAGGACGACCTGGATCGCGAGGCCGCATGCTGGCGCGAGCCCGCCCTCGCGCTGCTGAGCGAGAACGGCGCCGGCAGCGGACTGGCGGACCTGATCGAGCAGATGCGCCGCATCCTGCCGGAGTTGATCGGCGGCTCAGGCTGAAACGACCTCCGCCACCGGCGGCAATCCCGGCCGCCTCCCGCTCAGCGGATACGGCCGACGACCTCGATGCCGCCAGCGGCGGGGCGCACGACGATCAGCTCGCCGGAGGCCGGGAACAGGCCGGTCAGGGCGGTGATATTGACCTGATGGGTCACCAGCACCAGCGGACCGTCGGCCTGATCCTGCTCGGCCTCGGCAGCGATCAGCGCCAACGCACCGGCGGTGCGCCCAGGCTCGGCGGCGCGGTCGCGGAAGAAGGAGTTGAGGGTCGGCGCCGGCACGACCTGGCCGAGCCCGAGCAATCGGGCGGTCTCCAGGCAGCGGCACCACTGGCTCGACTGCACCCGGGCGGCATCGATGCCATGCGCGCGAAATCCCTCGCCGATGGCACGCGCCTGGGCGCGGCCCTCGGCATCCAGGTTTCGCTGGCTCGCGCAGTCGCCGAGCCGGAACGCCGCCGGATCGCCCATCCCAGGGGCCAGCGCGTGGCGCATCAACACCAGATGACCACCGTCGGCCAGCGCCCGCCAGAGCGGCTCGGCGGCAGGCGTTGATAACGGGATCGGCAGCCAGATCAGGGCCAAGGCCGTTGCGACGATGACGTGCAGGTTTCGGGGCATCTCGGGGACTCCAGGCAGGACAAAGCGCAGCATCATGAACTGATCGACATCGATTGGGACCAGTTTGTTCTGCATGGATGCTGCGCTCGCCCCCGCCCCAACTGCGGCGCAGATGCTCGCCCCAGCACCCCGCAGCGCGCACCACCTGCGTCAGTTCGTAGTCGGTTGAGCTTGCGAAACCCAGCATTCCAGAGGCTTCCAATGCCGGGATCGCTGGGTTTCGTACCTCAACCCAGCCGACGGGCTCAAGCCTGATCGTCACGACGCTCCAGCGTCGTGACGCATCCGCCGCCGCTCCAGCGGCGCGTGGCCCCGCGAGCGCCCAGCGCCGTCGCCGTGCTCGTCCACGGGGCGCCGGAGCGCCCGGGCCACGCTACGACGCTGGAGCGTCGTCGCGATCAAACGGCCTCGATCCCGGTGACCATCTCCGCCGCGCATCTGCCGGTAACGCTGCTGCTGCTCGTCGGCCTGCCTTGGCTGCGGCGACGGCCGCCGTGTCTGCGCCTTGGATGAAGGCAGTCAGGACTGCCGGGGCTGGCCGGTTCGATGATCAAGGCCCGGGCCGGCTGTGATCGTCGGAGCGGCCCGCCAGCCAGGCCCGGAAGCGGTGTCGGCAGCGCCTAGTCGGTTGATGGACGAGCCCCCACCTCGGCGGCATGGCAAGCCGTGGAAATGCCACCCGCGACGGGTCGGGGGCGGGACGCCCCCGCTCCGGGGAACAGCGACGTCTCGCCGCTGACCGGGCTTGTCGGCGAGCCGACGGCGCTCGGGGGCGGGACACCCCCGCTCCGGGGAGTGGGAGCAGCGGCGTCTCGCTGCTGAACGGGCCTGTCGGCGAGCCGACGGCGCTCGGGGGCGGGACGCCCCCGCTCCGGGGAGTGGGAGCAGCGGCGTCTCGCCGCTGAACGGGCTTGTCGGCGAGCCGACGGCGCTCGGGGGCGGGACGCCCCCGCTCCGGGGAGTGGGAGCAGCGGCGTCTCGCTGCTGACCGGGCCTGTCGGCGAGCCGACGGCGCTCGGGGGCGGGACGCCCCCGCTCCGGGGAGTGGGAGCAGCGGCGTCTCGCTGCTGAACGGGCCTGTCGGCGAGCCGACGGCGCTCGGGGGCGGGACGCCCCCGCTCCGGGGAGGGGAGCAGCGGCGTCTCGCCGCTGAACGGGCTTGTCGGCGAGCCGACGGCGCTCGGGGGCGGGACGCCCCCGCTCCGGGGGGAGCAGCGGCGTCTCGCTGCTGACCGGGCCTGTCGGCGAGCCGACGGCGCTCGGGGGCGGGACGCCCCCGCTCCGGGGAGGGCGGATAAGCGACAGCGCATCCGCCGCTCCTCCACCGACAGCCCATCACGTAGCAGCGAGACCGAGCCGGCCGGCGGACCACTAGACCGAGCGAGGCGCAGACTGCTGTGCTCGAGGACGGGAAGGTCGCCGGTGGCCAGGGCGCCGAGGAGGAATCCCCCGATGGCCAGCCTAGTGCTTTGCCGCGAAAATTCCGAGACCGCCCGCAGCTGTGGGAGCGATTTGCAATCGCGACCGCCGCGACGCGGAAGTCGCGACTGCAAGTCGCTCCCACAGCGCCAATTGGGCATGCCGGCGGTCTTGGGACTTCCGCAGCGGTGCACTGGACTCCGGCCATGCCCAGCAGCCACCCGCCGCAACCGGTCTGCGTCCACTGCCGCTCAGAACTCGCCGCCGACCCGCAGGGGCGGCACCTGCCATGCGCAGGCTGCCAGGGACGCTTTCCGCTGGTGCACGAGCGCCTGCCGATCCTGGTCGCCGACCCCGCGCAGTACATCGCCGGGGAGCGGCTTGTCCACGCCCATCTGGCGAGCCAGATCGAGACCACCGCGGCGCACTACCCGGAGACGTCGCCGATCGGTCCCCGTCGCATCGCCGCTGCAGGCAGCGCCTACCAGCTCAGCGTCTTCACATTCGGATCGAACAGCAGACCCAGCACCAGGTCCTGGTTGCCCATCTGCACGCCGTCGATGAAGTCGTCCTCGGTCAGCCCGGCGGCCTTGGAGCAGGCCCCGCAGGCGATCACCAGGCCGCCATCGGCGACGAACGCCTGCAGCATGTCCTGGATCGAACGCCCCTCGGCCTTCATCAGCCCATGGACGTGGGAGGCACGACGCTTATCGGCCAGGTAGATGCCGCGGACATTGAGCCAGATGGCCACCGGCTTGTGGCCGCGTTTGAGGACCTTTTCGTGGGCGAACAGGATCGCCTTGGCGGCGGCCCAGGTGTCGTCGGTGGTCAGGTTGACGAACAGCCCGCCCTTGGCCTCTTCGGCACTGGCCACGGGGGCCGAGGCGATGATGGCCAACAGCAGTGCGAGCGTGAGCATGATCGGTTTCATCTGCAGGATCTCCTCTACGGGTTGGGGAATGTGGACGGCGTAGCCGCGACATCGGCGCTGCCGAGTCGCCCGGAGACTTCCGCCATGTTGCGTTAGAACTTGGCCCAGAGCCGCACCGCGAAGCGGTCGTCGACATCGGCCAGGATCCGATTCGGCAGCGATGCGCCGGTCAGATGGGGGGCATCGACGTCGCGGAATTGGTAGTCGGCGAGCACCCGCACCCGCGGGCTGAAACGGTAGGTGGTGCCCAGGGTCAGGGTATCGAAGCGTCGCTCGGTCACGCGGCTGTCGGTGCCGCGGTTCAGCCAATCGTAGCGGGCGCGCAGCTCCCAGCGCCCGAACAGGCTGTAGCCCAGGTCCACATAGCCACCGTCCGCCTCGCTCTCCGGCAGCAGGTTGTAGGAGGCCGTCACCAGGCCGTTGTTGCTGATGGAGCCCGGGACCGCGACCCCATCGGTGCCGTGGAAGATCATGCCGTCGCCCTTGATCCACTCCCCGGCGGCCCGCCAAGGTCCCTGTCGGAAGGTCAGGCCCAGGCCGTAGCGGGTGCGGTCGAAGCCCTGCTTGATCTGTCGCAGACCGACGCGCAAGTCGCGCTCCCCGGTCTGATACCAGCCGGTCAGCCTGAGCCCGTCGCGCAGCGGCCCCTTGCCGCCGAGCATCCACTCCGAACTCCAGTAGGCGTGCCATTCCGGCGTTCCGCTGCCCATGCCGTTGTAGATGGCCAGGCCGCTGCCCGTGCCGGCCATGACGGCGTAGGTGTGCTCCCAGCGGCCGGTGCGGAAGGCGTCGAACAGCTGCACGCCGGTGTCGCGCCAGCCGCTGGCCGGACCGGTGGGTGCATTGGCGTTGTCGATGGGGAGACCGTCGCTGGCAAACGGCCGCTCGTTGACGATCTGCCCGCTGACGCTGCTGACGTTGATGTAGTCGCGCATCGCCGCCGGGGTGAGGCCCTCCTCGGAGCCGGGATACTTGAACTGGCCGATGCGCAGGCGCGCATGGGGGATCAGGCTCAGGGTGATGCTGGCGTCGGTGAACTTGACGTTCGGCGTGCCGTTCTGGGAGATCGGGTTGTCACCGGCCAATGGCGAGATCCAGTAGTT
Source organism: uncultured Gammaproteobacteria bacterium (assembly GCA_942491465.1). Taxonomy (GTDB): domain Bacteria; phylum Pseudomonadota; class Gammaproteobacteria; order Chromatiales; family Chromatiaceae; genus CALOBA01. The sequence goes on from CALOBA010000057.1 coordinate 22,300, forward strand.
GAGCTTGCCGCCCAACAGCTTGCCGCGCACGCCGAGGCGCACATGGGACACCTGCAGGGCGGCGCTGTCTTCCAGGCGCGGCGGGATTTGATTCAACGCCATCGGCTGGCCCTGCCAAGGCCCCGCCGGCAGCCGGTTGTCGCCGGTGCGCTGGTAGTCGATGCCTAGGACCCCGAAGGGGCGAACGGCCGGGGCGGCAGCGGGCTCGGTGCCCCGCAGCATGACCCAGTTGGCGGACCAGGCCGGGGCGGCGGAGATGGCGGTGACGAAGAGGATCGCGCGGATGGCGACGCGGGAGGGGGTCGTTTTGATCATCGATGCTTGCGTACAGCTGCGTGGCATCGAGCGCGACTGCTGCCGGCTCTGCGGGGGCGCGATGTTAACCCGGGGCGCTCCCCGGGTCCAACGGGCGCGCCCTGGCCCAGCGCAGCCGGCGCTCGCGCCGGCAATGCCGGGTCTCCCAAGCTCAATCCAGCCGACGAGGCGGTGCAAGGTCCGGCGTCTCGACCGAAGCGGAGAAGGCACGGGAATGGCGCTTCGGCAGCTTCGAGGAATTCACCGAAGGCCACAAGAACGGATCGTTGTCGGCGCCCGCGTGGATGCCCTCCACGGGCGCGTGCCCTGAGGTTCGGTCCGCTATAATCCGCGGCCCACGCGACAGCGCCCGTTGGCGATCACCCGTCGTCAGGGCAACCAGGCGCCGACGCCCCCGCAGCCGCAGGATGCTTGCCGACATCGATGGGGCATCGCTTCGGCGCCAAGGCGCCAAGACCAGCGACCGATCCATGCACACACCGCCAACAAAACCCCAACCAGCCTCGACCCGCGCCACGCTGCTCGGCTACGCGCTGACGGTCCTGCTCAGCTCCGCGCTGCTGCTGGTGCTGGAGATCGTCGCCGGGCGGCTGGCGGCGCCCTATGTGGGCGTCTCGCTGTACACCTGGACGGCGATCATCGGCGTCATCCTGGCCGGGCTGTCGCTGGGCAACTGGCTCGGCGGGGTCTGGGCCGATCGCGGTGCCGGACCGGGCGCGGCGGGGCTGGTGCTGGCCGCCGGCGGGCTGTATTGCCTGGCGGGACTGGCGGCGCTGGATCTGCTCGGCGCGGCCATTCAGGACCGGGGGCTGACGCTGTTGCAGGCGAGCTTCGGCTTTGCACTGGCGCTGTTCTTCGTGCCGGCGGCGCTGATCGGCGTGGTCACGCCGCTGCTCACCACGCTGGCGCTGCGGCTCGACCCGCGCGCCGGCCATGTGGTGGGCCGGATGCATGCGCTGGCCGCCATCGGCAGCATCGCCGGCACCTTTGCCGCCGGCTGGTGGCTGGTGCAGACCATCGGCAGCCGTGCCATCGTGCTCGGCACCGGGCTGGCCCTGCTGGCGCTGGCCCTGCCCTTCCTGCGCGGGGTGCATCGCGCCGTGCACATCGGCCTGGGGCTGCTGCTACTCGCCGCCGCCCTGGTGCTCGGCCTGCGCGGCGCGCTGGCCGACAGCTGCGACGAGGAGAGCGCCTACTTCTGCATCCGCGTCGTCGATCAGAGCGCCGCGGCCCCGTTCGGCGAGGCCCGCGGCCTGGTGCTCGACCACCTGCTGCATGGCATCAACCACCGCCAAGAGCCGGCACTGCTGATCGCGCCCTATGTCCAGGCCCTGGACGTGATCGCCCAGACCCGCTTCGGCGAGCGCTATCAGGCCGGCCTGGATTGGTTCTTCGCCGGCGGCGGCGCCTACAGTCTGCCGAGGGCGGTGCGCGCGCAAAGCCCGGCGGCGCGGATCACCGTCGCCGAGCTGGACCCGGCCGTGACCCGCATGGCCCAAGAACGGCTGTTCCTGGACCCCACCGGCATGACCATCCGGCACCAGGACGCCCGCCGGGCCCTGCGCCAGACCCCCGGCCCCTTCGATGTGATCGTCGGCGACGTCTTCCACGATGTGGCCATCCCGCCGCACTTGATCACCCGCGAATTCGCCGCCCTGGTCCGCGACCGGCTGACCCCGGACGGCCTCTATCTGCTCAACGTCGTCGACGCCTTCCCGGACCCGCGGCTGATCAAGACCGTGGTCAAGACCCTGGGCAGCGAGTTTGCGCAGGTCGACATCTGGATGGAGGGCGCGCCCGAGCACGAACGGGTCACCTTCGTCGTCAGCGCCACCAACGGCGCTGCGCTGCCCGAGCGCATCGACGCCGCCAGCGGACTGCCGCGGACCTGGTATCGGGCCACCGAGGCAGTCATGGGCTTCGGCACGCCGGCGGCGGCGCTGCCGGTGCTCACCGACGACTTCGCCCCGGTGGAGGGGCTGATCGCCGAGCTGCTGATCGGTGCCGACGGTTGAGCCCTGGGAGTCGACGGCAGCGATTACGACAGCGATTACGACAACGACAACGACAACGACAACGACAACGACAACGACAACGACAGCGAACGGTGCGCTTTTTTGCATCGCCTTGACGCGGCTTTATTTAATGACCACCCCTGCCCGTTGGACCGGAGACCGCCATGCCCATGACCATCACCTCCCCCGCCTTCACCGATGGCGGCGCCATCCCCACCCAATACACCTGCGCGGGCGAGGACATCTCCGTGCCGCTGAGCTTCGCCGGCGTCCCTGCCGAGGCCGAGAGCCTGGTGCTGATCGTCGATGATCCCGACGCCCCGGACCCCGCCGCCCCGCTTATGACCTATGTCCACTGGGTCCTCTACAACCTCCCGCCCGACTGCACCGGCCTGCCCGAGGCCAGCACCGCCGCCAACCTCCCACCCGGCACCGGCGAAGGCACCAACGACTGGAACCGCACCGGCTACGGCGGCCCCTGCCCCCCCATCGGCCGCCACCGCTACTTCCACAAGCTCTATGCCCTCGACACCCGCCTAGGCGACCTCGGCCAGCCGAACAAGGCCACCGTCGAGGCCGTGATGAAGGGCCACATCATCGCCGAGGCCTACCTCGTGGGGACTTATCAAAAGCCGTAGCCGGACTTGCGTGTAGCCCCGGGTGGGCCGGCTTCAGCCGGCCGCACCGGACTATCTGTGTCTCGCGCAGATCATGTTGATGGGTCTATTGATCTCCAAGTTGGCACTGTTTTTCCGGCAAACCTGCCCAACGCCGCAAGGCGGGCCGACAATGACCGCTCATTTTGGGGAAAAATCAGGCTCAAGTCATAGCGCGCTGCCGATAGAGCCCCCCATCCACCACCGCGGCCATGGCGCCGCCGTCCATGTCTTCCCCCAAGAACTGCCGCAGTCGCTCGGCGCTCGCCGAGGGGTCCTGTATCACCGCACGGTGATTCAGGTAGAGCACATGCATGTTTGGTTGCTGGGTCAGCCAGACCTTGATCCGGCGCAACTGGGTCTCGAAGGTGCGCTTTAGGATCGGTTCAGAAACAAGTGGCGCAGACGCCCGCTCGCTGAACCTTTTGATTGGCCATTTCCTTGTTTCTGAACCTTGACTTAGGGCCCTGTCATCAAGCTTCGTTTGCCCGCGCTCCAGGCGTTGCAGCATGGTCTTTTGCGAGCGCAGCATCTCGTCGAAATCCCGTTCGACGAAGAGGATGCGGTAATGCTTGTTCCGAGGCAGCGCGGGCAGCAGCTGGGCGACGACCTTGACCACGCGTCCCTCGGCGCCGTCCAGCCAATGCTTGTCTTCGGCGTCGCGTAGGTGCAGCCGGGTGGCCCCCTCATGCTCGAAATAGCCCTTCGGATTGTCGTCGTCGGCGACGCGCTTGCCATCGGTGAGGGCGGCTCGTCCGCCGGCGTCCACCATCTGCATCAGCATCGAGGTGCCGGAGCGCGGCAGCCCGGCCACCACGGTGATGAACGCCTCGGGCGCCTCGGGACCGGGCAGCCGATCACGGCTGACCATGGTCGGCTCCAGCAGGTTGTCGGCGTCGTCCTGGTGGGCGCCGGGGTCGCGGCGCAGCGGATGGTCCGGTTCCGCGGCGAGGTCGGCCAGGGCCGTGTCCGGCGACCTGAGGTCGGCCTTGGCATCGGCCAGCTGTCGAGCGCGAATCTCTCGAACCAGGCGCAAATGTTTCACCAAGTCCTCGCCGCGTCCGGGCATCCAGAACTTGTACAGCCGCACCAGTACCCGGTGGGCGCGCAGGAAGTTGGGATTGATGGCGACCGCCACCTGCAGCGCCCGCTCCGCGTCCTCCATACGGCGCAGCCGGATCAGCGCCAGCCCCAGCACATAATGGGCCAGCGGATACTCGTACAGGATACGGATGGTCTCCAGCGCTTGGTTGGCCGCCTCCCCTGCGCGGCGCCGGGGCAGTAGGCTGCGCGCCAGACCCAGGTGCGCGTGGGGGTTCAGCGGATCGATGGCCAGGGCCTTGTGATAGGCCGCCTCGGCGTCGTCGAACCGGCGCAGCCGCAACAGTGCTTCGCCGATCTGAATATGCAGGCCCGGGCGGCTGGGGTCGGCCTGACCCGCTCGGCGAAAATGCGCCAGTGCCTGTTCGGGCTGGTCCTCGTCGTGCAGGACGCAGCCCATCAGGTAATCCAGATCGTAGCGGTTGAAATGGGCCAGCATGCGCTGTTTGTCCCATTCCCGACGGGTCTTCTCATCCAGCGCCTTGAAGTCCAACGGTGCGTCGTCGGCCAGATCCGGGTCCGCTTCACGCTGTTTGGCGAGCAGTTCATCGCGCATGGCTTGCAGGCGCTTGCCGGCGGTCTCGGCGGCCTCGACGCGGTCTTTGGTCAGGCGTTCCACCAGCTCGCGCAGCGCGGCGCTGTCGCCGGTGGAGCGGTAGCACATGGCGAGCTGAACGCCGAAGCGGAACTGCTGCCGGTCGTCGTGGTACAGCTCGATCAGCAGCGGGATGGCCTCCAGATACTGATCCGCGTCCATGAACGAACGCGCCAGGTTGTACTTGAGCTCGCGCGAGGTCTGATCGACGGCCTCCCGCAGGTCGCCGGACGGGGCCTCCACATAGCCCAGGGCCACCAGCTGATCCATGGCCTCCTTGGCCGCCAGGGGATCGACTTGCAGCGCCTGGTCCAGGCGCGCATCGTCGCCGGGCACCAGATCCCAGCTGGGGATATGCGTGACCTTGGGTGGCTGCTCGAAGACCTCCAACAGCGGCTTGCCATCCATGTCCTCGCCCACCGGCATGCCCCAATGGGTCAGCAGCGTGGGGGTGATGTCCAGCAAGCTGGCGCCGTGCACCAGGGCATCCTGCTTGAGGCCGGGGCCGGCCATGATGAACACGCCGAAGTCGCGATGCTCGATGGCCGGCCCGGCGGGCTCCGACGGGATGCCCACCGGGCGCAGGTGGTCCGGGTGAAAGCCGTGGTCGGAGCAGATCACCACCGTGGTCTCCTCGGGCACCATGTCGAGCATCACCCCCAGCATCATGTCGTGGAATCGGTAGCCGGCCTCCACCACGCCGGAATAGAGCTCGAAGTCCCGCTCCGAAATATGCTCCCGGCGCGGCGGGTGGTACTTCATGAAGCCGTGACTGAAGTGGTCGATGGCGTCGTAGTAGACCGCGAACAGATCCCAGGGCTCGCCGTTCTGCAATAGCCAGGTGGCGGCGCCGTGGATGGACGCGCACTCCGCCAGCACCTTCATCACCGAGCCCAGACGCGGGTCATCTTCTTGATCGATCTCCTGGGCCTTGGGCACGAAGGGCAGCACCTGCTCCACGCTGAGCTCGTTGGGATTGATGCGGGTCTCGGCCAGGGCCTCGGCCAGGCCCGGCGGATGGATCATGCCCGGCGGGATGGGCCAGGGTTGCTCCGGCGGGCCCACGGCCACCTGATAATGATTCGACACCATGGCGCCGTTGATGGGCTCCACCGGGTGCGACGGCCACCAACCCACCACCGAGCTGCGGAGCCCCTGTTGATTGAGGATATTCCACAGCGCCTTGGTCTTGCGCGAATACTGGCTGATGGGCTGTACCCCGAAGCCGTTCGGGGTCGGCTCGCTGAAGCCGAGCACGCCGTGCTTTTGCGGTCGCTTGCCGGTGGCGATGCTGGTCCAGAGCATGGGCGAGAGCACCGGGTGCAGGGTGGACAGATTGCCCATGACCCCGCGTTCGATCAGCGCCGCCGTATGCGGCATCTTGCCGGCCTCGATCAGGGGGTGGATGACCTTCCAGTCGGCGGCGTCCCAGCCGATGATGAGTGTCTTCTTCATGGGGGAGGAGATGCGCCGGGAATGCGGAGCGACCGCATGCGACGGTCAGCCCTCGGGGAAGCGATCGGAGTGGGGAGGGGTCGGAGAAGGCACGACGCGGGGCCGCGGGGGAATGCTCCCCGGCTGGCTCCGCGTCGGTTCCGGATCGGATTCCGGGTCGGATTCCGGTCTTGGCCTCGGAATCAGGCGGCTTGTCGCTGACGGCGACGACGGGTCGCGCCGATGCCGGCGGCGCCTAGGGCGAGCAGGCCCAGGGTGGCTGGAGCAGGCACGCCGGTTGCACCGGCCTGGATGCTGCCAGTCTCGGTCTCGAGGGCCCAGTCGATGGCGGTGATGCGGATGGGTCGGTCACTGGCGTCGGTGTCGATGCGCAAGCGAATCCAGCCCGCCGCGCTGCCTCCAAGCCCGACAAAGGATGTCACGCCGTCCGAAAACAATGGATTAGCGGTGCCACCGGATGTCATGCCGAAGCCAAATATATCCGGGTTAGGCGATGCAGCCGTAATGGTCTGCCCGAAGGAAAACTTACGCAGTACCGAGCCGGTGACGATCGGACCAAGCGGCGCGCCAACGAAAGCGACGCCGGCGGCGGCGTCGCTCGCGTTCTGATCCAGAAAGATCTGCACGATCGGAACGGCGCCGGTGCCAAAGTTCAGCAGCAAGGATGCAGTCGCCGAAAACGTGCCGGTACCCGTATGCTCGACGCTGACGTTCTGATTGGCGCCGCTGTAGACGATGGTGGCATCGGCCTGACCGCACATGGCCAGGGCGGAGCCGGCGGCCGTGGCATAGGCGGTCCAGGCCACGGGCTTGTTGCTGCGTGCATCAAGGTAGCCGCTGCTGGAGACCTTGTAGGCCGCGAGGCCCTGATCGATGGATGCTGCTTTTGACATTGGGAGTACCTGGTTGAGGCCGATAAGTAACGGTTCACTAACAAGTTAAACAACTACCTAGCACAACTAGGATTCGTTGTCGTTGTCGTTGTGTCGTTGTCGTTGTCGTTGTCGTTGTCGTTGTCGTTGTCGTTGTCGTTGTCGCAATCGAGCATCCGACGACGATTACGACAACGACAACGGGCTGACATGTTCACGTTGTTTCTGAATTTTTCCTAAGGGATAGGAAACCCAAGCCACCCTCAGCGCCCAGGTTAGCTCGGAACCTGAGGCTAGCGGGGGTGGTCTGCGCCGTCAACACCCAACAGCAGGACTGATGGACGTCGGGCGCGGTGCCGGCGCATCGCGTTGCCCGCGCCGAGGGTCTGCGGGTCACCGGAACCCTCGGCGTCCTGCCCAAGGCCAAGCGCATGGGCCTGCTGGGCAACATCACCGAGGCTGTCGCCGACTCGCGTGCGACCGGCATGCCTGTTTGTCGCGAACGATGCATCACATCGAAAATCTGTCCAAGCGCTTGGTTTCCTTCGCGTCTTCGCGCCTTCGCGTGAGATGTCGGACAGGCCCCTAGCGCTTTGCCGCGAAAATTCCGAGACCGCCCGCAGCTGTGGGAGCGATTTGCAATCGCGACCGCCGCGACGCGGAAGTCGCGACTGCAAGTCGCTCCCACAGCGCCAATTGGGCATGCCGGCGGTCTTGGGACTTCCGCAGCGGTGCACTAGCGCCGCCGCCGACGCTTGGGCGGATAGATCGGCGGCTCGCCGTCGGGGCGGGTCTTGAAGCGGCGGTGGACCCAGAAGTATTGCGCCGGCATGTCGCGCAGACGGGCCTCGATGACCTGGTTCATACGCGCGGTGTCGGCAGCCTCGTCGCCGCTGGGGAATGCGGCGATGGGGGGATCGAAGAACAGGTCGACGCCGCGGCCGTCGGGGTGGAAGCGGGCGAAGGTGGGGATGACCTCGGCGCGGGCGAGCCGGGCGATGCGGCCCAGGGTCGGCACGGTGGCCGCCGGGATGCCGCAGAACGGGGCGAAGATGCCGCGGCGCCGGCCCGGGTCCTGGTCCGGCAGGTAGAAGAACGGGGTGCCCCGGCGCAGCGCGCGGATCAGGCCGCGCAGGTCGTCGTGGCGCTCCACCGGGATGCTGCCGAAGCGGGTGCGGCCCTGGCGGACCTGGGCGTCGATGACCGGGTTGCGGATGCGCTGGTACATGTACATGCCCGGGTGCACCTGGGTGGCGCAGCCCGAGGCGCCAAGCTCCAGGCCGAGGAAGTGGGGCACCAGCAGGATCACCGGCCGGCCCTCGGCGATGAGGGCGTCGATGTGCTCGCGGTTGTGGATGTGGATGATCCGCCGCAGCCGCCGCGCCGAGGCGGTCCAGCTCAGGCCCTGGCAGACGGCGGCCTGGCCCAGGTAGGCGAAGTGCTCGCGCAGCAGCCGTCGGCGCTCGCGCTGGTCCAGCTCCGGCAGGCAGGTCTGCAGGTTGATCTCGGCGACCCTGCGCCGTCCGCCGGCCAGCGGATAGGCGATACGCCCCAGGGCGCGGCCGACGACGGCGAGCACCGGGAAGGGCAGCAGGGCCAGCAGCCGGAACAGGCCGACGGCGAGCCAGGCCGGCCAGTGGCGGGGGTGCAGCAGCGCGGTCTTCATGCCGGCCTATTCGGAACCAGGCGCGCTGGATGCGGCGGATGTACCCAAGCGCGGCAAGCCGCCGCAGCAGGTCCACGGCCCCTTGCTGATGGCCCCTTGAGCATCATTCCGGCCACGGGTCGGAAGACGCCAACGCCGCTCAGTCGTGCAACAACGCCACGGCCAGCGCGGCGATGCCCTCGCGGCGACCGGTAAAGCCGAGGTGCTCGGTGGTGGTGGCCTTGACGTTGACGCGGGCCTCGGGGCAGCCGAGGTCCAGGGCCAGGGTGGCGCGCATGGCGGCGATGTGCGGGGCGAGCTTGGGCGCCTGGGCGATGATGGTCAGGTCGACGTTGCCGACCTTGAGGCCGCGACCGTCGAGGTCGGCGATCACGCGGCGCAGCAGGATGCGGCTGTCGATGTCCTTGAAGGCGTCGTCGTCGTCCGGAAAATGGTGGCCGATGTCGCCCAGCCCGGCGGCGCCGAGCAGCGCATCGCAGAGGGCATGGATAGCGACGTCGCCGTCGGAGTGCGCGGCCAGGCCCAGGTCGTGGGGGACCTCGACGCCAGCCAGGACCAGTCGGCGGTCCGGTGCGAAACAGTGAACGTCGAAGCCCTGACCGATGAGGATGCTCATGCGTCGATGCGCCCCTGTTGATGGAGGAAGAATTCGGCCAGCGGCAGGTCCTCCGGCCGGGTGATCTTGATGTTGTCGGCGTGGCCCTCGACCATCCGCGGCCGCAGCCCGGAGAGCTCGACGGCGCTGGCGTCGTCGGTGACCAGCTGGCCGTTCGATAGGGCCTGAGTCAGCGCCCGATGCAGCAGTCCGAGCCGGAACGCCTGGGGCGTATAGGCCCGCCACAGGGCCTCACGGGGGACGGTGGCGACGATCTCGGGACCGATGCCGGGTCGATCATCGCCGCCCTGCCCCACCACCCGCTTGACGGTATCGTGCACCGGGATGCCGAGCAGCGCGCCCACCGGCTCGTCGGCCAGCGCCGCCAGCAGCGCATCCAGGTCCGCACGGCGCAGACAGGGCCGCGCCGCGTCATGCACCAGCACCCAGTCCTCTGCACCCGCCGCGGCGTCGGCGACCAGCCCGTCGAGCCCGTTGCAGACCGAGTGGCAGCGCTCCTTGCCGCCGTCCACCCGCCGCACCCGCGGATCATCGGCGAACGGCCCCTCGGACCACCAGGCATCGGCCGGGTCCAGCGCCACCACACAGCCGGCGATGGCCGGATGCTCCAGGAACAGCCCGAGGACGTGGTCGATGACCCGCCGCCCGGCCAGCGGCAGATATTGCTTGGGTAGCCGAGCGCCGAACCGCCGGCCGACGCCGGCGGCCGGGATCATCGCCCAGTAGCGCTCAGTCATGGGTGCCTCCGTCCTGCTCGATGACCTGCAGGAAGACCTCGCCCTGCTTGATCATGCCCAGCTCGCTGCGCGCGCGCTCCTCGATGGCCGACTGGCCGTGCGTCAGGTCTTCCACCTCGGCGGCCAGGGCCCGGTTGCGGGCCTTCATCTCGGCGATCTCCGTCTGGTAGTCGGCGATCTGCCGACGCAGCTGATGCAACTCCTCCAGGCTGCCGTCGCCGACCCAGAGCCGATATTGCAGCGCACCGAAGGCGACCAGCAGCAACAGGACCAGCCAGCGCATCGGGCCTACAGCCAGCTGAAGGCGTCGCGGCCGGCGTAGACGGCCGCGTCACCCAACTGATCCTCGATCCGCATCAGCTGGTTGTACTTGGCGACGCGGTCGGAGCGCGACAGCGAGCCGGTCTTGATCTGACCGGTGGCGGCGGCCACCGCCAGGTCGGCGATGGTGGTGTCCTCGGTCTCGCCGGAGCGATGGGAGACCACCGCCGTGTAGCCGGCGGCATGGGCCATGCGGATCGCCTCCATGGTCTCGGTCAGGGTGCCGATCTGGTTGACCTTGATCAAGATGGAGTTGGCGATCTTCTTGTCGATGCCCTCCTGCAGGATCTTGGTGTTGGTGACGAACAGGTCGTCGCCCACCAGCTGGACCTTCTCGCCCATGCGCTCGCTCATCTCCTTCCAGCCGTCCCAGTCGCCCTCGGCCAGACCGTCTTCGATGGTCAGGATCGGGTACTTGCCGACCCAGTCCAACAACAGGTCGACCATGCCGCTGGCGTCGAGGGTGCGGCCCTCGCCCTTGAGTTCGTACTTGCCGCCCTCGTAGAACTCCGAGCTGGCGACGTCCATGCCGAGGTAGATGTCCTTGCCGGCCTTGTAGCCGGCCTGCTCGATGGCCTCGAGGATGACCTCGATGGCGGCCTCGTTCGACGGCAGGTCGGGGGCGAAGCCGCCCTCGTCGCCGACGGAGGTGGCCAGGCCCCGGCCGTGCAGGACCTTCTTCAGCGCATGGAAGACCTCGGCGCCGTAGCGCACCGCCTCGCGGATGCTGGAGGCGCCCACGGGCAGGATCATGAACTCCTGGAAGTCGACGCTGTTGTCGGCATGTTCGCCGCCGTTGATGATATTCATCATCGGCACCGGCAGCCGGTAGTTGCCGTCGCCCAGGTACTGATACAACGGCATGGCCTGCCCCTGGGCCGCCGCATGGGCCACGGCCATGGACACGCCCAAGATGGCGTTGGCGCCCAGACGCCCCTTATTCTCGGTGCCGTCGAGCTCGATCATGCGCCGATCGATGGCCTCCTGGCCTGCGACGTCCATGCCGACGACGGCATCGCGGATCTCGCCGCTGATGTTGTCGCAGGCGTTCAGCACGCCCTTGCCGCCGTAGCGGGACTTGTCGCCGTCGCGCAGCTCCAGCGCCTCGCGCGAGCCGGTGGAGGCCCCGGACGGGACGATGGCGCGGCCGATGGCGCCGTCGGCGGTGATGACATCGGCCTCGACGGTGGGATTGCCGCGGGAATCCAGGACTTCGCGGGCACGGACCTCGACGATTTCAGACATGGGTGCTACCTCGGGATTGGGTTGATGGTCGGTGAGAAGAACATGGCCAGGCGCATCAGCGCGGAAACGCCGGGAGGAGCCTGGCCTGTTTCGTTGTCTCGGTAGTAATCGTAATCGTTGTCGTTGTCGTTGTCGTTGTCGTAATCGTTCTTTTCCTCGTCGTACGCGTTGTTACGCGTGGCCTCGATTACGACAGCGACAACGAACGGAACTCCTGCTCCAACCGCTAGGCGCTACTCATCTGGTCGGCCGGGAGCGGACTGGCTGGATGCGCTGCGCTTATCCACCCTCCAGGCTCCGCGGCTGGTCCGGTTTATCGCTCCAAATCCGCGGTCTCGGCAAGCGGCCGCGATTTCACCAACCGATCCAGCTCCACCAGCGTTTCCAGCAGCTCGCGCATGCGCCCCAGGGGCCAGGCGTTGGGGCCGTCGCTCTTGGCCTGCTCCGGGTTTGGGTGGGTCTCCATGAACAGACCGGCGATACCCGCCGCCACCGCGGCCCTCGCCAGGACCGGGACAAACTCGCGCTGACCGCCGGAGCTGTCGCCGCGCCCGCCGGGGAGCTGCACCGAGTGGGTCGCGTCGAATACCACCGGGGCGTCGGTGGCGCGCATGACCGCGAGCGCGCGCATGTCGGAGATCAGGTTGTTGTAGCCGAAGCTCACGCCGCGCTCGCAGACCATGATCTGCTCGTTGCCGGTGCTGCGCGCCTTCTCCACCACCCGCGCCATGTCCCAAGGTGCCAGGAACTGGCCCTTTTTCAGGTTCACCGGCCGCCCTTGGGCGGCCACGGCGGTGATGAAGTTGGTCTGCCGGCACAGGAAGGCCGGCGTCTGCAGCACGTCGACCACGGCGGCGACCTCGGCCAGCGGCGTGTCCTCGTGCACATCGGTCAGCACCGGCACGCCGATGCGTTCGCGCACGCCCTCAAGGATGCGCAGGCCGTCTTCGATGCCCGGCCCGCGAAAGCCGTTGATGGACGAACGGTTGGCCTTGTCGAAGGACGACTTGTAGATGAACGGGATGCCCAGCGCGTCGGTCAACTCCTTCAGCGCGCCGGCGGTCTCCTGGGCCAGGGCCTCGCTCTCGATGACGCAGGGGCCGGCGATCAGGAACAGGGGCCGATCGATGCCGGCCTCGAAGCCGCAGAGCTGCATCATGCCGCGGCCTCGGCGGCGGCCTCCGGCTCGGCTGTCGGCTCAGGGTCCGGCCGCGGGTGGGCGCGCCGATACGCCTTGGCCGCCTCGATGAAGCCGCGGAACAGCGAATGCCCATCCCGCGGCGTGGACGTGAACTCGGGGTGGAACTGGCAGCCGACGAACCAGGGGTGGTCGGGGATCTCGACGATCTCCACCAGCCGGTTGTCCAGCGACGATCCCGAGAAACGCAGGCCGGCGTCCTTCATCGCGTCCAGGTAGCGGTTGTTGAACTCGTAGCGGTGGCGGTGACGCTCGCGGATCTTGTGCCTGCCGTAGGTCTTGCGCGCCAGGCTGCCGGGCTCAAGGCGGCAGTTCTGTCCGCCCAGGCGCATGCTGCCGCCCTTGTCGGCATCGGCATCGCGGGTCTCGCGTTGACCGTCCTCGGTCTGCCACTCGGTGATCAGGGCGATCACCGGGTGCGGCGTATCGCGCACGAACTCGGTGCTGTGGGCGTCCGCGAGGTTGGCCACATGGCGGGCGTACTCGATCACGGCCACCTGCATGCCCAGACAGATGCCCAGGTAGGGCACGCGCTGCTCGCGGGCGTAGCGCACGGCGGCGATCTTGCCCTCGATCCCGCGATTGCCGAAACCGCCCGGGACCAGCACCGCGTCGAGATCGGCCAGACAGTCGACACCGCCGCGCTCGATGTCCTCGCTGTCGAGATAGCGGATATCCACCCGCGTGCCGCTGTGCACGCCGGCATGGGCCAGGGCCTCGGACAGGGACTTGTAGGCCTCCGTCAGGTCCATGTACTTGCCGACCATACCGATGGTGACAGACTCGGTCGGTTTCTCGAAGCCGTCGAGCACCCGCTGCCACTCCGACAGGTCCGCCTCCCGGACCTCGAGCCGGAACTGCTCCACCACCAGGTCGTCGAGGCGCTGGGCATGCAGCAGCATCGGGATGCGGTAGATGTTGTCGGCGTCCACGGCGGAGATGACCGCCGCCTCGGGGACGTTGGTGAACAGCGCGATCTTGCGCCGCTCGTCGTCCGGCAGGTCGTGCTCGGCGCGGCAGAGCAGGATATCGGGCTGGATACCGATGGAGCGCAGCTCCTTCACCGAGTGCTGCGTCGGTTTGGTCTTGATCTCGCCGGCGGTGCGGATGAAGGGCACCAGCGTCAGGTGCATGAACAGCGCATTCTCGCGGCCCACCTCCACCCGCATCTGGCGGATCGCCTCCAGGAACGGCAGCGACTCGATATCGCCGACGGTGCCGCCGATCTCCACCATGGCCACGTCGGCATCGGCGGCGCCAAGGCGGATGCAGTCCTTGATCTCGTCGGTGATGTGCGGGATCACCTGCACCGTGCGGCCCAGATAGTCGCCCCGGCGCTCCTTGCGGATCACGCTCTCGTAGATCTGGCCGGTGGTGAAGTTGTTGTTGCGACCCATACGGGTGCGCAGGAAGCGCTCGTAGTGGCCTAGATCCAGGTCGGTCTCGGCACCGTCGTCGGTGACGTAGACCTCGCCGTGCTGGAACGGGCTCATGGTGCCCGGATCGACGTTGATGTAGGGGTCGAGCTTGATCATGGTCACGCGCAGTCCGCGTGCCTCCAGCAATGCACCCAGCGACGCCGAGGCAATACCCTTGCCGAGCGACGATACAACGCCGCCCGTAATAAAGATGAACTTGGTCATGTCGTACCGTGGCAATGGACCGCTGAGACCACCGCGCACACACGCAGTGGTCGTAAGAACAAGCACGAAGGCTCAATCGTCGGTCGGATCGGATGGCCGCGGGGGACGCGGCTGGGGACGGGAAGTCACGTTAACAAATTCCCCCGGGCGGCTCAATGCGATTGCCACCCGACACGTTGCCCAGCTTAACCCATACGCATCCGCTGTAGGGGCATCGACACCGGGATCGCCCTATCGCCAGCGGGTTCTTGATACCATTGCGTCGACTCGACGGGGCCGCGCCGCCGATGGCCGCACCTCGGCGAACGCCTATCGTCTTGTGGCACGCGGCAGCTTGCCCCGCTCGCGCTGCCGCAAAGAGGAGGTTTTGCATGCACTTCGGCATCTCCCACCGTGTCTCGACCATCCTGGTCGCGGCCATCCTCGCGTCGTTGGTCGTCGCCGGCATGTCCGGTCAGCCGCTCGCATCCGACAATCCGCCGGCGCCCACCGCCACCGGGGCACCGGTCGCGGAGATCCGTTACCAACGCGACGTGCAGCCGATCTTCAACCGCCGTTGTATCGCCTGCCACGGGTGCCTGGGCTCCCCATGCAATCTCAAGCTCGATTCCTTCGCCGGCGCCGAGCGCGGCGGCTTTGGGCTCAACCCCTACGCCGTCCATTTCAATGCCTCTCCGCGCACCGACATGGACGCGGCCAAGGGCATTGCCGAGTGGCGCAGTATCGGCTTCTACCCGGTGCTGCTCGAGGAGCGCTCGCGGCCCGAGACTGGACCCGACGCCGCGACGGCACGGATCGACGGATCGCTGCTGGTCCAGTTCCTGGAGGCCGGCAGCGACTACAACCATCCGGGCTTTTCCCGCGAAGCGCTCGCACCGCTGTACGCAAAGCGCTTCGCCTACGGCTGCCCGTCGACGCCGTCCGAGGCGGCAAAGCAGCTCGCGGCGAACCCGGCAATGGGCATGCCCTTTGGGCTGCCGGCGATCGACGCGGACGAACTCCATGACCTCAAGCAGTGGATCGGTGCCGGCGCGCCAGGCCCCACCGCCGCGGAGCTGCGCGCCGCCGCCGAGCCCGCGCGCCCGGACCAGGTCGCCCACTGGGAGGCATTCTTCAACGATCCGGACCCGCGCCACCAGCTGCTCTCGCGCTATATCTTCGATCACTTCTACCTGGCATCCATCGTGCTTGAGGAGAGCCCCGGCGAGCGCTTCCGTCTGGTGAGATCGACCACGCCGCCTGGGGAGCCGGTGGACGTCATCGGCACCGGCCTGCCCTACGACGACCCCTATGCCTACGCCGATGTCGACCGCTTCTGGTATCGGCTGCGCAAGCTGACCGAGGCGCCGATGCAGAAGAACCTGTTCCTTTGGCGGCTCGACCACGCAGACAGGGAACACCTCGAGCAGCTCTTCTTCGGCACCGATGGGCCCGGTGCGCACTGGTCCGAGTCGGCGCCGCTCGACCCACCCTGGGGCGTCGGCAACCCGTTCAGCGTCTTCCGAGCGATCCCGGCGGAGGCCCGCTATCGCTTCCTGCTGGAGTATGCCGAGACGGTCACCTCCGGCGTCATCTACGGCCCGGTATGCAACGGCCAGACCGCGACCTACGCGGTCAAGGACCACTTCTGGGTCTTCTTCCTCGACCCCGAGGACGATGTCTCGGTCCAAGATCCCGATCTCGGACTCTCCGCTTGGGACACGATGATGGACCGCTCCATCTTCGGCAATGCCGCCTATCTGCGTGCCTACGACAAGGCCATGCTGGATCTGCGTCCCAAGGGCTTGTCCGTCGATGCGATCTGGGACGGTGACGGCGACAACCGCAACGCCTGGCTGACGGTGATGCGCCACAACACCAACGTCTCCGTGATGCAGGGACGCCAAGGCGGGACCCCGCGCACCCTGTGGTTGATGAGCTACAGCGGGCTGGAGCGTATGTACTACGACACCGTCGCCAGCTTCCGGTATTGGGCCGGTGATCTCTCCAAGCTGCAGACGCTGCTGTTCTTCAACTACCTGCGCCAGGAGTTCGAAGACAACTTCCTGATGCTCCTGCCCCCCGCTGACCGCGAGCCGATCCGCCGCACCTGGACCCAAGGTGTTGGCGCCCTGACGCTGTCGTTGATCCCGTTCGCCGAGGGCGCCGGTGAGCATGTCGACGGCGCCGTGCCGACCGCTGCCGACCCGCAGCGATCGCTGCGCCGAGTGATCGAGTCCGTCGAGCAGCACTTCAGCCCAAGCATCTCCGGGCCGCCGGATCAGCTCAACCCGGACGTCAAGCCGAGCGTCGACTTTGAACAGCCGATCGCCGGTTTCGACGCTTGGGAGCGCGCCCTGTCGACGCTCACCGTCGTCGAAGGCCAGCCTTTCACCCGCTTCCTGCCGAGCGTGATCGTCCTTCGGCTGGACGACGGCAACGCATCGCAGGTCTACTCGCTGGTGGTCAACCGTGTCTACAAGTCCCAGTACACGCTGATTTTCCAGGATGGACAGGCACTGCCGGACCTGTTTTCCCTGAGCGCCTACCCGACCATCATCAACGGCTTTCCCAATCTCTTCGTGCACCTCGATATGGCGCAGGCGGGTCCGTTCCTCGACCAATTGCGCAAGGTCGCGAGTAACGCCGACTGGGAGCGCTTGAAGACGCGCTACGGCATCCTGCGCAACAGCGCACAACTCTGGCCGTTCTACGACTGGATCAACGACTGGAACCTCAAGCACCGGCAAAGTGCGGCCGGGTATCTGGATCTGAGCTACTACGACGTCCCGCAATGACGGACATCCGCCGACCGAAGAAGGTCTGGTAGTCGCCAAGCCCCGGCGCATCGCCATCGTCGCCGCCGGTGAGTGCGACGGCGGCACCGAAATCCCGCGGCACGACATCGCCGGAGTTCCGAGCGACGAAACGGATGAGCCCACCGGCTCGTTCGCCGAGTTGGAATCGACGCCGCGCTTTCCATCCCCCCGACCGCCACGTATACTCCAGCGGCGTCCGCATGCTGCGGACTCTTAAACCAGCGGCCCCATGTCGATCCCGTCGGGATGATGGCCGAATGCACATGAGCGACCCGGTCGTCGTGGGCGGGCCATGCCCTCCCCTGCCTCCTTGTTGCTCCAAAATAATCTGGAGCGTTTCACAATGAACAAGTTTGCCAAGATTCTCGGCATCGCCGCCATCGCCGGTACCGCCTCGTTTTCGATGACTGCGGCTAACGCCTGGTGGGGCGGCGGTCCCGGCTACGGCAACGGCAACGGCATGGGCGACTTCTTCAACGACATGATGGGCGACGGCTACGGCGACTTCAACATGAACATGTCCGGCGGCGGTCAGGGTCGCGGCTACGGTCGCGGTCGCGGCTACGGCAACGGCTATGGCTACGGCGCCCCGTACTATGGCGGCTACGGCTATCCGGGCGGCTACGGCTATCCGGGCGGCTACGGCGGCTACCCGGGCTACGGCGGCTTCCCCGGCTACGGCTACCCCGGCTACGGTGCCGCCCCGATGGCCCCGCAGGCCCCGGCCCCTGCCGAAGCCAAGTAGTGCAAAACGGGCCTGACGGCCCGTGAAAAGCCGCGCTCCGGCGCGGTTTTTTTTTGGCTTACGGAAAAACTGCGCGCTGCGCATGTGAAAACGGATCGATGAAAAGCTTGATCCATGTCAAGCAAGGTTGCAGAATAAGGGCGGCATCCAAACGGGACACCTGCGTTGACACAAAGAAAAGTCATTTCCTTCGAGACGATCCGGGTCGCGTGCAAAAACTGCTCGCTGTCCGACCTCTGCCTTCCGATGGGGCTTGCCGCTGAAGACGTCGACCGCCTAGACAGCATCGTCAAGCGATCTCGGCCACTTCACCGGGGCGACCATCTGTTTCGCGGCGGCGAGCGATTCCGGTCTCTGTACGTCGTCAAGACCGGATCGGTGAAGACCTATGCCCCCAGTGAAGAAGGCGGCGAGCAGGTGCTCGGCTTCCATCTCCCCGGGGAGATCATCGGCCTGGACGCGATCGACAAATCGACCCATGCCTGCTCGGCCAAGGTGCTGGAGACCTCGGCGATCTGCGAGGTCCCCTTCCATCGCTTCGAGGAACTGGCCTCCAGCATCCCGTCACTGCAGCACCAGATGTATCGGCTGCTGAGCAAGGAGATCGGCGCCGAGACCGAGATGCTGCTGCTGCTCGGCAAGAAGAACGCCGAAGAGCGTCTGGCGGCCTTCTTGGTCAGCATGTCGAAGCGCCTGAGCAAACGCGGCCTGTCGCCGGTGGACTTCTATCTCAGTATGTCGCGGCACGAGATCGGCAATTATCTCGGCCTCGCCGTCGAGACCGTCAGCCGGCTGTTCACGCGTTTCCAGGACGAAGGACTGCTGAAGGTGGATCGCAAGCACGTTCAGGTGCTGGATATCGCCACGCTGGAGGCCCTGGCCGGGGCACCGTCGACCAGCGCCAGCCGCCGACGGTCAAATTGAGCGCGACCCGGTAGGCCCTGGGATTCCGGGGTTGTCCGAGCGCGGGACCGCCCCGGCGGCGTTACTCGTCCCCTTCCGCCCCCAACCGATCCAGAATGGCCTGCTCCCGGTCCCGCTCCCCGAGCGCTCCCAGGACCTTGGCCAAGCGGCGGGCAGTGGATGGCGCTTCCGGTCGCCGGTCATAGGATTCCTGAAGGGCTTGCCGAGCGCTGGCCAGCTCTCCCGCTGCCATCTGCAGTTGCCCCAGTGTGTCCAGGTAGGCCGGGGTTCCCGGTGCCAGCGTCAGCGCCCGCTCGATGTAGCCGCGGGCGGCCTCCGTATCGGTCTTGGTCAGCAGTGCCGCAAGGTTGTTCAACGCCACGTGGTTGCTCGGCTGCCGCGACAGCAGGCGCTTGAGCAGCCCCACGGCCCTCTCCGGCTCACCGTCTTTGACCGCCAGCTCGGCGAGCAGACCCAAGGCTGCCGGGTCGCCGGGGCGTAGCGATCGCCAGCCCGCGCCATCCGGCGCAAGGCGGCCCAGTCCGAGCTGCGCCGCCAGCTGCCCTTGGAATGCCTCCGCATCCTCCGGTTGCTGTGCCACCAGCTGGCCGTAGGCATCTGCGGCGCCGCGGTAGTCCCCGGTCTGGAGTGCGGCCTCAGCCAGCAACAGCGCCAGGCGTCGCCGACCCCATTCGTCCCGACTCAGGCGATCGCGGAGCCCAAGCCGTTCGTGCTCCGGCAATCGTTCCAGGACCGCCGGGACCGCTTGCACGGCGAGTGGATGTCGGGGATCGAGGTCCCAGCCCCTCAGCAATGCACTTTGCGCCGAGCGCGGCGACTCGCCCAAGGCCAGTGCCATGGCGAGACCGTAATGCGACCCGGCATCTTCCGGGGCGAGGTCCGCCGCCGCTTTGAAGCGTTTCACGGCGGCATCGAGATCGGCAGCCGCCAAATAGGCCCGTCCCAACACCTGGAGCGCCCCGGCGCTCAGCGCATCATCGCCGGGGCTGCGCCCCAAGCGCGCAATGGCCGCGCCCGGATCACCGGCAACGAGTTCCATCTCGGCCACCGCGGTACGCAGCCGTTGCTGATCCGGACACAGCTCCAGCGTCTTGCTCAATGTTGCGGCAAAACCCTGCCTGGCCCCGGCTCCGGCCCCGACCCGCAGCTCTGCGAGCGCGGTCTGTCTCAAGAGGTCGAGCCGTTCGGGACGCTCACGGATCAGCGCGCAATAAAGCCGTCCGGCGGCGTCGATCTCACCACGCCGTTGACGCCATTGCGCCAAGCCGATGATCGCGGTGGGCTGATTCGGGTCCAATTGCCGTGCGCGCTGAAATGCCGTTGCCGCCTCATCGTCGCGTCCCGTCGCCGCCAGCGCCGTTCCCAGGGCCGCCTGCGCCACGGCGAGGCGCGGAAGGTCGGCGACGGCCTGTCGTGCCTGTCTCAGGGCGGGCTCGGTCTCTCCGGCACGCAACAGCAAGTCGACGATGTGCACCCGCAGCAACGCCAGATCCGGCGCAGCGGCAACTGCGGCGTCCAGTCGACGGACCGCGTCGTCGGTCCGCCCGGCACTGCTCAGCGTATCGGCCATTGCCAGCAGCAGATCGGGCCGGTTCGGCGCACCCACCAACGCCGCATCCAGCAGTGTCAACGCGTCGTCGAAACTCCCCAGGTCGGAAAGTACGCGTGCGGCGATCGGCGCGGCATCCGCATCCACAACGTCGTCGTGACGCCCGAGCACGCAGGCGATCAACAGCTGCGCCTCATCCCGGCGACCGAGCTCCAGCATGGCGCCGGCCAACAGCGCGCCGCCTTCATCGGAGTCCGCGTCCAGCGCCTGCAACCGCTCGAGCGCGACGCGCGCCTGTTCGTGCTGTCCAAGGTAATACGCGGCCCGGCCCAGTCCGAGCAGGGCCCCGGCATGCTCCGGATTCAGCGCCAGAACGGTCTGATAGGCGTCGCGGGCGGTGGCCCAGTCATAGCCGTCGGAGGCGAGGTCGCCCTTCAACAGCGCCAGGGCGGGGAACTCGGTGTACATGCTGCGCACCAGCTCCAGATCCGCGAGCGCTCCCGTTCGATCGCCGAGCCGTCGCCGCAGCTCGGCGCGTCGATACAGCGACAGCCAGGGGTAACGTCCGGCATCGATTGCCCGACCGAAGGCCGTCTCCGCCGCTGTCAGTCGACCCTGCCGGACCCGCAGCTCCGCCAGCGCATGTTGCGCCTGCTGATCCTCGACCCCCGCGGCAGCGGCCGCTTCAACCAGGGCGGCCACCGCGGCGCCGTCGCGATCCTGCGCCGCCGCACCGGCCTGAGCCAACAGGATGCGTGGATCACCGGGCAGGATACGCGCAAGGTCGACGATCTCGGCGCGTGCGTCGGCCGAACGGCCCGATACCAGCAGCGCCTGTGCACGCAACGTCGCCAGCGCGACCGCCTCGTCCAGCCCCAGCGCCTCGTCCGACAGCGTCTCTTCGATGACGCGATCGAATGCCCCCTGCTGAAGCAGTGCCCGCGCCCGCAACGCTGTCAGGCGCTGCTCGGCAATGCCCAGCCCGCTTGCGCGATTCAACGCGACCTCGGCGGCGGCGCCGTTGACCAGATCAAGGTAGATCTCGGCGATGAAGAGCTGGACCGCGGGATCGACGGCGGCCGTTGTCGGCAGCGTCAACAACAACGCGGCCGCATCCTTGACGTTGCCGCGCGACCAGACTTCCCGCGCCTGCTTAAGGACATCCGCCGATAATACCGCGGCGAGCGGCGGCGCCACCGGCGTATCCGCCGACCGGGACAGAAGCCCGGGGACACACACCAGCCCGAGCAGCAGGCCGATCATCATCAGACGGGGCGGGCCTGCCTTGAGCCATGCGCGCAAGCGCCCCCCATGCGCACCGAGGCTTGTCCATCTCAAGCCCCTAAGCAGTCGTCGATGCCCATGGGCGTGCTTGTGCCGCCGAGTTCGGTGAACTGAAGTCATCGGGGACAGGGACGACGCGACCCCAGCAGCGCCAGGCCCGGAAGCAGCAGCAGCCAGGAGGCAGGCGCAGGGGCGGCCACGACGATCTCTCCGGAGATGCGCTCGGGATACTGCGCGAAGGTACCGCCGTTGTATTTGATGTCCAGGACGTCCTCGTCCGCCGGATCGTAGTCGGTGGAATAGACGATCTCGATCGGGGTACGCCCGGGGGCATCGAGGTCGACTTCGAAGACGACATGCAGCAGCGGCGTGATCTCGTTGCCGAACGGGTTCTCCTGCGATAACCCCTGCAAAATCTGCAACGCGCCGATGTCGAGATAGCTGGCGGATGCGAACCGAAGCGAGCCCTCGTTGATGACGTTTGCCGCGGTGATGTCCGGTGTGCCCAGATCCGGGTCGGCACCGCCGGCCGGGCTGTAGGTCTGACCCGTGTCCGGAGGATTCTGCGAATTGCTGTTGTCGCGATAGTCCCAGGTGCTGTTCGCGTCCTCGGTGCCTTCCAATGGGATCGGATCGTTGGTGTTGTCGAGATGATCAATCTGCAAGACCTCGGTGGCATCCTCGCCGTCATGCAGACTGGGATCACCCAACAGATTGCCGGCATCGAACGCGAAGCTCTGCAACGTGATCAGTGCCGGGTTGTAGATGATGCCGATATCGTACGCACTGATCACGTTCCTACCGAGCCCGGTCATACGTAAGGTGTAGCTGACCGTGGTCGTGCTCTTATCGAAGGCCTTCAAATTGGTCCGGCTGGTGGTATACAACTCCAGGTACTCGGCCTTCAGCGCAGGCGCGGCCAGCAGCAGTGCGGCCGCAGCCGGGGCGATGGCGAGCAAGCGGAGCAGGGGGCGTCTGGATGACATGGGGGTAACCTGGTTCATGATCAGTTGTTCGTCCGACAGTCCATGCAGGCCCGGGCATCGTTGATGCTGAGCCTGCCGTTGGGCACAGCGTCGCCGCTATGGGCAGCTCCGGGTTCGCTGACCCGCAGGCCACGGTGCCGCAGGATCAAGCGGATATCCTTGCGGTCCACGTCGCCGTCGCCGTTCGGCCAGGGTTGAACGTCGCAGATCTCGGTGCAGGGGATCGGCCCGTCCTCAGTGAACCCGAAGTCATAGCCGGCGTTGTCCGTCTCGTCCCACGGATCGGCCTGTTGCGCGACATCGCTGCTGCCTTGCAGCACGTCGGCCTCGGTCCCGCTCGGATCATCCGAATCGAGCCGATCGAAGATGCCTTGATCGATCCGGGTCGGGCTGTAGCCCACCGGGTCCTCGACGCTGATGACGAAGCGCGGCGTGTCGCCGCCGCTGCCGGCGGTGCCGATGCCGTTGTAGTCCTCATCGGTGTGCAGGTTGCGGAAGGCGTAGCCGCCGGCGGTGCCGGTGGCGGTAATCAGCGTCGCCTCATCGCCATTGGGATAGGTGATGGTCAGTGTGACCATGACCCCTTCAATGCCCGCTAGGTAAGGGTCGGGGTCCCAGGACTCCTGGAAGCCGTTGCCGTCGTCCTCCCAGACCCGATTGCCGAGGGCCGCGGCGTCTTGGTGATAGCCGAAGTCGCCGGTGGTGTCGTCGGCGCCGTCGAGGCTGACCGCATAGGCGTCCGGCTGGCTGTTGCCGTCCGTGCCGTCCCTCGGCCCGTCGCTGTGCCACCAGCCTTCGAGGCGGGCGTCGGCATCGGTGACGTCGATGAGATAGTCGCCACCGGGCAGGTTGTCGAAGCGATAGTCGCCGTTGTCGTCGGTGGTCTCGGTAGCGAGCCGGAGATCGCCGTTGTCGATCTGTCCGTTGCCGTTGCTGTCGGCATAGAGGCTGATGGTGATGCCGCCAAGGCCCGCTGCCGTCTCGTTCAGGCTGCCGTCGGCATCCGCATCGTTCCAGACCGTGCCGCCGAGCCGATAGGGCGTGATGGCGACGTAACCGAAGTCCTGCTCCAGGTCGATGCCGTTTAGATTCACCCAGGAGCGACCGTCGGCGCCCCCGTCCGGGTCGACGCTGTTGGTCAGGCCCGCCGGCAGCTCTGCCGCAACCACCCGCACCCGATAGCTGTCCTGGCTGTCCAGCCCCGCAAACAGGTAGGTGCCGTTGGCATCGGTCATGGTGGTGTCGAGCAGCGTCGAGCCGGCCCCGTCGTAGAGCTCGACGCTGACGCCGCCGATCCCTTCGCCCACGTCCGGCAGCGCGTTGCCGTTGCGGTCGAGGAAGACGGTGTCGCCGATGATCCCGATCTCGTCGCCGAGCACTTGGCTGGTGGCGGTAAAGCCATGGTCTTGATCGAGGTCGTCGCTGCTGCCATCGAGCTCGACCCCGCTCTGCGCATCGAGCACGTTGTCCGGGTCACCACTCTGGGCGTAGACATCGAGCAGGTTGCGGGTGTCGGTGACGACCACGACGTAGTGACCGGCGGGGAGACCGCCGAAGCTGTACAGGCCCGCGTCATCGGTGAGCGCCGTTGCCAGGACCGGCTCGCCGGGGTCGGCAAGCCCGTCCTGGTCGTCGTCCGCCACCAGGTTGACGGTGACGCCGGCGATGCCGGGGTCGGCACCGTCGTCGTCGGTGCCGTCGGCATCGATGTCGAGGTAGATCAGGTCGCCGATGGTGCTGCCCGTGCCGGGCCGATAGCCGAAATCGGCGTTCAGATAGGCATCGCCGGGGCCGAGCAGCAGGGGATCGCTGGTGGTCCCATCGACGGCGTCGTCCGGGTCACCGGTCTGGGTCCAACTCTGGCCCGATGGCAGCGTGTCACCGTCGACGACGACGATGTAGCCGCCGGGTGAGAGGTCGCTGAACAGATAGTTGCCGTTGACGTCGGTGGTGATGGTCAGCGGGGCATTGTCGCCGGTACCGCCGTAGACGCCGTCCGCGTTGTCGTCCGTCAACAGGCTGACGGTCACGCCTTCCAGGCCGACCTCGTCGGTGTCCTGCCGCCCGTCGCCGTCGGCATCGTTCCAGATGCGATCGCCGATGGCGCCGGTGGCGCCGGCATCCGGGTCGTCGGCGTCGTCGTAGCTGACGGCGTTGTAGCCGAAGTCGGCGCTGAGATGGAGCACGCCATAGGCGATGCTCACCGCGCTCTCATGTGCGGTCTGCGCGCCCGGCGAACCGAAGCCATCGGCGGCGGCATCATCCTCATCGGCGACGGCCTGCAGGTCGGCCGGCAGGGTTTCGGTATCGACCACCACGCGGTAATCGCCGGGGCCGACGCCATAGAACAGGTAGCCGCCGTCGCTGCCGGTGCGGGTCTCCGCGACGAGCTGGTCGCCGCTGTCGAGAAGCTCGACGGCGACATCGGCAATGCCGCGCTCACCGGCGTCCTGGATGCCGTCGCTGTTCTCGTCCAGCCAGACCCGATCGCCGATGATCGCAAGCTGCGGGTGTTGGCTGTCGAGGAAGTCCTGCTCGTGGATATCGGCATCCACCACGCTGACCGGGATGCGGTCGTCGTTGCCGCCGACCACGTCGTTGGTGGAGACGTAGGCGTCGGGGTTGGTCTCGACGATGACATAGTCTCCCATCGGGACGAAGTCGAAGCGGAAGCCGCCATCGGCGCCGGTAACCGCGGTGTTGTCCACATAGCCACCCACCAGCGCGCCATCGCCCGGGTCGCCGTCGCCGTTCGGGTCGGTGTAGAGCCGAACCGTCGCCCCGGCGAGGCCCGACTCGCCCCCGCCCTGGCTCGGACGATCGATCAGGCCGCCGTCGCCGTCCACGTCGTCGAACACACTGCCGGTGATGCTGTAGATGGGCTCGTCGGTGACCGGGATCAGGTAATCCTCGACCTCGCCGGAGGTCGCGACGCCGGTGCTGCTGTCGCCGCCCTGGCCGGTGCTGTTGGTGATGCGGAAGCGCAGCCCCGTGTAGCCCTGTGCCGTGGATGCCGTCGCCGGGATCTGGATCTGCAGCGCGTTGCTGCCGGCCTTCACAGTCGCGTTGGTGAGTATGCGCTCGCCGGTGCCGTCGAAGCTGCCATCGCGGTTCCAGTCGGCCCAGGCGTTGAGCACGCCTTTGCCGGAGGCGGTGACCAGCAGCTCGGGCTGGGTTGCGGGCACCAACGGCGGGAAGTCGATGCTGTCCTCGTCGTCCGGGGTGCTGCCGCCGCTGTCGTCGCCGAGGGCGTCGGCGCTTTGTCGGCCCTCGGTCTCGGCATCGGTCGCCCCGGTGCCGAGGTAGGTGCCGCTGATGACATGGCGCGGGCCGCCGAAGGTGATCAACGTCTGGTAGTTGCCGGCGCCGGTACCGGCGCCGGTATCGGGCAGGTCGCCGAAGTCGAAGGTGGTGCCGGTGGGGAACAGACGGCGGACATGGTCCTCCACCTCGCCGTCTTCGGCGGTGCTGCTCGGGGTGTCGCCGCCGGCGGTGCTGACGCGGAAGCGCAGATACAGACGGACCTGGCCTACGTCGAGGTCGGGCACCTGGAAGTCGAGGCTGTTGGTGTCGGCTTCGAGCACCTGGTCGCTGAAGATCTGCTCGCCGGCGTCGCCGAAGCTGCCGTTGCCGTTGAAGTCGGCCCAAGCGTTGAGCTTGCTGCCGGCGACGCTGGCGTCGACATCGACGGTGGCGGTGGTGTTGCCGACGATCAGGCTGGTGAAGGTGACGCCGTCCTCGTCGTCGCTGAGCGCACCCGCGTGGGTGTCGTTGTCGTCGTCGCCGGCGGCATATCTGTCCGGCTGGTGGGCGTCTTCGGCATCGACGCCGGCACCGAGGTAGACGCCATCGGCCAGCCGGTGGCGCGCGGCGAAGATGCCGCTGTAGCTGCCCGGCAGGTCGCCGTAGTCGTAGGCCGCGGCGATGCTGAGCGGATAGTCTTCGACCTCACCGCCGACAACGGTGGTGGCCGGGGTGGAGGTGGTCAGGCCCTGGCCGTCCGGGGCGAGGCGCAGGCGCAGATAGCTGTCGCCCGGGGTGACATCGGCAGGGACGGTGAAGTCGAGCTGGGCGCTGGCGTCGTCGGGCTGAACGGTGTGCTCGGCGCCCTCGCCTTCTTGGAAGCTGCCGTCGCGGTTGAAGTCGATCCAGCCTACCAGGACGGCCTGGGCGCCGGTGGTGTTGACCAGACTGACGCTGACGATCCTGCTTGCGCCGGCGTCACCGCTGCTGATGGTATCGATGTCGACCAGGCCATCCTCGTCATCAAGCAGGTCGTCAGCGGTGGCGTCGTCGACGCTGCCGTCGCCGTCGGCGCCGGTGCTCGGGGCACCGTCTTCGTCGGCGTCGACCTTGGCGCCGAGCAGCAGGCTGGGGCCGATGTCGGTGTGGCGCGCGGCACCGAGGGGGTCGTCGCTGGCGGTGCCGTAGCTCGACGGCGCGTCGCCGAAGTCGGCGCGGGTGCCGAGCGCGGGCTCGGCGACGGTGACCTGATAGTCCTCGACCTCGCCGTCGGACAGGTAGCCGTCGACCTTGGTGCGCGTCAGCGCCGAATCGGTGCTGATGCGCAGGCGCACGTTGATGCTGGTGTCGCCGTCGACGATCGCGCCGGGCACCGCGGAGAAGACCAGAGTCGCCTCGGAGTCGCCGTCGTCGACGCTGGTGGCGGCCCACTCCTTGGTCAGGCCCTCGCCGGTGTCGAAGTCGTTGCTGCCGTCGAAGTCGATCCAGCCGATGAGGGTGGCGCTGCTGCCGCGGGTATTGGTGACCGGCAGGGTAATGCTGTAGCGCTCGCCGCCGTCGGTCATGTGCAACGTCGGCAGGCTCGTCTGCTCCTCGTCGTCGTTGCCGCGGCCGTCGTCGCCGTTGTCGGCGGCGCCGCTCATGCCGGCATCGGCACTGGGCCAGCCGTCGGTATCGGCGTCGACGCCGGCACCCAGATGGAGGGCGTCGCCCGCCTCGTCTTCGATGACGTGGCGCGGCCCATCGCTGAACAGCCGAGTGGTGAAACTGCCGGTCTCCGGCAGGTCGCCGTAGTCGAAGGCGATGCCGCTGTCGGCGGCCAGGACCGGGCGCCGATAGTCTTCGATCTCGCCGTCGGAGGCGGGGCCGGCCCAGTCGTCGCCGCCGGTGCCGTCGGCGCTGGTGTAGCGGAAGCGCAGGTAGACCTCGTCGACCACGGTGCCGTCGATGTCGTCGTCCGTCGGAACGGCGAAGGTGAAGACGGTATAGGGGGTGTCGCCGTCATCTTCGGTGCCGGTGGTGGGCTCGCCATCCACGATCAGCTCGCCGGGATCATCGAAGTCACCGTCGCCGTTGAAGTCGGCCCAACCGGAGAGGATGCCCTCGTTGTCGGCACCGTCGGTGTCGGTGGTGCGGCTGGCAACAACGCGCACCTCGGCGTTCTGGCCCTGGGTCAGCGGGCTGGCGAAATAGATGCCGTCCTCGTCGTCGGGGCTGCCGGTGGTGTCGTCGTCGGTGGCGGCCGCATTGGGCTGGCCGTCGGCCTCGGTGTCGATGGCGGCACCGAGATGGGTATCGCCGCTGCCGGTGTCGTCGAGGTGCTTGGCCGCCAGGCCGTTGAGCGTGCCGTCCTCGTCCTCGGTGGGATAGGTCGCCGCGGTGTCGTCGTCGGGCAGGTCGCCGTAGTCGTAGGCGCTGCCGGACTTGGTGTAGGTCTGCACCAGATAGTCTTCGACCTCCCCCGCGCTGGCATAACCGCCCGGGGTATCGCCGCCGACCACGCCGACGCCCTGATGGACGAAGCGGAAGCGCAGCGCAATCCCACCGTCGCCGGCGCTCTGGCCGGTCTCCATGGCCAGCGGCGGGTACAGGCGCAGGCGATTGACGCCGGCGCTCAGGGCTTGGCCCTGGCCGTCGAACAGATGCTCGTCGACACCGAGGAAGTTGCCGTCGTCGTCCCAGTCGGCCCAGACATGCAGGGTGCCGGCGACGTTGGCGGTGACGTCGATCTCGGTGGTGCCGCCGGGGCGCAGGTCATCGAGGAAGTCGACGCCGTCTTCGTCGTCGCTGCCGTCGCCGTCGTCGCCGGTGCCGTCGTTGTCGCTGTCGGGGATGAGGCCGCCGGCGGTGGCATCGGCAGAGACTTGGCCGTCGTCGTCTTCGTCGACGCCGGCACCGAGGAACACCCCGGGGACGAGGACGTGGCGGGCGCCGTCGGCCACGTTGGTGGTGGCGTAGCTGTCGACGTGGTCGCCGTAGTCGAAGTGGTTCTCCGCATCGCTCGGGATGACGTATTCCTGATTGTCCTCGACCTCGCCGCTGTCGGCGGGACCCGAGGGGCTATCGCCGCCCTGCCCGGTCAGCTCGGTGTAGCGCACGCGCACATTGCGCAGGACCGGTTGGCTCAAGCTCAGGTCGGGGACGGCGACACCGGCAACGAGATCGTTGGACTGGCCACCGGTGACGGCCCTGTCGCTGAGCACGCGCTCGCCGGTCTCGTAGACGCCGTTGGCGTTGAAGTCGATCCAGGCGTTGACGAAGCCATCGGCATTGGGCAGGACACGGATGGTCGGATACTCGAACTCGGTCAGGGGGGAGACGAAGAACACGCCGTCCTCGTCGTCGTTGCCGTCGCTGTCGTCGCCGCTGGCGGTGGCATTGGGCTGTCCGTTGGCCTCGGCGTCGACGCCGCTGCCGAGGTGGACGCCGGTCTTGATGACGTGGCTGGCCCCGTCGCGGTAGAGCGTGGTCGGGTAGCTGGTGGTCGCGCCGCCGTCGTCGGGGCTGTCGCCGAAGTCGAGCGTGGTGCCGACCGGATACAGGCGCATCACGTAGTCCTCGATCTCGCCGCTCTCGGCCACGCCGCTCGGGCTGTCGCCGCCGGTGTCCATGGTGTCGGTGACACGGAAGCGGATGTAGGTGGTGTCGCTGATCTTCGCGTCATCGGGCACGTCGAACTGGAGGTCGGTAGCGCCGTCGGCGTCCAGCGGCTCATGGTCGAAGATGCGCTCGCCGGTCTCGAAGCTGCCGCTGCCGTCGAAATCGACCCAGCCGCTGAGGAAGCCCGCGGTGCTGGAGAGCACCCGAAGATCGGTGGTTGCATCCCGCACCAACGGACTCTCGAAGACGATGCCGTCTTCGTCGTCGGTGCCGTCGGCGTCGTCGCCGTCCGCCGCAGCCGTGGGCTGACCGTTGACCTCGTCGTCGCGCGATCCCAGGGTCACGCCGGTGGCGATGTGGAAGGCGCCGTCGTCGACGACGCTGGTGGGATAGTGCAGGTCCTCGTCCACCGTCTCGTCGGGCAGGTCGCCGAAATCGAAGGTGGTGCCGGTGGCGAACAGGCGGCGAACATAGTCTTCAACCTCGCCGTTGGCGGCTTCGCCGCTCGGGCTGTCGCCGTTGTCGCCGGTGCCCTCGGTGACGCGGAAGCGCAGGTAGAGGCTCGCCAGGTTGCCGGTGTTGGGCACGCTGAAGGTCAGGCCCGTGTTGGTGCCGGCGGCCAGCGGTTGGTTCTCGAAGATGATCTCGTCGCTGCCGTTGCCGTCGTCGAGCACGCCGTCGCCGTCGAAGTCGGCCCAGGCGTTGAGGTAGCCGACCTTGGAGGCGACAACGTCGATGGTGGCGGTGGTCTCGCCGATGAGCAGGCTGGTGAAGGTGACGCCGTCTTCATCGTCGGTGTCGGCGCTGTCGTCGCCGACGGCGCCGACGCTCGGGGCGCCGTCGGTCTCTTCATCGACGGAGCTGCCGAGGAAGATGCCCTTGCCGATGATGTGGGTGGCACCGCCGTTGGCGCTCCGCGTCGGGTATTGACCCGCGGTGGCGGCGACCGGGTCGGGCAGGTCGCCGTAGTCGCGCTCGATGGCGATGGTGAACGGGTGGTCTTCGACCTCGCCGCCGGTGACGGTGGTGGCCGGGGTGGAGGTGGTCAGGCCCTGGCCGTCCGGGGCGAGGCGCAGGCGCAGGTAGCTGGCGCCGGGGGTGACGTCGTCGGGGACGGTGAAGGCGAGCGCGGCGCTGGTCTGGCCGTCGGTAACGGTGACGGCGACGCCTTCGTCTTGGTCGAAGGTGCCGCTGAGATCGAAGTCGATCCAGCCCACCAGATCGGCGTCGGCGTCGGTGCCGTTGACAACGTCGACAGTGACGGTCTTGGTCTCGCCGGCGTCGCCGCTGGCGATGGCGTCGATGGCGCTCAGGCCGTCCTCATCGTCGCGCAGGTCGAACGGGGCCGGGCTGCCGTCGTCGCCGTCGGCACCGGCGCTCGGGGCACCATCTTCGTCGGCGTCGACGCTGGCGCCGAGGCGCAGGATGCTCGCGGCGTTCGGGTCGTCGGTGATGGCTTGGTGGCTGGCGAACGCGTCGATCGCATCGTCGGGGTCGTCCGCGGTGCCATAGCTGTCGGGCGCGTCGCCGAAGTCGGCGCGGGTGCCGAGCGCGGGCTCGGCGACGGTGACCTGATAGTCCTCGACCTCGCCGTCATAGAGGTAGCCATCGAAGCGGGTCTCGGTGAGGTCGGCGTCGCTGGAGAGCCGGAAGCGGGCGTTGAGCACGCTGCCGCCGTCGGCGATGTCGCCGGGCACGGTGAAGTCGAGGGTCAGCGGGCCGTTGTGATTGGCCGGCACGCTGACTTCGGCCCACTCCTGCTCGACGCCGGTGGTGGTGTCGAAGCCGTTCTCGCCGTCGAAGTCGATCCAGCCGACGAGCTTGGCGGGGACGGCGCCGCCGCCGCGGCTGTTGACGACGTCGAAGGTGACGCTGTAGGTCTGGCCACCGTCGGTCATGCGCAGTTCGGGGATGCTCAGCGTTTCGTCGTCGCCGTCGCCGTCGCCGTCGTCGCCGTCGGTGGCGCCGATGCCGGCGTCGGCGCTGGGTTGGCCGTCGTCGTCGGCGTCGATGCCGGTGCCCAGATAGAGGGCGTCGTCGGTGCCGGTCTCGATGACGTGGCGCGGGCCGTCGTTGAACAGGCGGGTGTTGAAGTCGGCCTCGGGCAGGTCGCCGTAGTCGAACGCGGTGCCGCTGTCCTCGGCCAGGACCGGGCGGCGGTAGTCTTCGAGCTCGCCGTCGGAGGCGGGGCCGGCCCAGTCGTCGCCGCCGGTGCCGTCGGCGCTGGTGTAGCGGAAGCGCAGGTAGACGTCGTCGACCACGGTGCCGTCGACGTCGTCGTCCGTCGGGACCGGGAAGCTGTAGGCGGTGTAGGCGGTGTCGCCGTCGCTCTGATCGCCGACGGTGGCACCGTCGTCTCGGTCGATGATCTGCTCGGCGAAGTCGTCGAAGTCGCCGTCGCCGTTCCAGTCGGCCCAGCCGAACAGGATGCCGTCGGTGCGGCTGGCGACGACGCGGATCTCGGCGTTCTCACCCCGGGTCAGCGGGCTGGCGAAATAGATGCCGTCTTCGTCGTCGGGGCTGCCGGTGGTGTCGTCGTCGGTGGCCGCCGCATTCGGCTGGCCGTCGGCCTCGGTGTCGATGGCGGCACCGAGATGGGTATTGCCGCCGCTGCCGGTGTCGTCGAGGTGCTTGGCGGCGAGGCCGTTGAGCGTGCCGTCCTCGTCCCGGGTGGGATAGGTGGCGGCATCGTCGTCGTCGGGCAGGTCGCCGTAGTCATAGGCGTTGCCGGAGGCATCGAAGTTCTCCAGCACGTAGTCCTCGACCTCGCCCTCGGAGGCGTAGCCGGTGGCGGTATTGCCGCCGACGGCGGTGATGTCGTTGCTGATGTAGCGGAAGCGCAGCGCGGTGTCGCCATCGTCGGTGTCCATGCCCAGGGGCGGATAGATGGCGAGGGTGTCGATGCCCATGCTCCAGAAGACGTCGGCGGCGGCGCCGGTGACGGGGTCGGCCAGGTCCACGGTTGCGCCGCTGGGCTCATCGCTGATCTGAACTTCGTCGCCGTCGATGGCGACGACGTAATAGGTCTTGCCCTGTTCGAGCCCGCCGATGGTGCTGGTTTCACTCGCGGCCACATAGACGATGGCGTCGTCGAGCGTCAGCGCATGCCCCGTCAATGTGATGCTTTCGTTGTCGGTGTCGACGCCGCCGACCGTATGCCTGATGCCGCCGGTCAGGGCGACGCCGTCGAGGATCTTCTCGTCGGTCTCGTTGAACGCGCCGTCGTCGTCCCAGTCGGCCCAGGCCCAGAGCTTGCCGGGCTGGGTGGCGGTGACGTCGATCTCGGTGGTGCCGCCGGGGCGCAGGTCGTCGACGAAGGCGATGCCGTCCTCGTCGTCCAGGTCGGTGTTGTCGTCACCATCGGCGTCGGCCGTCGGTGGGCCGTCGTCCTCGGTGTCGATCAGCTCGCCGAGTTGGAGGCCGGGGGAGAGCCCGTGCCGCGCGCCGTCGTTGGCGATGTCCGTGCCGTAGCTTAGGGGTAGGTCGCCGTAGTCCAATTCATCGGAGAAGCTGTCGGGCAGGATGTACTGCTGATAGTCCTCGACCTCGCCGTTCAGGGCCGGGCCGTAGGGGTTCTCGCCGCCTTGGTTGAGCTCGTCGGTGAAGCGGAAGCGGATGTTGGTGAGCTGGGGCTCGATCAGCCCCAGGTTGTCGGGCAGCGGCCCGCCATAGACCTTCTCGCCTTGGTCTACCTCAAGGTTCTGGAAGACGTGCTCGCCGGTTTCGTAGACGCCGTCGGCGTCGAAGTCCACCCACATGTTGAGGATGCCGTCGACACTGGCGATGACGTCGATCTGCGCCTCCTTGCCTTCGGTCAGCGCGCTGAAGAACTGGATGCCGTCCTCGTCGTCGATGGGGTTGTCGTCGTCGTCACCCGTTGCGGTGCTGTTGGGTTGGCCGTTGGACTCGGCGTCGATGTGCTCGCCGAGGAAGGTGGCGCCATCGATGACGTGGATGGCGCCATTGCGATACAGCGTGGTCGGGAACGCGGTGTCGGTCTCCGGTAGGTCCCCCAGGTCGAAGGAGGTGCCGCTCGGATACAGCCGCATCACGTAGTCTTCGACCTCGCCGCTTTCGGCGACACCGTCGGGCAGATTGCCGCCCTCGCCCGTGTGGGTGGTGACACGGAAACGCATGTAGGTGCCGACGCCTTGGTCGGTGACCGTGGCGTCGACGGGCACGGTGAATTGCAGGTCGGTGGAGCCATCGGCCTCGAGCGCTTGCTCGTGGAAGAGGCGCTCTCCAGCGTCGAGTTCGCCGTCGTTGTCGTAGTCGATCCAGGCGCTGAGGTAGCCGGCGCCGCTGGAGTTGACGGTGATATCGATGTTGGCGCCCCGCACCAGCGGGTTCCAGAAGACGATGCCGTCTTCGTCATCGCCCTGCGCATCGGTGTCGTCGCCGTCGGCGCCGAGGGTGGGCTGGCCCTGCGGGCCTTCGGCATCGGAGTCGGCATCCACCGCGCCCAGCGTGACGCCACTGATTCGGTGGTAAGCACCGCCGCTCTGATACAGGGTCGGGTAGCTGGTGTCGGTCTCCGGCAGGTCGCCGAAGTCGAAGGTCGTGTTCTCTGCGAAGATGCGCTGGACGTAGTCCTCGACCTCGCCGTTGACGGCCGGGCCGCTGGGGCTCTCGCCACCCTGCCCCGCGGTCTTGGTGAAGCGGAAGCGCAGGTAGGTGTTGCCGTTGCCGTCGGCGGTGGCGTCGGTCGGGACGGTGAAGGTCAGGTTCTCGTTCAGACCCGGATCCAACGCCTGCTGGGGCAGCAGGTAGTCGCCGGCGTCGAAGGAGCCGTCGCCATCGGCGTCGAGCCACACATTGAGCACGCCGGCCTCGGAGGCGGTGACGTCGAAGTAGGCGGCCTCGCCGGCCACCAGCGGGCGGGTGAAGACCACGCCGTCCTCGTCATCGCTGATCGCGGTGCTGGCATGGGTGTCGTTGTCGTCGTCGCCGTCGGCGTCGGTGCTCGGCTGGTGCGCGGTCTCGGCATCGACGCCGGCGCCCAGGTAGAGCGCGCTGGTGATGGTATGCGACGCACTGAAGGCGCCGGAGGCGGAATAGTCCGGAGCGCCGTCGGTGCCCGCCGGGACGTCGCCGAAATCGGCGTCGGTGTCGATGGTCAGGACATAGTCCTCGACCTCACCACCGGGCTGCTGCGCCACGTCGACGATGCCGGCGGGGTCGGCGGTGGTCAGGCCCGCGTCCTGCGGCGCCAGGCGCAGGCGCAGGTAGCTGGCCCCCGGCTTGACGTCGTCGGGCACCAAGAAATCGAGCGTGGCGCTGGTGGCGTTCGGCGCTACCGTGACGCCGACGCCTTCGTCGGCCTGGAACTGGCCGTCGCGGTCGAAGTCGATCCAGCCCACCAGCGTGGCGTCGTTTGTGGTGGTGTTGGCCACGGTGACCGTTAGCGAGCGGGTCGCACCCGAGTCGCCGCTGCCGATCAGGCTAACGAGATCGGCGGTATCGACGCCGTCCTCGTCGTCGCGCAGGTCAGCGCTGTCGTCGCCGCTGCCGTCGAGGGGCTCATGGGCGTCTTCGTCAGCGTCCACATCGGTGCCGATAACCAGCCGATCTGCATCGATGTTGTCGTGGCGGGCGCCGGTGTCGCCGTAGGTCCCGTAGCTGTCGGGGGCGTCACCAAAGTCGGCGCGGGTGTTGTTGTCGCGCGCCGGCTCTTCGATGTTGACTCGGTAGTCCTCCACCTCGCCGTCCCAGGCCTCGCCGGTGGGGGTGCTGGCGCTGACCGCCGGGTCGGTGGTCAGGCGCAGGCGCGCGTAGGCCAGGCCGTCGCTCAAACCGGTATCGCCGGCATCGATGTCGCCGGGGACGTTGAAGACCAGATTGACCGAGCCGCTGGTGCCGTTGGTCACGGTCGCCGGGGTTGCCGCCTCGCCGGCATCGAAGTCGCCGTCACGGTTGAAGTCGATCCAGCCGAACAGGGTCGCGTCGGGGTTCTCGACCGCCGGATCGCCGCGGTCGTTGTCGAGCGTGTTCACCACCGGCACGGGCAGCGTATAGGTGGTGCCGCCGTCGGTCAGGCGCAGGGTCGGGAAGGCGGTGATGCCGTCTTCGTCATCCGGCGAGTCGCCGGCCAAGTCGTCACCATCGGCGGCCGTGCTCGGGGCGCCGTCGGTCTCCGCATCGATGGCGGCGCCGATCTGCAAGGCATTCCCGTCCTCGTCCTCGATCACATGGCGGGCGCCGTCGAGCAGCAGACTGGTGTAGAAGGTCGCGTCATCGTCCGGCAGGTCGCCGAAGTCGTAGCGGTCACCGCTGCCGGCCGGGTAGACAGGACGCACATAGTCCTCGACCTCACCGTCGGAGGCCTGGCCGGCCCAGTCGTCGCCACCGGTGCCGACGCTGCTGACGTAGCGGAAGCGCAGCTTGACCTGGTGGCCGTCGGTGGCGACCGCATCGGTCGGCACGTTGAACGTGAAGGTGCTGGTCCCGTCGTCGTTGGTACCGGAGGTGATGCCGTTGACGACGATATGCTCGCCGCTGCCGTCGAAATCGCCGTCGTCATTCCAGTCGGCCCAGGCGTTGAGCACGCCATCGGTTTGGCTCGCGACGACGCGGATCTCGGCTGGATCGACGTCTTGAAGGTTGCCCATGCCGGCCGTGAACGGCGTCGCGAAGAAGATGCCGTCCTCGTCGTCGGTGTCGGCGCTGTCATCGCCATCGGCATTGGCGCTGGGGGCGCCGTCGGTCTCGGTGTCGATGGCGGCGGTGCCGAGGTAGATCGCAACGTCTTTGAGGTGGCGGGCCGGCAGGCCGTTGGCGTCGTCGTTGTCGGTCGGGTAGCTGTCGGTCCCGGTGCTCTGGTCGTCCGGCAGGTCACCGTAGTCCCAAACCTGGCTCACCGGCTCGATGATCGAAACCTGGTAGTCCTCGACCTCGCCGTCGCTGGCATAGCCGGTGGGCGTGTTGCCGCCGACGGCGGTCGCGCTGGTGAAGCGGTAGCGGAGGTTGACGTTGCCGGTGACGGCGGCATCCACGGGCACGGTGATCTTCACTGCGTTGCTGCCGGCCATGACAGGCTCATCGGTGAACAGCCGCTCGGCGCTCTCCTCGGAGTCGTCGAAGACGCCGTCGCCGTCCCAATCGGCCCAGGCGTTGAGCACGCCGCTGCCGCCGGTGACGTTGACCAGGATGTCGCTGGTACCGCCCTTGCGCAGTGCGTCGGTGAAGGTCACGCCGTCCTCGTCGTCTGGCGTGCCGTCGTCGTCATCGCCCAAGGCGTCGCTGCTGTGGAGGCCGTCGGTCTCGGCGTCGATGTTCGCACCGAGGGAGAAGCCGGGCACGATGGCATGGCGGGCGCCGTCGCCGCCGGTGCCGATGGTGGTGCCATAGCCGTCGTCGTGGTCGCCGAAGTCGAAGCCGTTGCTGGCGTTATCGGCGAGCAGGTATTGGACGTAGTCTTCCACCTCGCCGGTGTCGGCCATGCCGATGGGGCTGTCGCCGCCGTCGGTATCCGTTGCGGTGTAGCGGAAGCGAATATAGGTCAGGCGCTTGTCGCCGGGGTTGACCAGATCGGTGATGCCTGCCGGGACGCTGAAGGTCCGGTCGGTGATGGTGCCGCCGGTCAGGGCCAGGTCGTCGAAGATGCGCTCGTCGCCCTCTTCGAGCTGGCCATCGCCGTTGAAATCGATCCAGGCGTTCAGCACGCCATCGCCGTTGGCGGTGACGCGCAGGGTGGCCGTGGTGCCCTCGGTGAGCGGCGTCATGAAGAGGATGCCGTCCTCGTCGTCGCTGCCAGCCGAGTCGTCGCCGTCGGCATCATCGATGCTGTTGACGCCGTCGAATTCGGCATCGACGCTGCTACCCAGCCAGGTGGCGTCGTCAAGCAGGTGGCGGGCGCCATCGTTGGCGGCTAGGGTCGGGAAGGTCGGATCGGGCAGGTCGCCGTAGTCGAAGCTCACCCGATAGTCCTCGACCTCGCCGTCGCTGGCGAAGCCCTTCGGGGTGTCGCCGCCGACGGCGGTGGCGGTGGTGAAGCGGAAGCGCAGGTGGATGGCCTCGGTGGCGCTGACGGCGCTGCCGGGCACGTCGATGTTCAGCGGATTGGTGCCGGCGCTCAGACCCTGCTCGCTGAAGATCTGCTCATCGGTGTCGTCGAAGTCGCCGTCGTTGTTCCAATCGGCCCAGGCGTTGAGCACGCCGCCGGTGCTGGCCGCGACGCTGATCGCGGCCAGCTCGCCGGGCGTCAGACCGTCGATGAAGGTGACGCCGTCCTCGTCGTCCGGGGTCAGGGCGGTGTCATCGCCGCGGGTATCGGTGGACGCTTGACCGTCGTCCTCGCCATCGACACTGCCGCCGAGATGGGTTCCATCGACGATGGCATGGCGGGCGCCGTCGTTGTCCAGCGTGACCGAGTAGTCGAGGTAGCTGAAGCTGTTGTCGGCGCCGCCGGTGGTCAGATCGATGGCCGAGCCGCCGGCCGTGTTCGAGAGCCGAAGGCGGGTGCCGTTCGTCCACTCGACGTAGTACGCACGCCCGTCCACCAGCGGCTCGATCCCGCTCGTCCCCTCTTGGTAGACGACGATATCGCCGACTTGCAGCCCATGCGCATAGCTGAACTTGATGCGTTCGTTGTCCGCGTTGATGCCCTCGTCGTTGACCCGGGCCGTCTGCGGCAGGTCGCCGAAGTCGAAGGTGTTGGTGGCCGCCGGCAGCACGTACTGCTGGTAGTCCTCGACCTCACCGTTGTCGGCGGGGCCAGTCGGCAGCGCCGCGCCATCGATGGCGCCGGTGTCGGCGGTGAAGCGGAAGCGGATGTTGGCCAGCGTCGGGGCGCTGATCCCAAGGCCACTCGGCACCGCGAAGCTCAAGGTCTCGGTGCCGGCGTCGGTGAACCGGTGCTCGATGATCCGATACTCGTCGGTATCGTCGAAGTCGCCGTCGCCGTTGAAGTCGATCCAGGCATTGAGATAGCCGGCGCTGGCCGCGGTGACCTGGATGCTGGCCTGGGTGCCCTGTGCCAGCGGGGTCAGGAACAGCACGCCGTCCTCGTCGTCGGCGACGCTGCCGGCGCCGTCATCACCGCTGGCGGTGGCGTTTGGCTGACCGTTCAACTCCGCGTCGATGGCGGCGCCGAGGTAGGTGGCGCCGTCGAGCACATGGCTCGGGCCGTCGGTGTAGAGGGTCGTGGCCAGGCTGCCGTCCTCGGGCAGGTCGCCAAAATCAAGCTGGGTATCCTCGGGATAGAGCCGCAGCACATAGTCCTCGACCTCGCCGGTCTCGGCGAGCCCGGCGGGGCTGGCGCCGCCCTGCCCTGCGAGCGCAGTGACGCGGAAGCGCATGAAGGTGTCGTCGTTGACCGCGGCAGCTGACGGGACATCAAACTCCAGTGCGTTGGCGCCGGCGACCAGCGTCGTCGAGGGCTCGGAGAAGACCTGCTCGCCCGGATCGTCCAGGTCACCGTCGTCGTTGAAGTCCACCCAGGCGTTGAGCACGCCGGTCGCGGTCGCGTTGACGGTGAGGGTCGTTGCGGCGCCCGCCACCAGCGGGCTGGTAAAGACCACGCCGTCTTCGTCATCCGAGCCGTCGTTGTCGTCGCCATCGGCCAGCGGGCTCTGCTGGCCCTGCGGGTCTATGCCGTCGGTGTCGGCATCCACGGTGCCGAGCGCGACGCCGCCGATCACATGGCGGGCGCCGTCGCTGAGGTATTGGGTCGGGAAGCCGGGATCGGGTAGGTCGCCGAAGTCGAATGTCGTATCTTCTGCGAAGACGCGCTGGACGTAGTCCTCGACCTCGCCGTTGTTGGCGATGCCGGTGGGGCTGGTGCCGCCGTCGTCTTCACCGACTTCATCTTCGTCTTCGGTGATGCGGAAGCGGAAATAGGTACTGTCGGCAGCGGCGTCGCTCGGCACCTGGAACGCCAATTCGGTGGTGCCGGCGGCACTGATGAATTGTCTCTCGAAGATACGCTCGTCGCCTTCGCTGAAGACACCGTCGCGGTCGAAGTCGGCCCAGGCATTGAGATAGCCGGCCGCGGACAGGGTGATGTCCACAAGTCCGCGCTCGCCGGCCACCAGCGGCCGGGTGAAGGTGATGCCGTCTTCGTCATCCGGGGTATCGCCGGCCGTGTCGTCGCCATCGGCATCGGCGCTCGGCTGGTGGGCGCCCTCCTCGTCCACCGCCGCCCCGAGACGCAGCGGCGGCAGGTCGTCGCCGGGGTCGCCGGCACCGGTGATGATGTGCGCCGCACCGAAGTAGGCGCTGTAGTCGAGATTGCTGTCGGGCAGGTCGCCGAAGTCGTACTCGGCCTCGATGGTCAGCGGGTGATCCTCGACCTCACCGTTGGGGAGCGTCCCGGCCGGGGTCGCGGTGGTGAGGGCAGCGTCGGTGGACAGGCGCAGGCGCAGATAGCTGAGGCCCGGGCGGATGTCGTCGGGCAGGCTGAAGGCGAGCGTGGCGGTGCCGTTCTCGGTGTCGGCGGCAATGGTCTGGGTCGCGGCCTCGTCGGCATCGAAGGCGCCGTCGCGGTCGAAGTCGATCCAGCCGATCAGCGTCGCCGCGCTGGCGGTCTGGTTGGTGACGCGGACCTGGACGCTGTAGTCGGTGTCGGCGCTGCCGAGGCCGATCAGCGCGGAGATGAGGCCATCCTCATCGTCGCGGTCGTCGGCGTTGTCGTCGGCATCGGCGCCGGTGCCGAGTTCTCGGTTGCCCTCGTCGGCATCGACATCGGCGCCGATGCGCAGACTGGTGCTGATCCCGTCGTGGCGGGCGCCAATGCTGCCGGCCAAGGTGCCGTAGCTGTCCGGGGCGTCGCCGAAGTCGGCGCGCACGTCGAGCGCAGGCTCTTCGACGACAATCTGGTAGTCCTCGACCTCGCCGTCGTAGGCGTAGCCGTCGGGTGTGCTCGTCGTGACGGCCGGGTCGGTCGTCAGCCGGAAGCGGGCGTAGATGAGATCCGTCGGATCGCTGTCCTCGATATCACCGGGAACGGTGAAGTCCAGGTCGACACTGCCGGCGACGGTGCCATGCGGCACGCTGATCGACGCGGACTCGTTGACATCGAAGGTCCCGCTACCGTCGAAATCGATCCAGCCGACCAGGGTCGCGGCTTGGTCCTCGCCGGCGCCGGTCTGGCCGTTGTTGAGGTTATTGGTCGCCGTCAGCGTGACCCTGTAGGTCTGGCCACCATCGGTGAGGTGTAGGACCGGGAAGCTCGAAACGCCGTCCTCGTCGTCGAAGTCGTCCAACTCGGTGTCGGTGTCGTCGCCGACGGCATCTTCCCCGTTGGCGGTGGCCGGTTGGCCGTCGCTGTCGGCATCGACGCCAGCGCCCAGGTAGATGCCATTGATCGGACTCGTGTTCTCGATGACATGGCGCGGGCCGTCGTTGATCAGGATGGTGTTGAACTGGGTGCCGTCCTCGGGCAGGTCGCCATAGTCGAACAGGACGCCGGAGTTGACCGGCAGCACGGTCCACTGATGGTCCTCGAGCTCGCCGTCGGAGGCCTGGCCGGCCCAGTCGTCGCCGCCGGTGCCGAAGCTGCTGACGTAGCGGAAGCGCAGGTTGACGGTGCCGAGCGTTGCGTCGGCGGGTACCGCGAAGGTGAAGCTGTCGAGATCACCGCTGCCACCGTTGGCAGTCCTGCCGTTGACGATGATGTGCTCGCCGGTCCCGTCGAAGTTGCCGTCGTGATCCCAGTCGGCCCAGGCGTTTAGCACGCCGTCGGATTGCGAGGCGTCGATACGAACCTCGGCATCGGCCATGCCTTGGGTGAAGGGGCTGGCGAAGTAGACGCCGTCCTCGTCGTCCGGGCTGCCGGTGGTGTCGTCGACGTTGGCCGCGGTGCTGGCCGCGGTATCGACGTCGGTCTCGTCGTCCACACTGGCACCGAGGTAGGTGCTGCCGTCGAGGATGTGCCGCGCCGGCAGACCGTTGGTGGTGGTGTTGTCGGTGGGATAGGTCGCCGCGGTGTTGTCGTCCTGCAGGTCGCCGTAATCCCAAACCGTGCCGGAGGCCGCGAAGATCTGGACCTGATAGTCCTCCACCTCGCCGTCGTTGGCGTAGCCGGTGGGGGAGTCGCCGCCGAGGCCGGTGGCGCTGGTGAGACGGAAGCGCAGGTTGACGTTGCCGGTGACCGTGGCGTTCAACGGGACGGTAATCGACAGCGCGTTGTCGCCGTTGCCGAGGGTCTGATTGATGAAGACCTCCTCGCCGGGCTCGAAGCCATCGCTGCCGTTCCAGTCGGCCCAGGCGTTCAGCACGCCGCCGGACGGGGCGTTGACGACGACGTCGCTGGTGCCACCCTTGCGTAGGTCGTCGGTGAAGGCGATACCGTCCTCGTCGTCGCCGTCGCCGCTGGCGTCGGCACTGGGCACGCCGTCGGTCTCGCCGTCGATGCTCGCGCCGAGGCTGAGCCCGGAGACGATGACGTGGCGGGCACCGTCGCCGCCGCTGCGGATGGTGGTGCCGTAGTCGTCCATGTGGTCGCCGAAGTCGAATGCGCCGGTGGCGCCGTGGTCGCTCGGCTCGACGATGACCCGGTAGTCCTCGACCTCGCCGGTGTCGGCCATGCCGACGGGGCTGTCGCCGTTGTCGTCGTCTTGGGCGGTGAAGCGGAAGCGGGCGTTGGTGACCAGGGGGTCTTCGAGCTGGTCGATCTGTTCCGGTAGCGTAAAGCTGTAGTCGGCGATGCCGGCAGTGATCGCCCTATCGCTGATCAGCTGCTCCCCCGCCTCGAAGCTGTCGTCGCCGTCGAGGTCGATCCAGGCGTTGAGGATGCCGTCGCTGCCGGCCTGGACCTGAACGCTGGCTTGGCGTCCGCCGCTCCCGTTCGAGCCCTCGGTCAGGGGCGTGATGAAGACGATGCCGTCCTCGTCATCCGGCGTGCCGTTGATGTCGTCACCGTCGGCATCCGGGCTTTCCTGGCCGTCGAATTCGGCGTCGACGCCGGTGCCGAGATAGGTGGCGCCGTCGAGCAGGTGGCGGGCGCCGTTCTCGGCGGCGAGGGTGTTGTTCATCGCCTCCGGCAGGTCGCCGAAGTCGAGGCGGACCTGGTAGTCCTCCACCTCGCCGTCGCTGGCGAAGCCGTTGGGGGTGTCGCCGCCCACCGCGTTGGCGGTGACATAGCGGAAGCGGATGTTGATGGCGGTGGTGGTGCTGGCCGCATCGGCGGGCACGGCGATCTGCAGGGTGTCGGTGGTATTGCTGCCGGTGAGGCTGGTCGTACCGTCGAAGATCTGCTCGTTGGCGTCGTCGAAGTCGCCGTCGTCGTTCCAGTCGGCCCAGCCGTAGAGCTTGCCGGCCGCGCTGGCGGTGACCTTGATCGCGGCATTCTGGCCCGGCTCCAGGCCGTCGACGAAGCTTACGCCGTCCTCATCGTCCACGGTGCCGTTGTCGTCGTCGCCCTGGGCGATGGCCGATGGCTGACCGTCGGTCTCGGCATCGATGCCGGCGCCCAGGTGCACGTCGGTGACGATGGCATGGCGCGCACCGTCGTTGTTGAAGCTCACCGGATAGGGGGTGTAGCCGAGGGTGTCGCCGGTCGGGCTGCTGGCCAGATCGATGGCGCTGCCGCCGGCGGTGTCGCCGAGCTGGATCTGGTCGCCGTCCACGGCGACCACGTAGTAGGCCTGAGCGTCCGCGAGGCCGTCGATGGCCGTGGCGGCGGCCCGGTAGACCAGCCGGTCCCCGACCGAGAAGCCATGGCCAGGCACGGTGATCCGGTCGCTGCCGGTATCGACCGCGCTGGAGCTGAGCGCCGTCTCGGGCAGATCGCCGTAGTCGTAGGTGGCGGTGGCGTTGGCGCCCGGCAGGACGTACTGCTGATAGTCCTCGACCTCGCCGTTGTCGGCGACGCCATAGGGCTGGTCGCCGCCTTGATCCTCGGCGGCGGTCATGCGAAAGCGCAGGTTGATCAACGTCGGCGCGGTCACCGACAGGCTCTCGGGCACGGCGATCTGCTTGTCCTGGGTGCCGGCAACCAGCGGCTCGTCGGTGAAGATGCGCTCGTCGGCGCCGAAGTCGCCGTCGCCGTTCCAATCGGCCCAGGCGTTGAGCACGCCGGTACCACCGGCGATCACCTGGATGTCGGCGTCGCTGCCCTGAGCCAACGGATCGATGAAGACGATGCCGTCTTCGTCGTCGGCCAGGGTGCCCGCATCGTCGTCTCCAAGGGCGGCGGCGTCCGGCTCACCGTCGAGCTCGGCGTCGACGCTGGGGCCGAGGGTGGTGGCGGTGTCGCTGAGGATATGGCGGGCGCCGTTGCGGGTCAGCGTGGTCTTGAAGGTGGTGCCGGTCTCGGGCAGGTCGCCGAAGTCGAAGGCGACGATGACGCCGGCATCGAGGCTGTCGTCGTACTCACCGGCGGTGAGGTCGTCGATGATCGCCGTGGTGGCGGTCTGCGGGTCGCCGTCGCGGGTCGGGTCGGCATCGGAGTCGGTGTCGTCGTCGGTGCCGCTGTCGGTGCTGGTGAAGGTGCTGCGGCCGTCGAGGACGAATTCCACATACCAGGCGTCCGAGGTGGTCAGCTCGTCGAACAGGTAGTAGCCCGGTCGGCCGCGGATGTCGTCGGCGGTGGTGGTGGTCGCTTCAGGCTCGCCATCTCTGCCCGTGCCGACGCCCGGCTCGGCTACACCGTCGCCGTCGTCTTTGTACAGGTTGACGGTGATGCCGTTCAGACCCTGGGCGTTGCCCTCGTCCTGGTCGCCGTCCTCGTTCTCGTCGAACCAGACGAAGTTGCCGAGGGCGGCGGTGGTGCGCGGCACCAGGCCCGCATCCCAGCTGGTGTCGACCGTATCGAAGGCCAGATTGACCGGGGTCTCGCCCGATGGAACCGTCACGCCCTCTTCATCGCCGCCGGCCTCGTCGGCGTAGGCGTCGGAATCGAGGCCGTCGTCACCGCCGACGTTGCGCGCGCTGAAGTCGTAGCTCACCGGCCGATCGAAGCGGATGATGTAATCCACCCCGGCATCGAGGCCGTCAAACAGGTACCAGCCCGCATTGGCGTTGACGTCGTTGGCGGTGGTCGCGGTGCGCAGCAGCAGGTCGTCGGTATCGAAGCCGTCGCCGGTCAGGTCTTGGTAGAGCAAGACACCGACGCCGTTGAGGCCGGATTCCGCCGTGTCCTGGATGCCGTCGTCGGTGCTGTCGATCCAGACGTAATCGCCGATGGCCGGGGCCACCAGGCCGAAGTCGAGGCGGTAGTTGGCATTGCCGCCGGCATCGGGCTCGGCATCCTCCGCCAACGTGATGGCGGCGGAGACGATGCCGCCGCTGCCGGTTGCGGCGCCGTCGTCGGTGCCGTTGTCGTCGTTGTCGTCGTCGTCGACGTTCGGGTCGGGTGCGGGCTCGGAATCGCCGGTCGTCTGTCCG
The DNA here is from genome assembly GCA_942491465.1 of uncultured Gammaproteobacteria bacterium. Classification (GTDB taxonomy): domain Bacteria; phylum Pseudomonadota; class Gammaproteobacteria; order Chromatiales; family Chromatiaceae; genus CALOBA01. The sequence goes on from CALOBA010000057.1 coordinate 67,188, forward strand.
GCGTCGCCGGTACTGCTTTGGAAGCCGTCGAGCACGCCGCCGGGCTCGAAGTTGGAGGGGTCGACCTCGACGATGTAGTCGCCTGCGGGCAGGCTCTCGAACAGGTAGCTGCCGGCCTCGCCGGCCAGGGTGTTGGTCTGGGTGGTGGCGAAGAATGCGCTGTCGCTGCCGGTGTCGAGATAGAGGTTGAGCTTGACGCCGTCGATGCCGAATTCGCCGTCGTCGGGCTCGAACAGACCGTCGTTGTCCAGATCGCGGAAGACCTGGTTGCCGAGGGCCAGCGGGCCGCTCTCGCGGATCAGGCCGGCGTCGAGGTCGCGGTTGTAGTCGCCGACCTCAAGCTGGACAACGGGCGTGGCGCCGGTGCCGGTGTCGGCATCGGAATCGACGGCATCGTCGATCTCGGGGGGAGAGGTGGTGAAGCCGCTGGCGGAGGCCGGCAGCGCGAACACGACATAGTAGTCGCCGGCGGGCAGTTGATCGAACAGATAGAAGCCCGGGTTGCCGTCGCCGTCGTTGGCCGTGGTGGTGGTGCCGACCGAGCTGTCGTCACCGCCGCCGATCTCGCCGTCGCCGCCGGCATCGAACAGCTCGACCTCGACGCCGTTGACGCCCGCGAGCAGGCTCTCGTCCTGCTGGCCGTCTTCGTCGCTGTCGACCCAGACGTAGTTGCCGAGGGACGCCGTCTCCGCCGGATACAGACCCGCATCCCAGCTCAGGTCGCTGACCGCACCGCTCAGCGCGGCGACATGGGTGGCGAAACCGGTTGCCGGGAAGAAATCGGAGTCGATCTGATCGTCTTCGGTCTCCGGGTCGGCATCGGTCTCATTGGCCGGCGAAATGCTGTAGCTCGGCGGCGGATCGATGACGGCATAGTAGCTGCCGTCCGGCAGGTCGCCGAATTCGTAGAGTCCGTCGTTGCCGAGGGTGTCGCTGGAGGTGACGGTGGAGCGCAGGAAGCGGTCGTCGGTGCCGCCGATCGCGAGATCGGCGCCGGCGTCGTAGATGGACACCGCGATGCCGTTGATGCCCACCTCGCCCGCATCCTGGATGCCGTTCTTGTTGGCATCGAGCCAGACCCGGTCGCCGTAGTCGTTGGGGATGTACTCGACCTCGATGCCGACCTTGCGCGGCTCCGCCGGCAGCAGGTCGGTGCCGCCGTCGTCGCGGTCGGCGACGTAGGCGAAGCTGTTCCAAGTGATCGGCCCCTCGGGGGCGTCCACCGGGGCGATCATCGGGAAGCTCAGCAGCAGGCTGTCCTGCGGGTCGATGGTCGTGGTCGCGAAATGGAAGCGTACCGCGCGCACCCTGGTCGAGTCGATCGGGAAGCTCAGGCTCCAAGGGTCTTGGTCGCAGTCATCCGGCCAGGGGTCCACATCCACATCATCCGGGTTGATCTCGCCGCGGCAGGGGTTGGATGAGGTGGAGTAGTAGACGGTCGCGCCTTCGGGCGTGGTGATCGGGCCGGTCAGCACCGGGCGCCATTGGCTGAGCCGCGCCTTCTCCGGCCTGTTGACCTGGGTGTCGCCCACATAGGGCAGGATGTCCACGAGCACGAAATCGGTCATCACCACGTTGCCGCCGTTGGTGATGCGGATGCGGTAGTCGATGTCGCCGCCCGGGATGGTGAAGCCGGACTCGGGGTACTTATGGTATTGATCGTCGAGCTGGCCGCGGACCAGCTTCTCGGAGAGCAGCTGCGGCAGGGGCAGGACGGGGATGTCGGTGGATGTGGTACAGGCGAAGTCGGCGGTGCTGCCGTCTTCGTCGCCATCGAACGCATCGGTGTCGCGGGAGCTGTTGGCCGGGATGGTGTCGGTGTCGTCGTCGCCGCAGAAGAACGGCGCATCGCCGGAGGCATTGTCCGCAGGCAGGACATAGACGGCATTGGTGTAGTCGCCCTCGGGTGTACCCAGGGGCACGCGGACCTGATAGCTGATGACCACCGGATCATCGCCGATGGCGAAGCTGTGGTCGGTGCCGCCGTTGACCGCGCTGCTCCAGCTCCAGCGCAGTCGGGTCCGGCCGGTGCCCGCGTCGACGTCGGGCTCGAAGGTGGGGGTTGCGGCCCCGCCGACCAGCTGCCAGCTGCCGTCGACGTACTCCAACCCCGCCGGCAGCACATCCGTCAGCACCGGGTTGACCAGCGCCAAGTCCTTGCCTGCCGTGCCGGTGGCCTGGAAGCTGACCTGCATGGTGGCGCTCTGGCCGTGACCGACGCTGCCGGTCTGGTTGATCTTGTCGGTCTCGATGGTCAGGCGCGGGGCGCGCACCGTGATCGATACGCTGTCGGTGCAGAGCTGGTCTTCGACGTCGCCGTCGTTGTCGATGTCGTCTGCATCGTCGACGCTGCCGGTCTCCACGCCCTCATCGTCGGCCGACGGACAATAGAACGGATCATCGTCGCCGGGCTTGCCGGCGAGCTGGTTGCTGAGCGGGGTGTTCTCGGTACCGAGGGTGAAGTCGTCATCCACGGGCCGCGTCTGCAGGGTGCCGGTGATGGTCTCGCCGGGCTGGAAGCTGTCGGTGAAGGTCCAACGCAGCAGGGTGCCGCTGCCGGTCCAGCCGGTGTCCTCAACGGGGGTCGGGACGTTCACATCGGCGATGCCGCTGTCGTTCGCGGTCAGGGTCCAGCCGACATACTCCAGCCCTGCCGGCAGGAGGTCGTAGAAGACCGGATTCTGGAGTTCCAGGTCGCGCAAGGGGTCCAGGCCGTAATCGGCGTCGGCGCCCAGGGTCAGCGAGAAGTCCAGCGTCCCGTAGGTTTCGGTGCCGTCGGAGACGAAGGTGCCGCTGCCGATGCGGTTCTTCTCGACCCACAGCGGGCGCCGCGGACCGCGGGCGAACAGCGTGCGGCAGACCTCTTTGCTGGTCCCGGTCCTGCCGTCGAAACCGGATGTCCGGTAGTGCAGGACGCAGTTGCGCACGAAGGCTTCGGGGGCAGCATCGATGCCGCCGTCCAGGGAGCCGAGCAGGTCGGCGTAGACCCGTGGCGCGACGTCGGCCGCGAAGTCCGTCGGCAGCGTGGTGTCCGCGGCCAGGTTGAAGCGCCAGCGCACGCCCGTGATCTCGCCGCTGGTAAGCCCCAGGTCATCCGCGACGCTGATCTCGGCGTTCGCCGTCGCAGCGAACGGGAAGCCGGTGCCCTCATAGCGCGTGAACGCGCTGTCCGGCGAGCCGGAGCTGATGGTGGGCGACGTGGCATACAGCAGGTCAACGGTCATGCCCGTGGGCGCGTTGACATAGCTGCCGGTGGTGAATGACGTGGGCTCCAGCCGGCGCAGCGGCACGAACAGGTCCAGGTCGGACCCTGCACCCGTGGAGATGTCCAGGACATCCCCGCCACGGGTGGCGCTGAGCTCAAAGGCCTGGCTGTTGCCACCGGCAAGCTCGCGCACGTAGTAGACCCCGCCGTCGACGAGGCCGTTGATGGGGTTGTCGCCGGCCTGGCGGTAGCGCACCGCCATGCCTTCGGCGATCTCCTCGCCCCAGGGAGGCAGCACATGGCCGCTCGCATACAGGATGTTACCGGTGGCGCCGCCGATAGCTCGGATGACCACGGGCAGCGGCAACGGGGCAAGGGCGGTATCGCCGCTCGTCGCGCCCAGCTCGATGGCATCACCGTCGCCGCGCTCCTCAAGCATGCGCAGGCTGTCGTCGCCGAGCACCTCGACGTAATAGCGATGATTCGATGTCAAGCCGCCGACGCTGCCGTTGAGGTCGAGGAACTTCACCCGCTGGCCGTCCGTGAAGCCATGGCCGGGGATGGTGATCACATCGGTGTCGGCATCGACGCTGCCGATGCGCACCGGCGTGGTCCCGGTGGGGCCGAAGGTGTCGGTCACCCGCAGCGCCTCCAGCACGACGTTGCGACCGCCTTCGACGATGTCGACATCAAACCAGAGTTCGGCGTTGCCATCGAAGGCATCGGCGCCGTCGGAATCGTAGTAGGCGCCCCCGTCCAGGAGCCAGGTGCTGCCGTCCACAGTGTTCCCGCCCACCAAGCTCCGGGCAACCTTCTGGCCAACGGTGTTGAGGTTCTGGCCGAACGGGACAAGTGCGTGGGTCAGCTCGAAATCCACCAGCTCCGTGCCTTCGCTGTCCTTGACCTCACCCTCGTTGGTCACGCTGGTCAGCGTGGGGTTGCGGTCCCACACATCGTTGGCGTTGTCGTCGGGATAGACCAGGGTGTAGCTCACCGTCTCGCACACCGGGGGCTCGGCGTAGGCCAGGGATAGGGTCCAGGTGATGGTCTGCTGGCCGTCGCCGCCGGAGAGGACACCACCATCGCTAATGTTCGAGACGTCCGCGGAGGCCACGTCCTCGGGCAGGCGATCGATGATCTGGTAATCGGTCAGGTCGCCGTAGCCGGACGCGAGGCAGAATTGGATCTGGTAGGTGGCGTCGCGCGCCAGCTCCACCTCGTCCTGACCGCTGTTGACGGTCTTCGCGACCGACCAGACCGGGTCCGGCAGCGGGTCGACGCCGAGCAGGTCGGTATCGCTGTCGTCCTGCCCGTTCAGGTTGGTGACGGTTGAGACCGCGGTGTTGGAGATCTGGGTGATGCCCGGGTCCAGCTCGGATTGCAGCCTGACCTGGATCAGGACTTGCGCGCTGCTGCCGTCGGGGATACCGCCATCCGCGACGCCGTCATAGTCGAAGGTGAAGCGAATGGTGCGGTCTTGTGCGAAGCTGCTGGTATCCGCGATCGCGTCCTCACCCACTGCCTGCAGCAGTTCCAGGCCCTCGGGGATCTGGTCGGTGATCTCGGCACCGGTACAGGCGGGCTCGTCGATGGTCGAGCACTCATAGTTGATGGTGTACCAATAGCTCTCACCGAAGCCGACGCTGTTGTCGGCGACGTCGTTGGTCTTGGTCACGTTGAGGGTGGTCGCCGACGCTGCTGCGGCCCCGAGCATCAGCAGCGGTGCGATCAGCGCGATCAGTCCGGGCGATGCGACCTTGCGCCGGGAGCCGACGCAGGATTGAACGGGCCGGCTAGGCGCGCGGGCCTGACTGGAACGCGGGGAGGCCGCAGGCGCATCGGCCCACAGGCGGCGGGGGCTGAAGGAGCGGCCCTTGGACCGAACGGGAAATGCCCTGGGCTGAGCCCCATGCGTCGACGTCACTTGGACACCTTATGCTTATGATTTGCCCGCGCTGGGCGTCCTCCGTCCTTAACATCCTTAAACGACCGTACCCGCGGGCTGATCGGCGTCGGTCTAGGCGACGACTATAGCGCACCCCTTGGTCCGCCCGACCCAGAAGGCGCCGATAATCCCGACGAAGGGTCGATCCACGTGGGGAATCGGGGTTTGCAATGATGGGACGCAATTCAGCGATGAAAAAGCGGTCGCTCGGGCGGTCTCTCCTAGCCCAGAAAAGACCTTCTTTTTCGGTCACCTAGAGCACGATACGGTGACGTGGAGAGCGTCCGTCATCCGAAATCGTTGTCGTGCGCGGACTCGACGTCGACAACGACAACGACCAGGGCTCGTCTATGTCACCCGGGCGCAGTTTTTCTAGGGCTTGACCGACGCATCTTGACCAGCCCGCTCGTGGATGATTGCCAGCACCGGGCCCCGCGGATCGACGCCGCCGTCGACGGCGACGGACTGGCCGCTGGAAACCATGGCGCCGGCGGACGGTGCCGGGGCCAGTTCCGCCGCAGACAGCAGCAGGAGGCTCATTCCGCCGGCGGTCAGGATGGAAGTCATCATCGAATCCTCGTCAATACGGCTTTAGATACCAAACAATATTAGCTGATACTTATATATAGATTGCGACGGATTCGCCCGAAGTTGTTACCAAGGGTTACAGCCCGCCGGCGCAGTCCCATCCGGCGTGTCGCCCACCGCACTCCGGCAAGACGACCCCACCGGCGGCACAGGCCCCCGCCCTCCCCGCCCGCCGCCTGTATACTGCCGCGCCCATTGTCCAAACCAGGAGCCAACCCCGCCGTGGACAGCCTACAGATCGCCCTCCTCGCCTGCGTCCAGGGCCTGACCGAGTTCCTGCCGATCTCCAGCTCGGCCCACCTGATCCTTACCCCGCTGCTGTTCGGCTTCGAGCTGCAGGACCTGGCCTTCGATGTCGCGGTGCATCTGGGCACGCTGGCGGCGGTGATGCTCTACTTCCGCCGTGAACTCATCGCCATCGCCGGCTCCATGCTGCGCGCCGTCGCCGGCAAGGGCGTGGACCAAGACGCCCGGCTCGGCTGGATGATCATCGTCGCGACGCTGCCGCTGCTGGTACTGGGCCTGCCGCTGAAGCTGCTGTTGGAACTGCTGCGACAGGACCCGCAGACCCTCGCGGTGATGATCGCCGGCCCGACCATCGGCTTCGGGCTGCTGCTGTGGCTCGCCGACGCCATCGGCACGCGCCGCCGCGACGAATATGCCCTGGACTGGCGGGCGGCCCTGATCATCGGCTGCTTTCAGGCCTTCGCCATCATCCCCGGCACCTCCCGCTCCGGCGCGACCATGACCGCGGGGCTGTTCCTGGGGCTGACCCGACAGGCCACCTCGCGCTTCTCGTTCCTGCTGTCGATCCCCACCATCATCATGGCCGGGCTGATCGCCACCAAGGACCTGCTCGAGGCCGCCGAGCCGGTGGACTGGCCCTCCCTCGGCCTCGGCGCGCTGCTGTCGTTCCTGCTGGCCTATGTCACCATCCACTTCTTCCTGCGCTTCATCGAGCGCATCAGCATGCTGCCGTTCGTGATCTATCGGCTGGCGCTGGGCGCGCTGATCCTGGTGCTGGTGCTGGTGCTCTAAGACCGCTGCGCCCGAGGATCCGACGACGACGACGACGACGACGACGACAACGACAACGACAACGACAACGACAAACAACGACAACGACAACGACAACGAGTTGACATGTTCACGTTGTTTTTGAATTCTTCCTAAGGTTCCGACGTCTCCATGCTCCATTTCGACGCGGTAGAGAAACGCTACGGCGACGCGACCGCCCTCGCGGGGATCGATCTCGATTGTCCCGAGGGGCAGACCACGGTGCTGATCGGCCCCAGCGGCTGCGGCAAGTCCACGCTGCTGCGCCTGGCCGCCGGGCTGATCCTGCCCACCACCGGCCGGGTCTGGTTCGAAGGCGCGCCGCTGGCCCCACAGACGCTGCGCGCGGCAAGACTGCGGATGGGCTACGTGATCCAGGAGGGCGGCCTGTTCCCGCATCTGAGTATCCGTCGCAACGTCACCCTGATGGCGCAGGAGCTGGGCTGGGATGGCGCCCGGCGGGAGGCGCGCCTGGCCGAGCTGGCCGAACTGGCCCGGCTGCCGCAGGCGCTGCTGGCGCGCTACCCGCTGGAGCTCTCCGGCGGCCAGCGCCAGCGCGCGGCGCTGATGCGCGCGCTGATGCTCGACCCGGACCTGCTGCTGCTCGACGAGCCCCTGGGCGCCCTCGACCCCATGGTCCGCGTCGAGCTGCAGCAAGAGCTGAAGGCCATCTTCCAGCGCCTGGGCAAGACCGTGCTGCTGGTGACCCACGACCTGGCCGAGGCCGTCCACTTCGGCGACCGCCTGGTGCTGCTGCGCGGCGGGCGGATCATCCAGCTCGGCCCGGCGCCGGACCTGCTCGAGCGCCCGGCCGAGCCCTTCGTCGAGGCCTTCGTCAACGCCCAGCGCGGGCTGGGGCGCTGACCGGCCAGCGGGAGTTCCCGCAGGCGCCGGCGCAGGGCAGGCCTGCCGGTCAGCTTGCGGACGGCGCGGCCTGTTCCGAGCCGGGCCGCGCCGCCCGATCCCCGACCACCAGCGCGATGAAATGGAGCTTGCGCACCACCGCGCGGGGCATGACGAACGGATAGAAGTCCGGCTGGCCGAGGCTGCGGGCCATCTCGTTGAGGACGGTGACCAGCTCGATCCAGGCGTTGAGCAGCAGCAGGAAGCGCTCGGCGCCGGGGTCGTCGGGGGCGTAGAGGTCGTCGCGGCAGAACGGGGTGATGGTCAGCTCCAGGTCGGCGGCGTCGAGACCATGGGCGACGGCGGTGTCCAGGCTGTCGAGGATGTGCAGGTAGTGGGCCCAGGTCTCGGCCCAGTCCTCCCAGGGGTGGCTGCTGGCGTAGGCGCTGATGTGGTGGTTGCGCCACTGCGGCGGCGGGCCGTCGGCGTAGTTGGCCTTGATGGCCGCGGCGTAGTCGGCGCGCTCGTCCCCGAACAGGCCGCGGAAGGGCTCGAGCCAATGGCTGTCGCGCACCAGCCGGTCCCAGTAGTAGTGGCCGATCTCGTGGCGGAAGTGTCCGAGCAGCGTCCGGTAGGGCTCGTGCAGCTGGGTGCGGATGCGCGCGCGGGTGGCGTCGTCGGCCTCCTCGATGTTGATGGTGATGAGCCCGTTGGCGTGGCCGGTCATCACCGGCGGGCCGTCGGCGGTGGTGCGCAGCAGATCGAAGGCCAGGCCGGAGGGATGCTCATCGTCGCGGGGCTCCACCGGCAGGCCCATGCCGAGGAGCTGGGAGATCAGACGCCGCTTCTCGGCCTCGATGGCCCGCCACCAGCCGGCGTTGTCGGCGTTGTCGGCGTCGTCGAGGTCCGGGATGGTGCGGCTCATCCGGCAGGCCAGGCAGAACGGCTCGGGGTCGTCCACCGGGATCATCCAGTTGCAGCCGGCGGGGGAGTCGAAGTTGGCGCAGCGCCGATAGTCGCCGCGTGCCTCGGCCCCGGCGAGCCGCCACTGGTCCTCGGCGCTGCCGGGCTCGAGGGCACGCAGGTCGCCGAGCAACGGCGCATAGCCCAACGGCGACTCGCAGCCGAGGCAGCGGCTGTTCAGAAAAAAGATCGCATGGCCGCAGCGGCAGCGGTAGGCACGCTTGCTGCGCGGCGCATGGGCCGGCGGCTTCCAGCGTTGCTGGAGCTGTTCCAGGAGACCATCGTAGAAGGTGCGTAGCGGTTGTATTGGCATGGAAGATCGGTATTGGAAGTGGATTCGGCAGTCTGCACCGCCAAGCGACAACGATGCCGTCGCGTGGGCGGGCGTCTCGGTTCAGCCGCCGCCGGCCGCCCGCGCCAGCAGCAGCATGCCGGCCAACAGCACCAGCGCCAAGACCAGCCGCCGATAGTCGTGCTCGCCGAGCCGGCGGTACAGCCGCCCGCCCGCGAGCGCACCGCCCAGCAGCACCGGCAGGGACCAGAGCGCCAGCACCAGCACCTGGCCCGTCAGCAGCCCGCCCGCGCCCTGGGCCGCGGCCGTCAGGCCGCCGGAGAACAGAAAGAACAGCGTCAGCGTCGCCTTCTGGCGATCGCTGCCCCATTCCGGGTGGGCGCCGACATGCAGGATCACCGGCGGTCCGTTGGTGCCGTAGGCGGCGCCCAGGGCGCCGGACAGCATGCCGATGGCCAGACGGCGCTCGCGCAGCCAGCGCCCGCGGGGCTGACGGCCACTCAGCGACAGCAGCGCGAATATGATCAGAAACAGTCCGAGCAGGCCGAGCACCAGGGCCTCGGGGGCGCGGATCAGGAACCACAGGCCCGCCGGGAGCCCGAGCAGATAGCCCAACAGCAGCCACCCGAGGCGCACCCCGGGCACGGCATGATGCAGGTGCAGCAGGTTCAGCAGCGAGACGACCACGCCGAGCAGGACCACCAGCGGCACCAGCGTCGCCACCGGCAGCACCATCGCCAACAGCGGCACCGCCACCAGCGCCAAGCCGAAGCCGGCCAACCCCTGCACCAGGCCGGCGAGGGCAACAACGGCGAGGATGGCGGGGAGGTGATCGGGGATGAGGGACAGCAGGTTGGACCTTCGAGGACGATGGCGCGCGCATCCCGCGGGCGGATGCGCGCGTGGTGGGCCGCATCATACCCCAAGCGATCCGTCGCCTCCGGTGCCCGGCGGGACCAACGGCCGCAGGGCCGATCTAGGCAATTGCAACGCCGGGCCGCGCGGCGCGGCGCATGCGGTCGACAAGCCTGCCGTCTCGGAGCCTGTCATCGTGCGGTCATCGATGCTGGGTACCCTGCAGTCCCCCCACGCGGCCATGACCCAGGTCAAAACCGCCCACAGAAACCGTTATCTGAAGAGGAGACATCGATGCGCAAGCCTTGTCCTCACTCCGATCAGCCGGGCGGCTCGCCGGCCATGCGGATGCCGATCGCGATTGCGATCACGGCCGCCGGCCTGCTCGCAAATCCGGTGGCCGCCGATCAGTTCCATCACATCGCCACCTTCGACGTCAACGACAACGACACCCAAGTCGCCGAGATCGTCGACGCGGTCCCGAACGGCAATTGGCTGGTCTACACCGACAGCGCAACCGGGGCGATCGGCATTGTCGACATCCGTGACTCCGACAACCCTCAGGGCGCCGGCCATGTAGACGTTGGCGGCGAGCCCACCAGCGTCGCCATGCTTACCGGGCGTTATGCGCTGGTGGGGGTCAATACCTCGCCCGCAGACGCGGAGGATGCGGCTCCGACCCGCAGCGGACACCTGGCGGTGGTCAACATCGCGCGCGGCAGCGTCGCCCGCACCATCGACCTGAACGGCCAGCCGGACTCGATCGCGATCTCCCCGGACCGGCGCTACGCCGCCATCGTCGTGGAGAACGAGCGCAATGAGGACAACAACGGCGGCCTCATCCCGCAGGACCCGCCCGGCTCACTGGTGGTCATCCGGTTGGGCCGGCAGTATCGCGACTGGGAGGTGAGCACGGTCGACCTGACCGGGCTGGCAGACATTGCCCCGGGTGACCCCGAGCCCGAATTCGTCGATATCAACAGCCTCAACCAGGCCGTCGTGACCCTGCAGGAGAACAACCACATCGTCGTGGTCGACCTGACCGACGGCTCCGTCGTCAACCACTTCTCCGCCGGCATGACCACCGTCGACAACATCGACGCCACCGAGGAGAAGATCGGTCCCCAAGAAAGCGGTCTGATCATCTTCAACGAGACCCGCACCAAGCGGCGTGAGCCCGACGCGGTGACCTGGATCGATGACCGGCATTTCGCGACAGCGAACGAAGGCGACTACGAAGACGCCACCGGGGAGGAAGGCGGCAGCCGCGGCTTCACGGTCTTCAACGTCAACGGCAGCGTCGTCTATGAGTCCGCCGAGTCCTTTGAGCACGCCTCCGCTAGGGCTGGTCACTACAACGAAGGCCGTTCGGCGAACAAGGGCGGCGAGCCCGAGTCGGCGGAATTCGGCGTCTTCGGCGCCGACTTCCCGCTGCTGTTCGTCGGCGCCGAGCGCGCGAACATCGTCGGCGTCTATACCGTCGACCAGCCCGGCACCCCGGTGCTGCAACAACTGCTGCCCACGGGCATCGGCCCCGAGGGCATCAAGGCCATCCCGCAGCGCGACCTGCTCGCGGTGGCCTCGGAGACGGAGGCGGACGGCATCCCGTCGATGATCACGCTCTACCGCTACGGCCTCGGCGATCAGGGCGTTGAGCGGGTCATCCCGCCCGTGTATCCGCAGATCGAGAGCGCCGATGACCCGGCCGTGAACGTCGTTCCCGTCAGCACGCCGCCGATCCCCTGGGTGGCGCTGTCCGGCCTGACCGGCCACCCGACCGACCCGGACCTGCTCTATGCGGTCAGCGACTCGTTCCTCGCACAGGGCTATATCTACGCCATCGACATCAGCACGGAGCCGGCCTTGATCGTCGAGCGCATCGCCGTCGGCGATGCGGACGGCATGCTGGACTTGGAAGGCATCGCCATCGCCCCAAACGGCGGCTTCATTCTCGCCTCCGAAGGCCGCGCCGACGGCAGCCGTCCGAACGAGATCCTCAAGGTCGCCCCCGACGGGACGATCCGCAATCGGATAACGCTGCCGCCGGCCCTGGTCGTCAACGCCACCAACAACGGCTTCGAGGGCGTCGCGGTGACCGGCGACGACAGGCTGGAGTATCTCTATGCGGTGGTGCAGCGGGAATGGGCCGATGATACCGTCGGCCTGGTAAAGATCGCCCGCTACGAGGTCGCCGCCCGCAGCTGGACCTTCGTCCACTACCCCATGGAGACGCTGAGCGATATGCAGTCGGGCGGTTGGGTTGGGCTCTCGGAGATCACCCGCATGCCGAACGGCAACTTCGCGATCATCGAGCGCGACAACCTGCTCGGCCCCTCGGCAGAGATCAAACGTCTCTACGAGGTAGACCTTGGCAGCGCCGACTTCCGCGTGCTCGACGACCCATCCGGGCTGGCTACTGTATCCAAGTCGCTGCTCCTGGACGCGGTGGGCGTGCTGGAGGCCAACAGCATCTGGACGCCGGACAAGCTGGAAGGTCTGGCCTTCAACGCCGCCGGCGATGCCTATCTGGTGACGGACAACGACGGCCTGGACGATGCCCTAGGACAGACCGTCTTTGTGGGCATCGGCAACCTCGAAGACTAGGCACGTCCAGCCGGCCCAAGGGCGTCTATGGACGCCCGGGGGCCGGGCCACCGGGCTCGCCCAGTCTCGGACCGAGCGGCTGTGTCTGTCCAAGGCGCAGCAGGCCGTTGCTCGGCCCAACCGCGGCGTCGGTTCAGCGCGGCACTGCCCCTGCCGCAACCCGGGCTCCCCCATGCTGCGCCCGCAGCGCTTGGGCCAGCTGGTGCACCGTCATGGCGTAATAGGTGCTGTTGTTGTAGCGGGTGATGACGTAGAAGTTCTTCAGGCCCACCCAGTATTCGTAGCCGCTGCCCACATCCAGCCGCAGCAGGCTCACCGGCTCCTTATCCTTCAGCGCGGCGGCGGGCAGGATACCGCCGGCCTTCAGCTCGCCGATCCGGTAGCTGGACTTGAAGCCGGTCTCCATCGTCCCCGGCGGCGCCTGGCGCGCGCTCGCCCGCACCGCGATCGGCCGCCCGCTCTGCCAGCCGTGGGAGGCGAAATAGTTGGCGACGCTGCCGATGGCGTCATCCGCATCCCAGAGGTCGCGCCGGCCGCTGTTGTCGAAGTCCACCGCATACGCGTGGTAGCTCGACGGCATGAACTGCCCCAGCCCCATGGCCCCGGCAAACGAGCCCACCGGGCGCATCGGATCGAAGCCCTCATCGCGGGCCATGACCAGAAACTGCTCCAGTTCGTCGGAAAAGAAGGCCGAGCGCCGCGGGTAGTCGAAGGCGAGCGTGGACAGGGCATCGACGATGCGGTGCTTGCCCATGTAGCCGCCCCAGTGGGTCTCGATGCCGAGGATGGCGACGATATACTCCGGCGGCACCCCGTATTGCTTCGCGGCCCGGTTCAGCGTCTGCTCGTGCCGACGCCAGAAGGCCGTGCCCTTGCTCAGGTTCGCGCTGGTGATGTGCTTGGCGCGATACCGGCTCCAGGCCCCGGTGGGACCGGTGGAGCGCCGCGACGACGGCTGCCATTGGCGGTCCATGTACTTCAGTATCCACGGATCACGCTGCACCCCGGAGAACACCCGCACCAACTCGGCGCGGCTGAAGCCCTGCTGGCTCATGCGATCGATGAACCGCTCCACATCGGCGCGGCCGGCATAGTCGCCGCTGACCAGCCGCGGGCCGGTGCTGCTGGCCCGGCGCGGCCGGCGCGGCGCAGGCCGGCCATCGGTGGCGAGCGCGGCAAAGCCGCCGTCGGCAGCGGCGGCGGCGGGCGGCGGCTCCCGCGTCGGCTTCGAGCCGCAGCCAAGCAGCAGCAGACAGGCCATGGGCAGGATCAGCGCGCGGAATGGGTGCATAGGTCTTCCCGGGGTTGTTGGTGAGTTCGATTGGGCGCAGGCGATGGGCTGCCTGGCGCTACCCTTGGCCGGCGCCGAGCACCATGACCGCATCCATCTCCACCGCCGCGCCCTTGGGCAGCGCGGCGACGCCGACGGCGGCACGGGCCGGATAGGGCGGGGCGAAATACTCGGCCATCACCTGATTGACCAGCGCGAAATGGGCCAGATCGGTCAGGAAGATGTTGAGCTTGACCACATCCGCCAGATCCCCGCCGGCGGCCTGGGCGACGGCGCGCAGGTTGTCGAAGACACGGCGGATCTGCGCCTCCATGTTCCCGTCCACCAGGGCCATGGTCTCCGGAACCAATGGGATCTGACCCGAAAGATAGACGGTATCGCCGCTGCGCACGGCCTGGGAGTAGGTACCGATGGCCTCCGGGGCGCGGTCGGTCTGGATGATCTGCTTGGGCATAAACGGCTCTCCGAATATCGTTTGGGATACGGTTGGTGCAGCGCCACTTCGAGGCACGCCCTCAAGGGTCGATACTATCGTTCCCGCTGCCGCCTTGCCTGCAAAATCTTCGACGCGCCACCGCCGACGACACCATGATCTCCATCCGACGACACGCCGCCGGGACCATCCCGATCCCGTCCCTGCTGCTTGCGCTCTTGATCTTCGCGCTGATCTCCGCGTCGCTGCCCACGCGCGATATCGATCTGGATGTCTACTGGAAGGCGGCTCAGCGCGTCTATCAGCTCGATCAGGACCCCTATCCGCGCCAGGCCGCGGACAAGCTGCCGTTTACCTATCCACCGAGCGCGCTGTTTCTGATCTCCCCCCTCGGCCTGCTCGATCGTCAGGATGCAACGCGGCTCTTCTGGTGGGTCAATCTCGCACTGCTGCCGCTGCTCATGCTGCTGCTGGTGCAGGATCTGGCACACACCGCCTTACCGACGCCACCATCCCGCCTCGGCCGCGACCCAGCCCTGGGCCCCGACCCGCTCGGGGGACCGGGGCGGCGTCTGTTGTCCTGGGGCCCGCTCTATATCGCGCTGTTCGGCGGCATCTATCTCAATCTGATCTTCTATCAGATCAACTTTCTGATCCTGCTCTGCATCTGGCTGTACTGGCGCCGCATCCGGCTGCAGCGATTGGATCAGGGGGCCGGCGCGGCCCTGGCCCTCGGCTCGGTGGCCAAGCCGCACTATGCCCTGTTGATGCTCGGGGCCCTGCTCCAGGGCTCGGGCAGGGGCGGCGCGGGTGCTTGGCGGGCGCCACTGCTCGGGGCGCTGGCCGCCGGCGGGCTCATCCTGGCGCTCAGCCTGGTTCTGGCCCCCCCCGGAAGCTGGCAGTCCTGGTGGTCCCTGGTGCCCGGCCAGACCAGCTACACCGAGCTGCCGCCGGGTCACAGCAGCATCGCCGCCCCCTGGAATCGCAGCATCCCGGGCCAGGTTGCGCGATGCTTCGTTCCCAACAAGTTCAGCGACCTGTTGCTGGACAGTCCGCGCCTGGCCGCCTGGCTCTCCACCGCGCTGGTGCTCCTGCTCACAGCGATCTCGGCCCGGGTGCTCTACCGCTCCTACGCGCGGTCTCGACGGGCGGCCTTCGACCCCGTGCGGGTGGACCTGCAGCTCGCGATCCTGTCTGCGGCGATCTTCCTCGCCGCCCCCGCCAGCTGGACCCATCATCTGGTCATGCTGTTGCCCGCCTGCCTGATCCTGCTGCGCGACGGCGTGCTCGATCCCCGCGAGCCCCGGAGCAGCCGCCTCACCGCCGCCCTGGTCCTGCTTGCCATCGCCTGCACCTTCGACGACCTGATCGCGCGCGACCTGCGCATGGGCTCCCAGGCCATCATGGGCCTCATGACCGTCGCCGTGGTCGCGCTCTGGCTGTTGTTACTTCAGCGACTTTGGCGGCTCGATCAGTCGCCGCCACCAGCGCCGCCGTCCGCCTGAAGGCTGTTGCGCGGCGGGCAGGTCCACCGGCGGGAGCAGGCTCAGCACCCAGCCCGGCAGCGGCGGATTGTCGCTGGAGCCGCAGACCACGCCCAGGTTGTGGGGGTCGTAGACCTTGATCATCCGCGGCGTGTCCAGGTCGTCGGCATAGACGATGCCGCACAGGCGCTCCTGGTGCTGGGCACGCAGCAGCCGGTCCAGGTCCTCGACGAAGCGCCCGACCCCGTCGGCATCGGCGGGGGCGCACGGCGGCGGCTCGCCGACGGTGTACAGATACCAGCCCGCATCGGCGCGCGCACGCACCCGCGCCCAGAGGGCGTCGAGCTGGGTCCAGTGCAGGGCGGAGGTAAAGCGTCCGCGAAAGGCATCGAGGAAGGGGTCGGCGACAGGGTCCGGTAAGCGCATGCTGCAATGCTCCCATAGTCCGTGATCAGGGCTGGTATAGTCGCGGCAGACCCAACCCCTGCGCAAGTCCAAGTGTCATGTCCGCCCTATACCAATCCGCCCTCCCCGGCCTTGAGCTGATCAACCGCGGCAAGGTCCGCGACCTCTATGCCCTCGACCCGGACCACATGCTCGTGGTCACCAGCGACCGGCTGTCCGCCTTCGACGTCATCCTGCCCCAGCCGATCCCCGGCAAGGGCGAGGTACTGAACCGAGTCTCGAACTTCTGGCTCGCGCGCACGGCGTCGCTGCTGCCCAACCACCTCACCGACATCCCGGTGGCCGCCGTCGTCACCGACCCCGAACAGCTCGCCCGGCTCGGCGAGCGCGCCGCCGTGGTCCGCCGGCTGACCCCGCTGCGCATCGAGGCCGTCGTGCGCGGCTACCTCATCGGTTCGGGCTGGAAGGACTACCAGCGCGACGGCGCCGTCTGCGGCATCCGCCTGCCCAAGGGCCTGAGCCAGGCCGACCAGCTGCCCGAGCCCATCTACACCCCGTCCACCAAGGCCGAGATCGGCCAGCACGACGAGAACGTCGACTACGCATACACCGTGCGCACCATCGGCGCCGAGCTGGCCGCCCAGGTCCGGGATCTGAGCCTGCGCATCTACCGCGAGGCCGCCGCCTACGCCCGCCAGCGCGGCATCATCATCGCCGACACCAAGCTCGAATTCGGCCTCGACCCCGCCGGCCGCCTGCATCTGATCGACGAGGTCCTGACCCCGGACTCGTCACGCTTCTGGCCCGCCGACCAGTACCGACCCGGCATCAGCCCGCCAAGCTTCGACAAGCAGTTCGTCCGCGATTATCTGGAGACCTTGGGCTGGGACAAGTCCCCGCCGGGCCCGGAGCTGCCCCAGGCGATCATCGACAAGACCGCGGCCAAATATGCCGAGGCCGAGGAGCGGTTGACGTCATCAAGCTGAGGAGTCGCCAATAGATCGGGATTGCCGCACGCTGGCCGGCGGGCGTTCGGCGAGGATCCCCCGCGCCTCTGCCTCCATGCTGCGCCCCATCCGCAGGCTCGAGTGGACCGAATCCGGAATCGAGCACATCATCCCCCGCGCCCGCGGCGGCCAATCCGAAGCATCCAACCCGTAGGCGCATTCTAGAAATGCCGCCTGTGCGCATGCTCTGGCAACTGAGCAACGCGAATCTCTAATAATGAACGGTGATGCGGATACTGCGAGACCGTTGCCAACGTCGCGTGCTGATCCGTGTCGGCCTGGAGGCCGACCCTCCCGGGTAGACCCTAGGCTGTCGAGATCCGCTGTTTTCGGCGATTCTATCGACCCCGGTTTTTGGCTGAAGAACTCCAGCGGCGGGTGCCTGTAAGAATGGCTCACACGGAGGCACGGAGAAGAGAGGATGCCGCAGTCAGGTTCGCGCACCGGCATCCGTCTTTCTTCTCTCCGTTGCTCCGTGCCTCCGCGTGAGCATCCCTTGGCGCTGAGACTCAGCCACGCAGCGTCGGAAATCGGGGGCGGGGTTGCCGAGATCCGGGAAGATTTCGACAGC
>CALOBA010000058.1:0-45608 GCA_942491465.1 uncultured Gammaproteobacteria bacterium
GGCGCCATCTGGGCGCAGCCGGCAGCAGACCAGGGTGCCGCCCTCGGCGGGCTGGTCGATGCTGAGGCATCCGCCGATGAGCCCGGCGCGGTAACGCATGATATGCAGGCCGAGGCCGCCGTTGGATGGCTCGGCGGGTGAGATGCCGGCGCCGTCGTCGTGGATACTCAGCACCAGATCCCGCCCAACCGTGTCGAGCCGGACCTCGACCTGGCGCGGTCGGCCATGCTTGACGGCGTTCTGCAGGGCCTCCTGGGCGATGCGGTATAGGTGCGTCGCTACCATCGGATCGGATATCCGCACCGAGGGCTGAACCTTGCAGCGGCCGTTGAACCCGGAGCGGTGCCCCATCCCGGCCACCAGTCCCGACAAGGCAGCGGCCAAGCCTTGCGGATCGATCTCCACCGGGGCCAGGCCCTCGGGCCAGGTCTCGCACATCCGCCAAGGTCGCCCTCAGCTCGTCGACCAGCGCGGTGACCTTGGCGGCCTGCTGCGGTTGCTGTGTCGCCGTCAGGCTGCGCTCAATGCTCTGCGCCAACATGGCCAGGCCGGTCAGGCGCTGGCCGATGCCGTCGTGAATATCGCGTCCGATCCGCTCCTGCTCGGCGGTGCTGACCTCGATGATCTGGCGCTCGAGGCGCTTGCACTCGCTGATGTCGCTCTGCAGCATGAAGACCCCTTTGACGGCGCCGTCGGTCCCCTTGTCCGGGACATAGACCGCGTCCATGGTCCGCGTCTCGGTCTGAAACCGAAGCCTGACCTCGGCAACCGCGCGACTGCCGGACAGCGCCCGCGCGATATGGGGCTTCGTGGTCGCGTAGTTGTCCGGCCCCAACACCGCGTCCAGCCGCCGGCCGACGATCTGTTCCGTGGTCAGACCGAAGACCTGCTCGCACAGACCGTTGGCGTAGCGATAGACCTCGCCGGCATCGATGTAGGCGTACAGCGCGGGCACATTGGCGGCCAGCGCGCGCAGCTCCGATTCACGCTGCACGAGCGTGGCGGTGCGCTCGGCGACCCGCTGCTCCAGCAGCCGGTTCATCTCTCTGAGCTGGGCCTCGCTGTCGCGCAGCCGGTGTTCGGCCTGCACGCGCGCGGTGATGTCGAAGAAGGTGATGACCACCCCGTCGATGCGATTGTCCCGGGTGCGGTAGGGCTGGATGCGGCGCAGAAAGTGCCCGCCGTCGTTGGCCATGACCTCCGCCTCCCGCGCCCCGAGTGTCTCCAGCACGGTGCCCGCATCCGCCTGCAGCGCAGCGTCGCTGCAGTTGGGCGACAGGTCGCGTAGCGGCCGACCGACATCGGACCTGCGCAGATTGAACAGCCGCGCGCTCGACGACGAGAACAGCTTGATGCGCAGGGCGTCGTCGAGAAAGATCGTGGAGATACTGCTATTGGCGAGCAGGTTGTTGATGTCGTCGTTTCTGCGTTGGAGCTCCACCACCTTGTCCTGAAGCTGACTGTTCAGCGTGGACAGCTCCTCGTTCAGCGATTGCAGCTCCTCCTTCGAGCTCTCCAGCTCCTCGTTGGTGGATTGGAGCTCCTCGTTCATCGACATCACTTCCTCGTTTGATGCCTTGAGCTCCTCGTTGGAGCTCTCGAACTCCTCGATGGTGGTCTGCTGCTCCTCGCGGCTGGCCTTGAGGTCCAGCTCCAGATGGCGTATCAGCGACGACGCATCCACGGCCTCGGCCTCCGGCGCGGCATCCCCCGGCGGCAACGGCGACGGCGCCCGCTCGGTGAAGATCACCAGCAGCAACCCCTCGGGGGCGTCCCCCGCCGGCACCGGCTTCACCCGGGCCTGGACCGCTACGCGCTCGCCGTCGCGCCGGACCACGTCGGCGTCGACCTGGACCATGACCCGATCCCGCGCCGCCTTGTGACAGGCCGCCCGCAGCTTGGTGCGCAGCCCCTCACGGGCCATGGACATGAGGTCGAGGCTGGGCTCTCCGGTGGGCTGGTCCAGGTAGCGCATGGTCGGACCGAAGAAGTAGAGGATCTCATAGCCGCGACCGACCAAGACGGCCGCCGCCTCGCACTCCTCCAGCACCAGCCGCTGCACCAGCCCCGCGAGGGGCCTGCCGGGGGCAACCACCGGCTGCTCCGTGTGCGGGGCAGCGAGCCCGCAGGACCCGTCCCGCCGCAGGATCGGCAGTTCCGGGAACGCGCGTCGTACACGCGCGATGCGTTGAAACAGGCGCCGTTGCTTCGCGACCGTCCGGAACAGGTCCGAGCCCTGTCCAACGGACTCCGACGCGCCGAGAAACAGATATCCGCCCTCCCTGAGCCCGAAATGGAACAGGTCAATGATCTGCTGCTGCACCGGGGCTCCAGGTAGATCAGCAGGTTGCGGCAGCTGACCAGGTCCAAACGGGAGAACGGGGCGTCGCTGATCAGGTTCTGTGGGGCGAAGGTGACCGCCTCGCGCAGTTGCTGGACCACCTCAAGACGATGGTCGGCGGTCTTGGTGAAGAAGCGTTGCAGCCGCTCCGCGCTCAGCTCCCCGGCGATGCTCTCCGGGTAGCTACCCCGGCGGGCCGCAGCAAGGGCCTTGTGGTCGATGTCGGTGGCGAAGATCTGCACCTTACTCGGGCGCTTGCGGCGCGCGCAGGCCTCCAGCACCAGGATGGCGATGGAATAGGCTTCCTCACCGGTCGAGCAACCGGGCACCCAGATGCGCACCGGCAGGTCCGGGTCCGAGCGGGTCACCAGGGGGTCGATGGCCTGCTCCGCCAACGCCGCGTAGGCCGCGGGATCGCGGAAGAATCCGGTCACGCCAATGAGCAGGTCGCCGAACAACCGCCCCGCCTCATCCGCATCGGTGCGCAGCCGCACGAGATAATCGGCGAGCCGATCGATGCGGTGGATGCTCATGCGCCGCCAGACACGGCGCAGGAGCATCGTCTTTCGGTAGCAGCGGAAGTCGTAATGGGTGCGCGCCTGCAACAGGGCCAGGATGCGCCCGAGCGTGGCAGTGGCCTCGTCGCTGTCGGGGGCCTGCTGCCAACCGCCGCCACGGCAGGCGTGGGCCAGGTAATCGACCAGGGCGTCGGCCATGGCCTCGGGCACCAGCACGTAGTCGGCGATGCCGGCGGCGATCACGCTGCGCGGCATCTGCCCGTACTCGGCGCTGCTTGGCTCCTGCGCCACCGCAAGCCCGCCATGCCCCTTGATGGCCGCCAGCCCCAAGGTGCCATGGCCGCCGGTGCCCGAGAGGACGATACCGATGGCCCGCTCCTGGTAGGCGTCGGCCAGGGAGCGCAGGAAGCCGTCGATCGCCGTCCAGCCGCCCGCGGACGGCGACGACTCCGACAGCCGCAGCACCCCTTGGTCGACGCTGAGGGTGTGGTTGGACGGGATGACATAGACCCGATTGGCCTCGATGGCCATGCCGTCGTCGACCTCGCAGACCGGCATCGGCGTATGCCCGGCAAGCAGCTCCGCCATGAGACTCGGATGGTTGGGGTCGAGGTGCGGCACCACCACGAAGGCGAGGCCGGTGTCGGCGGGCATGGGCTTGAGGAAGCGCTTCAACGCCTCGAGGCCGCCGGCCGATGCGCCGATGCCGACCACCGCGGCGCAATCGCCGTTGCGCGGTGCCTCGCCGGCGTTCTCGCTACCCGCGGGTGCTTCCCCGGTGCGACCGGGTGGATTGCTGCCTTGCGGCTCGGTCATCGCGCTCGTCCCCTCAGCGTTGCTCGAGCGCCCACTGTACGGCAAACCGGCGCAGCTCGCCGGCGTCCGTCAGCTTGAGCTTGCGTTTGATCTTGGCCCGGTGCGTTTCCACGGTCTTGACGCTGAGGTTCAGCCGCTCGGCGATCTGCGATGCGCTGAGACAGTCGCCGATCAGGCGAAAGACCTCCAGCTCGCGGTTGCTGAGGGCGCCGATGGACGGCAGCGCCGCCAGCGCATCGCCGCCGTTCGCCAAGCCCTGCACCATGGTCTCGGTCATCTGCCGACTCAGGTAGACCTTGCCGGCGAGGATGTGCCGCAGGGCCTCAATGACGTCCAACCCGGCCTCATGCTTGTTGAGGTAGCCGCTCGCGCCGGCGCTGAGCGAGCGCGAGGCGAACAGCGATTCTTCGTACATCGAGAAGACCAGGATGCGCGGCGGGTGCTCAAGGCCCGCCAGGCGTTCAATGAGCCGCACACCGCTGTTGTCCGGCAGCGACAGGTCGGCGATGACGGCATCGGGGGCCATGTCGCAGACCAGGGCCAACGCCTCGGTGGCCGTCGCCGCTTCGCCGCACACGGCAAGATCGGGCTCGCCCTCGATCAAAGCGGCCAGTCCGCAACGGACCAGGGGATGGTCGTCGACAATCAGGACGCGCTGCTTGGCCGGCTCAATGCTCGTCATATTCACTCCAGTTGAATCCAGTTGACTACAGTTGACCCCAGCGGGGACCAACGCCACCGCAATCGGTGGTTGAGGACGGGGGGCAACAGGCCCGCGAGCGCCTGGCGCACCCAGTGCACATGGTACGCATGGCGCGCCCGGGGCGCACGGGGCGCCGACGAATGCGGGTGCGCGAACATGACCCTGGGCATTTCCCCGATGACAGAATCAATATTTCCCCGATCGGCTAACGCATGTCCCCCATGCGAAACTCCTTCCCAGCCAAGAGCTGTGCTGCCACCAAGAGCCCACGGATGGCTCCAAGGAGGTGCCAAGGAGAGGCGCCAGGGAGGGTACCAAGGATGGCCTTATTTAGGCGCCTGCAAGTCTGTCTGGCGCCGGCTGCCGGCCCACCAAGGCTTGGCACGCTGCCAAGACCAACCTCCGAGGAAAATCTCCGGGAGAGCCCGTCTTGGCACATCCACGGGCCTTGATCATCGCTCCGGCCACTCCCTCGGGGCGCACAGCGCCTGCCCTTGCTCCCACGCCGGAGCGTCACTGCCATCAACGTAACGCGCGATGGGAACGCTTTGTGGGAGCGGCTTCCAGCCGCGACTCGGCTCGCGCGGCGACAGTCGCGGCTGGAAGCCGCTCCCACGGCTTGACGCGCGCCTCAATGGCAGTGACGCCGGAGCGTGGAAGCCAGTCTCCCGGGGCTGGCCGTCTTGATGATCAACGCCCATCCACGAAACACCGTACCGGACGCATTTGACCAATGCCCCCATCCGGCCGCTGTCGCCGGCTGGCGCATACCGAGTTCCAATCTCCATTCATCCGGCGTCGAAGCCGATTCGCAACCGACCCGCATCTAACGAGGAGAAGCCAATGACTCAGAAGGTCGCAGCCATGAGCAAGACGTCCGCCACGGGCCCCCAATCCCCGGCGCTGATCGCCGACGACCCGTCGGCCACCGAGGCCGAGGATCGCGGGCAACAAATCGCGCTTCGCGCCTATTTGAAGGCCGCGGATCGGGGCTTCGAGCCGGGACACGAGATGGAGGACTGGCTCGAGGCCGAGCAGGAGATCGACGCTGGGGCCGATGATGCTCACCCTCGTCACGCCCATCGCGCCCAGCGCGAGCAACGCCCTCAACGCGCCCAGCGCACGTCCGGTGCGCCCCGCGCTCGCCGCGCCAGCGCGTAAATCAGCCGGAGCGCTCGGTACCGGGCGACTCCGCGTCCAGTAGCGCCGCAGCGCAGTTGGGACGCGAGATGAGTGAAGCAAAGCGCAAGAACTACACGGCGGCGTTCAAGGCCAAGGTGGCATTGGAAGCGATCAGGGGGGAGCGGACGGTCAACGAGATCGGGCAGTCCTACGACGTTCATCCGGCGCAGGTACGGCAGTGGAAGCAGGAGATCGTCGACGGTGCGGCGAGCCTGTTCGGGGAGGGCCGCGGGCCGAAGTCGACGGACGCCAGGGCGAGCGACGATCGCCTGTACGCCGAGATCGGACGGCTGAAGGTCGAGCTGGACTGGTTGAAGAATATGTCCGGATAAGCCTGCGTTTGGAGTCTTCCTCCGGCTCCTACCCCCCAGAAATCGTGCACGTGTTCGCCGCAGCTCGGGTTAACCTAGCGTAACCCGACATCGTGGGTTCGGGCGTTGATCATCAAGACGGCCAGCCCCGGGAGACTGGCTCCCACGCTCCGGCGTCACTGCCATTGAGTTAAGCCGTGGGAGCGGCTTCCAGCCGCGACTGTCGCCGCGCGAGCCGAGTCGCGGCTGGAAGCCGCTCCCACAAAGCGTTCCCATCGCGCGTTACGTTGATGGCAGTGACGCTCCGGCGTGGGAGCAAGGGCAGGCGCTCTGCGCCCCGAGGGAGTGGCCGGAGCGATGATCAAGGCCCGGGTTCGCGATTCGCGGACTCTCGGGTTAGGCTACCGCCAACCCGACCTCCACTTCCCAAGCGCTGCTGCACTCGCCGATTTCGATCGTGATTTCGATAGCGATAGCGACCGCATCTTCGATTTCACTGCCAAACACGCCCAATCCACCATGCCCACCACCGACGACATCCTCGTCCGCGCCGCCGGGCTGATCGACCGGCTGGAGACCCTGCTGCCCCCGACACCGCTGCCGCCGAGCTGGGACGCCACCGCCTTTCGCTGGCGCAGCGATGGCGGTCGCGGTCGTCTGCAGGCGATCGCCCATCCCCATCGGCTCAACCTCGATGACCTGCTCTGCATCGATGCGCAGCGCGCCGAGATCGAGCGCAACACCCGCCAGTTCCTGGCCGGGCGCAGCGCCAACAATGTCCTGCTCTGGGGCTCGCGGGGCACCGGCAAGTCGTCGCTGATCAAGGCCCTGCTCAACGGCTACAGTGCCAGCGGCCTGCGGCTGATCGAGGTCGACAAGGACGACCTGCTCGCCCTGCCCGACATCCTCGAGCTGATCCGCGACCGCCCCGAGCGCTTCATCATCTATTGCGACGACCTGTCGTTCGAGGCGTCGGAGTCGGGCTACAAGGCCCTGAAGGCGGTGCTCGACGGCTCGGTGAGCGCGGCACTGGACAACCTGCTGATCTACGCCACCTCCAACCGCCGCCACCTGCTGCCCGAGTATCAGTCCGAAAACCAGGCGAGCCGGTTGATCGACGGCGAGATCCACCACGGCGAGGGCGTCGAAGAAAAGATCTCGCTGTCGGACCGCTTCGGCATCTGGCTCTCGTTTTACCCGTTCAGCCAGGAGCAGTACCTGGCCGTGGTGCGCCACTGGCTCGGTCGCCTCGGCGCCGAGCCCGGCCCCGAGACCGAGCGCGCCGCGCTGCAATGGGCGCTGCGCCGCGGCTCGCGCAGTGGACGCACCGCCTGGCAGTTCGCGCGGGACTGGGCCGGGCGCCTGGAGCCCTAAGTCAAGGTTCAGAAACAAGTGGTGCAGATGCAACCACGAAACGGCCAACACAAAGTCTCCGCGAGCGGGCGTCTGCACCACTTGTTTTTGAACCGATCCTAAGCCGGGAACCGGCCCCGCGGCGGGACTGTCGCACGCAAGATCTGTGACGACTTGACACTGTGCGGCGTCAACGCCGTGACCATCGTCCCCGGTCGCGTTACAATCCCGGCCCCGCCTCACACCGCCCTCGTAGCTCAGTCGGATAGAGCAACCGCCTCCTAAGCGGTAGGTCACAGGTTCGAATCCTGTCGAGGGCGCCAATCAACCCGGCTTGGGCCGTTGCCGTGCCCTTCCCTATGAAGTCAACCGGTTGCCCGATTCGCTCGGCGCGACTTCACGCGCCGGCAAGCCGTTGATCGCGGCCCAGGAGCCTGTCCGACTGCCGAATCCAGGGTCAAGTCAAGCAGCGCCGGCCGCGGCGCACCTGCGGGATCGGCCGCGTCGCCGCCAGCCGCGAGCCCCCGCGAGGGGCGAACCGATAGCCTGAGCCTATGGGATGAGGAATCTCAAAAGTTTATTGATATTGTTATTTCATTATTTCCTTATATACTAACGCCCCTATCGGAGCCCTAGCCGGTTTCCCGATCGCCATAACAGACGACGGATCGCATCATGCGGCGAGGACAGTCGCAGGCTTCCCCAGAACTTTTCAGTTGGACCCTCCAACAAGTTTTCCGAATACCCAACAAAGGTGTGTCAGATGAAGAATCTCGTCCGGGCCACGTCGGCCATCGCCCTCGCCGTTGCCACCATGTCCGCCGCCGCCTGGTGGAGCGCCCCCGTCGCCCCGACCGCGGAAGAGCAGAAGCTGATCGCCGAGCAGCATCAGATGATGGCCGAGCAGCACGCCAAGGCCATGGAGCAGATGATGTCCATGCAGCGCGAGATGCACGAGCAGATGGCCAAAGACGGTCAGGCCGCCGGCCCTTGGGGCATGCCCTACCCCGCCGCCCCCGCCTTCCCGCAGATGCCCGCCTTCGGCGAGGTCCCGGCCATGCCTGAAATGCCCGCCTTCGGCGAGTATCCGGCCATGCCCGAGATGCCGGCCTTCGGTCAGGCCCCGACCATGCCCGAGATGCCGAAGATGCCCGAGATGCCGGCCTTCGGCGAGGTCCCGGCCATGCCCGCCCCGGGTGCCTTCCCGGGCCAGATGATGGCACCGCCGGCGCTCCCGGAGATGCCGGCCTTCGGTGATTACCCGCAGATGCCCGGCATGCCGGAGTTCGCCATGCCCGAGATGCCCGCCATGCCCGAGATGCCGGCCATCGGCGAGTACCCGAGCCGTGGCGACCTGAGCAAGGACATGGAGACCCGTCGCGCCGCGATGGACAGCTACCGCGCCAAGGCCAAGGAAGAGGCCGCCACCCGCCGCGCCGCCATCCGCGAGGCCGCCGAGCAGCGCCGCGCTTGGAATGCGATGCATCGCGCCCAGCGCCACGGCTGGGGCCCGATGCCCGGCTACGGCCCGATGCCGGTCCCGGCCGAGCAGCCCGCCGCGACCCCGGCTGACAGCGCCCCGGCAGACGCCCCGAAGTCGGCCCAGGTTCAATGACCTGACCGCACCGCATGGCCGCCCTCGGCCCCTGGGCCGAGCGGCGGCAAGCCAGCAAGACCCCCGCTCGCGGGGGTTTTTCGCGTGTAGGGCGGTACCTGGTGCATGGACTGACGCGCACCCCAACACACCGCGAAATCCACCGGTTTGCCGCCCGTCGAGCCACCGGCCGGTTTGCCAATGCCGCCATGCCCGGGTTAGCTTTCCGCGCCAGGCGCACCGCGCCGCCAGTCTTCACGGTTCCCACCCGCTTCAGGATCACCCATGCCGAACAAGCCCGACATCGACCCGCAAGAGACTCAGGAGTGGCTCGACTCCCTCGACGCCGTGCTGGAGCACGAGGGGATCGAGCGCGCCCACTATCTGCTTGAGCGCCTGATCGACAAGGCCCGCCGCTCCGGCGCCTATCTGCCGTTCAGCGCCAATACGGCCTATGTGAACACCATCCCGATGCAGCAGCAGGAGCGCTTCCCCGGCGATCGCGCCCTGGAGCGGCGCATCCGCTCGTTCGTGCGCTGGAACGCCATGGCCATGGTGGTGCAGGCGAATCGCCTGTCCAGCGAGCTCGGCGGTCACATCTCGTCGTTCGCCTCCAGCGCGACCCTCTACGATGTCGGCTTCAACCACTTCTTCCGCGCCGCCAGCCAGGCCTTCGGCGGCGATCTGGTGTTCATGCAGGGCCACTCGGCCCCGGGCATTTACGCCCGCGCCTACCTGGAAGGCCGCATCAGCGAGGACCAGCTCTACAGCTTCCGCCAGGAGGTCGACGGCGGCGGGCTGTCGTCCTATCCCCACCCTTGGCTGATGCCGGGCTTCTGGCAGTTCCCCACCGTATCCATGGGCCTGGGGCCGATCATGGCCATCTATCAGGCCCGCTTCATGCGCTATCTGAGCGACCGCAAGCTGGTCAATACCGAGGGGCGCAAGGTCTGGGCCTTCCTCGGCGACGGCGAGATGGACGAGCCCGAGTCTCTCGGCGCCATCTCGCTGGCCGCCCGCGAGCGCCTCGACAACCTGGTGTTTGTCGTCAACTGCAACCTGCAGCGCCTGGACGGCCCGGTACGCGGCAACGGCAAGATCGTCCAGGAGCTCGAAGCCGTCTTCCGCGGCGCCGGCTGGAACGTCATCAAGGTCATCTGGGGCAGCTACTGGGACCCGCTGTTCGCCCGCGACACCGACGGCCTGCTGCTCAAGCGCATGGAGGAGTGCGTCGACGGCGACTACCAGGCCTACAAGGCCAAGGGCGGCGCCTATACCCGCGAGCACTTCTTCGGCAAGTACCCGGAGCTGGCGGACATGGTCGCCAACCTGACCGATGAGGACATCTGGCGCCTGAACCGCGGCGGCCACGACCCGATCAAGGTGTTCACCGCCTTCGCCTCGGCCATGCGCCACAAGGGTCAGCCGACGGTGATCCTGGCCAAGACGGTAAAGGGTTACGGCATGGGCGTGGCCGGCGAGGGCATGAACATCACCCACTCGCAGAAGAAGATGGGCGAGGCCAACCTCAAGGCCTTCCGCGACCGCTTCAACATCCCCATCTCCGACGACCAGATCGGCGCCGCGCCCTTCTACAAGCCGCCGGCGGACAGCCCGGAGATGAAGTACATGCACGAGCGCCGCGAGGCCCTCGGCGGCTTCCTGCCGGCGCGCGCCGACCGCTCCGAGCCGCTGGCGGTGCCGGCGCTCGACGCCTTCAAGTCGCTGCTGGAGTCCAGCGGCGAGCGCGAACTCTCCACCACGATGGCCCTGGTGCGGATGTTGACCATCCTCACCCGCGACAAGCAGGTCGGCAAGTATGTCGTGCCCATCGTTCCGGACGAGGCGCGCACCTTCGGCATGGAGGGCATGTTCCGCCAGCTCGGCATCTACTCCCACGTCGGCCAGCTCTACGAGCCCATGGACTCCGACCAGGTGATGTACTACCGCGAGGAGACCAACGGCCAGATCCTGCAGGAGGGCATCAACGAGGCCGGCGCCATGTCGTCGTGGATCGCCGCCTCCACCGCCTACGCCAACCACGGCCAGGCGATGATCCCGTTCTATATCTACTACTCCATGTTCGGCTTCCAGCGCATCGGCGACCTGGCCTGGGCCGCCGGCGACATGCAGGCGCGCGGCTTCCTGATCGGCGGTACCGCCGGGCGCACCACGCTGGCCGGCGAGGGCCTGCAGCATCAGGACGGCCACAGCCACCTGGTCGCCTCGACCATCCCGAACTGCGTCGCCTACGACCCGGCCTTCGCCTATGAGCTGGCGGTGATCGTCCAGGACGGCATGCGCCGGATGTACGCCGAGCAGGAGAGCTGCTTCTACTACGTCACGGTGATGAACGAGAACTACCCGCAGCCGGCCATGCCGGACGGGGCCGAGGACGGCATCAAGCGCGGCATCTATCGGATTCGCCAACACGACGACGCGAGGGTGCAGCTGCTCGGCAGCGGCACCATCCTGCGCGAGGCCCTGGCCGCCGCCGAGCTGCTGGCCAAGGACTTCGACATCGCCGCCGATGTCTGGTCGGTCACCAGCTTCACCGAGCTTAGGCGCGACGGCATCGATTGCGAGCGCTGGAACATGCTCCATCCCGAGGAGCCGCCGCGCACGGCCTACGTGACCGATCAGCTCGCCGACACCACGGGGCCGATCGTCGCCGCCACCGACTACATGCGCACCCACGCCGATCAGATCCGCTCCTATATGCCGCGCGGCTACCGGGTGCTCGGCACCGACGGCTTCGGCCGCTCGGACATGCGCAGCCAGTTGCGCAAGTTCTTCGAGGTCAACCGCTGGTACATCGCCTTGGCCGCGCTCAAGTCCCTGGCCGACGACGGTCAGATCGACCAGGCCCGGGTCAGCGAGGCCATCACGCGCTGGCACATCGACCCGGACAAGCCGAACCCCGTGACCCAATGACCCCTATCGTTTTTCGCCAGCAGGAGACATCAGCGTGGCAACCCTAGAAGACGTTCTGCTCCCCGACGTCGGCGACTTTGCCGACGTCGAGATCCTCGAGGTCCTGGTGGCCCCGGGCGACCGCATCGAGCCCGAGCAATCGCTGCTGACGCTGGAGAGCGACAAGGCGAGCATGGACATTCCGGCACCGATGGCCGGGGTCGTGCGCGAGGTCAAGGTCGCCGTCGGTGACCGGATCAACCAGGGCACACTGCTGATGACCGTCGAGACCGACGGCGCGGCGGCCAAGGCCGACGGCGATCCCCCGCCGGCGAGCCCGGCCGAGCCCGCGCCCGCGGCGGCGCCCCAGCCCCCCGAAGCACCTGAGCCCCAAGCGGCGCTGAAGGCGCTGCCCGAGTCCTCCGCCCCCGCCGCCGAGCGCAGCATCGAGATGCGCCTCCCCGACATCGGCGACTTCAAGGACATCCCGGTCATCGAGGTCTTGGTCGGCGTCGGCGACAGTGTGGCCGAGGAGCAATCGGTCCTCACGCTGGAGAGCGACAAGGCGACCATGGAGATCCCCACGCCCGAGGCCGGCGTGGTCGCGTCCATCGCCGTCGCCGCCGGCGACACGCTCAACCAAGGCGACCTGATCCTGACCCTGCGCGCCGCCGCCGGTGCCGACACCGACCACGGCATCGGCGCCCCGTCCGCCGAGGAGGCGGAGCAATCCCCCGGCCCCGCCGCCAGCACCAAGCCCGAGGCCCGGCAGGCCGGTCGCGCCCCCGGTGAGGTCGAGCAGCGCCGCGCCCCGATCCTGCCGCGCCCGCAGGACATGGCCGCCATCGCCAGCGGCCGCACCCCCCACGCCAGCCCGGCGGTGCGCCGCTTCGCCCGCGAGCTCGGCGTCGACCTGGCCCGGGTCAAGGGCAGCGGGCGCAAGGACCGCATCGTCAAGGACGACGTCCAGGCCTACGTCAAGCGCACCCTGAGCGCCGGTGCCGCCCCGGCGGCCCCCAGCGGCGGCGCGCCCTTCCAGCTACCCACGGCCCCGCAGGTGGACTTCAGCAAGTTCGGCCCGGTGCAGACGCAGCCCCTGCCGCGCATCCGCCGCATCAGCGGCAGCCACCTGCACCGCTGCTGGCTGAGCGTCCCCCACGTCACCCAGTTCGACGCGGCCGACATCACCGAGTTGGAGGCCTTCCGCAAGGCGCAGAAGGCCGACGCCGAGAAGGCCGGGGCCCGGCTCACCTTCATGCCCTTCCTGCTCAAGGCCATCGCCGGGGCGCTGACGCAGATGCCGACGCTGAAGGCCTCGCTCTCCCCCGACGGCGAGAGCCTGGTGATGAAGGACTACACCCACATCGGCGTCGCCGTCGACACCCCCAACGGCCTGGTCGTCCCGGTCATCCGCGATGTGGACAAGAAGGGCGTCTTCGACCTGGCCCGCGAACTGATGGCGGTCAGCGCCAAGGCCCGCGACGGCAAGCTCCTGCCCGGCGACATGCAGGGCGGCGTCTTCTCCGTCTCCAGCCTGGGCGGCATCGGCGGCACCGCCTTCACCCCCATCGTCAACGCCCCCGAGGTCGCCATCCTCGGCGTCTCCCGCGCCGAGATGCGCCCGGTCTGGGACGGCAGCGCATTCCAGCCCCGCCTGATGCTCCCGCTGTCGCTCTCCTACGACCACCGCGTCGTCGACGGCGCCGACGGCGTACGCTTCACCACCCTGCTCGCCAGCCTGCTCACCGACATCCGCCGGCTGTTGCTCTAGCCCTCCCCCCGGCGCGCCGACTTCAGTCGGCCGCTTCAACTGCGCGGTTTGCCTGTGTCGTCGCGGTCCAAGCGCTTGGTTCTAAAGCGCCGAGACCGGCCCGGCCGCGGCCTTTCTCTGGCGCTTGTCGGCGTACATCGCCTGATCGGCCAGGGCGAGCAGGGCTTCGGCCTCGGAGCCGTCCTCCGGATAGGTGGCGCAGCCGATGCTGACGCCGACGCGAATCGTGGCCTCGTCCGTCGAATAGGGCGCTTCGACCGCGCGGACGAGCCGCGCCCGGAGCTGCCTGACCTCCTCGGGGTCCGACACGCCCGACAACAGCACGACGAATTCGTCGCCGCCGATCCGCGCCACCGTATCGGTCTCCCGCAGCTGCCCGCGCATCCGCTCACTGATCGTGCGCAGCAGCTCATCGCCCATGGCGTGCCCGTGGGTGTCGTTGATCGGCTTGAACCCGTCCAGGTCGAGAAACAGCAGCGCCAACCTGGAGCCGCGCCGCTCCGTTTGCTGCAGCGCCGTCTTCAGCCGGTCCATCAGCAGGGTGCGGTTCGGCAGACCGGTCAACGGATCGTGGTGGGCGTCGATCCAAAGCTGGTCCAGGGTCTGGCCCTCCTCATCCAGGTCGGTATAGACATAGACATAGCTGACGGGCTCCCCCGACGGCGCCCTTTCCATGGTCACCGACAGGCGCTGGACGTAGAGCCCGCCGTCCTTGCGGCGATTCCAGACCGGTCCCCGCCAGGCGCCCTCCCCCTCGAGCTGCCGCTGCATGGCCGCGAAGAATTCGGGCGGATGACGGCCGGATGCCAGGAGGTCCGGGTCTTGGCCCAGGGCCTCCTCCACCGCGAAGCCGGTGACCCGGGTAAAGGCCGGGTTGATGGCCACGATCATGTCGTTTGCATCCACCAGCATGACCGGATCGCGGGTGCCCTCGACGATGCTGCGGCAGCGCTGCTCGGTGACCGCCAACGCCCGGGTGCGCGCCTCCACGCGCTGCTCCAGCTCCTGATTGGCACGTTTGAGCTCCTCGATAAGCCGCTCGTTCTCGGTGAGCAGCCGGCTGCGCTCGCCGGCATCCTGGACGATGGAGCGGATCTCGCCCGGATTCCAGGGCTTGGTGATGTAGCGGAAGATCTGCCCCGAGTTTACCGAGCCGATCACCGCCTTCAGGTCCGCATACCCCGTGAGCATGATCCGCGTGGTCTTCGGAAAGCGCTCGCGGACCTCGGTGAGCAACTCCACGCCGCTGACCTCGGGCATGCGCTGGTCGGACACGATCACCTGTACGGACTCTCGGCCGAGCAGCTCGAGCGCCTCATTGGCGTCGTTCGCCGTGAGCACCCGGAAGTCACGGCGCAGCTGCCGACGCACGCTCGCCAAGACCTCCGGCTCGTCGTCCACCACCAGGACCGTACACGGCGGCGTTTGTTCGCTTGATAAACTCATATTGGTGATGTCTCCAGTCGGGCCGGCAAGACGACGGTGAAGGTCGCCCCCTCGCCGGGGCTTGAGCGCACGCGAAGCTCCCCGCCATGGTGGTCGACGACGATCTCGTGGGCGATGGACAGCCCCAGACCGGTGCCGCCACCGACGGGCTTGGTGGTGAAGAACGGATCGAACACCCGTGCACAGGTATCGGCCGGGATGCCGCAGCCCGAGTCGGTGAAGCTCAGCTCCACCTTTTCCTGGCCCTGGTCCCGGGCGCTGCCGCAAATGCGTAGCTGCCCGCCGGGCTCCATCGCCTGCACGGCGTTGATGATCAGGTTCATGAACACCTGGTTCAGCTCCGCCGGATAGCATTCGACGGGCGGCAGGTCCGCCAGCTCCAGCACGACCTCGATGGCCTTCTCCTGAAGCGTCGGGCGCGCCAGCGCCAGCGTGCTGTCCAGATTCTCGCGCAGGTCGACGCGCTTGCGCTCGGCCTCGTGCAGACGCGAGAAGGTGCGCAGGTTCTCGACGATGCCCTGGATGCGCCCCAGGCCGTCGCGCGTGGCTCGGAACAGGTCTTCGGCATCCTCGCGGGCATAGCCGATGCCGTGGCGCTCGTACACCTGCGCCGCCTCCTCGGCGAGGCCCTGTTGTTCGGCCAGGGCCTGCAGATCGCCGAAGCCCGCGTCGAGGTCGCGGGTGTTTTCCTCGATGCTGTGCACGTTGGCCATGACGAAGCCGAGGGGATTGTTGATCTCATGGGCAACCCCCGCGACGAGCTGACCCATGGCGTTCATCTTCTCGGACTGGATAAGCATGGCCTGGGTGCGGCGCAGATCGTCCATGGCCTGCTCCAGCTGCCGGTTGTTCTTCATCAGCGCGCGTTGCAGGTTGGTTGCCTGCTGATTCAGGTGCACCAGCTCCTCGTGGACCTGATCCAGCTCCCGGGCGTCGTATTCCGCGCAGACCAGGATGCCCTCGGGGACGCGCTCGATGCGGGCGAGCAGGCTGCGATTGTGCTGGCGCTGCTCGTCGGCGAAGGTGAGCCGGCCCTCGAACAGCGGCGCATCGGTGCTGGCGCCGATGCGCGCGAAGTCGGGGTTGACCAAGTAGTCCGCGCGGGGCTGGGTGGGCGCCTCGCCACCGGTCAAGGCGATGATGCCGGCATTGCCCGCAAGCAGTTCACCGGTGTCGCCGAACAGGCCGATGGCCATTGCCATGCCCGAGCGCACAAAGGCCGCGGCGGCGGGGCTGGCGCAGATGTCGATCCGATCCGGCATCGGACGCCCCCTAGCCCGCGGGCACATGGTCCTCGGTCAGCGCGAAGAAGCTCGGCTGATGGACGATGAACCAGTCGTAGAGCGGATAGACGCCGGCGAAGGCCTCCGGGCTCAGCTCCTCGCCCAGGACCTGCACCCAGGTGTTCAACTGGGCCGACCAGTAGGTGTTCTTGAAGCCGTGGGCGCGATAGGCGCCGAACACCCACAGCACCGTATCCACCAGCTGGACCGGGTCCATGCGGGCGAGGATGGCGGCGACAAAACGGGCATGGTTGGCGTGGTTGTCCGTCATCATGGCGTGGTTGTCGGGGCCCACGAGGCTGTCGAGGTCGCTGCGCGCGAGCATGATCGCGTTGATTCTCACAACCAGCGCCTCTCGCTTCGCCGCGTACTCGGCGGCAATCTCGGCGGCGGGCACCGGTATCGTCTCGGCGGTGGCGATCAGCTCTGCCTTGTTCATGGCGCGGGACTCCTGGTGTTGGGTTGTGTTGGGCTCGGCCGCCGGCGCAACGGCTGGAGTGGGCATCAACGGCGGCCGAAGCCGTCGACGCTCAGGTCGAGCTTGGTCAAGTCCGGATAGTAGAAGACGTTGTCGCGCGCCTGGGCCACGCCCGCGCCCACATGCGTCAGCCCCTGACCACCGATCACGATGGGGATGGCCGGGAGCTCCTGGCGAATCCGGTCGATCATCCGCTCCATCTCCGGCAGGTGAAAATAGACCGACAACGACAGCCCAATCAGGTCGACCGCCCGCGCCCGCGCCATCTGCACCAGATCCTCCAGCGGCGTATTGGCACCAAGGTAGATCGCGTCCCAGCCGCGCATCTCGAACACGTCGCTGACCATCTTGGCACCGACCTGATGCAGCTCCTTCTCCACCGAGGCGATCAGCGCCGTCTTGCCGATGTGCTTGCCGGCGATGATGTCGCCGTAGCGCTCGTTCATGACGCCTTCGCTGATGGCGGTGGCCATGTGCTCGGCGGCGACGGATATCAGATTGTGCTCCCAGAGCTCGCCGACGCGATACAGCGCCGGCTGAATGACCTGCTGGTACAGCTCGATGACGGAGCCACCGCTCTGCATAAAATCGCTCGCCACCCGAGACGCCGCCAAACGATCCCCGGCAAGGACGGCGGCGAGGTAGGGCTCGGCGACGGCAGGCAGGTCGGGCAACGGGGCCGGTACTGACATACGCGTGGTGGAGATGCTTGCAGAAGCGCTTCGATAGTCAGGGGATTATAGGGGATGGCGCCAGCAAAAGCCCGCGGGGGGCGGCACCGGGAAAGGGGTTTCGCCTAGTCCATCGCGTCGGCATGCTGTTGATGGCACATCGGAAAATGCCCAATACCGATCTCAGAAGGCCGCGGTGGCGCGCAGGCCAAAGATCCAGCCCTCGGGGTCGCGCTGGTCGGGGTCGAGCTGGGTGAGTTCATCGCTCATGTACTGTACGTCGGCGGTGAGCGCGAGGTAGTCGCCCAGGGCTGCACGGTAGTAGGCCTCGAAGACGTTGGTGCGCTTGACATCGGTGTTGCCGCCGTCGAGGTAGGCATAGCCGATGCCGATGTTGTCGCCGGGGCGGCGCCAGGCGTTGCCGGTGATGTTGAGGCCGCCGGAGTACAGGGCCCGGTAGTCGACGGCGGCCGCGGTGCTCTGCCAGGCGGTGCGCAGGAACAGCCCGAGACTGTCGCCGATGGCCTGGTCGAAGGACAGGCCCCAGCCTAACCGGGCCTCGCGCTGGCCCTCGACCTCGACGCGTCGCCGGCCATCGAGCATGACCACCGACGCGTCCGCGGCGGTGGCCGGCAGGGTGCGGGTCGGCGACAGGAAGGCGCTGCTGGCGCCGACCAAGTCGATGCGGTAGTTGCCGGCACCGACGTCGAACTCGGGATGCCAGCCGAGCTGGGCGCCCCAAAAGTTGTAATTGTTGCCGTCGTCGTTTTCGTGGATGTTCATACCCAGGGCGTTGACCGAAAAGCGGCCGAAACGGCCCTCCAGCGCGACGCCGGCGTCGTAGGACGGCAGGCCGTAATTGCCGGCGTTGACGAAGGCCTCGTTCATGAACTGGGTATATTCGTCGTTGGCGTAGGCGTTGTCGTCGAGATAGTCCGTCGAGTCGAGAATGCCGAGGGTCGCGGCGATGCTGTTGCCCTCGCCGAGCGGGACGCTATGCCGGTACCAGGCGGCCAGCAGGTAGCTGCGCGAGCTGCCGTTGATGTCTTTGACGTCGTCTTCGAGGTCCGCGGCCCAGGGCG
This sequence comes from uncultured Gammaproteobacteria bacterium, assembly GCA_942491465.1. GTDB lineage: Bacteria > Pseudomonadota > Gammaproteobacteria > Chromatiales > Chromatiaceae > CALOBA01. The sequence continues at coordinate 18,463 of CALOBA010000058.1, forward strand.
CGAGCCGAAACGGCGAGACCGCGTTCAGGCCGTTGCCGGCAGCCCAGCCGAGCTTGATGAACACCTGGTCGTTCGCGCTGGGGTGAAAGTCGATCTCCAGTTGCACCGGCAGGGCGCCGCGGCAGCCGTTGTCGAAACTGTCCAGCGTGCTGCCGAAGGCCTGCGGGACGCTGCCGTCGATGGGCTGACCGAAATCCTCGGCGGGCAGCCGAGCCGAGACCGCTTCGCATTGGCCGGCACCGGCGATGATGCCGTTGATCGATAGCGCGTCACTGACGTCATAGGCGCCTGCGGTGCCGGCGGCGCAGAGCAGCGCGATTGCAGACAAGGGGTTGAGGGGGTGGGAAGGTTGGGGATGAGCGGACATCAAACGACCTCTTCGAGCGGGAACCGCGCAACGGCAATGGAACAACGAGCCTTATGGGGGCTTGCGGCTTAGGGCGACCCAGAACGCGAGCAGGTCTGGAGTCGGACTGCGGCATGCCTGGTTGGCAAAAACCCTCATTCGCGAACAGTATACACTAATGCGAATGGTTCTCAGTAGCTTTCGTGCCGCGGGGGGGGGCTAGTGCTTTGCCGCGAAAATTCCGAGACCGCCCGCAGCTGTGGGAGCGATTTGCAATCGCGACCGCCGCGACGCGGAAGTCGCGACTGCAAGTCGCTCCCACAGCGCCAATTGGGCATGCCGGCGGTCTTGGGACTTCCGCAGCGGTGCACTAGGGCCGGAGTGGCCGAGGTGGTCGAAGCAGCCACCGCCCGCTGAGCCGCCGCTGCACCGGGCGGTCTTCAGAGCGCTAGGCTCGATACCGACCGCGGGTCATCCGTCGTCGGCGTGGGCCTGCCGGGCGCGGGCCGAGGTGCAGGACGGCGCCGAGCCGCCGCTGCACCAGTCGGTCATCCGTTGTCGGCGTGGGACTGGCGGGCGCGGGCGATGGCGGCTCGGACCTGATTGGGTGCGGTGCCGCCGATGTGGTCGCGGGCGGCGACCGAGCCCTCCAGCGTCAGCACGTCGAAGACGTCCTCGCCGATGGCCGGCGAGAAGCCGCGCAGCTCGTCCAGCGTCAGCTCGGCGAGGTCGCGGTCTTCGCGCACGCCGAGCGCGACGGCCTTGCCGACGATCTCGTGGGCGTCGCGGAAGGGGATGCCCCGGCGCACCAGGTAGTCGGCCAGATCGGTGGCGGTGGCGAAGCCCTGCAGGGCGGCGGCCCGCATGCGCTCGCGGTTGCAGGTGACGGCGCCCATCATGTCGGCAAAGACCTTGAGCGAGCCGCGCAGGTTGTCGACGGTGTCGAACAGCGGCTCCTTGTCCTCCTGGTTGTCCTTGTTGTAGGCCAGGGGCTGGCCCTTCATCAGCGTCAGCAGGGCCATGAGGTGACCGAAGATGCGGCCGGTCTTGCCGCGGATGAGCTCGGGGACGTCGGGGTTCTTCTTCTGCGGCATGATCGAGGAGCCGGTGCAGAAGGCGTCGGACAGCTCGATGAAGCCGAACTGCGCCGAGGACCAGATGATCAGCTCCTCCGAGCAGCGCGAGAGGTGCATCATCAGGATGGAGGCGGCGGCGGCCAACTCGATGGCGAAGTCGCGGTCGGAGACCGCGTCCAGCGAGTTCTCCACCGGGCCGTCGAAGCCGAGCAGCTCGGCGGTGTAGGCGCGGTCGATGGGGAAGCTGGTGCCGGCGAGCGCCGCGGCGCCGAGCGGCATGCGGTTCATGCGTCGGCGGCAGTCGAGGAGGCGACCGGCGTCACGGTCGAGCATCGCATACCAAGCCATCATATGATGGCCGAAGGTGATCGGCTGGGCGACCTGCAGGTGGGTGAAGCCGGGCAGGATGGTCTCGGCCTCGCGCTCGGCCAGATCGAGCAGGGCGCGCTGCAGGCGGCGTAGCTCGGCGGTGATGCCGTCGATCTCGTCGCGCAGCCAGAGCCGGATATCGGTGGCGACCTGGTCGTTGCGCGAGCGTCCGGTATGCAGGCGCTTGCCGGGGTCGCCGATGGCGGCGGTCAGCGCCGCCTCGATATTCATATGGACGTCTTCCAGCGGCACGGACCAGTCGAAGGTGCCGGCGGCGATGTGCTCGCGGATCTGCTCCAGCCCGGCGACAATGGCGTCGCACTCGTTGTCGCTGAGGATGCCTTGGCGGGCGAGCATCCGCGCATGGGCGACGGAGCCTTGGATATCCTGTCGGTAGAGACGCCGATCGAAGCCCACCGATGCGGTGAATGCCTCGACGAAGGCGTTGGTGGGCTGGTCGAAGCGACCGGCCCAGGGCTTGGCGGAGGAGGTGTCTGGATTCATCGGCGGCGTCATCGGTACCTGGGAGCGAGGGTGTCATGATACGCGTCCGGGCATATCCGGGTGAGCCCGGGCGGGACGGTGAGCAAATTCTACTCTGTGTTGAAGCGAGGGGCTGTTTTCGCCTGATGTTGACAAGCAATCCGAACTGCGAACCGTCCGCGGACGGCAAGCGACAATGCCTGCTGCCGGACTTTTGCTCCATCGCCGTGGTGCTCGGCGCGGTCTCCTACGGCGAGCTGTTGGCGATCCTGCTGACGCTGGCGTCACCGGCGCCGTTGACGACGTTCTGGGCGCGGCTCGGACCGCTGTCGCTGCTGGTGCTCGGGATCGGTCTGGTGGGCTCGTCGGTCTTGTGTCTGTCGCGCCCCTTGCTGGCGCGCGTCGATGCCCGTCTCGGGGCGCTGTTCGGCTGGATCATCATCGTCGGTACGGCCTCGGGTCTTACCTTTTCCGCGGTCCGGCTGCTACCCTGGGAGGTGACGGGCGAGCTGTTTCCCGACGACGGCACCAAGGGGCTGCTGATTCGCGCGTTGCTGATCTCGGCCATCGTCGGTGCGCTGATGCTGCGGTACCTGTATATGCATGACCAGTGGCGCAACCAGGTCGAGGCCGTCGCCAACGCGCGTTTCCAGACCCTGCAGGCGCGGATCCGCCCGCACTTTCTGTTCAACAGCATGAATACCATCGCGAGCCTGACCCAGACCGATCCGCGCTTGGCCGAGGAGGTGGTGGAGGACTTGGCGGATCTGTTTCGCGCCTCGCTGGCCACCGACGACAGTGTCTCCACCCTCGCCGACGAACTCGACCTGATGCGGCGCTATCTCAACATCGAGCGCCAGCGCCTCGGTGAGCGGCTGCGCGTGCACTGGGACCTGGACAACGATATGCCCGACGCGGCCCCGGTGCCGCCGCTGATCCTGCAGCCGTTGGCCGAGAACGCCGTCTATCACGGTGTGCAGCCGACGACGCGTCCGGGCTACATCCGTATCGTGGTGCGCTACCGGCGCGGTTATGTCAATCTGAGCCTGCGCAACTCGTTGCCGGATGACTACGACTTGGCGGGGCGCTCGCGCCGCGGCAACCGGATCGCGCTGGAGAACGTACGCCAGCGCATGGACGCCATGTTCTCGGGCATGGCCCAAGTCACGCAGTCGCGGGTGGAGGGCGACTACGTGGTCCGACTGGTATTTCCCTATCCCTGGAGGAAGGCATGAGAATCCTGATCGTGGACGACGAGGCCCCGGCCCGGGCACGATTGCACCGATTGATCGATGAGATCGACGGCGACTACGAGGTGGTCGGCGAGGCGGCCGATGGCGAGACCGCGGTGAGCGCCTGCATCGACGACGATGCGGACGTGGTCATGCTCGACGTACAGATGCCTGGCGCAAGCGGGCTCGAGGTCGCCGAGCGCCTGGCCGAGCTGGAGCCGCCGCCGGCGGTGATTCTGGTCACCGCCTATCCCGAGTACGCCCTCGACGCCTTCGAGCGCAAGGTGGCCGACTATCTGGTCAAGCCCGTGCGCCGGGAGCGCCTGACGGCGGCCCTGCAACGGGTCCAGGTCGCGACCCGGCCCCAGCGCGAGGCCGCATCGGCCGCGCCGGTGCCGGCGGATGCAAACCGACGCCGGCATCTGAGTGCGCACTACCGCGGCGGGGTGCAGACGGTGCCCATGGAGGACATCATCTACCTGCTCGCAGAGCAAAAGTACGTGACCGTTCGTCACACTTCGGGCACGATGCTCGTCGACGAGTCGCTGAAGGCCCTGGAGCAAGAGTTCCCGGACCTGTTCACCCGCATCCATCGTAATGCGCTGGTGGCCACCGAGCGCCTGGTCGGCCTGGAGAAGGGCACCGAAGGCAGCAGCCTCGCCGTGCTCGGCGGTTGTGACGAGCGCCTCGCGGTCAGCCGTCGGCACTTGCCGGATGTGCGCCGCTTCCTGCGCCACGGCTGATCTGCACGGCCCGCTCCGACGGGCTGAGCGCGCGGCGTTGTCCGCAGCCCGCCGAGCACCGCGCCCTTACAACCTGAACACACCATCCTCTGCTGGAATTTCCTAGATGACCGAGACTATCCGTATCGCCACCCGCAAGTCCCCGCTGGCCATGTGGCAGGCCGAGCACGTCGCCGACGTCCTCGGTCGGCTGCATCCGGGCCTTGTCGTCGAGATCGTCGGCATGACCACCCGCGGCGACAAGATCCTCGACGCGCCGCTGGCGAAGGTCGGCGGCAAGGGACTGTTCGTCAAAGAGCTGGAGACCGGGATGCTGAACGGTGATGCGGACATCGCGGTGCATTCCATGAAGGACGTCCCGGTGGAATTCCCCGACGGGCTTCACCTGGCCGTGATCATGGACCGGGAGGACCCGCGCGACGCCTTCGTCTCCAATCGCTACGACAACATCGACGCGTTGCCCAAGGGCGCCTGCGTCGGCACCTCCAGCCTGCGCCGTCAGTGCCAGCTGGTCAGCCGCCGCCCGGACCTGCGCATCGAGCCCCTGCGCGGCAATGTCAACACCCGCCTCGCCAAGCTCGATGCCGGCGACTACGACGCCATCATCCTCGCCGCCGCCGGGCTGCTGCGCCTGGGCATGGCCGATCGGGTGCGCGGGCGTATCAGCATCGAGGACAGCCTGCCCGCCATCGGCCAGGGGGCCATCGGCATCGAATGCCGCAGCGATGATCCGCGGGTGAATGCCCTCATCGCCCCGCTGCACCATCTGCCCACCGCCCAGCGTGTGCTGGCGGAGCGGGCCATGAACGCGCGGCTGAACGGCGGCTGCCAGGTGCCCATCGCCGGCCATGCCGTGCATCAGGACGACGGCCAGCTGCAGCTCTGGGGCCTGGTGGGCTCGCCGGACGGCAGCGAGGTGATGCGCGCCGAGCGTCGCGGTGCGGTCGCGGATGCCGAGTCGATCGGGCAGGCCGTCGCCGACGACCTGCTCGCCCAAGGTGCCGGTCGCATCCTGGAGGCCCTGCGCGAGCAATGACCACGCCTTGCGACCTGGGTGGCCAGGGGGTGCTGGTCACGCGTCCCGGCACGCAGGCGTCCGAGCTGAGTGCGCTGATTCAATCCGCCGGCGGCCGGCCGATCCTGTTTCCCACCCTGGAGATCCTGCCGCCGGTCGATCCAGACCTGCCGCGCAGCCTGCTGACGCAGCACTGGGACATCGTCATCTTCATCAGCCGCAACGCCGTCACCGGCGCGCGCGACCTGTTGCCGGACCTGCACGGTCTGAGCGGTGCGCAGGTCGCGGCCGTCGGCAAGGCCACGGCGACGGTGCTCGCCGAGATCGGCCATGCCCCAGACCTGATCCCCACCGAGCACTACGACAGCGAGTCGCTGCTCGCGCTGCCCGAGCTTTCGCAGGTCGGCGGCAAGCGGGTGCTGATCGTGCGCGGTGTCGGCGGTCGGGCGCATCTCGGCGACACGCTGAGCACGCGCGGCGCCGCCGTCGCCTATGCCGAGGTCTATCGCCGCGCCCGCCCGCAGGTGGATGCGACGCTGCTGCTGGCGGACTGGCATCAGTCCCTGGGCTTCATCACCGCAACCAGCGACGAGGTCTTGAACAACCTGCTCGGCATGATCCCCGAGGCCGAGTGGCCCTGGCTGAAGACGCTGCCGCTGGTGGTCTTCAGCGACCGCGGCGCCGGCAGCGCCATGGAGCTCGGCTTTCGCGTCGTTGCCGTGGCCAAGGCGGCCAGCGACGAGGCCATGGTCGAGGCCTTGTGCCGGCTGCATCTGAATCGTCCCGCCAAGCGGTGATACGCCCGCAGCGGCAGCGCCGATGACCGACGCGACGCTGCGATCGGCCGGCGGATCGCGGCGCCGCCGGCTGACCTTGGTCATCGGGCTCGTGCTGCTGATCGGCCTCGGCGGTGTGGTCATCGCCCGCGAGCACTGGATGGGCCTGCGCCAGGGGCTGCACGAGATGCGCCTCGCCCTGGCCGAGGCCCGCGGCGAGCAGCAGCGCATGCGGCTGCGGGTCGCGGCGGCCGAGGCAAGACTCCAGCAGCAGCTCCACCTGCTTGGTCTGGAGCGACGGGGGCCTGTCCCCGCAGGCCCGCCTGCCGCATCGCTCCCATCACCGGCCGAGCCCCGGCCGACGGCACCCGAGGTCTCTCCGGCGCGCCCCGATCCGGTCCGGCTCGCCGCGCAGCTCGCGGCGATCGCCGACAGGCTCGCGGCCGGCGGCCGGGCCGGGGATGCGGCGGCGACCCTGCGGCGGCTCGGCATGGAGCTGCGCGCCGCGCGCTACGCACCCGTAGCCGATGAGCTGGATGCCCTGGCGGCGGCGCTGGACGCGTCGACCCGGATCGATTGGTCGGTGGTGGCGGCACGCCTGGATGCGCTGCTGCACGCGGCGAATCACCTGCCGCCACCGCGGGTCGCCGCGCACCGTGAGGACGCCGGGCCGATGCCGAGCCGAGGCGCCCCGCCCGCGTCGAGCCACGTCGGCTCAACTGCGCGACGCCGGCCCGGCGACCAGGCCGGCGGCTTCCGACGCGCCATGCGCGCCCAGCTGGAGGTGGCCGCGGCGGCGCTGCGTCTGCGCGATCTGGCCCTGCTGCGGCTCAGCGGGGCCGGGGCCGAGCGGCTGCTGCGGGCGCACTACCCGGACGGCGGCGAGGCGCTGCTGTTTGCCCAGCGCCTGCGCGAGCTGCGCCAAGCGGTAAAGGCCATGGACCGCGCGGCAGTGACCGCGCGTATCGATGCGCTGGCACGGGTGCTGGCCGAGCCCCCTGCCGATCGCACGCCAAGCAAGGTCGTCTCCATGCCGGAACGCTAACCGGTTCTTGAGTTCCCACCCACAAAGCCTAACTTCGGGGGCACAACAGTTAATTCGCCCGAGCACAACGAGGAGACAGACCATGGCCCACGAGCTACCCGCCCTGCCCTACGATAAGAACGCCCTGGAACCGGTGATCTCTGCCGAGACCATCGAATACCACTACGGCAAGCATCACCAGACCTACGTCACCAACCTCAACAACCTGATCCCCGGTACCGAGTACGAGTCGAAGTCACTGGAGGACATCGTCAAGTCCGCGTCCGGCGGCATCTTCAACAACGCCGCCCAGGTCTGGAACCACAGCTTCTACTGGAACTGCCTGAGCCCCACCGGCGGCGGCGAGCCCAACGGTCCCCTGGGCGACGCCATCAACGCCGCGTTCGGCTCCTTCGCCGCCTTCAAGGAGCAGTTCAGCAAGTCCGCTGCCACCAACTTCGGCTCCGGCTGGACCTGGCTGGTCAAGAACGCCGACGGCAGTGTCGAGATCATGAACACCTCCAATGCCGGCAGCCCGCTGACCGCGGGCAAGACGCCGCTGCTCACCGTCGACGTCTGGGAACACGCCTACTACGTCGACTACCGCAACGCCCGGCCGAAGTACCTCGAGGCCATCTGGGGCAAGATCAACTGGGACTTCGTCGCCGCCAACTTTGGCGGCTGATCCCGATCGCGCACCGTCGGCCCTGCCGGGCCGGCGATGACCCGGAACGACCCTGACCGCTCGTCGGTCGGGGTCTTTGCATTTCAGCTTCCGGCTTTGCCCTTGCCGGGAGGGCGCCAGCGGACTAGGGTTGCGCCGACCGCCATGCCTTCCGCCGTCGGTCGCCACCCTTGTCCACCGATCCGCGAGCCTTGTATGAAGCCGCCCACCGCAGCGCAACCCCCCGCCTGGCGCCAGGCCATCCACCGGCTTGCCGGCGATACCCGGCTACGCCGACTCGGCTGGCTCTCGGCGCTGTTGCTGGCGGTCCTGCTGGTGCTGGCCTGGCACTACGGCATCGGCCTGGACGACTTCGCCGCTTGGGGCCGGGACGGGCTGGCCTGGCTGCGCGAGCGGCCCCTCTGGCTGCTGCTGGCCATCGCCATCCTGCCCGGCCTGCCGGTGCCGGCAGCCCCGCTGCTGATCCTGGCCGGGGCCGTGCTGACGCCGCGCTTCGGGGTGGTGCCGGCGGTGCTGATGGCCTGGGGGGCCCTGGCCTGCAACATGACCTGGACCTATTGGGTCGCGGCCGGTCCCGGCCGGCGTCAGGTCGATCGGCTCCTGCGGCTGCTCGACGTCCGGCTACCGGTGCTGTCGACCAGCAACGCCCTGCGGCTGTCGTTGCTGTTTCGGGTCACGCCGGCGATCCCCCTGTTTGTGCAGAACCTTGCGCTCGGTTTCATGCGCGTGCCCTTTCGGATCTATCTGCCGGTCTCGGTGCTGGCGCAGCTCATGTATGTGACGGGCTTCGTGGTCTTCGGTGAATCGCTGCAGTCGGGCAGCGCACGCCTGGCGCTGACCGCGCTCGGCCTGGTGGTGATCGCCGGGGTGGTGGCCGGCTATGTGCGCGAGCGTCTCGGTCGGCGGGCGGACTTGGCCGATGTGTCGGTGGGTCAGCCCCGGGGCAGGAAGGATGCCGGGGCGGGGTCCGGTCCCTAATATGCTGCTGCGGCAGTAGCGCGACCCTTAGTAACGGTTCACTAACAAGTTAAACGACTCCATAGCACAACTAGTTCGTTGTCGTTGTCGTTGTCGTTGTCGTTGTCGTTGTCGTTGTCGTTGTCGTTGTCGCAATCGAGCATCCGACGACGATTACGACAGCGACAACAACAACGAGCTGACATGTTCACTTTGTTTCTGAATTCTTCCTTACCAACCTCAGCTCGCGTGGTGATCCGTGTCGGCCTGGAGGCCGACCCTCCCAGGCGACGCTCCCAGGCGACCCTCCCGGGCGACGCTCGCGGCGGACGCTCCTGGGGTGGGCCGGTTAGGGCCGAGGCATCCGGGTGGGGAGGCGCTCGATGAGCAGCAGGAGTTCGGCGGCTTGGTCGTAGCTGAGGCCCTCGGTCTCGGCCAGGGCCGGGTCGCGGCGGCCTTCGACGATGGCGGTCAGGCAGGTGAGTAAAGGGCCGTGCTGCGACCAGTCCGAGCGGGCGCCCGGATAGTCCCCATCGCCGGGACCAGGCGGTCTGGTGCTTCGAGATGCGCGACGTCGAGCCCCCCGGCGTGCGTCTCGGCGAGGAGCTGCAGCTGAGCGTGGTCGAGCTGAAGAAGGCCGCGCGGCCCCGCAGGCTGCCGCCGGTCCTGTCCGCCTGGATCACCCTGTTCGAGCACTGGCAAGAGGAGCAACGCATGTCCGCCGTTACCGAAACGCCCGTGCGCCGGGCCTACGACAAGCTCAAGGCCCTGAGCGCCGACGAGGAGACCCGTCGCCTCGCCTTCGTGCGCGAGCGCGCGCTGCACGACGAGGCGACGCTGCTGGAGGAGGCCGCAATACCGACTCAACTATCGGACTGTGCTATTTGAAACAGCGAATAGATATACTCTAGCTGTTCTTGAACGTGCTTATTGAAGGGCTTATTGACCTTGGTCTTCGGCAGCTTCCTCCACTCGGGCGCCGCTGCCGCCAGCGCCTCTTGAAGCCGCCATTTGTAGTCGAATGTCCGGCCCGCCAACGACCTGAGGGCATCGACTTGCGCCGGCTGGATATAGTCGGCATCCACCTTAAGCAACCCAGCTTCAGTGATGCGCATCGGAAACAGCCGCGCGGCCTCGATCACCGTCCCCTCGAATTCCTCGGGGAGCTCGGTTTCGGCGCGCACGAGGTCGCGGAAGGCAACACTGCTTTCAACCTTTTTCCCTAGGATGGGTGCAAGCGTTGCGGAGGGTAAGCCCCCTTCGCGCAGGTGCTCCATCGTCGCTGCGTTCAACTCATAGTAGACCTTTTGGTAGACCACCTGATTGAACACGTTCTGCAGAAAGAACAGCATCACGAAGCAGATGACCGATGCCGCGATCGGGGTCGTGACCCAACCCGAGGCAATACTGCCGAGGGCGCGCCAACGAATGGCCTTGCCGCCTTTCAACAGACCGATTCCAATGACTGCGCCAACCACGGCCTGTGAGCTCGACACCGGTATCAATGGGATCGTCGGCAACCCATTTGTCGCAAGCAAGTGCTCCAAGGTCAAGGAGGAGAAGAGAAACAGCACGATGGAATGGGAGACCACAACGACCCAGGCGCCGACGGGATTCAACGGCAATACGCCGCTGCCCACGGTCATCATCACCCGCTTGGAGTAGGTGAAAACGCCTACCCCGATGGCCAAGGCGCCAAAGAAAAACAGCTGCTGCACCGAGCTGAAGGTGACCCAATCGCCGATGGACACCGCGGTGAACGGCGATGAGGGCACGAAGACGCCCATCACATTGCCGATATTATTCGCGCCTAGACTGTAGGACCCGAAGGCACCGGCCAGGATCAGGCCGATCCTGGTATAGGTATCCAAACGCAGCACATGAATGCGCGAGCGCTCGATCACGAAGGTGGCGGCCTTGTACAACAAAGCGCCAAACAACGCCCCCAACAGCGGGCAGGCAACCCAGGTGGCCAGAATCTTCGTCAGGGCAGAGATGTCCGTGATCGAGCCACTGAACCAGTTCCAACCGATGATGGCGCCGACGACCGCCTGCGTCGTCGAGACCGGCAGGCCCGCCCGCGTCATCCCATAGACCGTGATCGCTGCCGAAAAGGCAGCCATGAAGGCCCCAGGCAGGGCATTGAGCTGACCGAGCTTGCCCAAACCGTGGGCGGCACCCGCGCCACTGATCACTGCGCCCAGGACCACAAACAGCGAGCAAATTATCGCCGCGGTCGTGAACTGAATCATGCGGCTCGCAACCGCTGTACCAAAGACATTGGACGCGTCGTTGGCGCCTAACGACCATCCCAGGAACAAGCCGCTGGACAAGAAGATCAAGAGCGTGATTTCCACCGATGTGGTTCCCCCTGGGTGACACGGTATTAAAAAAAGCGGCCGTCGATATTACATTGCACGTTTGATGGCGTAGATGGCGAGCCAGTCGCCGACGTCCTCCGCCGCATCCGCAAGACTGTCGATCTTGTCGACGAAGTAGCGCAGGTGCATCTTCTCCGCCAGGCCCATGTCCGATGCGAATATGGCGCGCTTGAGGCGGGTCGCGATCTTGTCCACCTCTTCTTCATGGAACCCAACCTTATTCAAATGGTCATGCACCGCGGCAAGGTTGCGAAAGAAGGCACGCGCTGCCAGCACCGCGGCCTCCACCGTCTTCACCGCATGGTTGGTCATCAGCTTGAAATCCGTGTGATAGGTCTCGTCCACCACTGGACACTCGACGGTGACAGCAAGAAAGATGTCTTCCGCGAGACCGAGCAGATAATTGAGATCTTCCATCAGGCTCAAGACATCGCCGCGAAGATCAGGGATCAGCATCTCGGTATGGAGTTGAACTTCGATGGTTCGCCGCAATCGATTTCCTTCGACCTCGATTAGCCGAAGCTCACTCACCAGGTCTTTGAGCTGCCATTGCGCATTGGGATCGAGATAGGTTGAGATCCCCTGCTCGAACTTCATACTTCCATTGGAGACCTGGTTGAGAAAATCGTCGATCAAGCCTTCCATGGCCTTCGTCTTGGAAAACAGGGCGAGCTTAGGAGTCTTCATAGGTTGTATTCCAGTCTTTGCGCGCTATCGTTCGCGTGGGTCTTACGCACAATGGGCGTCGCTGCTCCGCAAAGTATGCGAAGGGTTGGCCGTTGTGCTGAGATGCGCCGGAGAGGCTGACGATCGCGTGCTTGGGTCAAGAGGGAGCCCGCGTCGCTGAGCGCTCTGTGCAGGTTCGCTCCTGACCGGCAATGGCGGGGTCGCGCACAGGTGCGCTATAGCGCTCAAGACGCCGAGAAGCCGGAGTCGAACCCCCGGGCCGTCTCACACGCGGTCCATCATCGCCGCATGCTCGCGTTTGCTCAGTCGCACCTTTCCGGCCTGGACCGGGTGCACCGGCCGCTTTTGCCGGGGACGCTGCAACAACCCCGGCGCGGCCGCACGGAGGGCTATCAATACGTAGATCGCGCAGAGCGCGGCGACGACGGGCATGACCCAACCATCCAGCTGCCCCCGCTGTGCGGCGAGGCCGATCAGCAGATACCCGCTAACGGCCGTCAAGAACCGCCGAGAGGGGCTCATGGTGTTGGTCGTCATGGGCTGCTGGGTGTTGGCAGGGGGCGTGGGCATCTTGGGCGAAGGTCCTGAGCTTTCGTGGGCTGTATATCCGACGGGTTCGAGGTCGCTGCTGCGAGAGAATGCCGGGCTCGGAGGCCGGCATCGAGAACCGCGTCAAGCAGCGCCGGAGCACGTGGTTGGCTCCGTTGCTGGATGGGAGACCGAGAGCCTCGGCCCGGTTCGGATGCTTGGCGGCAGATCGACTTGACTTGGCCAAAGCAGATCTGATGCCAAGATCCTCCATGCGCGCTGAGTTACGGAAATTATTAGGGTTTTCTTCGCTCTTCGGCGCCTTTCAGGACACCAGCGGGATGCAGCGTTACGCCGGGCCGGATGGGCCAAAAAGAGAAAAAAGCGATATATCACAGGCTTTTAAGCCGCCGAAGCCGATCTCAGGGGTGCAGCAATTGCTGCACCCCCTGCTAGCGAGGCTTCGCGTCAGACCGACGAGTCGAGATCGTCGCTATCGAAATCGGGCCGACTGGCGAGGGAGCCGATGCCGATTCCGCAGTCGGCGGTTTAACGACTGGCGGGTGATTCCGAGCAGGGTTGCGGCAATGCCCTGATTGTCCTTGGCGCGGCGCATGGCCTCATCGACCAAGAAGTCTTGGGCCTCTTTCAGCGACGGAAAGCGGCCGGTAATGGCGAGCGAGGCATCCCCGTCGTCGCGGCGTCGCGGGTTGGCGCCGGGCTGACCACGGCCGCGTTTGATCAGTGCTCGGAAACTGTCCATCGACAGCACCGACCCACTGCGGTGCAGCGCCATGGCGTTGTAGATCATCGCGCGCAGCTCGCGCACGTTGCCCGGAAACTCGTACACACACATGAGGGTGATCAACTCGTTCGGCGCCCTCGGGGCCGGGCGTGCCAGCGCGTCGGCGGCCTCGTCAATGAAGTGTTGCACCAGCAGCGGGATATCGTCGTGACGGTCGCGCAGGGGCGGAATCTCGATGGGGTGACTGGACAGGCGGAAATACAGGTCCTGACGAAACTTGCCCCGCGCCATGCGCTTGTGCAACGACTGATTGGTGGCGACCACCACCCGCGCATCGCTGCGCTGCTGCAGATCGGAGCCGAGCGGGTAGTAGCTATGTTCCTGCAGCAGGCGCAGCAGCTTGACCTGCGAGGCCTTGCCGAGGTCGCCGATCTCGTCCAAGAACAGGGTCCCGCCGGCGGCCCGGGCAATGGCCCCCGGCCGGTCGCGATCGGCACCGGTGAAGGCGCCGCGGATATGGCCGAACAGGGTGTCGGAGAACAGGGTGTCGTCGAGCCCGGCGACATTGATACAGACCAGTTCGCCCTCGCAACCGCTGAGCCGATGCACCGCCTCGGCCAGCAGTTCCTTACCGGTGCCGGTCTCGCCGGTGATCAGCACGGGCTCACGCGAGTCGGCGATGGCCTCGACGTACTGGAACACCGATTCCATGCCCCGATTGGCGGTGATGATCTTGGCGAATGCGTCCGGATTGCGCAGGCACCGCTCCATCAGCGATGCCCGCAGCGTGCCGAGCTGATCGCGCAGGGATCGCACCTCCAACGCATGCCGCGCCGCTGCGATGAGACGCCCTTCTTCGACCGGTTTGACCAGATAGTCGAAGGCCCCGTCGCGCATGCACGCCACCGCGGTCTCCACGTCTTGGGACGCGGTCATGACCACCACCGGTACCTCCGGATGCTGCTGCACCAGCTTCGGCAGCAGCTCCAGACCGCCGACCCCGGGCATGTACAGGTCGAGCAGGATCATGCCGACCCGGTGCTGCGCCAGATAGGGCAGCAGATCGCGCCCGTCGGGCATCGTCACCACGGGATCGATGCGGTTCGAGCCGAGCAGATAACTGGTGGCGAACAACAGGTCTTGTTCGTCATCGACGAGCACGACCGGCAATGACTTTGATGGCAACGTGCATCCCCCCTTCAAGCTGTCGGCAAGCGATTACTCAGCAATCAACTTGCCGGGTACCTCCCGCGGGACTCCGATGGGTTCCGCGATGGGCAAATAGACGGCAACCTCGGTGCCGATACCGGGAATGGAATCGATCTCGATGCAGCCGCCGTGGTTCTGCAGGATGCGCCTGGAGATGGACAGACCCAGCCCGGTCCCCCCATCGTCGGTCCGCGTCGTGAAGAACGGATCAAAGATGCTGGCGAGGTCGTCGGGCTCGATGCCCTTGCCCTGATCCACGATCTCGACCCGCAGCCGTTTGTCATCGGGCACCATCTCGGCCCTGATCCAGACCCTGGTGCTGCGATCCGGCAGCGCCTGTAAGGCATTCAGCAGCAGATTGACGAAGACCTGCTCCAACTGCTGCGCATTGCCGGTCAACCGCGGCAGATCTTCGGGAATCAGCAGTTCGCAGTCGTCGGTATGTTTCTGAATCTCATGCTGCAGAATGGAATAGGCGGAATGCAGCACCTTGGCGAGATTGACCCGATCCGCGTAATCTCCGGGATCGTGCCGCGCCATCCGTTTCAGGTTCGCAACAATGCCCTGGATGCGCTGGGTGTTGCGCAATAGGTCCGTGAGCATCCGCGGCAGCCCGTCGATCGCCTGGACTACGGATACGCCGCCGATCAAGAAATCGCCCCGGGCCGCGCGTTCTCGACGCAGGATCGGCACGATGTCGGCGAAGCTGCGCTGCAACAGCGTGGCATTGAACTGGATGGCGTTGTTGGGGTTGTTGACCTCATGGGCGACGCTGGCCGACAGCACACCGAGTGTTGCAAGGCGTGCGCTGCGAATCGCCTGCGCTTCCAACAGACGACGCTCGGTGACATCGGTGGCGATGACCAGCGCGCTGTTGAGCGAACGCTCGCTGTGCAGCGGCACGATGCGCACCTCCCAATAGCTGGAGTCCGTCTCGGAATACTGGAAGTGCTCCGCCTCACCACCGGCGAGGACCGCCTGCAAGGCATTGCGGTACCATTTTCGCAGGCCCTTCGGCAAGAGTTTGCTGGAATTTCGGCCCACGGCACTCTGGTCCGTTGCCTTCGGCCAAGGTCGATTGACCATGATGATCCGGCCGCGGCCGTTAACGGTCATGATGATGTCCGGTGACTGGCTGAACAGCACGCGCAGTTGTTGCTCCGAGGCACGCAGTTCCTGCTCAACGCCCAATCGCGCCTGCGCCTGCCGGCGCAGCGAATACACGAACATCACCGTCAACAGCGTCACGGCCAGGCAGCCAGCGAACAGGATCCATGGGCCATCGCGCAGACCGACAGCGCTGCGATAGCGGGCCGTCGGCGCACAGGTGGCCGACCACTGCCGATCCGCCACGGCAAAGCGCGCGGTCACGCGGCGGGCGTCAGGAACGCTCCACTGCCGTTTCACACCTTGCGTCGACGGCTCCCGCGCATCGAGACGGCTGCTGTAGAAGTTGAGAAATTCCTCTCCCGCCGGCGCCGAGAGATCACGCAGCACACATTCGACGCCGCGCGGTTGGAGCCGACTCACTGCGCTTTCGGCCAGATCGGCGAGATCGACCAGGCCGACGACGACACCCAGAACCGAACCGGCCCCGGCGGCGGACACAGCGGGCGACACCCCCTCGCCAGCCGCTGTACGCGGGAGCACGGGGGCAACCACAAAGATGCCATTGCGTCCACGCTCTGGTCCCATTGGAACACGGGGACTGATGACGGTCTGCCGGGTCGCGGTCGCGCGCCCGATCAGGGCGCCGATGCTTGGGTCCGGCACTGGATCAGGCAGTGGATCAGGCAGTTGGTCCGACGCTGGCAGCGCGGCGGCATCCGCCGCAAGCGGATGATGCAGGCTGCTCGGCGGCGGCACACCGGGGGCCGCCGGGCTGAGCGTTGCCATGCTCGGCTGGAGATCATCTCCGTTGCTGACCCGGGGCACCCATTCCAGACGACGGATCGCCGGACGCCGCTCAAGCAACAAATCCGCGAACAAGCGAAACTCACTACGTCCGACATCGCTGTCGACGCGCAAGAGATCGACCACGGACTGAACCGCATCCAGGGTATCCTCTACCCCTGCTTCCAGCGCCCGGTTACGGTCATGGGAGACCCA
The DNA here is from genome assembly GCA_942491465.1 of uncultured Gammaproteobacteria bacterium. Lineage (GTDB taxonomy): Bacteria > Pseudomonadota > Gammaproteobacteria > Chromatiales > Chromatiaceae > CALOBA01. Next base: position 34,828 of record CALOBA010000058.1, read on the forward strand.
CTCGAATTCCATGCGTTGGTGATCGGTCACCTGCAGCCAAACCACCAATGCGACGACGACGGACATAAAGACGCCCGCGAACAGCAACGCCGCGATCTGCAACGAACCGCCCGCAAGCGACCACAGACGCCGTGGCCCGGCAAAGCAAGCGGCAGCCATTCGAGCCATGCCGGCACGCGCGCGGGGCCGGATAAGGGAACGACCTACCAGCGGCAATCGCCACCAACGATGTGCCGACGCCGCTTGACGATGAAATGCGGAGCCGCGCCGCGCCATGGACATCAGGAGGATGCGCGCGGCGTCGCTAGCCCTGTCCATCGTGAAATCGTGAAGTCGCGATAGGAAACATCACGCATCTTGTAACATAGTCGTAACCGGCGAACCAATCTCCGCCCCCGGATGCTCACTTTGATCCGTGTCGGCCTGGGGGCCGACACTCCCGGGTCGACACGCTCGCCGTGGACCACAGTGCTCCGTATCTCCCCGGGTCGATCCTGAAGGACGATGAGGTTGCGGTTGAATTTCTTGTCATTCGTCGAAATATCCCAACATCGGCCCGGGTCTCGACCGCTCAGCGCGCCGGCCAGTTCGCCGAAACCGCCCTCAGACAGTTGCTTCGGCCTACCTCCACATTTTGTAGCGGATTCCTTCCATGGAGGCTTCGTCTCTGCTACTCACGATCAGCACCAAACATGGGCTCGCTAGAGCGGCGGCAGCGCGCCGCGCCATTACGATCCAAAGGAAACTTATGAAGATGCGCGACCAAACCGCCTCGACGGGCCGTTCCAGCGAGACCTCTACGCGGCAAACCGACGCCGACGATGCAACGGCGCAGGTCCATTTCCACGACCTGCATCCGGCGGCGGCGGACATGCGCGCGGATGTGCACCAGGGCCTGGCGCTGCCGCAAAAGCGCCTGTCGCCGAAATATTTCTACGACGCCCATGGGTCGCACCTGTTCGATGCCATCTGCGAGCTGCCCGAGTACTACCCCACCCGCACCGAAATCGACATCTTGCGCCGCCATGGGGCGGCCATGGCCGAGCGTCTCGGGCGTGACGCGCTGCTGGTGGAGTTGGGCAGCGGCAGCAGCCTGAAGATTCGCGTCCTGCTGGAGGCGCTCCGGCCCGCGGTCTACATGCCGGTGGATATCTCCAAGGACCATCTGCTGCAATCCGCCGGAGCCCTGGCCGCGACCTTCCCGTCGCTGCAGGTGCATGCCGTCTGCGCCGACTACTCGGTGCCCTTCCCGCTGCCGGTGGACGACCATGAGCATCCACGCGCGGCCTTCTTTCCGGGGTCGTCCGTCGGCAACTTCGAGCCGGCCGATGCCGAGCGCTTCCTGCGCCGGGTGGGCGATCTGTTGGGCTCGGGGGGACGCCTGCTGGTTGGTGTCGACCTGGTTAAGGAGCGCCAAGTCCTGGAGGCCGCCTACAACGATGCCGACGGCGTCACCGCAGACTTCAACCTGAACCTGCTGGCCCACATCAATCGCGAGTTGGACGCCGACTTCGATCTGACCGGCTTCCGCCACAACGCTTGGTTCAACCCCGAGTTGAGCCGCATCGAGATGCATCTGGTCAGCACCCGGGAGCAGCAGGTGTCCGTCGCCGGGCACAGCTTCGCGTTTCGCGAAGGGGAGTCGATCCACACCGAATGCTCCTACAAGTACAGCGTTGAAGGCTTTCATCGCTTAGCCCGTCGCGCCGGCTTCGAGCCGGAGCAGGTATGGACGGACGCCGACGCCGACAGCGATCAGGCCCCGCTGTTTAGCGTGCACTGCCTGGTCTGGCGCGGATGACCCCGCCCCACGAGACCGCCCAATCCAGCCCCAAGCTGGTCGGCGAAAACGCGCGCCGCAGCGATGTGGATCAACCCTGGGAGCAGGACAACCAGGCCTGGTGGGACTGGTATCTGACGCTCGCCGACAATGGCGATGATCCGGTTGGAAAACTGCGCGACGCCGACCCGCTGCCGACGGTCCCAGCCATCGACGAGGCGGCCGTCGCCGAAGAGTTGCGCACGTTGTATTCCGTGTCGCCCACCGAGCAGGCGTTCTTTCGCAACAACGGGTTCATCAAGCTGCGCGGCGTGCTCTCGCCGGCGGCGGCCCTGCACCTTCGGCAAGCGCTCGTCGAACTGCTCAGTGCCACCTTTGACACCGTCCTCGACGGCGGCACCGTGGAGCGCTTTCTCAGTGTGGAGTTGGCGTGGCTGCACCATCGACTGCTGCGCGAGTATGTGCTGAGCCCCCGCATTGCGAAGATCGCCGCCGACCTGCTCGACGTGCCGAGCGTGCGCCTCTACCACGACAACGCCATGACCAAGGAGCCCGGCTGCGGGCGCACCCCGTGGCACTACGACGACCATCACTTTCCGTTGGCCACCCAGGACGTGGTGACGGCCTGGATCCCGGCGCAGCCCATCTCCCCGGCGATGGGGCCCCTGGCCTTCGCCCGGCCGATCGACGTCTACAAGCTCGTCGAAGGCATCGCCTTCAACAAGTTCGACACCAGCTACGACCGTCATGTGGCCCGGGTCTTCCGCGACCATGCTGTGGCTGTGGACGACGCGCCCTTCGAGATCGGCGAGGTCAGCTTCCACCACAATCTCTGCTTCCACACGGCCGCGGCGAATCGCACGCGGCAAAGCCGCATCGTCCTGGCCAACACCTACTATGCCGACGGCGCGCGCGTCGTCGATGCACCGACCATGGTGTCCGGGGATTGGCAGAAGTTCATACCCGATACGCAACCCGGCGACATCGCCGCCAGCGCACTGAACCCGGTCTGCTGGCCGGCGGAGCTAGGTCCCTAGTGCACCGCTGCGGAAGTCCCAAGACCGCCGGCATGCCCAATTGGCGCTGTGGGAGCGACTTGCAGTCGCGACTTCCGCGTCGCGGCGGTCGCGATTGCAAATCGCTCCCACAGCTGCGGGCGGTCTCGGAATCTTCGCGGCAAAGTACTAGATAGAGCAGTTGACCGCGCCGGGTTGTATGCAAGCATCCGACTTTCCAGCAGTTCAGCGGCAACTCGAGACTCACCCATTTGGTGAGGGGCGCTACGGTCGCCAGGGCACGCCCCGCGAGGCGCCCCGCTGCGTTACAACTCGTTGGAATAGGATAACTATTCCGCCCCCTTGTGCCGTGCTGGCCACCTCGCGGGACGCACCCTGACAACCGTCCAACTACTCCATCTAGGATCAACCCATGTCTGACACCTTCGAGCGTAGCTGCGAGCATTGGAGCGAGGCCGGCCGGGCCGAGATGGAGGCCTTCTATGCCCTGGCGACGGTCGACTATCGCCACCTTGCCGAGGCCATGGACTGGAAGGCCTGGCTGCAAGCACGGCAGCAACAGGCGGGGGATCGCCCACTGCGTCTGCTGGACGTCGCCTGTGGCTCGGGCAAGTTCCCCAGCGCCTTGGTCCGGCACGCCGACGTCGCCGCGGCGGCGATCCAACCCGTCGACTACGCACTGCTCGACCCCGCCGAGTTCTCCGTCGCCGAGGCGCGCCGCGCCCTGGCCCCGCCCTTTGTCCCGGGCCGGGAGTATGTCTCGACCCTGCAGGCACTCGATTGCCAGCGAGGGGCCTTCGATATCGTCTGGGCCACGCATGCCCTCTATGCCCTGCCGGCGGAGGAGTTACAGGCGGGCCTGGAGCGCTTTGTACAGGCCACCGGCGACATCGGCTTCATCGCCCATGCCAGTGCCGATGCGCACTATCTGCGCTTCTATCGCCACTATCTCGACGCCTTTCGCGACGGCCAAGGCACCCCCTACACCACGGCCGAGCAGATCATCGCCACCCTGCGACAAATGGGTGCGACGGTCGAGACGCGGGAGATCAACTATGCGAACGGCGCCCCCGCGGCACAGTGGCAACAGGTCGAGGGCTACCTACAGCGCTGCGTGTTCGATGATTCCATCAGCTTGCAGCAACTGTTGGACCACCCCATCACCGGCGACTACCTGGCGACCTGCCGGCACGATGATGCGTGGCGATTCGCACAGCGGGTGCAGCTGATCTTTATTCGAGCCAGTTAGAAACTGCCCGCGTGCCGCTGCTCCCCCGCCCATGTCGGCAACCAGCAGGGCGAGCGGGGGCAGCACAGGCGCTGGGCTTCGGTCTGCTGCTGACGTTCAGCTCCAGCATCGGCCAGACCTACTTCATTGCGTTGTTCGCCGGTGCGCTGCGGGCGGATCTCGACCTGAGTCACGGCGCCTTCGGCGGGTTGTACACCCTCGCCACACTCGCGAGCGCCCTGATACTGGTATGGCTCGGCAAGACAGCGGATCGGGTCGATGCCGCCGTGCTCGCAGCCCTGACCTTGTCGTCGCTGGCAGGCTCCGCACTGTTGTTGGCGGGGGCCGAGTCGGTGCTTTGGCTAGGTGTCGGGCTGTTCGGTCTGCGCCTGTTCGGGCAAGGCATGTCGAGTCATCTGGCGATGACCTTCGTCGCCCGGTGGTTTGTCCGCCAGCGGGGCCGGGCCCTGGGTCTTGTCTTCCTCGGCTATCCGGCCGGCGAAGCCGTGTTTCCGATGTTGATGGCCCTGCTGCTCGGGCAGTTCATGTGGCGCGAGATTTGGGTCGGCATCGCCATCGCCGTTGGCTTGATTTTGATGCCGGTCATGCTCTGGATAGGGCGCGGGATGCGCAGGCACGGCCTGGTCGGAATGCCGGCTCAGGGCCCGTCCGCAGCACGCCCCCGGGACCAGTCTTGGACACGCGCGGACGTCTTGCATGACGCCCGCTTCTACGGATTGCTGCCGGGGCTGTTGGCAGCCCCGTTCGTCATCACCGGAGTGTTGTTTCACCAGGTGCATCTGGTCGAGATCAAGGCCTGGACGCTGTCGGGCTTTGCCGCCTGCTATCCGCTCTACGCCGCGAGCGCAACGGCAGTCGCGCTCGTCTGCGGCTGGCTCATCGATCGCCACGGGGCAATACGACTCCTGCCGTTCTACCTGCTGCCGCTGGCGGCTGGACTGGCGTTGCTGAGCATCGGCGATTCCATCGCCACGGCCGCCGGGTTGATGGCCTTGATGGGTGCAACCGCAGGCGCTGCTGCGATCTTGTTCGGGGCGGTCTGGGCACAGCTGTATGGAACATCACACTTGGGCGCGATTCGTGCCCTGGCCGTGGCCTTGCAGGTCTTGGCAACGGCGCTCGCGCCGGCAACCTTGGGTTGGCTCATCGACCAGGGTATCGGCTTGGATCGACAGGCACCGCTGCTGTCGCTGTTGGTCTGTGCCTGCGCGCTGGGCCTTGCGGTGCTGCTGCCGAGCTTGTTGCGCGATCACGCGCCACCAGCGCCGCCACCGACCTAAGGCGCCTGGCTTCTCAACTCTTATTCACGGACTCCAAACCATGCAGCAAGTCATCAATGTCGATACGCCCTGGTCGCAGCGCCTGCAGCGGGGTGAGCGGCCCAGCCGTGCCGAGCTGCGCGAGCATCTGCTCGAGGTACACCGCCAGCACCCGGGCTTCACGGAGGCCTGCGCCGCGCGCTGTCGCGACGCAAGCGGTCGCAACAGTTATGAATGGCTGGCCGAGGTCGTAGATCCCATCGAACATCGAACCCTGTTGGACTTGGCCTGCGGCAGCGGTGTCCTGACGGCGCTGTGCCATGAGCGCTTCGCGGGGCGGGTCGCCTTGATCGGTGTCGACATGAGCGCCGACGAGTTGGCGTTGGCGCGCAAGCGTGTGCCGGACCCGGCCGTGGTGCTGCATTGCGGCATGGCGCAGGAGATGGGGTTCATCGCCGATCACAGCATCGATGTGGTGATCTGCCACTGGGCCTTGACCTTGATGGACCCGATCGAGCGTGTCCTGGCGGAGCTGCGGCGCGTGCTGCGCCCCAACGGCATCCTGGCCGCAATCATCGATGGCGAGTTGTCCACGGCCTCCGGTTACGATGAACTGCACCACCTGATCTATGGCTGGGTGCAACGTGAGTATCCCGGCTACGGTGAGATCGATCTGGGTGATCAACGCGTGCGCACCACCGCCGCGCTGGCAGAGTTGGTGGCGAACAGCTTCCCCGGCGCCGACATCCGCATCGAACCGGCAGTGGTGGATCAGATCGGGGCCCCGGATGCGCTGGCCCGAGAGGCTGCGGGGTTCTTTTATGCCGCCTTCCTGCTGTCGCCAACCTCCCGCAGCCGGATGCTGCGCGAGATCGCGTCTCTGTTCGCACATGAAGGCCGCGATGGCCTGGGCCGCTTCTCGATGCCCATCAATCGCCTCGTCGTACGATTGCCGCCGGCCTGACCCATGAGTTCCATCATTGCCAGCAGCAAACACCCGGAGCGTCGCGTCGGACGCATCGATCCCGCATCGGCGTTTCATTGCACGCGGCCTCGATGATAAATCCGATACCGCTCGCAACGCCCGCTCTGGGTTGCCTTGCCGCGGCTCGACGAGATGCGGCGTGCCAGCCGATATCCGAGGCTCAAGGCCGTTCTTCAGCCGGCATTCGGCGCGCTTGCGTTGTAAGATCGCGGTAACCGATTCCTGAGTAGTTGAGCTGGTCAACCTCGCGGTGGCGATCTACATCACCCGGCTTTTGCCCGGCGCCTTGGCCAAGGGCTTCGTCGGATACCAATATCGCCAAGAACCGCTTCGTGAGCTTCTTCCTTTCGCTGGCGCGCACTATCCCGGTGGACCCGACCAGCCCGCTGTCCACCCGCACCCTGATCAACGTTATCCGGGGCGGCGAGACACCGGTGATCTTCCCGGAGGGACGGATCACGGTGACCGGTGCGCTGATGAAGATCTTCGAAGGCCCCGACATGGAGTACGCCTGCGCTGAATGTCGTCACGGATGCGATATGGCATCATGCCCGCCGCATCGGACCGTCGCCTGCGCCGCAGAGCGACGGCGCAACGATCCGCCATCCAATCCACGAGGCCAAAGACTATGACTCTCACGCTGAAGGTACTCATCGGCATGGTGCTCGGCATCGTCGTCGGGCTGACCATCAACCTAACCGGAATGAACGCCGAGGGCTCGTTCGTCAACGTCTACCTGGTCGACGGGCTGTTCCATGTCGTCGGCAAGATGTTCGTCAATGCCCTGACCATGCTGGTGGTGCCGCTGGTGCTGTTCTCGCTGATCTGCGGGGTCTGCGGCATCGGCGACGTCAAGCTGCTCGGGCGCATCGGCTCCAAGTCCTTCGGGCTCTACCTGCTGACCACGGCGCTTGCCATCGCCTCCGGCATCCTGATCGCCGCAAGCCTGGGCATCGGCAGCGGCATGAACGCCGCCACCAGCGCCGAGTTCGCCGGCGCCGACGCCCCGCCGCTGGCCCAGGTCCTGATCGATATCATCCCCGGCAACCCGATCAACGCCATGGCCAAGGGCGATATGCTCTCGATCATCTTCTTCGCCATCCTGTTCGGCGTCAGCCTGCTGCTGGTGGGCAGAAAGGCCGTCGGCCTGATCGAGCTGATGGAGATCCTGAACGAGGTCATGATGAAGATGGTCGGGCTGGTGATGGTGGCCGCCCCCTATGCCGTGTTCGCGCTGCTCGCCTCGGCCATGGCCGACCTCGGCCTCGGGCTGGTCGGCCAGCTGCTCGGCTACGTCTTGGTGTTGCTCGGCGTGCTGATGTTCCACCTGTTCGTCACCCTACAGGTCATCCTGCGGCTGTTCTCGGGGCTGGGCTCGCGGATGTTCCTGAAGAAGATGCGCAACGCCCAGCTGTTCGCCTTCAGCACCTCCAGCTCCAACGCCACCATCCCGGTCACGCTGCGCACCGTCACCGAGCGCTTGGGCGTGAACAACTCGGTTGCCTCCTTCACCGTGCCCTTCGGCGCCACCATCAATATGGACGGCACCGCCATCATGCAGGGCGTGGCCACCGTGTTCATCGCCAACATCTACAACGTTGACCTGGGCATGGGCGGGTACCTCACCATCATCCTGATGTCGGTGCTCTCGTCCATCGGCACCGCCGGCGTCCCCGGCGTCGGCCTGGTGATGCTGTCGATGGTCTTCGCCCAGGTCGGGCTGCCGATGGAGGGCATCGGCCTCATCCTCGGCGTCGACCGTTTCGTGGACATGGTCCGCACCGCGGTCAACGTCTCCGGCGACGCCGTCGTCTCCACCGTGGTGGCCAAGAGCGAGAACAAGCTCGACCTCGCCGTCTACAACGACCCCGACGCCGGCGTGTTCGCCAGCGGCAAGATGCACGTCGACGAGCAGGTCGAGCGCGAGCTTGCCGAGGCGGTCAAGAAGGTCCACGACCGATAGCCGCGGCCGCCCCGCGTCCCGGGGCGGACCAGCCCGGGCCGCAAGCGACGAAACCGCCGTGATCGGATGGGAAACCGGCACCCCGAGCCAACCCGATCCGCCCTGCGGCTGGGGCACGAGCACTTCGTTCCCGGCAATCTTGCAAAGCTAGCCGAGGCTCGTCGACGCCTTGACCGATTGGAAATCCACCACACACCCAAGCACGGCAGCTAGCCCGACATCGCCGAGATCGAACTGAGTGTCTTCACCGAGCAGTGCCTCACGCGGCCCATCTGCGAGATCGAAATCCTGCGCCGTGAGGCCAAGGCATGGGCGGACCGACGAAACAAGGAACAAACCGGCGTCGATTGGCAGTTCACGACAGAGGATGCCCGAACCAAACGCAAGCGCCTTTACCCGCAAGTTAAGATGCAATCAGGTACTAGCCCCGGCTCTTTGCTGTCCTCATCCCATCAGGTACGACCCGCCTGCGTCGAGACATAAAGCTTCTCGACCTTCTCCCGCGCCCACGGTGTCCGCCGCAGGAACTTCAGGCTTGACTTGATCGACGGGTCGTTGGTGAAACAGCGGATGTTGATGCGGCTACCGAGGCCGTCCCAGCCGTAGTGATCGACCAGGAAGATCAGCATCGCCTCGAGCGTAACACCGTGAAGCGGATTGTTGGGCTGGCGATGGGCGGTCATGAGATGACCGTCGGCAGGTCGCCGTCGAGGAGACCCGAGGCGACCTGCTCGAAGCCGTAGGCGCCCGTCGCCGGATCCCGATCGAACACCCCCAGGAGATCGAAACGATCATCGGGCGTCTCGGCATGGCGGATCAGCATGATCTTGGTCGCTTGAATCACGGGGACCTCCTCTCAGGCACCTGGCACTGGCGCGCTGCCGCTTTCCAGATACGCTTCGTAGTTGCCGCTGAAGTTGATCACGCCCTGGGGCGTCAGCTCGATGATGCGGGTGGCCAGCGAGGAGACGAACTCGCGGTCGTGACTGACCAGGATCAGGGTGCCCGGGTAGCCTTCCAGCGCGGTGTTGAGGGACTCGATCGATTCCATGTCCAGGTGGTTGGTCGGCTCGTCCATCAGCAGGATGTTGGGCTTTTGCAGCATGAGCTTGCCGAAGAGCATGCGGCCCCGCTCGCCACCGGAGATGACGTTCACTGGTTTCTTGATCTCGTCCTGGGAGAACAGCAACCTCCCCAGCGTTCCGCGGATGACCTGCTCGTCGTCGCTGGGCTGCTTCCATTGGTCCATCCAGTCGTAGACCGTGGTGCGCTCGGTGAAATCGGCGGCGTGGTCCTGGGCGAAATAGCCCAGCTGACTGTTCTCGGACCATTTGACCTTGCCGCCGTCAGGCGTCAGGTCGCCGGCCAGGCAGCGCAGCAGGGTGGTCTTGCCGATGCCGTTGGGGCCGATGATGGCGACGCGTTCGCCGACCTCGACGGTCAGGTCGAAACCGCTGAACAGCGGTGTGCCGTCATACCCCTTGGCCAGACCCTCTACCTCCAGCGCCAGACGATAGAGCTTCTTGTCCTGAGCGAAGCGGATGAAGGGGTTGACCCGGCTGGAGGGCTTGATGTCCTCCAGCACGATCTTCTCCATCTGACGCTTGCGGGAGGTGGCCTGCTTGGACTTGGAGGCGTTGGCCGAGAAGCGGCTGACGAAGGTCTGCAGCTCGGCGAGCTGGGTCTTCTTCTTGGCGTTGTCCGCCTGCAGGCGCTGGCGTGCCTGACTGGAGGCGGTCATGTACTCGTCGTAGTTGCCGGGGTAGACCCTAAGCTCCCCGTAGTCCAGGTCGGCCATGTGGGTGCAGACGCTGTTCAGAAAGTGCCGATCGTGCGAGATGATGATCATGGTGCTGTCACGTGCGATCAGCACCTCTTCCAGCCATTGGATGGTGTGGATGTCCAGATTGTTGGTGGGCTCGTCGAGCAGCAGGATGTCCGGGTCGGCGAACAGGGCCTGGGCGAGCAGCACGCGCAGCTTCCAGCCCGGTGCGACGGCGCTCATCGGACCCTCGTGCTGCTCCAGCGGGATGGCCAGCCCCAGCAGCAGCTCGCTGGCGCGTGACTCGGCGGTGTAGCCGTCCAGCTCGGCGAACAGCACCTCCAGGTGCGCGACCTCCATGCCCTCCTCCTCGCTCATCTCCGCCAAGGCGTAGATGCGATCGCGCTCCTGTTTGATCCGCCACAGCTCGTGGTGCCCCATGATGACCGTGTCCAGCACCGTCTGGTCCTCGTAGGCGAATTGGTCCTGGCGCAGTTTGCCGAGCCGTTTGCCCGGATCGACCGAGACGTTGCCCGCGCTCGGCTCCAGATCGCCGCCCAGGATCTTCATCAGGGTCGACTTCCCAGAGCCGTTGGCACCGATCAGTCCGTAGCAATTACCGCCGCCGAACTTGACGGAGACGTCCTCGAACAGCGGCTTGCCGCCGAACTGCATGGTGATATTGGCTGTAGAGATCAAAACAGGGTTCCGTGAAGGGCTGAGGTAAGGATTGGCCGCGATGCTTTTCGGCAGACCAAAATTGCGAA
>CALOBA010000059.1:0-102236 GCA_942491465.1 uncultured Gammaproteobacteria bacterium
GACCGGCAACCGATTCACTGACTGAGCCTTTCTCCTTTGCGCCGTAGCGGGCTGCTCATCATGGCCGCGCCCTGCGGTATTACAGTTTCTTGCCGAGCGTGGAGACCCACATGGCCAGGCGATGTCTGATGGCCTCCTGGGAGACCTGTTCCTCGGGTAAGGGGGTGATCAGCTTGTCGTGCACGAGCAGGCGATAGATGTATTCGAGCTTCTCCGGACAAGGAATCCGTGGGCTCGAACTCGGCCGCACCGCGCTTCTCGGCATACCCCCCGCCGACGGCGATCGCCTTCTTCACCAGTTCCTTCTCGTTCTTGAGCTTCTTCATGGCATTGCACTACAGTTTCTGGTCGCCGGGGGATACCGGCGATGAGGACAATGGGTGCGGTGCATAGTCCCACTGCCGAGGTCCGCTTGGCAACGCCGGCTGCGAAGCCTCGCTTCGGGGAGCAGCGCCGCGGGCGGTTGCCGACGCATTGGGGACTGGGATAGAATTCCGGTTGCCACTGCCGCGTGAGAATCCGCGACAAACCCTCGGCGATCCTGCTGTAATCACGAGAGCCCCGTATGCAATCGCGGCATCATCTCACGGCGGGTGGCGAGCCATGGACCTTGACTCGATCCTCCTTCGCCCGGCTGTGCCCACCCGCGGGACCCCGCCACGATGGACCCTCGCGTGAACGCACCGTCGGAATCCAGCGGCCACCCTGGCGGCTCTACGTCGCCGCCACCGTGACCGGTCTGCTCGCCGGACTGATGGGGGCGGCCTTCCATGCCCTGCTCGATCAGGCGGGGGGCTGCGCCCAGGCGCCCATGGCCTGCTCGACGACGCCCCTGTTCCTGGCTGGCTCGTGCTCATGGTCCTGGGCGTTGGCGCTCGTCACTGCCGCCTTCTGCGGCGCTTCGCCCCGGAGACCGCTGGCAGTGGCGTCCAGGAGGTGGAGGCGATCCTCGCGGGTGACCGAGGCCTGCACTGGCGGCGGGTGTTGCCGGTCAAGTTCGTCGCCGGCGTCCTGGCGGTGGGCTCGGGCTTGGTCCTCGGCCGCGAGGGGCCGACGGTGCACATAGCCGCGCTCGGACAGATGTCGGCCGAGGGCCTGCGGCTTGATCAGCGCCAGCAGCGCGCGTTGGTGGCCGCCGGGCCGGGGCCGGACTTGCCGTTGCCGCCTTCAATGCCCCGCTCGCCGCCATCGTCTTTGTCACCGAGGAGCTGCGGGAGCATTTCGAGTACGGTTTCGCCACGATTCAGTCGGTGATCTTGGCGAGCTGTCTGGCGGTGGCCGTCAGCGGCTGGCTGCTCGGACTGGGGCCGGTGTTGCCGCTGCCGCCAATCGCGATCCCGCCCGTCTGGTCGCTGCCGTTGTTTGTCGTGCTGGGGGTCGCCGTGGGTGCCCTCGGCGTCGTCTTCAACGCCCTGCTGCTGGGATCGGTCGACCTTCAAGGCCTGCGCGCGGGCGCTGGTGGCTGGCCCTGTTCCGTGGCGCTCGCCGGGATGGCGCTGGGCGCCCTGATCTGGTTCTTTCCGGACCTGGTTGGCGGCGGGGAGTCCCTGGTCGAGGCGCTGATCCACCATCCCATGGCACTCCTTGCGCTGGTGGCGCTGCTCGCGCTGCGACTCCTGACCACCGTCGGCAGCTACGGTCTCGGGCTGCCCGGCGGTATCTTCGCGCCGCTGCTGGCGCTCGGTACCATCGTCGGCGCTGTTGTCGACGCGCTGGTGAGGGCGCTCGACTCCGGTGCGTTGCCGGTGGACGTATTGGACCCGGGGCTGTTCGCCGTGGCGGCCATGGGGGCCTTGTTCGCCGCCACCGTTCGCGCGCCGCTGACCGGGATCGTCCTGGCCATCGAGCTCACCGGCGCCGAAGATTTGATCCTGCCCGTGATCCTCACCTGCCTCAGCGCCACCTTCGCCGCCGAGGCCCTGGGGGGCCGGCCGATCTACACCCTGTTGCTTGCGCAATCCGGCGGCGCGCCGCCGTTGCCCCGACCCTCGGGCCGCAAACTCGCGGTCGCCGCAGGCCTGGTCACCGCGTTGCTGCTCGCGGCCCCGTTGGCCCTGCTGTTGCAGCCCGAGCGTTCGCCCAATCCGGTGACCGCGGCAGCCGATCTGCCGGCGCCGCCCGTCGATGAGATCGCCCCGGAACCACCACAAGCACAGATTGCCGATGCCGAACAACCTGCGCAGCCGGCCGCGGGCCCGAGCCCCGAACCCGCCCCGCCGGCGGCACCTGAGTCGGGGCATCGTCCCGTGTCGGCCGAGACGCGACCGATCGAGCGGCTCGATGTCCTGGCGCAGACAACGCCGCCGGAGCCGGTCGCGGCGGATCTTGAGCCAGTCCTTTCGTCGACCCAAGAGGCCGCCGCGGCGGAGGCGCCGGCAGTCGGCACGCCGGGGCGCCGCTACGCCCTCCAGGTTGCCAGCTTTCGCCGACTGGACACCGTCGCCAGCGCCGCACGCCGAGCCGGCATACTCGAGCGGAGCCGCACGCTGGAACCGGTGCGGGGCTGGTACCCGCTGTTGTTCGGGGACTACAAGGGCCGCGCCGAGGCCGAGGCCGCCCTCGACGACTTGCCGGAGCAGCTCAGGCGGCAGGGGCCGATAATACGCATGCTCAGTCCCGGCACCAGAACCCTGCCCTTGCGCTAACGCCGTCGCCGGCGTTGTCGCCGCCTAGATGTGTAGTTTCCAGACCTCTTGTAAGACCAGGAACAAGAAGGCCGTCGAACAGCCGAACATCAGCACCCCCGTGATGGCGATCATTGTCCCGAGATGTCGCCAAGGATATTTGAGCAGGATGTCGCCGTAACCCAGCGTCGTGATCGATACGGCCGTGAAGTAGATGCCGTCCGTCACGCTTGGCAACAGCCGCACCCCGCGCAAATACAGGCCCCATGCCGCCGCTTCGATGACGTGGGCTGCGAACAATAAGAAAAAGCAGCCAAGCAGGGCGACCTTGCCGGCATATTGGCCAAACTGCGCCAACATCCATGTCTCGCGACGGGCCAACTCGCCGGCCACATCGATGATGATGATGACGTGAAAAAGGAACAACACCAGCGCCAGCAGTATGGCAAAGATATGGACGCCAACAATCTTGCGGCGGGGAAAAGCGCGCTGTTTGCGAACGTTCGTCCCATCTGACGGGTCTTGACGCCCGAGTTCGCTGTTGGGAGGCGGGGCAGGGTGGTTGTCGGGCTCCCCCTGACCATCGTTGGAGGCAGGCGTCAACCCCGCGTCACTGGATAAAGGGGGCGCTATGGGTGGCGCGGTTGCTTTCTGGCCTGCCTGAGGCAGATAGCGATCGTACGTATTGCGACGCAGCCAGTGCCAAGCCACCACGGAAATGACGATGGACAAGCCCGTCACCAGCCAGAAGCCAAACGGATTGTGCTCGTCGGGGATGCCACCTACGTTCATCCCGAGCAGGCCGGTAATGAAGCTCAGCGGCAGGAACACCGTGGCGACGATGCTCAGATTGAGGCTGGAACGGGTCATGGTGTCGGAACGTTGCTCCTCGATCTGATCCTCCAGCATCTCCACCCGCGTGCGGCATTCATCCAGGCTGCCCAAGTAGCGGGCCACATGATTCGCCACCCTATTCAGCGTTTCCCGATCGTCGGCGTCCAGCGCCAGGGCGGGATCGGTCGTCATCGGGGCAAGTACCTGCTGCATGCCATTCACTTGCCGCCGGGTGCGGAAGATTCGGCGCCGCAGATCGCTCAGGGTCTGCGGGGGCAGCGCCGTCGTGCCATCGAGTACTGCATCCTCGACGTTATCGATGGCTTGTGTCAGATCGTAGATGACCGCTTCCATCCGGTTGGTGATTGCCGATACCAGGTATCCCAACAGATCCACCGCCGTCACCAGCGTCTTGTCCGACATCAGGTGCGCTCGCAACTGGTCTACGGCGACGATGGTCGCGGATCGCACCGTGACCGCCCGGGCGGAGCCGATCAGCAGCTTCAAGTCGGCGAGGTCGAGGACATCTTCCGTCTGACCGGGCCGCAGCATCTTGATGCTCAGCAACGTGCCGTCCGGCACTTGTTCGTAGTGGTTGAAACGCACCGGCGCCAATAACGCCTGCCTGGTTTGCTCGTTGATCTCCGGCCAGGCCATCAGCCATTCGCGGTCGGCGTCGACGGCCAGGTCAACGTCGAACCAGGTGACACGGCCAGGCGCGTTGGTGGCCGAGGCGTTGCCGGGACCGAAGCGGGTGATCTGAGGCATGGCGGGATGTCTTCGGTTCGATGGGGGAGGGGACTGAGGGGTCCGCTAAGGATCGGTTCAGAAACAAGTGGCGCAGACGCCCGCTCGCTGAACCTTTTGATTGGCCATTTCGTGGTTGCGTCTGCACCACTTGTTTAAAGGGTAAGTAGACGAACCGGTTGTCTTTGACTCGTTGATTAGGGCATGTTGCCCTTGCCCCGAAGCAGCGCGCCCGGGTTGCGCTCGAGGTAGTCGGCAAGCACGCGCACCCCGCGGGCGGCGCGTGCCACCTCCTGCAGGGCATTGCGCAACGCGATCTGGCCCGGGGCATCAGGCCCGACCAAGGTGGCATCGGCGTTGTTCAACACCGCGTCGGCGGAGGCCAGGGCGCGCCGGAGCTCGACGAGACCGGAACTGAGCTCCGGGATGACGCCGCTGTCGATCTGCTCCACCGCCTTGTCGATGTCCTTGACGGCCTTGTCGATGGTCGCCAGGACCTGCTTGATCTCGTTGCCGATGGCCGCGAACGGGATGGTGTCGACCTTGTCCAGAATCCCCGTCAGCTTGTCCTCGAGATTGGGCAGGGTGCTGGGGACGGTCGGGATCACCGGCGTCGGTATGTTCCAGTCGATCTTGATCTCGGGGGCATCCTGCACGTAGTCGAAGGCGACGTAGCGTTGCCCGGTGATCAGGCTGCCGCTGCGCAATTGGCCGCGCAGTCCGCGCGCTTCGATGAGCCGTTGAAGAAAGGCGTGGCTCAGCTGCTCGTCGCCCACCAGCTTCGCCGTCTTGTCGGCCTGCCCGGTCCGCACCAGTTCGACCAGCCGCTCCGGATAGGCGACAATCTCGACGCGACCGCGCAGCAGCAGGTTCTCGGGGTCCATCTCAAAGCCGACGTCGGTGACCTCGCCGGCATTCAGACCGAGCAGCGTCACCGGGGCGCCAACCGAAAGGCCGCGCAGGGAATCTTCGAAATAGAGTACATAGTGTCGCGCGATGGCCTCCGGTTGCTTCATCGCGGTGGCCCGGTCCGCATAGAGGACGAATGCGCTGTCGGCGTCGGCGGGCTCGCCCGCGTTGAGGAAGGTCGGCGTCTCGAAGGCAACCCCGCCGATCAGCAGCGACACCAGGGACTGGGTGCGCACGTCGATCCCCTCCGCGCCGAGGGAGACGTCCAGGCCGCTGGCGTTCCAAAAGCGTGTCTCCGTGCTGATGAAACCATCGAAGGGGGCGTTGACGAAGATCCGGAAGCTGACGGACTTTCCGTCGGCGGCAAGCTTCGAGGCAATGACCTGGCCGACCTGCAGACGACGAAAATACAGCGGTGAACCGATCACCAGCGAGCCCATGTCTGCGGCCGTCAGTTCAAATTGCCTGCCCGGCTCGTCAATGGTGATCACCGGCGGCTTCTCGAGCCCGACAAAGCGACGGTGGCCCTGCGTGGATTTGCCCATTTCGAAGCCGATATAGTTGCCGGACAACAACGTACCCAGACCGGACACACCGCTCAGCGTGACCTGCGGCTGCACGACCCAGAACTTGGCATCCTTCACCATCAGGTCCTCGGCATGCTTGTCGATCTTCGCCGTGACCAGGACCTTGGAGAAGTTGTCGTGCAGCTCCACCGCGGAGACCTCGCCGATCTTCACCTCCTTATATTTAATGAAGGTCTTGCCGGCCTCCACCCCCTCGGCGGAGCTGAACAGGATGGTGATGGTCGGTCCCTCGTTCATGATCCGATGCACCGCGATGCCGACCGCGACCAAGGCGGCAAACAAGGGAATGACCCAGACCGCCGAGATCCGGCCACGCCGTTTCGGCGTCAGGGTTGCGCGGGGCAGGTGTTGGCCGTCGATGACTTCAGCCAAGGCTGGACTCCTGTTGCGGACGGTTCTCGGTTGATGGGGATGGTTCAGCGCCCGCATCCCAAATCAGGCGCGGATCGAAGGTGCCCGCCGCGATCATGGTCAGTATCACCACGGCGGCGAAAAACACCACGCCAGGGCCGGGGTGCACGGACATCAGCGGGTCCAGCTGCACCAGCGCGACGGTGAAGGTGTCCACGAAGACATCGAGCATCGACCAGCGGCCCACCAGTTCCACCATGCGGTAGAGCCGGGTTCGCTCCCTGCTGCCCTGCACCGAGCGGCGCTGTACCGTGATCAGCAGATAACTCAACGCGACCAGTTTACCGAGCGGGACCATGACGCTGGCGATCAAGACCACCAGCCCCAGCGGCCAGGACCCGGAGGTAAACAGGAACATCACGCCGCCCATGATGGTGTCGTACGCGGTCGAGCCGAGGGTGGTGGTGCCGAGCACGGGCAGCATGTTTGCCGGGATGTAGCAGATGGCGGCGGCGATGACCAGCGCCCAGGTCCGCTCGACGGAGCGGTGACGGCGCGCTTCCAGCGCGCTGCCGCAGCGGGGGCAAAACCCGGGCTCGTCCGCGCTGGCCGGTTGCGACAGCAGGCCGCAGGTCTCGCAGGACAGCAGTCCCGCCTGGATCGCGGTGACGGGGGCTGCGGTCATGAAGCGGACCGTTCGGGCGGGGGCTCGCCGGTGTTGGGCGCCGAGTTGCCGAACACGGCCTGGGCTTGCTCGGAGGTGGGTTCGCGTTCGGGAGCGGGGCCGGTTTCCGGATCAGGCGCGTGCCAGGCCACCCTCGCCCACAGCGCCTCGGAATCGATGCTGCTCAGGATCGCGGGGAACAGCAGCATCAATACACCCACGGCAACCATGCCGATGCCGGCCTCCACCTTGGCCAACTCCGCGATCTTGATCAGCGCCACCAGGATGCCGAGCATCATCACCTCGGTCATCGCCCAGGGCCGCGCACGCTCCGCCCAGCGCAGCATGCCGCCGACCCAGCTCGGCGCCGGCGGTCGGCGCACCGCGAGCAGCACGATCAGCAGGGAAAACAGGTAGCCGGCAGGGGCGATGACCGCGCAGAAGGCCACGATCACGGCGGTCAGCTCCTGCCCCTCGACCCACATCTGGTAGGCACCGCCGATGATCGTCGTGCTCGCATGCCGACCGACGACAGACAGCCCCATCAGCGGCTCGGTATTGGCTACGACCAAGACCAGCAACGCCGCAATGGTGAGCGCGAGCGGGCGTGCGATCGGATCGGCCGGACGGGTTGCGAGCGTGCAGCCACACCGAGCACAGCTCGCCTTGTGGCCGGTTGGAAGCTCGGGGAGCCCCTGCAGTAGGTCGCACTCGTGGCAGACGATAGGCGTGATCTCGCCACCGTGTTGGCGTTGCTCAGGCATGCCGCGACCCGGTCAGCCAGCCGCCGGTGAAAGGTACCAAGATTGCAGAAACCACGTTGAGGACAGCGGGGGCTCGATGGCTATGGCGTCAGACTCCTCGGCAACGGCAACGCCACGCCTGTTGCTGAAGCCGAGTCAGTCGAAGGCTGTTCGCGCCGCATTCTACGCCACCGGGCCCGAACTGACATCGCCGGTGCGTGCAGTTGGCGGGAAATGGTCAGTCGGCAGCCCGGCAATTGGGTTCCGATGGCGCAGCCTCATCTCTCGGATATCGAACTGACTAGCCTCACCCCTGGAGTCGACCCTGATGAGATTGATGCAACTCGGCCTCGCATTGTTGCTTGTTGCTGCCGGCGGCGTTGTCGCAGGCGAGCTGTCGCCTGAAACCCGACCACACTTTTCGGGTCAGGAAGCCGCCACCCTGAAAGACGCCGTACACAACTTCAAGCAGGCCAACGAGGAACTCGAAGAGTACCTGGAACACGACAGCTTCCAACGTGCAGACATCGCGCACATCCACGAGCTGACCTACACGCTCGAGAACGCCCTCGCCAAGATGCAAGCCGAGCTTGGGGCCTTGGCAACCACCTTGGAGGAGGTACACCTTGCCTCTGAGAAGGGTGATGCCGACGTCATCTTCGAGTCTGGACGCGCGTATCTGTCGGTCGCCGATCAATTCGCCGATTAGCCGCGGCCAAGCGCTCCAGGCCGAGCGGAATCGCCCGGCGGTCGGCAATCGAGGGGGGCTCGATCAACGACCGCCGCGGGATCAGGGCGGATCTGTGAGCCTGAGGCCTACTGCTCGCCGCCGATCATGGTCTCCTGCATGGGCTCGCCGCGCACGGCGTCCATCTCGATCTCGGCATCTTCTTCAGATCTGGAGGGGCTGGCCCCAATGCCATTAATGGGAGCGCTTTGTGGGAGCGGCTTCAAGCCGCGACTCGGCTCGCGCGCAGAGCGTCGCGGCTGCAAGCCGCTCCCAGTGCGCCCGTGAGGGCGTCTCATCAGCACGGAGCAAGTCCGTGTCTAGGTCACCCGAAGCGCCGTAGCCGAAGGTAACTGCGTCGTCGTGAGGCGGGGTGGGGAGCAACAGTCAAGCGAACTGTCGGTCTGCAGGATGACGAACCCGGATCAAAGGGGTGTCGTGGCGAGCCCGCTGGGAGTTGGCGAAGCCTGAAACTCACCGTGGACGCTAGGACTTGGCGTGCAAAGCGATCCATGGGCGGCATCACGTGGTTGGGGTGGAACGACAGGAAGGTGGGGCGCAGTAAGCGGGGAGACCTTGAAGCAGTTTGCGGCGCATGCCGCGGAGCAGTTGAAACACTTGCAGGAGTCGTTGCGGTGCGGGGCCTATCGCCCCCAGCCGCTGCGGCGGGTGCTGATTCCCAAACCGGGAGGCAAGCAACGTCCGCTGGGGATACCGATTGTGAAGGATCGGATCGTGCAGGGTGCGGTGAAGTTTGTGATTGAGCCGATCTTCGAGCGGGAGTTTCTGCCCGTGAGCCACGGGTTCCGCCCGGGGGTGCCGGGGTGCGCGCTGCGCGAGGTCGATCGGCTTATGCTTAAAAGGGCGAGAGCTGGCCGGGGCCAGAGGGGGACACGATCCGCCATAGACCGGGAGATGAGTGCACTACTGGTATCACTACGAATACTCACGGGGGGGAAAAGAAGCACGGTATCACTACGGGGCCGCCGACGACTTCCTCGGCTACCGGTTCGAACGAGGACGGCAGACGTGTGCGGGACAAAAGCCGCGCGTCGATCAAGGAGCGCATTCGGAACGGACGCGGCGGACGCGGGGAGCACCGCCGGAGGCGGGGCCCAAGGGCACGCAGCGAAATGGGAATTCGCGGCCCTGGACGGCTTCATCCGTCGGCGCCTGCAGCGCGGTACTGAGGCGGCAGCCAAGTTGGACGGGCGACACGGACATTCCAGGAAGAACTGGGCGTGAGACGGCCAGAGGGGCTCGCGAGCCGATCTCGTGAAGACCCAACCGACTGGAGAGCCGTATGCGGGAGAACCGCACGTACGGTTCGGAGGAAGGCGAGCCTTCCCTACCCCACGGTCGCGGAGTGACGCGCCTTGATCATCGTGCCGACCACTCGGCACCGGCACGCGCTGGCTCCCACGCCCCGGAGACTGTGCAAGAATGACCGCTGATTGTGCGTCCGACGCCGCGCAGCGGCGCCTGGGAGCGCCGGCATCTTGCCGGCCTCGGCGCGAAGCGCCGTTATTCTGCCTCTAACCAACAACGGCTGATGTGCTTCAAGCTGGTCCAGATCGCCGCCTGGCGGCGGCGGACCGGCAAGATGCCGGCGCTCCCAGTGGCTGTTTCTGAACCGTTACTCAGGCACTGCGCAACCCCGCCATCGAGCCGTCCGAGCTTCGAGGCAAGTACATCATCCTCGACATCCTCGCCGAAGACAGTTCCGGCGCCCGCTACAACATCGAGATGCAGGTTCGCCGCCAGCGTGCTTGGAGCGCCCGCAGCACCTATTATCTGGCCAAGGTGATCTGCGACCAGCTCGTCGCCGGCGACGCCTACGAACGGCTCTGCCCTGCGGTCGGCATCCATCTCCTGGACTTCGACCTGTTCCGCGAGCCGGAACATGCCAATCAGGCGGTTTGGTGCTTTGAGATGCGCGATGGCGAGACCCCGGACGTTCGCCTGGGCGAGGAGCTGCAGCTCAATGTCGTCGAGCTCAAGAAGGCCGAGCGTCTCGGCCGGCTGCCGGCGAGCCTGACCGCCTGGATCACCCTGTTCGAGCACTGGCAGGAGGAGCAACGCATGTCCCACATCACCGATGACCCCATCCGCCGCGCCTACGACAAGCTCAAGGCCCTGAGCGCAGACCAAGAGGCGCGTCGACTCGCCTTTGTGCGCGAGCGTGCGCTCCATGACGAGGCGCAGCTGCTGCTGGATGCCCGCGAAGAGGGCCGCGACGAGGGCCGCGACGAGGGCCGCGACGAAGCCCTACGGCAGACTGCCGCGAACATGATCGAGCGCACCGCGCTGGATGACGCGGCCATCGCGTCGATCACCGGCCTTGATGCGGCCGAGGTGGCGGCACTGCGCGGCAGCCGGTGAGCCTGGAGCGGGGTGCTATGCCGCTTGTAATAGGGCCGCTTCCGGCGCGTGCCGCCGCTTCGACTCGTGACGCCGCGCGGTGTCACGGCGCCTGTTCTAGGGTGCGGGTCGCAACAGGCGTGAACCGCGTGCTCCGCGGCGGCAACTGGCTCAACCACCCGCGCAACCTGCGCTCCGCGGTCCGCAACGGCAACCAGCCCGGCAACCGCAACTGGAACACCGGCCTGCGTCTCGCCCGAGCTCGACGGGGTGGTGGATGCCGCCCCCTGGACCAGACCCGCATCCTGTCCCGCCTCGCGGGCAAGAAGCCAATCCGGTTTTTGGCTGCCGATCTCCAGCTCGCCTGCTGATCCGTGTCGGCCTGGAGGCCGACCCTCCCGGGCTGACGCTCCCGGGCCGCCGCTCCCGGCCGACGCTTCCTCGCCGACGCTCCCTCGCGGACGCTCCCGCCGTAGGCCGCAGCAGCCGGGGTCCTGGGAGGGTCGCCCGCTGCCGCCGAATGCCTGGGGGCTGTATGAGATGCACGGCAATGTCTGGGAGTGGTGTCAGGACTGGCTTGGCGACTACCCGGATGGGCCTGTGGTCGATCCTGTTGGACCTGCGGCAGGCGTGGGCCGCGTGGTCCGCGGCGGCCTCTGGCTCTTTCACCGGCGCAGCCTGCGCTCCGCGGTCCGCTGCGGCCTCGTGCCCGGCAACCGCGACTGGTACACCGGTTTGCGTCTCGCCCGAGGTCCCGAGCTTGCGGAGCCCGGCAGACAGGCCAAGCCCGCAGGGGCCGGAGCGCCCGCGCGGTGAGCGATTCGGAGCGAGCGAACAGTCCGGGGGCTCCGGCCCCGCCGGCAGCGCGGGGTGCGCCGGCTTGCGGCTGCTGCCGGGCATTGGCCAGGGTGACGACCAGGCCGCCGTCGGCGGTGGCGGTCCTGAGTCGTCGGACCAGAAGACAACGACGACGACGACGACGACGACAACGACGACGACGACGACAACGACGACGACGACGACAACGACAACGACAACGACAACGACAACGACAACGACGACGACAACGACAACGACAACGACGACGACGACAACGACCACGACAACGACCACGATCACGACCACGACCACGACCACGACCACGACCACGACCACGACCACGACCACGATCACGACCACGACCACGATCACGACCAGAGCGCGTTGGCCGTGCTTGGGCGTATGGATGCTGGGATAATGGTCGTACTTACCGCGGCGCGGATAGGCGGCTACCCGATCCGTGCGCGCCGGCGCCCGGGGCATCCGAGCCTGTGCCAAGCCCTGCGCTGAATCCATCCGCTACCCGAGGCGTTCAGCTCCATGGCCGATATCTGCGAAATCGACGGCAAGCCTGTGTTCTTCTTGGACGACACCCCGCCGGAGATCGGGCGTCTGCTCGCCCGCGTCGAGCTGGCCCAGGGGCTGAAGGCGCGACGGGCCCTACTGCTGGATGCGATCGAGCAGCACCCGCAGGCCCTCGACCTGCGCCTTGCCCTGTATAAGATGCTGTTCCGCACCGGTCAGTACCGCCAAGCCGAGCAGGCCGTCTGGGGGGCGCTGACGGCGTCGGCCAGACAAGGCGGCTTTACCCGCAACTACCGCCGCCTGGGCCCGAGCTCGGCCCCGTGGCTGACGGACAAGGGGGGCGCCAGGATCTACCTCTTCAGCCTCAAGGCCCTGGGGGTGGTGCGGCTGCGCCGGGGCCGCGTCGCCCTCGCCGACCGGGTGCTGACCAAGCTGTTGGAGCTGGACCCCGAGGATGAGATCGGCGGGAGCAATTTCCTCGCCATCGCCCGGAGCTTCCGGGAGGACGCGCCGGCGCAGCGGCACGGCGCTGGAGCGCCGTGACGATGGGAGAACGGAAATGCGGACTTGCTGTTGCGTTCCAACAGCCGCGGGATCGGTGGGGTCTGCATCGGTGTTTCCTGACGGGGGGTTGAGCAGCGGTGCGGGGTCTACGCCGCGCCGCCGCCCGCCGAGGGTCGGCCGCCTAATCTCGACGCAGGACAGCGCGCACAACGTCCCCGAGCAGCTCCCCGAAAGTGCCAAGCCAGTCCAGGACACGGGCGACCGGCCGCGCGCTCTGAGATAGCGCGTCGCCCTTGGGGCCTCGTCCGCGGCCCGGGGATGGCCCGTAGCCCCGAGACTCGCGCTCGGAGGCGGTCAGGATGTAGACGACAAGGGCGAATACGAGACCGATCGTGGCGGCGACGAACTGCGCGCCGTCCATTAGGCGCAGGGCGGAGTCGATGGCCGGATTGGCCCAGGACACGCTGTCTTCGACCTCAGGCAAGAAATGCCGCGGCGCGACGATCGAGGCGATGCCCAAGATCAGCGACGAGCGCAGTGTCCAAAAGAGTCTGCGCCGACCCATCGGGAGTGCAAGCGCAACCATCGTGCCCCCGAACAACAGGAGCACCAACTCCGCCAACAGCAGCGCGCCGGTGGGCGCTGCCGACACGACGGCGATGAACATCAAGGCAAGGGCCTGCAAGACCAGATAGACGCCGATCCAAAGCGGCAGAAAGGCGGCTTCGCGCCAACCGTATCCAGGTGGCCCTTTTTCCTGAACGCGCAGCTCCGCTTTGAAGGCATCCACTTGCGCGCCGCCGATCTTCTCCTCCAAGACCCCCAGGCAGGCCTGCTCGATCTCCTTTTCGAGCACGGCGTTCTTCAGCAGGTCCTTGAGCTCGCCGGCGGACATCGCTCGATAGCGGACAAGCAACGCATCGATTTCACGCATGGGCCTGCTCCAAAGATCGGTTTTCAGGCGGGGTTACCTTGACTCTAGCAGGCGTTGTCCGCGAGCGCCGAGCGGCGAGCGGCGAAGTCGGATAGGGGAGGCATTGAAGACGATGAATCGAAACGCACCCGTGTCGTGAATTCGGTGCGCCGATCCACGGCACTCTGCACCTTGAGGGGGTGATCGTCGGTTTGGGCTATCGCTAACCGGACCTTCGGCCTGCGCGAGGCGTTGAAACGCGGTGCCCTTGCCACAAAAAAGCCGCACCCCGGCAACGGGATGCGGCCCTCGGGCCCGTCCTTGGGCGCGGCTCCAGGCTAGGGGGTCAGCCCGCGGCCAGCTTGCGCAGCACAAACGGCAGGATGCCGCCGTGCTGGTAGTACTCGACCTCGTTGGGGGTGTCGATGCGCACGCGGGCCGAGAAGGCCGTGATGCGCCCCTCGGCGGACTTGGCGGTGACCTGGACCTCCTTGGCGCGGCCTTCGTCCACACCGACGATGCTGTACTCCTCGTAGCCGGTGAGCCCCAGGGCCGTGGCGCTGTCGCCCTTCTTGAACTGCAGCGGCAGCACGCCCATGCAGACCAGGTTGGTGCGGTGGATGCGCTCGTAGCTCTCGGCGATGACCGCCTTCACACCCAGCAGGGCCGGGCCCTTGGCCGCCCAGTCGCGGGACGAGCCGGAGCCGTATTCCTTGCCGGCGACGATGATGACGGGCACGCCCTCGTCGCGGTAGCGCATGGCGGCATCGTAGATGTAGACCTGCTCGCCGCTGGGCTGGTACAGGGTCCAGCCGCCCTCGGTGCCGGGGGCCATCTTGTTGCGCAGGCGGATGTTGGCAAAGGTGCCGCGCATCATGATCTCGTGGTTGCCGCGGCGTGCCCCGTAGGAGTTGAAGTCCTTCGGCCCGACGCCCTTCGACTGCAGGAACTGCCCGGCCGGGGTGTCGGCCTTGATGGCGCCGGCGGGGGAGATGTGGTCGGTGGTGACCGAGTCGCCGAGCAGGGCCAGGCAGCGGGCGTTGGTCAGGTCCGCCAGCGGGGCCGGCTCCATGCCCATGCCCTCGAAGTAGGGCGGGTGCTGGATGTAGGTGGACTCGGCGTCCCAGGCGTAGAGCTTGCCGGTGGGGGCCTCCACTGCCTGCCAGCGCGCGTCGCCGGTGAAGACGTCCGCATAGGCCTCGCGGTAGTCCTCCTGACCCAGGTAGGTCGAGACCACGTCGGCGACCTCGCCCTGGGACGGCCAGATGTCGCGCATGAACACCGGCTTGCCGGTCTGGTCGGTGCCCAGGGGCTCGTTGTAGAGGTCGATGTCGGTGGTGCCGGCGATGGCGTAGCAGACCACCAGCGGGGGCGATGCCAGGTAGTTCATCCGCACCTCGGCGTGCACGCGGCCCTCGAAGTTGCGGTTGCTCGACAGCACCGAGGTGACGGTCAGATCACCATCGCTGATGGCCTTGGAGACCTCCGGGCGCAGGGGGCCGGAGTTGCCGATGCAGGTGGTGCAGCCGTAGCCGACGTTGTGGAAGCCGAGCGACTTCAGCGCATCCATCAGCCCGGAGCGCTGCAGATAGCGGGTGACCACCTGGGAGCCCGGGCCGAGGGAGGTCTTGACCCAGGGCGGGACGCTCAGGCCGCGCTCCACCGCCTTCTTGGCCACCAGGCCGGCGCCGAGCATGACGCTGGGGTTGGAGGTGTTGGTGCAGGAGGTGATGGCGGCGATGACCACGGCGCCGTCGGCGATCTCGACCTGTTGGCCGTCGATGCTGGTCTTCACCGCGCCGCCGTCGGGGATCTTGCGCTCTTCCTTCATGGCCTTCAGCGAGGCCTCGAAGGACGCCTTGGCGGCGGTCAGCGCGATGCGGTCCTGGGGGCGCTTGGGGCCGGACAGGGACGGCACGATGGTGCCGATGTCCAGCTCCAGGGTCTCGCTGTAGACCGGCTCGGGCAGGGTGCCGTCGTCGAACATGCCCTGGGCCTTGCAGTAGGCCTCCACCAGGGCGACCTGCTCCTCGGAGCGGCCGGACAGGCGCAGGAAGTCCAGCGTCTCGTTGTCGATGGGGAACAGGCCGCAGGTGGCGCCGTATTCGGGGCCCATGTTGGCGATGGTGGTGCGGTCGCCCATGGGCAGCGCGGCGACGGCCGGGCCGTAGAACTCCACGAACTTGCCCACCACGCCGTGGTTGCGCAGCATCTCGACGATGGTCAGGACCAGGTCGGTGGCGGTGGCGCCCTCGGGCAGCTTGCCGGTCAGCTTCACGCCGACGGCCTTGGGGATCAGCATGGAGACGGGCTGGCCGAGCATGGACGCCTCGGCCTCGATGCCGCCGACGCCCCAGCCGAGCACGCCGAGGCCGTTGACCATGGTGGTGTGGGAGTCGGTGCCCACCAGGGTGTCCGGATAGGCCTGCAGCACACCGTCGACCTCACGACCGAAGACCACCCGGGACAGGAACTCGACGTTGATCTGGTGGACGATGCCGGTCTCCGGCGGGACCACCTTGAAGGTGTCGAAGGCGTTCTGGCCCCACTTCAGGAACTGGTAGCGCTCCTTGTTGCGGGTGAACTCCATGTCGGCGTTCTTCGCCAGGGCGTCTTCGGTGCCGGAGAAGTCGACCTGCACCGAGTGGTCGATGACCAGCTCGGCGGGCTGCAGCGGGTTGATCAGGTCCGGGTCGCCGCCGAGGGCGCTCATGGCGTCGCGCATGGCCGCCAGGTCCACCACCGCCGGGACGCCGGTGAAGTCCTGCATCAGCACGCGGGCCGGGCGGTATTGGATCTCGGTGTCGGGCTCGGCCTGGGGGTCCCAGTTGGCGAGGGCCTCGATGTCGGCGCGGCGCACGGTGACGCCGTCCTCGAAGCGCAGCAGGTTCTCCAACAGGATCTTCATGGAGAACGGCAACCGCTCCGCGCCGGGCACGGCGTCGACGCGGAAGATCTCGTACTGCTTGCCGGCGGCGGTGATGTTCGCCTTGGCCTTGAAGCTGTCATGCATGGTGGGACCTCCTCAGTCTCGGTTTTTGGAATGGTGAGCAAACGCGCGATGATAGCCGGGTGGGGGCGGAAAATCACTGCCTCATTCAGCGGGCTTATTGTTCCATAACCGGAAAAGGCCGGTTTCCCGGCCCAGGGTTGGGGCGGGCGAACCGGCCTCGGGCAGTCAGTCGACGGCGTCGGCGAGCGGCTCGCCCAGGGGCGGGGACACCGGGCGCGGCGGGAGGATCGGCAGGTGCAGCGCGCTGACGGTCGGCGCCGGCGCCACCTCGTCCGGCGTGCGCCAGAGCCCGACCCAGGCGCTCAACGCGCCCAAGGTCGGGAGCGCGCTGATCATGGCGATGGGCACCGCCAGCAGCGCACCGACGAAGAACGGCGAGACAAACAGCGCGCCGGCGGGGCTGTAGACGGCCAGCCAGCCCACCGCGGCGGCGCCGAACAGGGTCTGCGGCCAGAGCCGACGCAGGGCCTCGCCGAAGGTGACCCGATGCAGCGCCCGCCGCTGGGCGCCCCAGATCATCGCCCGCCCGAACAGCAGCCCGGTCATGAACACGCAGTGGGCGATGGCCATGATCGGCGCCAGCAGCATCGAGAACGCGGCCTCGGCAACGCTGCTGCCCACCAGTCTGATCGAGCCGCCGTAGCGGCGCCGCCCGGCCGGCGACAGCAGCAGGTCGATGATGCTGGCGAGCTTGGGCGCGAACACCATCAACATGACCATGCCGAACAGCGCCAGCCCCGGCCCCGGCAGGTAGATCGGCCCGGTCTCGCCGAGGCCGAGCCGCAGCAGGCCGAGCAGCGTCAGCGCCACCCAGAACGGCGAGGAGACGAACATCAGGATCGCAATCACCAGCTGCACGCGGCTCACCGGCAGCAGACCGGGCATGCCCAGTAGCCGGAGATACTGCAGGTTGCCCTGGCACCAGCGCAGATCCCGGCGGATGAAGTCGGTCAATGTCGGCGGGTTTTCCTCCCAACTGCCGTCGTCCACGGGCATGACCCGGACCTCGTAGCCGGCCCGGCGCATCAACGCCGCCTCCAACTGGTCGTGGCTCAGCACCCAGCCGGACAGCGGGCCGCGGCCGGCAAGCATCGGCAACTCGCAGTGCTCGACGAAGGGTTGCATCCTGATCAGCGCGTTGTGACCCCAGTAGGGCCCGGCGTCCGCCTGCCACCAGGCGCTGCCGATGCTGTAGCTGCGCATGCCAAGGCGCATGCCGAATTGGAACGGCCGGGCGAAGGCGCTGGGGCTCGGCAGCCCGGCCACCAGCGATTGCAGGATGCCCAGGCGCGGCTGCTGCTGCAGGGTGCGGACCATGCGCAGGACGGCGTCGGCGGACATCAGGCTGTCGGCGTCGAGCACCAGGGCAAAGTCGTAGTCGGCCCCGCGGCGCGCGCAGAATTCGCGGATGTTGCCGGCCTTGAAACCCGCGTTGTCATCGCGGCGGCGGTAGTCGATGCGCACCTGGTCGCCCCAGCGCGCCCGCAGCCGCGCCAGCGCCTGCCCCTCGGCGGCGATGCACTCCTCCCAGAAGGAATCGCTCAGGATGTGCAGGTCGAACCGGTCGGCGACCCCTGCCGCCACCAGCTCTTCGGCCATGCGGTCGAGGTTGCGGGCGACGGTGGCCGCGTCCTCGTTGCGGATGCAGCTGAGGATGGCGGTGCGGGTGGTGATGGGCGAGCGGTCGTCCGCGGCGGCGAGGCCGGCATAGACGCGCGCCGCCGGGTCCTTGGCCGTGCGCATGATCCAGAGCCCCACCACGGCGTTCCAGAAGCCGAGCGCCCCCCAGGGCAGGGTCACGGCGAAGCAGCCGATGATGGCCAGGTCGATCCAGTCCAGGCCGCCGGCGGACAGGGTCCAGGTCATCAGCGCGATGGCGATGAGGACGGTGGTGGTGATCAGCGCGAGGATCAGCAGGCGGCGGCGTCGGATCGGCGCGGCGTTGACGAGGGATGGCGGTGGGGGAGTCATCGTAAGGCACCCTCAGTATGGTGGTCCGAAAGGATGGGGTTTATAAGCGATGGTCTGGTCCGAGGTGCGGGATGCGCGGGAGATTGCAACTTCGGCTGATGTATGATCGCGACGACCACCGCGGCACGGTCCTGGAGCCGTCTCGGGTCATCGACCGGATGATCCAGCTCCCGAAGTCTAAGGTTCAGAAACAAGTGGTGCAGACGCAACGACGAAACGGCCAATCCAAAGGCTCAGCGAGCGGGCGTCTGGGCCACTTGTAAGGCGATCGAGGCGGCCTGTCGCCAAGTCCTTTACGCATTCCAAGCGAGCAAGCAGATGCCTAATATCACCAGTGTCAAACCTGCGGGAATCAAGACCCGCAATCGGGTCGAGACGGCCGACATTCTCCGTTGGTCGGCGGACAGCAGCGCGGAGGTGCTCCACCCATGCTGATCACCTTCACAACCCCGACCCATGCCGACATCACCATGTTCGGCGAGGTGGGCATCGCCCTACTCAAGCTCATGGGCCACAGCGGCACCGTACCGAGTGCCCTGATGGCGGAAGACGTGCCCGCCGCCTTGGAGCGGCTGAAGACCGCCGTCGACCGCAACCCGAACGCGCCCCTAAACCCCAAGCCGGTGGATGACAACCCGCGGGCGCGCAGCGAATCCAGCGTCTCGCTGTCCCACCGGGCCATGCCGCTGATCGATCTGCTGGAGGCGGCGGCGCGGGATGGGAAGAACGTGATGTGGAGTAGCTGATTGCCGGACGCGACCTATGGCGGCCTCCACCGCCGGCGCCGTCATTTGCCGTACAGCGTCTCCGGATCGATCAACGGCTCGGCGATGACCTCCACCCGGTCCCCGCGCACGGCGTTGTAGAAGCAGTTCTTGCGCCCGGTGTGGCAGGCCGGGCCGGTCTGGTCGACCAGCAGCAGCAGGGTGTCGCCGTCGCAGTCCAGGCGCACCTCCTTGAGCATCTGCACCTGGCCCGAGGACTCGCCCTTGCGCCAGAGCTTGCCGCGGGAGCGCGACCAGAAGCACACCCGGCCCGTCTCCAGCGTCTCGTCCAGCGACTCCAGGTTCATCCAGGCCATCATCAGCACCTCGCCGGTGTCGTGCTGCTGGGCGATGGCCGGGATCAGCCCGTCGGTGGTGAGCTTGAGCGAGGCGCGCACCTCGGCCCAGGGCAGGCTCTCGCCGAGCTTGGCCTTCTCGTTGGCCTTGATGCGGTGGTGGGTGGACATGATTCGGTCTCCGGGGTGTTCTGGGAAAGCGCCGGATTATAGCGGTCATGCTCGGGCGCC
Organism: uncultured Gammaproteobacteria bacterium; assembly: GCA_942491465.1. Lineage (GTDB taxonomy): Bacteria > Pseudomonadota > Gammaproteobacteria > Chromatiales > Chromatiaceae > CALOBA01. Next base: position 19,584 of record CALOBA010000059.1, read on the forward strand.
GTTCAGTCGCGCTCGGGCATCGAGCACCTCGCGGCAGCCAGGGTCGTAGACTGGCTTTGCGCCGAGGGCGCATTTGCGTTCAAATCCCCCCATCCGCCAACCATCCAGCCCGGCCAGCCGCCACGAGGTCCCCCCATGTCCAGCCTGTTGATCGTCAACGCCCGCATCATCAACGAGGGCCAACGCATCGAGGGAGACCTGCTGGTCAAGGACGGGCGCATCGACGCCATCGGCGCCGACCTGCAAGGCCGCCCGGCCGAACGTACCATCGACGCCGCCGGCCGGCTGCTGATGCCCGGCATGATCGACGACCAGGTCCACTTCCGCGAGCCCGGCCTGACCCACAAGGCCGACTTCACCACCGAGTCCCGCGCCGCCGTGGCCGGCGGCATCACCAGCTTTATGGAGATGCCCAATTCCCGGCCGCCGACGCTGGACCTCGACGCCCTGGAGGCCAAGCACGCCCGCGCGGCCGAGGTCTCGCGGGCCAACTACAGCTTCTATCTCGGCGCCAGCAACGACAACATCGACGCCATCCGCGCCGTGCGCGTCGGCCAAGCCTGCGGCGTCAAGGTGTTCATGGGGGCCTCCACCGGCAACATGCTGGTGGACGACGAGCAGACCCTGGAGGCGATCTTCGCCGACAGCCCGCTGCTCATCGCCACCCACTGCGAGGACACGCCCATCATCCTCGCCAACGAGGCCGCCTACCGCGAGCGCTACGGCGAGGACGTGCCCATGTCCGCCCACCCGCTGATCCGCTCCGAGGACGCCTGCTGGCGGTCGTCGTCGCTGGCCGTGGAGCTCGCCCGCCGCTTCGACGCCCGTCTGCACGTCCTGCACATCACCACCGCCCGCGAGCTGGATCACTTCCAGCCGGGACCGGTCAAGGGCAAGCGCATCACCGCCGAGGCCTGCGTCCATCACCTCTATTTCGACGAGCGCGACTACGCCGAGAAGGGCGCGCTGATCAAATGCAACCCCGCCATCAAACGCCCCGAGGACCGCGAGGCCCTGCTCGCCGCCGTCGCCGAGGGGCGTATCGACTGCATCGCCACCGACCACGCCCCGCACACGCTGGAAGAGAAGGCCGGCACCTACTTCAAGGCCCCGGCCGGCCTGCCGTTGGTCCAGGACGCGCTGCCGTCGCTGTTCACCCAGGTCCAGGCCGGTCGCTGGGACCTGGAGACCCTGGTCACCCGCACCAGCCATGCCGTCGCCGATGCCTTCAACATCCACGAGCGCGGCTACCTGCGCGAGGGCTACTGGGCCGACCTGGTCCTCGTTGACCCGAATCGGCCCTACGTCGTCGAGCGCGAGGCCGTGCTCGCGAAATGCGGCTGGTCGCCGTTCGAGGGCCGCGTGCTGCCGGCGCGGGTGGACTGCACCATCGTCAACGGCGCGGTCGCCTACGAGGACGGCAAGGTCAACGACGGCCCCCGCGGTCGGCGGCTGCAGTTCGGGGCCGTGCGCTAACCGTCGCCGGTCTTGTTCGGCTGCCAGCGCAGCTTGACCCTGAAGTTGGCCTCGTCAATGGTGCGGGCGATCAGGGCGCCCACCTCGCCGGAGAGCCTGAGGCCGAACTCGATCTCGATGTCTTCGGCATCGACCGCGGTGGACTGGAGCTTCTCGAGCAGCACGCGGGCGGCGGGCAGGGCCGTGTCCAGGGCGTCGGCAAAGTTCGTCGCTTGGTTACGACCGCGGGCAACCGGCTGCAGGCCGGCAGGGGAGTCCACCGGATCGGTATCGATCAGGATTGTGGTTGCGTCGTCTAGCTGGAAGGTCTCGGTGGCCATGGTGGTTGCCCCTGGGCTGAAAATGCGGGCGGCGATGATAGCAGCCGCCTGAGACAGGGCCGTTAAAATTTCCGAATAGCGTCTGTCCCTTGCCGGGCGGCCCGGCGGATTGTCGCGGCGCGGGCTCAGCTTTTGAGTCACCCCCCACCCTAGGCTCCACCCAATCTCAAACGATAGGGGCAGGTGATGGGCACAGCGGCATCAAGGGTGGTCGACAATCCGCGGTTGGCGGCGACCGTGCAACACGACGGCGAGCGGCTCGAGCGGCTGCGCGCGGGGCTGGTGGAGAAATATGCCGGGCGCATCACCGGGGAGCTGCGCACGCCGGCCAGCGCCGCGCGCCTGCTGCCGCTGCCGGATGATCTGCACCCGCGACTGCGCGGGGCGCTGCAGACCAGGGGCCTGCACCAGCTCTACAGCCACCAGCGCGCCGCCTGGGACCTGGCGCAGGCCGGGCGGCACCTGGTGCTGGCGACGCCCACGGCCTCCGGCAAGACCCTGTGCTACAACCTGCCGGTGCTCGATGCCGTGCTGCAGCGCGGGGCCAAGGCCCTGTATCTGTTCCCGACCAAGGCCCTGGCCCAGGATCAGGTGGCGGAGCTGGTGGCGTTGAATCGGGCCGGGCAGGGGGGTGCCGACGCGCCTGCGCAGGGGCCCGAGGCCGGCGGCCTCGGCATCAAGGCCTTCACCTTCGACGGCGACACCCCCGGCGATGCCCGCAAGGCGGTGCGCACCCGCGGCGACATCGTGCTGTCGAACCCGGACATGCTGCACCAGGCGATCCTGCCCCACCACACCAAGTGGGCGCAGTTCTTCGAGTCCCTGGCCTTCATTGTGGTGGACGAGCTGCACGGCTACCGCGGCGTCTTCGGCGCCCATGTGGCGAATGTCTTTCGCCGGCTGCGGCGGATCTGCCGCTTCTACGGCGTCGCGCCGCAATTCATCTTTGCCTCCGCCACCATCGCCAACCCCGCCGAGCTGGCCGCGACCCTGGCCGGCGCGCCGGTGGCGGCGGTCACCGACAGCGGCGCGCCCCGCGGCGAGCGCCATCTGCTGCTGTGGAACCCGCCGGTGATCAACCCGGATCTGGGCATCCGCGCCTCGGCCCGCTCCCAGAGCACGCGCATCACCCGCGCCGCGGTCCGCGCCGGGCTGAAGACCATCGTCTTCGCCCGCTCGCGGCTGATGGTCGAGGTCATCACCAAGTACCTGAAGGACGTCTTCGATCGCGACCCGCGCCGTCCGCCGCGGGTGCTTGCCTACCGCGGCGGCTATCTGCCCAGTGAGCGGCGCACCGCCGAGGGGGCGCTGCGGGCCGGGCGGGTCGATGCCGTGGTCAGCACCTCGGCGCTGGAGCTGGGGGTCGACATCGGCGCGCTGGACATCGCCGTGCTGAACGGCTATCCGGGCACCATCGCCGCCACCTGGCAGCGCCTGGGCCGGGCCGGGCGGCGCAACCGGCCTTGTCTGGGCGTGCTGGTGGCCGGCAGCGACCCGCTGGATCAGTACATGGTGCGCCATCCCGAGTTCTTCCTCGGTCGCTCGCCGGAGCATGCCCGGGTCCACCCCGACCAGCTCTTGATCCTGATGGACCATGTGCGCTGCGCCGCCTTCGAGCTGCCGTTCAGCGACGGCGACGCCTTCGGCGGCGAGGACCTGGCGGAGATGCTCGGCATCCTGCGCGACGACGGGCTGCTGCAGCACCAGGGCGGGCGCTGGTTCTGGGTCGCCGACAGCTACCCGGCCAACGCCGTGTCGCTGCGCTCGGTGGCCGAGGGCAACTTTGTCGTCATCGACATCACCGACGGCAAGCAGACCATCATCGCCGAGGTCGACTGGCAGGGCGCCCCCGGCACCGTCTACGAGGGCGCCATCTACATGATCCAGTCCCAGCCCTATCAGGTGGAGCGCCTGGACTGGACCGGCCGCAAGGCCTTCGTGCGCCGCACCCGCGCCGACTACTACACCGACGCCATCGACTACACCCGCCTGAAGATCCTGGATCGCTTCGAGCAGCGGCGCGACGCGCGCTCGGCCACCGCCACCGGCGAGGTGCATCTGGTCCGCCGCTATCCGGGCTATAAAAAGATCCGCTACTACAGCCACGACAACGTAGGCTACGGCCCTATCGACCTGCCGGATCAGGAGCTGCACACCACGGCGGTCTGGTGGCAGGCCCACCCGCTGGCGCTGGAGCAGGCCCTGCCGCGGCGCGAGCACGCCATCGAGGGCTTCCTCGGCGCCGCCTACGCCCTGCACCATGTCGCCGCCCTGCGCGCCATGGCCGAGCTGCGCGACCTCGGTCGCGCCGTCGGCGACGGCCAGGGCACCTGGTTCGCCACCGTCGGCGCCAACGGTCGCGGCCAGCTGCGCGGACCGGACAATCGCCCGCTGGACACCGCTGCGCTGACCGACGACCGCTTCGAACCGACGCTGTTCCTCTACGACAACTACCCCGGCGGCGTCGGCCTCTCGGCACCGCTGTTCGACGCCGCTGCGGCGCTGGTGGACGACGCCGTCGGGCTGGTGCGCGGCTGCGACTGTACCAGCGGCTGCCCGGCCTGCATCGGCCCGGTCCTGCCGGGCGACGAACAGCGCGCGCAGACACCGAAGGCCGCGGCGCTGATCGTGCTCGGGCTATTGCAGGTGGAGGCCGGATGACGACCAGTCTCAAACAGCGTCTGCAGCGTCTGCGCGCCCAGGGCCCCGCACCATCCGTCCCGATCGAATCGGACCTGGCCGAGCGCCTGCGCCGGCTCGATCCGGCGCGCCGGCGCCCCGCAACCGCAGCGCCCATGGACGACGGGCAGCTCGCCGAGCAACTCGGCGCCGAGGTCGTCGCCCCCGGCGTCCTCGTGCTGGAGCGCGCGCGGGCATTGACCGAGCGCCACGGCCGCTGGCGGCTGCAGGGCCTGATCGAGGCCGTCCCCCGGCTGCTCGACGGCGCCGATCCGCACCCCAACCGCTGGGCCCTCATCGACACCGAGACCAGCGGCCTCGCCGGCGGCACCGGCACCTGGGCCTTCTGCGTCGGCATCGGCCGGGTCGACGGCGAGCGCCTGCGGTTGCGCCAGTGGCTGCTGACCCGGCTCGACGCCGAGCCGGCCTTCCTCGACGCGGTGGAGTCGGCCCTGGCCGACACGACCCTGCTGATCAGCTACAACGGCAAGTCCTTCGACCTGCCCCTGCTCGCCACCCGCTTCCAACTCGCCGAGCGCCGGCCGGGCCTGGAGCGGCTCGCCCATCTGGACCTGCTCTACCCGGTGCGCCGGGCCTTCGCCAGCCGCTGGCCCGACTGCCGGCTCGCCAGCGTCGAGCAGCGGCTGCTCAACGCCCCACGCAGCGACGACCTGCCCGGCGCCGAGGCCCCCGCGGCCTGGCTCGACTGGCTGCGCCGCGGCGACCCGTCGCGTATTGGCGCCGTGCTTCGGCACAATCGGATCGATCTGATCTCCCTCGCCGCGCTGCTGCCGGCCCTGGCGGCGGTGGAGCAGGCACCGGGCGACCACGCAGCGGACGCAGCGGCCATCGCCCGCCACCGGCTGCGATCCCACCGGCCCGAGCAGGCCCTGCGCCTGCTCCAACAGGCCCAGGCCGAGCTCGACGGCGCCGGCGCCCTGCTGCTCGCGCGCCTGCATCGGCGCCGCGGCGATTGGCCCGCGGCCATCGCCATCTGGCAAACCCTCGCCGGCGCCGGCGAGCCGGAGGCGACCCTGGCCTTGGCCAAGTACCAAGAGCACCGCGCCGGCGCCTGCGCCGAGGCGCTGCGCCTGGCCGAAGCCCTGCCGTCCGGTCCCGCACGCCATCGGCGCTGCCAGCGCCTGCGGCGCAAATGCGCGGCCGACGCCCAGGGACGGCTCGACCTGGGTGACCAGCCCGGTCGCTGATGCGGGCCGGGGCGCGGCCTTGATCATCGTTCCGGCCACGTGGACGGCAGGCTGCGTGGTCAGGCCATCCTGGCCTGACGAGATCAGGGCTGGAAGCCCTGACTACGCAAGCGCTGCTTGGGCGTCGCGCAGGTTGCGGGGCGCTGGGGCGATTATCTGCGTCGCGGCGTGCCGCCGAAAGGGAAGGGGCTGCACCGTTATCCTGCGGGAGAGCGTCTGATGGTATGAGTCTGGAGACCTATGTCGCTTCCCCTCTGTCGGTCCCGCGCCCAACGCCAATCTAACCCGCCGCCAGCAGTGCGGCAGTACTCTTGGCGGCGGGTTTATTGCCGTGTTAGGCGATTTCATTCGTTCATCTGCCGTTACTCGAGCCTGGCTCATTACTGCTGATTCGCGAGACTCTGTCCGTCAAGGTGCTGCTGTGTACAGGTTTTCCAACTCGACGGGCCAGGACATCCCGGCTGCCAGGCGTGCCCTGCGCTCGGCCTCGAGGCTCGGTTTGAGCTGCGGGCCGCCGATCGACTGCAGTGCCTTGATCGCGTCCTCGCGACGCTCTGGGTTCGGGGTCGCGGCGGCGTAGCGCACGAGTACGGGCAGGGTGTCCGAGGTGCCATGCTTGCCGAGGTACAAGAGCACGGCGAATGCCCGCCAATCGGGCCAGTCCGGCTCCTTGAGCAGGCGTAGGCTGAGTACGGGGACGACCCGGTCCTGATAGTGTTTGTCCAAGTAGGACATCGCGCCGAGTGGCGACGGACTCGGCATCGGCGTGCGTTCCAGCCGTTTCGGTAGGCGATCGAGATAGGCAATTGCCTGATCGTAGAGCTTTCCGGTTTCTCCATGCCAGCTCAACAGCACTTGACCGAGCAACCGTCTCGCCGGCTCCGGCGCGCTCGCCGCCTGCGTCAGGGCCGGGCGGGCGTTGGCCCGATCCCGGCGCAGTTGCTGCTCGGCGTTGAGATAGACCCCGCCCACGTTGCGGACGGCCACGGTAACCAGATCGTTCATTGGACTTTCTCCCGAGCTTGGAGCGGGTAGGGCATAGAGCCACAAAGACAGCATGATCAACGCCACATGCGAGGCGCTTCGAACACTCATGGCTGAAACTCCCACCAAGGTGCACGGTCCCGGGTGCGCAGTGTATTGGTCCCGCAGTGCACCTCGCCGAGGGCGACATGGTATTCATACCAGTCGTCCAGAAAGCTGATCGTCAGTCCGTTGCCCGCCAGCTGGTCCTCCAGATCCTGCTCGAAGAGATCCGTTGTGCCGACGACGGGTCCGAAGGGCTTGGGCACGATACAGTGCTGGTTGATGACCAGCATGTTGACCATGCCGGCGGTGAGGGCATCGTGGAATAGCGGTTGGTCCTCGTTCGGAAAGTACAGGATCGGTACCTGTACGACATCGGCGGCGGGATCGATGCCGATCGCCGTCTCGAACTGGCTGCGAACGGCATCCATGCGTGATTGGATGTCGCGGTTGAGCTGGATGAATTCCGTTGCGTCGACGCTCGGCTGGAGATGGACCAGGCCGTTGCTCAGGATGTCGTCGATACTGATCTCCCCGCTTATCCAGCCGCTGCCGCCCGGAAAATCGCGCCCGCGCAGGAGTCTCTCCGTGCCGTGGGCGGCGCGGTTGCTGGTGAGGATATCCAGCGCGCGCCCGGGACTTGCCAGCAGCAGCTTGAAGCCGAGCGGCGACGACGCCGGGACGAAGGAGATGATCTCATCCACATGGCCGACGGCCAGCCAAGAGGTATCGATCTCGATGGGTTCTTGAACGATCTGCGCCCCCAGAAACGCCTCGACTTCTTGGTCGAATCGCTCTCTGGGTCTTCCAACACCCCCGTAGTAGACTCGTCCCCAGGGATATGCCTTGCCGGCGGAGGACGTGACCGGCCCCGGCGTGACCTCCAGGTTGCCGTTGGAGTCGAAGGTGCTGCCGCCGCTTGTCGTCGCTGGCAGGTGGTAGCCCAGATTCGCGTCCAGCAGCGAACGAGGAAAGGTCTCCAGGCCGCGTCCACGGGGTGGATGCATCACGGTGCGAAGGCCCTGAGTCGGCAGGCTCGCATAGCCGAACTCCATGCAATCCTGCATCCAAACGTCGCCCGCGGAATGCGGTTGCAGATTGCAGCCGGCAGCCGTCACCAACGGCCCGAGTTCATTACGAAAGCGCTCGTTCGGAGACGGGGTCCTACGGGTGTCCTCGACTACGTAGACGGTCTCTGCGGCATCGAGATGATTCGGCATCATCCACGGCGCCACACGCAGCTTCCCGTCTTCTTGATACCTGTTGCCGGCACCATCGCTGACGGTCAGGGTCAGGGTGACCAGGCCGTCGAAGTCGGCGTTGGCGTAAAGCAGTGCCTCCATACCGAGCGGTAGCTGTTGGAAGCTCAGATCCGAGATCTGCCAGCGTTCCCCGGCGACGGGACCGATCTTCTCGTGGGCCCCGCTGTTGCGGTCGTCGAACAGCCTAGCCCGACTGGCATCGTCCGTCGTCATGGAAAGTTCCGCCGTCCAGCTCGCTGGTGGCACGGTCTGCCCCGTGCGGCGCAGCTCCACCGGGGCAAGCTCGTCGTTGTCGTTGCCGCCATTGACGACCTCGTCGGTGTTGTCGAGGTCGCTGCGACTCCCGTCGTCGTCGTTGTCGTTGTTGCACAGCAGGATGGCCCCTTTGTTGCCGGCCCCCCAATTCCAAGTGTCGATGCCGGTGCGGTCATCGTCGACGCCGCCGTCGCGATTCGCGTCGAGGTGGAGATGGATCTTGACCGGGTCCAGCGTCAGGTCGATGGTGCTGCAATCGCGCTCGGGCACCACGGTGCTCCCGCTTGCGGTTTCCGGCAGGTACCAGGGCTCGCTGCACTCGGCATGGTATTCGCCGGGCTCGACCTTGCCGAAGTCCGCGATACCCTCGTCCACGTTCGTAGGACGCGGTGCGATCAGCTCGGTCACGGTGACCGTCATCCCGGGGATAGGCACGCCATCAGGGGTACGGACCCGAACCTTCAGGCAGCCCAGAGGGCAGTCTTCTTCGATGTCGTCCGGTGGCCGGTTGCCAGTAGCGGTGTCGCTTACCTTGCCGCCCGCCTCCTCGTAATAGTCCATCCATTCACTGCGCAACCCGGCCTGTTCCGGGTCATTGGCGTCCAACGGTCGGCGATTGCCGTTCACATCGTATAGCGCGTTGGGTCGGGGATCGGCCTCGTGGGCGGCGTAGATGCACTCGTCGGCCTCGGCACAGGCCATGTGATTCAAAGGACGGTTGGCGATTCTGCCCAACGATCAGTCCCTCCTCTGCCAGAGCTCATGCAGCTCGAGACGCGTCACCTTGGTCGATCCGTCCAGCCCGGGGTCGTTCAGGATGGGGGCTGCCCACTCCTGACCCTCGGGGAAAGATGCTCCGTAAACGCAGGTGAAATCGATAAAGACCTCGATGTCGTGTCGACCGGTGATGTCAAATCCTCGCGCGCGATCGAGCTGGTCGCGGACCGATGCGTGCAGGGTGTCGTCGTCGAGCCCTCCGACCGCAACGGGATGTCTGGCTCGAATTCGATTGCATACCTCGGTGATGTAGCGCTCCAGAGCGGATTGCTGCAGCGCCTGAACCTGTTGGTCACGAAGTTGGATCATCGCGCACCCCATTGAGACGGTTGAGCCTTATCGAGGCGGTTTGTGCTGCGCGTTCCCGACTCGGCTTCTCCGCCTTGTCCGAAGCCGTTGCATAATACCGCGAGCCACCAGCGGTCAACGGGAGAGCTCAGCAAAGCAAGCGGCACGCCAAGACGTCGGCAGGAGAGCGAATCCCGGCATAGGCCGCAGAATCGCACGCAGCCAGGTGGACCCGGGGACAACGCGAGAATAGCAGCAAGTCCCGAGTCTCCCTCCCGCAAGTCCTGAGACTTCGAAAGATAGGATAATGTTAGTACAACGGATAGGAAATCCAAGCCACCCCGAGCGTTCAGGTAGGCTCGGAAGGTCGCCCTGGAGAGCGACCCTCCCAGGCACCTCCGGGCGTTCCCGGCCACTGCGGTCTAGGGCGAGGGTGTCTGCCTGGGAGGGGCGCCCCGGGAGGGTCGGCCTCCAGGCCGACACGGATCGACCCGCGACCTTGGCAACCGTTTCGCGACATCCGCATCACCGCACCCCTGCGAACCCGCCCAATCAACCCAAGACCCGCCTCAGCGATGCGGCATTGCGGCCGCAAACCGCGCCCACAAAGGCCGATCGAGTCCGCGCACGATCAGGAGAGAGACCCCGGTCCTGAGCTGATGGTGTTTGCCTTGCTCAGGCGCGGCGGTACTAATGCATCCTAGAAAGAGCAGTTGACCGCTCTGAGGCAAACTCAAGTATCTGTTTTTCCAGACCGGATAGGAAATCCAAGCCTGCCCAAGCGCCGACGCGGCACCGTCACGCTTGTGGTATGAAGGACAACGCGCAATCTGACTGCATCGGTACCGAAGCAAAGCCAGCGTCTCGAGCTGGCCCAACCGCTCCAGGGCGCCCGCACGACCGGGTCACCCCACCAAACAGCACGAGAACCCCCCATGTCCACTGCGAACGATCCGTTATTCTCGCCCATCCAGGTGGGCGAGCTGAGCCTGCCCAACCGCATCATCCTGGCCCCGCTCACGCGCTCGCGTGCCGGCCAACCCGGCGATGTGCCGACGCCGTTGATGGCGGAATACTATGCCCAGCGCGCCGGCGCCGGGCTGATCATCTCGGAGGCCACCAATATCTCCGAGATCGCCATGGGCTATGCGCTGACCCCCGGCATCTTCACGCCGGAGCAGGTCGCCGGCTGGCGCCTGGTCACCGATGCCGTGCATGCCGCCGGCGGGCGCATGGTGCTGCAACTCTGGCACTGCGGGCGCATGTCGCACGAATCCCTGCACCCGGGCCGGCAGCCGGTCGCACCCTCGGCCATCCACTGCGAGGAGTGCCAGGTCTTCACCGTCGACGCCCAAGGTCAAGGGGGCCTGAGCCCGGTGTCGCCGCCGCACGCCATGACCCTCGCCGAGATCCAGGCCACGGTCTCCGACTACGCCACCGCCGCCCGCAACGCCATGGCCGCGGGCTTCGACGGCGTGGAGGTGCACGGCGCCAATGGTTATCTGCTGCATCAGTTCCTGGCCAGCAACACCAACCAGCGCGACGATGCCTACGGCGGCAGCCTGGAAGGCCGCTGCCGTCTGCTGTTCGAGGTCATGGACGCCGTGCTCGGCGAGGTGCCGGCCGGGCGCGTCGGTGTGCGCCTATCGCCGTTGTTCGGCCTCAACGGCATCGCCGATGCCGACCCCGCCGAGACCCAAGGCCATGTCGCGGCCCATCTCAGCAGCCTCGGTATCGCCTATCTGCACGTCGCCGACACCGACGTCATGGCCGGTGCGGCGGCAAAGATGGAGCAGATGTTGCCCTTCGTCCAAGCCAACTTCAGCGGCGTGCGCATGCTCAACGGCGCCTATGATCCCGAGCGTGCCCGTGCCGCCATCAGCAGCGGCGATGCCGACCTGATCGCCTTTGGTCGCCTGTATCTGGCCAACCCGGACCTGCCCGAGCGCATCGCCCGGGGCGGCCCCTACAACGCGCCGAATCAGGCCACCTTCTACGGCGGCGGGGCCGAAGGCTATACCGATTATCCGACGCTGTAGTCCCTGACCCCGCAAATATCCTTCGCTCTAGTCGTTGTCGTAATCGAGTATCCCCACGACTCCGAAGGACGAGCACAGCCCTCGAGCAAAGGAGCTGCGGAAGTAGCGAGACCATTCCCGACCTCACCTCGTGTGGTGACCCCTGTCGGCCTGGAGGCCGACGCTCCCTCATAGGAAGGAATGGCCGGGGGTCCCCGGGCAATGCCGTTAAGTTAAGCCGTGGGAGCGGCTTCCAGCCGCGACGGTCGCCGCGCGAGCCGAGTCGCGGCTGGAAGCCGCTCCCCCAAAGCGCTCCCATCGCTCGCTAACTTAATGGCATTGGGTCCCCGGGAGGGTCGCCCTCCAGGGCGACACGGATTCGTCGCCGACGGCGAGCGTTATCAGGGCTTCCGCATCGCTGCCCTAGCCACCGTCACGGCGCACAGCGCGGATTGGTGCAGCGCAACAAGCAGTTGCGGGCATCATCAATGCCGATGACGCCATTGGCATTGGTGTCGCGAGGGTCGCAGGCCCCGCTCGCAGCGCCGCGATGCGACAGGATGTCCCTGACGTCGTTGATATCGATCTGACCGTTGACCACGCTGTCGCAGCGTGGCACCACGCCATCGGCCCAGACTTGGGTCGCCTGTGCGGTGACGCTGGTGCCCTCGACCCTGGCCAATACGACATCGGTGCCCGGCTCGCCGTTGCTGGTCCAGGTGAACAGGGCCTCGCCGGCCTCATCGCTGATCTCGCTTGCGGTTTCACCGGCATTGGGGCCGCTGATGATCGAGAAGTCGAGCGGCTGATCCGGCATCGCGGCACCCAAGGCGTCGGTCACCACGGCCGTCACGCCGTGGCTGCCGCAGATGGAACCTGCGTCGCTCGCGGGCGTTACCTCAATGCCGCCGGCCAGCGCGACAAAGGCAAAGTCCAGGGTCGGATTATCGTCGGTGAGGCTGATGGCATCGCTGACGATGCCGTCGCCACCGGGCTCGGCATAGCCGTTTTGGTCGACGTCGTCGTCGAGACCGTTGTTTGGATCGGGTGGCGGTTGGCCGCTGCCGTTGCTCGGCGACAGCCCCTCCAGCAACCCGCCCACGGCGAAGGCCGCGGCATCCACCTGCACGATCCAATCGCTGGCTGGGAGGTCTTCGAAGCGATAGTAGCCGGCACCGTCGCTGGTATAGGTTCGGGTGGCCGTGTAGTAGGTGTCGTCGGCGTCGAACTTGCCGTCGGCGGCTCCAGTATCTCGATACAGATTCAGGCGCAGGGTATCGACCCCGGCCTCGCCGTCGAGGGGCTCGTAGATCCCGTTGTCGTTGCCGTCGATCCACAAGCGATCGCCCAGACTGAATGATCCCGTGTCCCACTGGATGCCGGCGTCGCGTGTGGGGTCGTACTCGCCCGATGCCAGCGTAAAGTCCCCCGTGTCGCCGGTCGTTGGATCGGCGTCGGAGTCGATGGCGGAATTGGTACCCGCGTACTGCGGCGAGAAGGTTGCGCCTGCGGGCAGCAGGAACCGCAAGAAATAGGGCGTACCGGGCGTCAGCCCCTCGAAGCGGTAATAGCCGGGGTTGGCGTTGATGTCGTCCGCGGTGGTTGTGGTCTGCACCTGCACCGGGCCGCCCGGGGCGCTGTCGTCGAAAAGCTGTACGGTCACCCCGTTGATGCCGTCGAGCACGGCCTCATCCTGGATGCCATCCCCGTTGCGGTCAAACCAGACGTAGTCGCCGACGGAGGCGTTGTCAGACAGGAACACACCCATGTCCCAACTGAAATCGTCCTCACCGGCGTCGATCGTCGTCATCGCGGTGATGCCGGTATCGGGGTCGGCGTCCGAGTCGTTATCCGCGGTGCTGCCGGCGGCGTTCTTGGTGGTGATCTCATAGCCGGCGGGCCGGATGAAGCGTGCGTAGTATTGACCTGGGGTGAGATCGGTAAACTGATAGAGACCGGGCACTCCACTGCCGTCCTCCGCCGAGAGGCGAAAACCGACCAGATCATCCAATGCCGGGTCGAGGTCACCGCTGCCGCGGTATTGATGCAATTCCACGCGCACGCCGTTTAGACCCGCTTCATCGAGATCCTGGATGCCGTTCTTGTTCGCGTCCACCCAGACGCGATCACCATAGCTCGGGGGCTCCGGCGCATTCAATTCGATGTCCACCGCCTCCGGCTCGGAGGGCAACAGCAGCGTGCCGTCATCGATCCGCGTGGCATAAAATCCAAAGGAGTTGGATGCAAGCTCGCCGTTCGTCGGGTCGGTCCGCAGCGGCGCCTGCATCGGGCCCGAGAACTGCAGGGCATCCAGCGGCTCAATGACGATCGCGTTGAACTCGAAGCGCATCGATTTTACGGTCGTGATGTCGGTGGGCGGTACCGCGCTCCACTGCGCATCGATGCAGTCCGATGGGGCGCCGTCGCTGACGTTCGGCCAGTCGGTATCGGGGTCGGGGTCGTTCGCGTTCATATCGCCGCGGCAGGGATTCTCGGCGGTGGAATAGAGCACGGTGACGCCCGCCGGGGCATCGATGGGGGCGATCAAGCGCGGACGCCAGGCGCTGTTGCGTGCGCCCAGGCTGACGACGCCGGTATCGCCCGGATGCGGCATGATGTCCACCATCACCACATCGGTGACCGGAACATTGCCGGTGTTGGTCACGGTCACCAGATAGCTTAGGGTGCCACCGTCAACGGTGAGTCCCGCGTCTGGTGCGCTGACGTAGCCATCGTCGAGTTGGCCAAGCACGCGCTTTTGCGAGGTCAGCTCCGGTGACGCCAAGACCGTGATATCAACTGGCGGCGTGGTGCTGACCAGATCAGTGGTATCGCCGTTGCCGTTCAGGTCATAGATGTCTTGCGTGATGATGTTCGAGTTTCTCGGGGTATAGTCCTCGATCGGGGGGGCGACCAGGCTCACCTCATTAGCCACAGCACCCGCAAGCGTGCCGGACTTGACCCTGACACCGTAGCGAATGCGATACACCGAGCCCTTGGGGAACGCGGTGTTTTGCAATCCTTCCCAACTCCAGCGCAAGAGCTGCCGCCCGGTGTTGTTGTAGTTGTCGATCACGCTAAAGATCGGCAGGTCGGCCCCGGTGTTCTCATAGTCTTTCCGCCAACCCGTAGCCGCGTCGTATTCCAGCCCCGGGTCGAGCAGGTCGGCGGCGACCGGTTCATCCAACGGGCCGGTGGCGTCAGCGACGTTCTCGATCGTGAAGGAATACTCGACAATCCCCCGGGGCGCGACGGTGGATCCCGATTGAACCTGCTTCTTCACTTGCACCCAGGCCAGCTTGGCCTCGACGCTCGTGCGCGCGCCGCCACTTCGCGTGATATCCGCCAAGTCGGCGAAGCTGGCGGTGGCCGCCACGGTGTTGTCGACATCGCTGCCGATCACCACCGGTTCGCCGTCACGCCCCGTCTCCAACAAGACGGAACTGAAGCCGATGGCGGTGTCGTTTTCCAGCATCGAGAAGCCCACCGGCACCTCATCGAAGGTCCAGCGCAGGGCGCTGATGGAATCTCCCGCTGCGAGAAATGCGCTCGGGTCCAGATCCAGCGCCGCGCCGGTGCAAAACGGCGACCCCGGCGCCGTGACCCAGGTGCCGCCGTCGTCGGATTGATATTCCAGGCTCTGGGCAATACCAAACTCGTCCTCGCGACCGGACACGGGGCAGGGTTGGCCGAAGGGCGTGGAACCCGGGTCTTGGGCGCCGACCCGAATGCTGTTGACAACGACCTCGATGGGCACCGGGTCTTCGATGACAAAGGTCTCAAATGCCGTGTTGCCGGTATTGGTGAACTCCATCCTGTAGTTGATCGTATCGCCATAGGCCCCCTTGGTGCGACTGGGGATCTTGGTGAATATGCCGATCTGGCCCATTGGCGGGACGAAGCCATGGCTGAGCGCGTCGTCCAAGCTCAGGGCCGCGTCACCGACCAGCGTGGCGTCCAGGGCCGCCGTATTCGTGACGTTGCTGGAAAGACTGAAGCTGCTGCTGGGATAGCGCAGTGCCAGCGTCAAGGTGGTGTCGGTGCCGGCGGCGAGGGCGCCGAGGTCCCAGGTGACGGTTCCGCCGCTTTCCGTGCCGTTGTTGGAGGCATAAACGAACTGCGACCCCGCCGGCAAGGCGTCGGTGACGACGACGCCGGTGATGTTGAGGCCGCCGCTCTGCGCCGCGGACGATAGGCTGATGCGATACAGCACGGTCTGGTCCAGGGCAGGTTCCGGGTCGGGAAATTCCAGTGCCTTGTGGATGCTCCAGTCCGATGCGGCGGTGGCGACCACGTCGTCGGCAGTGGCGTTGACGGTTCCGGAATCGGTGCTGGTCATGACCGCGGTGTTGCGGCTGATCGTGCCGTCGGGTGTGCTGCCGTTGGGGAAGGAGACCTGAATGGTCGCGACTCCCGTGGTGCCGGCTGCCAGCTCGGCACCGAAGTCGAAGGTGGCGGTGCCCGTGTTGGGGTCGTAGTTGGTCGCAACGCCCTCCGGGGCGCTCAACTGCACCCCGCCATTCGGCGGGTTCTCGGTCAGCGCCGCGCGGTTGAGGACCTCCGGCAGTTGGTCGGTGATGGTGACTTCGGTGCAGGTACTGCCCGAGCAGCTGTAGTTGAGCGTGTAGGTAAAGGACACGCCGGACGCGACCGCGGTTGCGGACGGGCTCATGGTGAGCGACATCTGGCCCGCGCTCGCGAGGCGCAGACAGCTCAGCAGGATCAAGGTCAACCAGATCGCTGACTGGTTGGCCCGTTTTCTGTTGTGTGTTGTCATGGTTATGCGTCGTTTGATGGTGGCGTTTTCCGACCTGTGAGTTCGGGCCCGGCTACCGACCCGGCTGCGAGCACGGAGCCGCCCGGCCCAACCGAAGGCCCACCCGCAGCCGCGAGCCGCTGCGGGTCAAGAGTCTTAGCAGGGCCAGCCCTGTGAGCAGCAAGGGCAAGACGGCCGGCGCGGGCGCGGCGAGCACGTCGTAGATGATTGCGACCCCCGGATTGTTTGGGTCTTTCGGACCCTTGATGTCGATCTCGCTGCCGGGATCGTAGACATAACCGAACGCGCTCTGCCCGTCCGCTACGGCCTCGAAAGAGATCTCCACGGCATCGAAGGTCTCGAAGCCGGCTTGCAGGATCTCAAGCTCGTCATCGAAGGCAAACGAAAAGGCGCTGAAGCGGACTTCGCCGCTGCCGACGGGGGGGAGGAGGCCGGTGCCGTCGTAGGAGTTGTCCAGCATCCGGCGTCTCCCCAAAACCGATATCCGGTGCCGTCAACGCCGCTACCGACGCGGTCGGGAAGGTCACGCCGGTCACTTTGACCAAGACCGGCTCATAGTTCACGATCAGATCATAGGCCGAGATGATCTCCGGCACGGACGGATCGAGATCGGAAAAGCGGACGCTGAGGTCGAGGGATTGGCCCACCGTCAGCGGGCCGCTGACCGATGGAATCAAGTCGATGGTCAGCGTGTACGGATTTGCGGATGACGTCACGAAGTCGCCGGCGAGCACTGAACCCGACTCGGCCGGGTAACCGATGTTCGGCCACTGCGGTGTCGCGAGCACAGGCGACGCCGCGCCAAAGAGGATCGGCAACAGGAGCGCAGTCGTCAGGGGCGAAGGTGGAACCATCGGCTAAACCTCGTATTCGCGCCATCGGCGCGGCAGGCCAGGTCATGCGCCCGTGGGCGGTCGCACAATGGCTCATCATAGTTGGAATAGCCGTACACGCGGATACCCACGGCCAGGGGATCGGTGACCTTTGTCGGGCCAATAGCGCCGTGTAGGTCAACGGATCGGAAATCCAGGCCGCCCTGAGCGTGCAGGTTGATCAGAAACAAGAGGTTGGCGGGGGGCGGATGCGCGGTCAACGCCCAACGGCGGGGCTGGCGGACATCGCGCGCGGTGCCGGGGCGCGCATCTGGGCCGCAGCGTGCCGCCGGGAGGGAAGGGGGGCTGCAACGTTTCCTGCGGGAGAGAGCCGGCGGCTACCCGGAGGCGCGCTGATCAAACGCGACGTCGGGCTCGGGCTGTTGGAGAAGGTCTCAGTCCGGCACCGGCCTCACATGTCGTTCGTCCGGTTTCCGCCGGAACGATGATCCTAGTGCACCGCTGCGGAAGTCCCAAGACCGCCGGCATGCCCAATCGGTGCTGTGGGAGCGACTTGCAGTCGCGACTTCCGCGTCGCGGCGGTCGCGATTGCAAATCGCTCCCACAGCTGCGGGCGGTCTCGGAATTTTCGCGGCAAAGCCCTTGTCCTTGGCGTAGGCGAGAACGGACGCCGGGCTTGCCCCGGCATAGATGCCGAGAATCAGGAATGGCGGCTGCCATAGCAGATCGACGACAACGAACAGGGCGAGGAAGGCGGGGATTGCCAACCAGGTCAAGGCCCCCTGAACGATGTGGCGCTCCTTCGGGGCACGTCGCCGGGCATGGGCGATGCGAATCGGCTGCACGTTGGCGGCGCGCTGCTTGCCGTCGGGCCCGCGCTCGATCTGGTAGGAGACCCGTTGGCCCGGTTCGGGGCGTGGACCTCGGTGTCGGAAGGCGGAGACACGAACGGCGACCCTGCGGGCGCAGGGTCGCCTGCCGCCTGGATGCCTACACCATCACGCCCGGCGAGAAGCTGTAGCTGTCGAGGATGTTGACGTAGTTGGCGCGTTCCAGCTCCGCCGGATTGGCGATGGACAGCGCGCTGACGCGACCGCGGAAGTCGTCGACGGACTCGAAGCCCTGCTCCTCCATCCACTCCTGGATGCCGGTGAGGATGCGCCCGATCTGCGGGGCACCGCTCCTGAGCAGGGTGCTGCACAGGTGCACCACGTCGGCGCCGGCGAGCAGCAGCTTGATGGCGTCCTCGGCGGTGTGGATGCCGCCGGTGGCGCCGATGGACAGGTGGCTGATGCGCCCGTAGAGGATGGCCACCCAGCGCATGGCGAGGAGGGCCTCGGCCGAGGTGGACGGGTGCAGGCTGGGCTGCAGGCGCAGGTTGTCGATGTTGATGTCGGGCTGGTAGAAGCGGTTGAACAGCGCGACGCCGTCGGCGCCGGCGCTGGCCAGGCGCTGGACCATGTGGCCGATGGAGCTGAAGCTCGGCGAGAGCTTCATGTTGATGGGGATCTGCAGCTCGGCCTTGAGCTGGCGCAGCAGTTCCAGATAGCGGTCTTCGACGGTGCTGCCGCTCTGCTCGATGTCGGCGGCGATGTAGTAGACGTTCAGTTCCAGCGCATCGGCGCCGGCCTCTTCGAGCCGACGGGCGTGGCTGAGCCAGCCGCCGGGGGTGACGCCGTTGAGGCTGGCGATGACGGGGATGTCCAGCGACTGCTTGAGGCCTTGCAGGTTCTCCAGGTACTGGTCCATCCCGGTGCTGTAGTCCTGCCAGTCGGGCAGGAAGTCGGGGGCCTCGGCAAAGCCGGTGTTCTGCTCGACGACGAAGCGGGCCATGCCCTCTTCTTCGGCGGTGATCGCCTCCTCGAACAGCGAATACATGATGATGGCCGCGGCGCCGGCATCCTCCAGCTCTTTGGCCATGTCGATGCTCTTCGACAACGGCGAGGCGGAGGGCACCAGCGGGTTGCTCAGGGTCATGCCCAGATAGGTCGTGGTCAGGTCCATAGTTCAGTGCTCAGCAGGGATTCGGTTGAAGGCCGGGGCGATGATAACCGTTGCCGGGGAGGGCGGGCAGAGGCCCGATCCCGCGCCATCCTTGGCGCCTTGGCGGTTGATGTCATGCGGCCCCGGATCAGGACGGCAAATGCGAGACGGCTAATTGGCCTTCGGCAACGCCTTCTTGACGGCCAGCGCCGCGAGCTGCTCGTACATCAGGTACTTGGTCTCGACGTGCCTCTGGGCCAGGCGCAGGTAGCGCTCGGCGTCATCCGGATGGGAGCGCCCGAGCACGGCAAAGCGCTGCTCGGAGGCGATGTAGTCCCGATACGGGATGCTCGGCTCCTTGCTGTCCATCTTCAGCGGGTTCTCGCCGCGGGAGGTCTTGCGCGGGTCGTAGCGGAACAACGGCCAGTGGCCGGAGTTGACCGCCATGTCCTGCTGGCGCAGGTTGTTGGACAGGTCCACGCCGTGGGCGATGCAGGGCGAGTAGCAGATCAGCAGCGACGGGCCGTCGTAGGACTCGGCCTCGATGAAGGCGCGCACCGTCTGCACGTCCTTGGCGCCGAAGGCGACCTGGGCGACGTAGCAGTTCTCGTAGGCCATGGCCATCATCGCCAGGTCCTTCTTGAAGGTCGGCTTGCCGCCGGCGGCGAACTTGGCCACGGCGCCCATGGGCGTCGCCTTGGAGGTCTGGCCGCCGGTGTTGGAGTAGACCTCGGTGTCGAGCACCAGCAGGTTGATGTCGCGCCCGGAGGAGAGCACATGGTCGACGCCGCCGTAGCCGATGTCGTAGGCCCAGCCGTCACCGCCGATGGCCCAGACGCTGCGCCGCACCAGCTGCTCGCAGACGCCCTGCAGCGATTGCACGTCGATGCTGTCGCCCATGCCCTTGAGCTTTTCCTTCAGGGCGGCGACGCGCTCGCGCTGCTCGAAGATGCCGGCCTCGGTGGACTGATCGGCGTTGATCAGGCCGTCGGCCAGGTCGCCGCCGATCTGGTCCGCCAGCTTGGCCACCAACTCGCGGGCCTGCACGGCCTGCTTGTCGACGCCCAGGCGCAGCCCCAGGCTGAACTCGGCGTTGTCCTCGAACAGGGAGTTGTTCCAGCTCGGGCCGCGGCCGTTGGGGTCGGTGGTGTAGGGCGTGGTGGGCAGGTTGCCGCCGTAGATCGACGAGCAGCCGGTGGCGTTGCCGATGAGCATGCGGTCGCCGAACAGCTGGCTGGCGAGCTTCACATAGGGCGTCTCGCCGCAGCCGACGCAGGCGCCGGAGAACTCGAACAGGGGCTGCATCATCATCGCGTGCTTGATCTTGGTGCCGTCGAGCTTGGTGCGGTCGTACTCGGGCAGGCTCAAGAAGAAGTCCCAGTTCGGCACCTCGATGGCGTGGCGTTCCTCGGCCGGGACCATGTTCAGGGCCTTGCGCTTGGGGTCCTTGCGGTCGCGGATCGGGCAGACTTCCACGCACAGACCGCAGCCGGTGCAGTCGTCCGGGGCGACCTGATAGCTGACACGCCAGCCGGCGGGGAAGTCCTTACCCTTGATGGGCACGTGCTGGAAGGTCTCCGGGGCGCCCTCGGTGGCCTCCGGCGGGAACACCTTGGCACGGATGGCGGCATGCGGGCAGACCAGCGGGCACTTGCCGCAGTGGGTGCAGATGTCGTCTTCCCACTTCGGCAGCGACAAGGCGATGTTGCGCTTCTCGAACTGGGTGGTGCCGGTGGGCCAGGTGCCGTCTACCGGCATCAGGCTCACCGGCAGCTCGTTGCCCTTGCCGGCGATGAGCGTGGCGGTGACGTTCTGGACGAAATCGGGGACGCCGGCGGGGACCACCGGCGGGCGATCGAAGCTGCTGCTCACGGCGCTTGGCACGCTCACCTCGTGCAGGCCGTCCAGCGAGGCGTCGATGGCGGCGTAGTTGCGATCGAGCAGGGCCTGGCCCTTCTTGCCGTAGGTCTTCTTCACCGCCTGCTTGATCTGCGCGATCGCCTCGTCCCGCGGCAGGATGCCGGAGATGGCGAAGAAGCAGGTCTGCATGATGGTGTTGATGCGCCGGCCCATACCGGTGGCACCGGCGATGCCGTAGGCGTCGACGACGAAGAACTTGAGCCCCTTGTCGATGATCTGCTGCTGCATCTCCCGCGGCAGGTCGTCCCAGACCCGGTCTGCCGGGGTCGACGAGTTGAGCAGGAAGGTGGCGCCCTGCTTGGCCGTCGACAGCATGTCGTAGCGGGTCAGGAAGGTCGGCTGGTGGCAGGCGACGAAGCTGGCCTCGCCTTCGCCGATCAGATAGGTGCTGTTGATCGGCTTCGGCCCGAAGCGCAGGTGCGAGATGGTGATGGCACCGGCCTTCTTGGAGTCGTACTCGAAGTAGCCCTGGCCGTAGTTCGGCGTCTCCTCGGAGATGATCTTGATGGAGTTCTTGTTCGCCGAGACGGTGCCGTCGGAGCCCAAGCCGTAGAACACGCACTCGGTAACGCCCGCGGTCGCGTCGGGCTTGAAGCCCGGCTGCCAGGGCAGGCTCAGGTGGGTCACATCATCGACGATGCCGACGGTGAAGCGGGTCTTGGGCTTGTCCTTGGCCAGTTCGTCGAAGACGCCCTTGACCATGGCCGGGGTGAACTCCTTCGACGACAGGCCGTAGCGGCCGCCGCAGACCTTCGGCATCTGCGCGATGCGACCGTCCGCCGTCGCCTCGGCCAAGGCGGTGACCACGTCCTTATACATGGGCTCGCCGTCGGCACCGGGCTCCTTGGTGCGGTCGAGCACGCCGACGGTCTTGACGCTCTCGGGTAGGGAATCGAGCATGGCCTGGACGCTGAACGGCCGGAACAGCCGCACCTTGACCATGCCGACCTTCTCGCCGTGGGCGGCCATGTGCTCGACGGCCTCTTCGGCGGCGCCGATGCCGGAGCCCATCACCATGATGACGCGATCGGCATCCGGGGCGCCGACATACTCGAACAGGCCGTACTTGCGCCCGGTCAGCTCGGCGAAGCGGTCCATCCACTCGGTGACGATGCCGGGTAGGTCGTTGTAGAACGGGTTGACCGTCTCGCGACCCTGGAAGTAGACGTCCGGGTTCTGCGAGGTGCCGCGGATGATCGGGTGATCCGGGTTCAGGGCGCGGGTACGGTGGGCGGTGACCAGCCGCTCGTCGATCATCGCGCGGATGGTCTCCAGCGGCAGCTTCGAGACCTTGGTGACCTCGTGGGAGGTACGGAAGCCGTCGAAGAAGTGCAGGAAGGGCACCCTTGAGGCCAGCGTCGCCGCCTGGGAGATCAGCGCGAAGTCCATGACCTCCTGCACCGAGGCCGAGCAGAGCATGGCGTAGCCGGTGGAGCGGCAGGCCATGACGTCGGCATGGTCGCCGAAGATCGACAGGCCCTGAGCGGCCAGGGACCGGGCCGAGACATGCAGCACCGTCGGCGTCAGCTCGCCGGCGGCCTTGAACATGGTCGGGATCATCAGCAGCAGGCCTTGGGAGGCGGTGAAGGTGGTCGACAGCGACCCCGCCTGCAGCGCGCCGTGGATGGCGCCGGCGGCACCGGCCTCGCTCTGCATCTCGACCACATCGGGGATCGTGCCCCACAGGTTCTTGACGCCGAGCGACGACCACTCGTCCGACCACTCGCCCATGGGCGAGGCCGGGGTGATCGGGTAGATGGCGATGACTTCGTTGGTCAGATGGGCGACATAGGCGGCGGCTTCATTGCCGTCGATGGTGACCATGTTCTCTTGCGACATGTAATGAGTACCGCGGTGGTGGGTTCCAGGTGGAGGCGTGGGGCCGGTGAGGGTTAAAGGCCCGGAGACTCAGGGGCTTGCCGAGGTTGGCCGCAGTCGCCACGAGGGCAACGCCGGGCACGCCGCCGCAAATCCCAGGGGCGGGCACAAGGCGGCGGGTGGGGGGGCATCGGGACTGCGCTGACCGTCAAGACAAGGAGAGGGAGGAAGATCAGGCCGGGTCCGGGCAAGGGCCGGCGACTGAATTTAGCAGGCGCGACTATAGCCCGATTCCGGTCACGATCGATGCCCGATCCGGGGTTGGCCGGCGAGAAACCGCGGGAAGCATGATCAGGGTCAGTTTCCCTTGGCGATGCCCATGCTGAGTATTGGGTTGTCGGTCCGGCCCTGTTGGTGTGGGTCCTGCCGTAGGCCGCCGCAACCGCAGTGCACCGATACGAAAGTTCCGATACCGTCCGCCGCCCGCAGCGACACCGTGTCGCCCTGGAGGGCGACCCTCCCGGGGATCCCCGGCCACTGGGTCCAATGCGGTCCACGGCGAGAGTGCCGGCCCGTGAGTGCCGACCCGGGAGTGTCGACCCGGGAGTGTCGGCCTCCAGGCCGACACGGATCAGCATGCGAGGTCAGGCTGGGAACGGTCTCGCTACCCTGAGCCGACTGCCCGCAAAAGTCCGACTGCCGAGCCAGCGCCAGGACCTGGCCGCCGTCGCTGTTGAACCCGCGTCAGAACCGCAGCTTCGCCGTAGCGCCGAAGTAGGGCGCCGGGTCGTAGTCGGTGCGGTCGAGCAGGTCGCCGTCGGCGTCCTCCAGGCGCAGCGAGCCGTTCAGGTCGACGCCGGCGATGGCGCTGAGGCTGCCGATGTAGCCCAGGCGACGGGTGGCGATGAGGTAGAGGGAGGTGGCCATGGTCTCGCCGATGCCGTTCGGGGCGACGCCGCGCTGGTCCAGGCGAAAGCGCTCCTTTTCATAGCGCCCGCCGAGGGAGAACGTCCAGCGCTCGTTGACCTTCCAGCCGAGGTCGAGACCGGGGCCGCGGGAGGCCGCAAAGCCTCGGCCGGTGGACAGGGTCAGCGCATCGGTGATGCGCCAATCGATGGCCAGGATCGGGAACCAGCTGGTCTGGTCCTCAAGCTCGGAGAAGACGCCGAAGCCGGGGCCGATACTGAGCCGGTCGTTGACGCGGTAGCTCGCCGCGGTGAGCAGGCCGCCGATGCGGCCGTCGTCCAACGAGGCACCCTGCTCGGCGTTCCAACGCATGGTCGGGATGGCGAACAGGTTCCAGCGCTCGTTCGGGCGCCAGAACACCGGGGCGCTGACGCGGACGTTGCGGATGTGCGACCAGGGCGCGGCGCCGGAAAAGGCGCTTGCCGTGCCGCCCGGTGCCCCCGGCTCCGTGTCGAACCGATAGCGCTGCTCGCCGTAGCCCACCGACAGCCCGGCGGAGAGCCCGTTGGTCCAGGCGTAGCGCGCGCCGAGCCGGCTCGACCAGACATCCACGGCCACGTCGCCGCCGGCGTCCATCGCCGCCTGCTGTCCAAAGATCGCCCCGGCCTCAAACTGATATTGCCAGCCTTGTCGGTCGGGCTGCGCCAGGGCGTTGCCCGCCAGCGTGAGTCCAAGTGCCAGCAGGGCAGCCCCTGATCGGGCCCTGACGTGCGTTGTTTGCCTGTGATTCATTGGGACACCCTGGTGTTGGTGTCGGCCCTTACCTGTGCAGACCGCGGAGGTTGAGCCGGAGTGGAGGGACGCCGTGAAGCGGATGATGGTCAGTTGTCGCGGGACTGCGTTGCCGGGCGCAAGTCCGATACATCGCGCATGCGCCGGGGGATTCAACCCGGAAAGGACCGTTGAACCGCCCTGGGGTGCGTCCCTCGGGGCTCCTGGCTGGGCGCTTTGTAGTCGACATGCCCTAGAGTAACCATCAATGCGTCGTCTTGCAGCGCTGCAAGAGCACTCCCGGACTCTTAACTTCTCAAAAAGTCGGGGCCGGGTTGCGGCTTGAGCAGCGGCGTCTTGCCGCCGATTGGCCGCGGCGGGTCGGGGGCGAGACGCCCCCGCTCCGGGGACTGGGAGCAGCGGCGTCTCGCCGCTGATCGGCCGCGCCGACAACCTGCGGCGACTCGGGGGCGGGCCGCCCCGCTGCCGGGAATGGGGGGTTAGGTCAAGCGAGACGGACTCACCGAGGTCGTAGGGATTGGCGGATCCGTCGGTGTGCTCCCTGATCCGTCCTGCACAGTTGCCCTGGATGGAACGAGAAGTTATCGTAGCGCGGCCTGTTTTGCTTGACGATCTGCATGGGGCGGTCCCGCAGCATCTCGTCCACGACGGAGATGCCCCGGCGCTTGATCTCTTGGGCGGGTATCGATGTCATCGTGCCCGATCGCTTATCGGTACTTGGAATGACAGACACCGCTGCACAGCAGCATCCGCCGAACATGTACGATGCAATGCTCGACCGTCTATCGGCCGAAGAGGACGGCATCGATGCAGTCGATGCGGTCGTCCATGCCTATCTGGACAACAAGCCGAGATCCAGGGGGAGGCATCACTACAGCCGCCGCGACCGCGATGCGGATTTCTGGCACAGCCGTTTGGTCGCGAACCGATCTGCCGCGGACTGGTCTTCGGACCCTTCGACGCTGGCGTTGTCGCGCTATTTCGGCCAATCCCGGGTCGCCTGCCCGCAGCTGCTCGAACGGATCGCCGAGGACAACCCGCGGACGATCATCCGGGCCGTTCGCTGGTCCGGTCTGGTCCTTGAGCGACCTCAAGCGCGCCTTGCCGAATTGGAGCAGATCGCTGCCGGCAACAGCGATATTGCCGAGCTTTGCCGTGTGCTGGACATCTTCGACAGAGCCTTTCAGGAGCGCCGGGCCGAGGTCGAGCATTGGCGCGCCCAACTGGCGGAGTTATCGCCCTTCGAGCTGCTGATCTACGCGAGCCTCTATGCCTTCGAGCACTTGGTGACACAGGAAGATCCCTCTGCAGCCCACCCATCGATGGAGAGCCGGCGCCATACGGAGGAGCAGTGGCAGGCCATCAACGATCTCTTCATCTGGCGACTCGGCACCGCCGATCCGCGCGACTTCCGGCTGGCCGAAACGACGCTCGGAAGGTCCATTCAGGCCCACATGGCGCCGCATCTATTTCCCATCGGCGATTGGGCGCGCGCCAGGTCGGACCTGCGCTCTGCGTATGCAGCCGCGGTCGATGCGCAGATCGAGCTCAACAGCTTCAAGTCTCGCTCCGCCGACGCCTTCAGCTTCGACGACGGCATCGAATTCGTGCGTAAGGGCAACCGTTTGGAAATCGTGGAGCTTGACCCCGGTGCGCGCGCGATCTGGCTGGAGGAGAGCCGCAGGCTCGAGCGTCTCCACGAATACTGGTTCTACCGAGCCATCGACGCGTTCTTCGAGCGCGGCCTCGCCACAGGGATCATTGGGAGTCCCGAGAACCATGGGGCCAATAGCCTCGCCTACGTCTGTGCCATCCGCACCGAGCTGCGGCTGCGCGAGGTCTACGGCCTGGACGACCTCATCGCCAACGACGACGGGCGCAAGGTGCCGCTGCTTCAGGCGCTGTTGGCCGCCGAGTTGATGCATGCCTTCTATCAGCGAGACTTCCTGCAGGGCTTCATCGACAATTTCAGGCGTCTCGGGCATTGGGCGCCGGCGCTTGCCGAGCTTGCCCTCGGCGGGCTCGCCGACGGGATGCAGAATCGCCTGCCGCTGAGCTGGACGAACCGCAACGCGAAGATCAACAACATCGTCGGCTGGACGGTCAGCGACGAGCATCCGCGAGGCAGTCGCGCCGCCGGCGGCGATCCTGGATTTCTGGACCAGTGACTGGAAGGCCCTCGCAGCGCGTTTGCGACACCAAGATCCCGGCATCGAGCCGGAACTGTCCGAGCGCCCGATCATCAAGATCGGCCAACAGCTCATCACGTTGCCTTGGATCTTCGGCCTGCAAAACAACAGTGGGGCCAACAACAACACTCGGCGACGCAGGGGGGGACGACGCGAGGGGGCGCCGGAAGCCCATCGCATCGAGGAACAGGGGGTGGGGATGGGAAGGGGGGGGGGAAGGGGGGGCTTGCGGCAGTTGGCCGGGCGCCACGAAGGCCCTCCGGCGGGCGGGGCGAGGCGCCGGACCGCCGGCCGTCCAAGACGGGTGTTGCGTTGGAGACCAAACGGGACGTTGTCCCCGCGTGGAGGCGTGGGGCGGGCGGGCGAGGCAGAAAATCGGCGGGGGGCGCGAGGGGCGTGCGGGTCGTGCGGGTGGTGGCTTGGTGTTATCGGACGCAGTTTGGGATGGGCCTTTGGCGGCGATGGCGAGTGTCCGCGATGCCGCGGACGCCTCGCCCCCTGCGCCGCCCTCAGCGGTCGGCGGCCACCGGTGGCTGCCAACCCGCCCCCGGCACCCGTTGCGCCGCAACGCCCTGCTCATCGATGCGGAACAGATGCAGCCAGCCGTTGTCGAGCATCTGCTGCACCAGATCACTGCGGGCGATGATGTCGTCAATGGGGGCCTGCGGGGCCTCCAGGAAGACCGACAGGCGCATGGGCTCGTGCATCCAGCGCTTGCCGTCGTGCAGGGACTGCATGGGGAGTCCGACGCGCAGGTCGCCGGCGTTGCCTTCGAGCACGCCGATGGCGCCGCCGACGACGTTGTGCAGGACCTTGTTGCCGGCGCCGAAGCGGCGGTTGTCGGTGCTCGATCCGTAGTATTGCAGGTTGATCCAGCCGGCCACCACCATGGGCGCGGTCATGATCAGCTCCAGGACCCCGAAGCCCTCGTCGGCCTGCCAGTGGTAGTCGTGCAGGAAGCTCCGCCCCCCCAGGTCAAGGCCGCGGGTGCGCGCGCGCGGGGCGGCGATGAAGGCGGCGCAGCCGCTCAGGCCCCATTCCGGGCGGACCTCGGACCAGTCGCGGCTGCGCCGGCGGATGTCGGCGCTGATGGCGCGGCGGGACTTGCCCGCCAGACCGAGCAGGGCGGCGCGCTGCAGCCGGGTCAGCTCGCCGGCCTGGGCGAGCCAACTGGTCAGTTCGGCGAGTTCCTCGGCGTAGTCCGCCGGCAGGGCCTCGGTGCCGAAGAGCGCGATGCCGTCGGTGCAGGTGTCGTGCAGGCCGCCGAGGAACCAGGTGTCCGTGGGGACACGGATGCCGCGCTCGGCGAGCCCGACGCGCACCGCCGGGTCGTTGAGCAGGGCGGCGGTGATGCGCGCGCTGGCCTCGCCGCTCATGCCGCCGCAGGCACCGCAGGCGAGCCCGGCGGCGTGGGGGTTGTTGACCACGGTGCTGCCGTGGCCCACCAACAGCACCAGCCGCGACAAGCCCTCGGTCAGCGACATGCCGCGCAGGATGCCCTCGGCCAGATCGACGCGGTCGGCCTTGGGGATGCCGGCATGCTCTTGGCCCTCGCCGTGGTGATGACCGGCGCAGGCGCTGTGGGCCGGGGCGTTCAGGCTCGGGCCGACGCGGCGGGTGCGGTCCTTGTCCAGGTGCATGTCGTCGGGTGCCGCCACCGGCCGGCTCCAGCCGAAGCTGTCGGCCAGGATCTTCGGCGCATAGAGCAGGATGCCGGCGGCCTCGACGAAGGAGAAGCAGGACGAGGCGCCCATCTTGAACGCCTTCCAGGCCTTGGACAGGCCGACCCGGCGGCGCTGGGTGCCAAGGGCCTCGGCGGTCTCGTCGGCGTCGGCGCCGTCGATGGTGGAGCAGACCCGGTACTTGGGGGCGAGCAGCACCGGCAGGTGCGGACGCGGGGCGACGGCGCCCAGCGGTACGTGCTCGATGGGCATCCCGAAGAAGCCGGCGAAGCCCAGCGTCTGGCCCTGCGGGCAGATGGTCTCGAAGGCGCGGCGCATGACCTCGGAGCGCACGTCGATACAGAAGGCCGCCTGTACCACCGGGCGATGTTCCGCGGTGGTTGCCGCGGCCGGCCGGCGGTGGTGGTCGGACAGTGCCCCGAGCAGCCGGCGCTGGTAGCTGATCTCGAAGGCGGTGAGCAGCAGGTGGTCGATCTCGCGCTCGGCGATGCGCGGGTCGGCATCGGCGGGCACCCCGCGGCGCAGGCGGTCGCAGACCTGGCGCCAGCGCCCGATCAGCTCCGGGCTGGCCTTGTGCTCGAACACCAGCAGGTCCCAGGCCAGGCGGATGGCCAGCAGTTCGACGATGCTGTCGTCGCCGCCGCCGGCCAGTTCCTGCTCCCAGCGCAGCAGCCGGGTCCAGGCGGCCCAGCCGCCGATGTCGAGCAGGGCCCCGTGCAGGTAGTCCTGCTGGGCCGCGGTGGGGATGCCGAGCCGGCGCAGGCTCGACGCGATGCAGGCCCGCGGCGACTCGGGCAGCGCCTTGACCCGGGTGCGTATCCCGGGCTGCCCCATCATGGTGGCGCTGTAGTCCAGCGCCGCGAAGCGCCGCCAGGATGCGTACAGCGACATACCGGCCCAGGGTTGCTTCCAGGTCGCCTGGCCCATGTCGAAGAAGGCGGCGCAGTGGTGGCTGATGCGCTCCACCACGAAGCCGGACCAGTCGTCGGCGTCCAGCTCGTCGACCACGGCCGTGAGCAGCGGCACGCCGGCACCGCAGGCGCCCTCGTCGGCGGCGGCGCGGCGCAGGGCCTCAGGCGTCAGCTCGCTGCCGAGGTGGGCCGCGGCGGCGGCCAGATCGGCATCGGCGATACGCCCGGCCTCAAGCTGCTCGCGGAAGTAGGCCCGGGGCATGTACATGCGCGCGCCGCCGATGCGATGCAGCGTCGCCGCGGCCTGCTGAAAGCGCTGGTCGACCAGTCCGTGGAAGGGGTTGACGGCGACGAAGCGGTCCAGCGGCCAGACCGGGGCGATGCGCGCGCAGGCGGCGTCGATGCGCTGGGTCAGGGCGGCGGCGGCGGGGTCGTCGATGTCGTGGTCGGTCATGTCGGCAGCGCTGTTGATGTCGTTGGCCATCAGGTCGCCCTCCCAGGTCAGGTGGGTCAAGGATTGGTCGTCGAGGCGGAGATCGGTCATCTTCATGGCGTGTTCCCCTGTGGTTGCGTCGAGTCCGATGGGTCTTGGTGTCTCTGCGCCCGGCCAAAGCGGCCAAGCGTTCGGCGCTGGAGACGATTGACGCCCCTCAGCTGACTGCGGCAGGACGCCCCGGCGCGGGCCAGAGCCGGGTGATCAGCCGCGTGACCAGGATGTCCACGTAGAGCCCGTTGTAGAGGTGGACCTGGATCGCCTGGCGCAGCGGGCCGCGCACATGGGTGAATAGGTGTTGCAGCAGCAGCAGGCCGACGAAGACGGTGATCACGCCCAGGCCCATGGCGATCTCGAAGGCGGCGCCGGCGGGCTCGGCCGCATGCACGCTGCCGGCAATGGCGTGCTCGAAGCCCGTGTGCAGGCCGAAGTAGGCCAGGCAGACCAGGGCGCCGATGGCGGTGGCGCGGATCAGCAACGGGCCGTCGTCCTCCAGCACCAGGGCCTGGAGCAGCAGCTGGGTGGTGGCGATGGCGACGATGGCGCCGGCGATGATCAGCGCCGGGTCGTGGGTCGGGTCGACGCCGAAGGCGAGCCCGGCGAGCAGGGTCATCAGCAGCGCCCCCTGGAAGGCCACCAGCCAGTGCCAGGGCTTGGGCGCGCCGTGACCGAAGCGCAGCAGTGGGGCACGGTAGCCGTCGACGCTGCTGCCGGAGGCGAGGAAGGCATGGGCCTTGTACAGCGAGTGTGCCACCAGGTGCAGCAGGGCCAGGCTGTACAGCCCGAGGCCGGCCTCCAGCAGCATGAAGCCCATCTGTGCCGACGTCGACCAGGCCAGCGAGACCTTGATGCTGGTCTGCGTCAGCATCACCAAGGAGGCGATGGCCAGCGTCACCAGACCGACCACGGCGAGGCTGTCCAGCGCCGGGCCGGACAGCGACATCACCGGGCTCATGCGGATGACCAGGAAGGCACCGGCGTTGACGATGCCGGCATGCAGCAGGGCCGAGACCGGTGTCGGCGCCTCCATCACCTGCATCAGCCAGCCGTGGAACGGGAACTGGGCACACTTGAGCACGGCGGCGAGGGCGATCAGCCAGGCGGCGGCCTGCAGGCCGGCGGGCAGCGGGCCGGTCATGTCGGCCATGGCGGCATAGACGCCGGCGAAGTCCAGGGTGTGCAGGGTGGCGCCGATCAGCACACTGGCGATGAACAGACTGGCATCGCCGATGCGGCTGAAGACGAACTTCTTGTGTGCGGCCAGCATCGCCGCCGGCCGGTTCGGGTAGAAGGTCAGCAGCCGATGCAGGCACAGGCTGGTCGCCATCCAGGCCAGCGAGAACAAGAGCAGATTGCTCGCCACCAACAGGGTCAGGATCGACGCCAAGGTCAGCAGCATCCACTTGTGGAAGTGGCCCTCGCGGGCCTCCCCGGCCATGTAGGTGCGCGCATAGGTCGAGACCAGGGCGCCGATCAGCGACACCAGGGCCAGCATGATCACGGTAACGGCGTCGACATAGACGCCCATGGCGAAGCTACCGAGGCCGAAGGGCAGGGCGATGGCGCCGAGGTTCAGCTCCTCGGCCGGCCCGAAGCCGTGGCCGATCAGCGCAACGGCTGCCGCGGCAAAGGCGAGCCAGGCCGCGGCATTGGCGAGCCGCGCCATACGCGGGCCGAGACGGTCGGCGGTGCGGCTCGGGATGGAGCCGACCAGCCAGAGGACGAGGGGCGCCGCGAGCGCCGCGGCGGTTACAGGTGTCATCGACATCATCTTTCCTCCCGGATTGGGGACCCAGCACCTTGTCGGGTAATAGGATGACGCCGAATGTCGATAACCAAAAATCTAATGATTCGATGGAAGTTATTGTGTTTTGCTGATGTTTCCCGGGTGGGTTGTCGTTGAAATCGCCGCGGGACTGGGTTCCAATTCGCGGCCATGACCGCTATCGCCCCAACGGCCCGAGCCATCGCCCTGCGCCCCATGCACCCGGACGACCTGCCGACGGTGCTCGCGGTGGAGCGCGCGGCCTATCCGACCCCATGGTCCGAAGGCATCTTCCGCGACTGCCTGCGCGTGGGCTACTGCTGCCTGGTGGCGGAGGACGACAGCGAGCTGATCGGCCATGTGATCATGATGGTCGCCGCCGGCGAGTGCCATGTGCTCAACGTCTGTGTGCATCCGCGGCGCCAGGGCCGCGGCCTCGGCCGGCGCCTGCTGCGCCGGGTGCTGGCCCTGGCGCGGCGGCGCGACGCCGACACGGCGTTTCTGGAGGTGCGCGCGTCAAACGCCGCGGCCATCGGTCTGTACGCGTCCGAGGGCTTCAACGAGATCGGCCGGCGCCGCGGTTACTACCCGGCCGTCGACGGCGACGGGCGCGAGGATGCGGTGGTCATGGCGCTGGCGTTGTAGCCGCCGCAGGCGCGCCGCGCCTACATCACCTCGCCCAAGTAGGCGCCCATCCTCATGTCGGCGCCGAAGATGTGCTCCATCAGCCAGCGCTCCAGGAACTCCACGTCGTCCCCCGAGACCGGCCGGTCATGCTTTTGCAGGTGCTGCTGGAGCGCGCGGACGTTGGCGATCAGCTCCTCGTGCTCGTCGCGGTGGGCGGGCAGTCCCGGGTAGCCGTGCTTGAGCATCAGCCGCTCCTCGTGGCGGAAGTGCCAGACGGTGCAGGCGACCAGTTCGTCGGTGAGGGCATCGATGTAGGCGTGATCCTCCCCTCGGGCCACGGCTTGGCTGAGGAGGTTGTAGAGCTCCACCAGGCGGCGGTGGTCTTCGTCGATCTCCGGCACCTCGACGCTCAGTGAATTGTCCCAGGCAATGGTCTTCATCGGGTCGCTCTCCTCTCGGGGGGCTTGGGGGTGCGGCGGGCCGCGGCTTGGGGGCAACGATAGCGCACTCGGTGTTGGGAACGGTAACGGGATCGGGATCGGGATCGGGATCGGTATCGATGTCGGTATCGGTATCGCCCGGGCGTCTGAGACAAAGTCTTCGAACCCGGCGTTTGTCTTTGCCGTCGCTCGTCAGGGATCAGGGCGTCCGTGCCAGGCACCAGACATCCACGCGCGCAGCGCCGGCCTGGCGCAACACGCGGGCGAGTTCGGCGACGGTGGATGCGGTGGTGACCACGTCGTCGACGATGACCAGGTGGCGGTCGTCCTGGCGGCGGCGGGTGGCGAAGGCGCCGCGGACGTTGGATAGTCGGGCCTTGCGCTCCAGGCCGGCCTGGGGTGGCGTGGGGCGGTGGCGGCTGCAGCTGGTCGCGTCCACCGGCAGGTCCAGGCGGCGGGCGATGTGCCGGGCCAGCTCCAGGGCCTGGTTGTAGCCGCGCTCGCGCAGTCGGCGGCGGTGCAGCGGGACCGGGATGATGGCGTCGGGGCGGCCGTCGGCGCTGCCGAGCCGCTCCGCGACGGTGTCGGCGAGCAGGGCGCCGAGCAGCCGGATATGGCTCATGCGATCCTGGAACTTGATGCCGGCCACCAGCATCGGCAGCGCGTCTTGGTAGCGAAACGCCGCCAGGCAGTGCTCGAACGGCGGCGGGTGGCGCTGGCAGCGCCCGCACAGGGCGCCGTCCACCCGGCCCGGCGGCAGCGGCAGGGCGCAGCGCCCGCAGCACGGGCCGATGCCGGGCAGCTCGGCGCGGCAGCCGGCGCACAGATCCAGCCCGTCGTCGCCGGCGCCGCCGCAGAGCACGCAGGTAGGCGGCAGCAGGTGGTCGATGACGGATTGGATCGGGTCGATGAGCAACATGGCGCGTTGTCGTTGTCGTTGTCGTTGTCGTTGTCGTAATCGTTGTCGTTGTCGGGGTCGTTGTCGTTGTCGTTGTCGTTGTCGTTGTCGTTGTCGTAATCGTAATCGTAATCGTAGTCGAGAATCTGCCCGACCCCGACCCCGACCCCGACCCCGACCCCGACCCCGACCCCGACCCCGACCCCGACCCCGACCCCGACCCCGACCCCGACCCCGACAACGACAACGAAGGACCGAGCCTCTCTACCCTTGTCGGTCGGCGGGTCGTCTCCATGTCTTCCGGGGCGAGCAAGCGTCCGTGTCCGCGACAATCCCGTCCGCTGCGGTCCGTGCGCTTGACAGCACCGATTCCCCGGTTAATCTGTCGGGCTTTGCCGCAGCACCCCATGCTGCGTCCCGCCGACGCTACTGAGAGCCGCAATGTCTGCCACGTCCGGGCATCAGCCCCGCCATGACTGGACCCTCGATGAGGTCCAGACCCTGCTCAATCAGCCCTTCAACGACCTGCTGTTCGCCGCCCAGTCGGTGCATCGGGCGCATTTCGATCCGAACCAGGTCCAGGTCAGCACGCTGCTGAG
This sequence comes from uncultured Gammaproteobacteria bacterium, assembly GCA_942491465.1. Lineage (GTDB taxonomy): Bacteria > Pseudomonadota > Gammaproteobacteria > Chromatiales > Chromatiaceae > CALOBA01. Next base: position 53,526 of record CALOBA010000059.1, read on the forward strand.
CATCAAGACCGGGGCCTGCCCCGAGGACTGCGGCTACTGTTCCCAGAGCAGCAAACACGACACCGGCCTGGAGCGCGAGCGGCTGCTGCCCCTCGATGAGGTGGTGGCCGCCGCCGAGGCGGCCCGCGATGCCGGCTCCACCCGCTTTTGCATGGGCGCGGCCTGGCGCAATCCCACCGACAAGCACCTTGATGCGGTGGTGGAGATGGTGGAGGCCGTCCACGGCCTGGGCCTGGAGACCTGCGTCACCCTCGGCATGCTCGGTGCCGAGCAGGCGCAGCGGCTGAAGCGCGCCGGGCTCGACTACTACAATCACAACCTGGACACCTCGCCGGAGTTCTACGGCCAGGTGATCACCACGCGCACCTACCGGGACCGGCTGGAGACCCTGGGTCACATCCGCGCCGCCGGGCTCAAGACCTGCAGCGGCGGCATCCTCGGTATGGGGGAATCGCGCCGGGATCGCGCCTCGCTGCTGCACCAGTTGGCGACGCTGCCGGCGCACCCGGAGTCGGTCCCGATCAACCTCTTGGTGCAGGTGGAGGGTACGCCGCTGTTCGGCACCGAGGCCTTGGACCCGCTGGAGATGGTGCGCTGCATCGCCGCGGCGCGGGTGCTGATGCCGGCCTCCTACGTGCGGCTGTCGGCGGGGCGCTCGCAGATGAGCGACGAGATGCAGGCCCTGTGCTATCTGGCCGGCGCCAACTCGGTGTTCTACGGCGATCGGCTGCTGACCGCGGCCAACGCGGAGGCCGAGCGCGACCGCACCCTGTTCGACCGCCTGGGGCTGCGCTTCGAGACCGTCGAGCCCGAGGGCCGCGACAGCCCCGGCGGCTGCCACAAGACCATTACCCGCAGCGACGCCGACGGGGCGGCGACCGGCGCTTGAGGCGTCGCGACCCGGATCGGCTGGTGAGTGGATGCAGGATCTGACCCGCCGACTCGACGACCTGCGCCGTCGGGACCTATACCGCACGCGGCGCCTGCTCTCGGGCCCCCAGGGGGTGCGTCCGGTCATCGACGGTCGCCGGCTGCTGACGTTCTGCAGCAACGACTACCTGGGCCTGGCCGCCGACCCGCGCCTGGCCGAGGCCATGGCCGACGGCGCTCGCCGCCACGGTGTCGGCAGCGGTGCAGCCCACCTGATCACCGGCCACGCCGAGCCTCACGCGCGCCTGGAGGCGGCGCTGGCGGCGTTCGTGGGCCGCCCGCGGGCGCTGCTGTTCTCCACCGGCTACATGGCCAACCAGGGCGTCATCACCGCCCTGGTCGACCGCGGCGAGCAGGTGCTGGCGGATCGGCTGAACCACGCATCCCTGGTGGACGGCGCCCGGCTCTGCGCCGGGCGGCTGCGGCGCTACCCCCATGCCGATGCCGCCGCCGCGGTGCGGATGGCGGGGGCGGATGGGGCGGGCCTGCTGGTCACCGACGGCGTGTTCAGCATGGACGGCGATCTGGCGCCGCTGCCGGCGCTGTCCGCGGCGGCCCGTGACCTGGGCGCACGGCTGCTGGTGGACGACGCCCACGGGCTCGGCGTCGTCGGCCCCGGCGGTCGCGGCACGCTGGCGCACTTCGGCCTGGATGCCGACGCGGCGCCGATCCTGATGGGCACGCTGGGCAAGGCCTTCGGCACCTTCGGCGCCTTCGTCGCCGGCGACGAGGCGCTGATCGAGACCCTGATCCAGCGCGCCCGCAGCTACATCTACACCACTGCGCTGCCGCCGGCCTTGGCGGAGGCGACGCTGGCCGCCCTCGAGCTGGTGCGCACCGAGGAATGGCGCCGGGAGCGGCTGCGCGCGCTGGTGGCCCGTTTCCGCGCCGGCGCCGAGGCCCTCGATCTGCCGCTGCTGGCGTCGTCGACGCCGATCCAGCCGCTGCTGGCGGGCGAGGCCGGTCGCGCCTTGGACTGGAGCCGGCGGCTGGAGGCCGATGGCGTGCTGGTCACGCCGATTCGGCCGCCGACGGTGCCGGAGGGCTCGGCGCGGCTGCGCATCACCTTCTCGGCGGCCCACGCCGAGGGCGACGTGGACCGGCTGCTCCACCTGCTGGGGCGGCTGCCGGATCGCGAGCGCGTCGCCGGGCCTGCATCGCTAACGAAACGACAACCTAAACAGGGCGAATCCGCATGAACCACTACGACGCAAAGGGCGCCCCGGCGCCGATGGACTGGGATCTGGTCAACGGCGACTGGTGGCAGCGTGAGCCCGACCCGCGCACCGTGCCCATGCCGGCGGTCGGCATCAACGACTCCTGGATCAGCACCGTGCTCGCCTGCCAGCTGCCGGACCGAGCGCTGTGACGGCGCCCCGCACCGACCTGGTCCTGCTCCCTGGCTGGGGCATGAACAGCGCCGTCTGGCAGACCCTGCCGCAGACCCTGACCGCGGACCGGCGGCTGTACCCCATCGACCTGCCGGGCCATGGCGGCGGTGCGTTCGACCCCGCCTGCCGCGACCTCGCCGGCTGGGCCGATGCCTGTCTGCGGCAGGCGCCGGAGCGGGCGGTTTGGATCGGTTGGTCCCTGGGCGGCCTGGTCGCCCTGCAGGCGGCGCTGAAGGTCGCACGCGCCCGGGTCCCCCGCGCCGAGGCCAAGCGCCCGCCGCGCATCGCCGCGCTGGTGCTGATCACCGCCACGCCCCGCTTCACCCGTGCCGCCGACTGGCGCCCGGCCATGCCCGAGGAGACCCTGGACGGCTTCCACGCCAACCTGCGCGCGCAGGCGAAGGATACGTTGGAGCGCTTCCTGGCCTTGCAGGTCCGTGGCGCCGACGACGCCCGGGGCACGCTGCGGCTGCTGCGCGCCGAGCTGGCCGGACGCCCGGAGCCGGACGCGCAGGCGCTGAGCGTCGGCCTGGAGCTGCTGCGCGACGAGGACCTGCGCGGGCCGCTGGCCGACATCGGCCCGCCCAGCCTGTGGCTGTTCGGTGAGCGCGACACCCTGGTCCCGGCGGCGGTGGCCGAGCGGGTGCCGATGCTGTTGCCCGGGGCGCGCACGCAGGTCATCCCCGGTGCCGCCCATGCGCCGACCCTGTCCCACCCCGACGCGAGCGCCGCGGCGATCGCGCAATTTCTCAACGAGGCCGGCCTATGAGCCAGAGACCCTTACCGGCGCCGTCCGCGGCGGACGCCGCCATTGCCGAGATCGACAAGGCCGCCGCCCGCCGCGCCTTCTCCGCCGCCGCCGCCGACTACGACGCCGCCGCCGTGCTCCAGCGCGAGATCGGCGAGCGCATGCTCGGCCGGCTCGACTACATCCGCATCGAGCCGCGCACCGTGCTCGATCTGGGCTGCGGCACCGGCGCGGTGCTCGACCGGCTCGCCCGGCGCTGGCGCCGGGCGCGGGTGATCGCGCTGGACTTCGCCTATCCGATGCTGTTGCAGGCCCGCCGCCGCGGCCACTGGCTGAACCGCCCGCGGCCCCTGTGTGCCGACATGGAGCGGCTGCCGCTGGCGGACGACTCGGTGGACCTGATCTTCTCCAACGCCACGCTGCAGTGGGCCACGGACCTAGACGCCACCTTCGCCGATCTGCGCCGGGTGCTGCGTCCCGGCGGGCTGTTGATGTTCACCACCTTCGGCCCGGACACCCTGACCGAGCTGCGCGCGGCCTGGGCCGCCGCCGACGGCGACGCCCACGTCAGCCCGTTTCTCGACATGCACGACATCGGCGATGCCCTGGTGCGCAGCCGCTTCGCCGACCCGGTCATGGACGCCGAGCGCATCACCATGACCTACCCGGACGTCTATGGACTGATGCGCGACATCAAGGCCATCGGCGCCCACAACGTGCTCAATGCCCGTCCCCGCGGCCTCACCGGGCGTCGCCGGCTGCGGGCCATGGAACAGGCCTACGAGCAGTTTCGGCGCGACGATCGGCTGCCGTCCACCTGGGAGATCGTCCACGGTCACGCCTGGGTCGGGTCCGAGGCGCAGGCCCGGCAGGCGTCCGGCGGCGAGGTCGCCATCCCGGTCAGCGCCGTCACCCGGCGTCCGCGGTTGGCCGCCGCCAGCGAGGGCCGTAGCGCATGAGCGGCATCTTCGTCACCGGCACCGACACCGACATCGGCAAGACCGAGATCTCCCTGGCCCTGATGGCCGCCCTGCAGCAGCGCGCGCTGACCGTCATGGGCATGAAGCCGGTGGCCACCGGCTGCGCCAACAGCCGTCGCGGCCTGATCTGCGACGATGCGCTTCGCCTGCGCGCCCAGAGCAGTCAGGAGGCCGACTACAGGCTGATCAACCCCTACGCCTTCATCCCCGCCATCGCCCCGCATGTGGCCGCGCGGGAGGTCGGCGTCGAGATCCGTCTGCAGGCCATCGAGACCAGCTACCGGGCCTTGGCCGACAGCGCCGACCGGGTGGTGGTGGAGGGCGTCGGCGGCTGGCGGGTACCCCTGGGGCCGGGCCTCGCCGTCAGCGATTTACCCAAAGGTCTGGGGCTGCCGGTGGTCCTGGTGGTGGGGCTGCGCCTGGGCTGCCTGAACCATGCCATCCTCACGGCGGAGTCCATCCGCGCCTCCGGCACCGAGCTTGCCGGCTGGGTCGCGAACATCGTCGCACCGCGGATGCGCCACCTTGATGACAATGTGGCGACACTGAAGGAGAACATCGATGCCCCGTGCCTGGGCATCGTCCCCTGGCTCAGCGAGCCGCACACGGAGGTCATCGCCGGGCTGCTCGACGTGACGCCGCTGCTTCCCTGAGGCCGAGGCCGCGCCAGGCGAAACGCGATACGCATCCGCGGTGGACCCCAGGGCAAGGCCCCGATTCGAAAGCCCACTTTAGAAATGCGTGGTGGTCCGCCGTGGGGCGGGGCGGCGCGCCGATTTGACGAGACACCTGTCGTGCTGAAATCCCATGCTTGGGCAACGCAGATTGATCGGCGCGCGACGATGCGCACGCTGCTGCTGCTCTATCTCCTGTTTCTGCTCGTCTCCTATCTGACCTTCGTCGCTCCCGGAGAGAGCTACGTCAGGGTATGGTTAAACGACGTCATGGGTCTGCTGGACATCGCAAACCGAGTCCAGCTGGGGCAGACGCCCTATCAAGATTTCCATACGATGTACGGTCCTCTGGTCGCCTTTGTCCCGGCGCTGGGGCTGACCCTCGGGCTGCCTCCGGGGGTCATATTCGGATTCTCCGGGGTCGTTTCCGCCGCGCTCCTACTGTTCGTTGCGATGACGGCCCTGCCGCGGCGTTTGACGACGTTGAGCGCGGTCATCGTATTCACCTTTGCGTTTCTGCTGATCGTCGTGCCCATTGGGGAAACGCAGGGATTCGGGTCCATTAGCTGGGGTACCTTCTATAATCGCCAGGGATGGGCGGCCTTGATCCTGATCTTGATGTTCTACCTCGAGCCGGTGGACATCGCGCCCGGCGATAAGTGGTGGGATGCCATTGCGCTGACGATCTTGGTGCTGTTCGAGCTTTACAACAAGTTCACCTTTGCCACAGTGGCGATTGGATTCGTCGTGGCCTGCGCATTCGTTTCCCCCTACGCCCGACGCGTTTCGCTGATCAGCATCGTCCTCATTGTTGCTGCTGCGGGCCTGCTTGAGATGATCTTCCCATTCCTCGCGGACTACTATCAGTCCATCACGCGGGTGGTGGTTCCGTTCGTGACGGAGGCGGATGCCGGACCAAGTGGGGACAGGCTGCAGATCTGGAACGTCGTCAACCTGGTCATCGCCAATGCAGCCATCATCACCGCCTGTATCGGCGTCGTGCTGGCGGCGCGCGCCGCGGGGCGAAGATCCGTCTTCGATCTGCTCTTTGCAACCGGCGCCATCCTGTCGACGATCTTTCTGCACAGTACCATCGGGACCATCAGCCTGGTCTGCAGCATCTTGCTTGTGACCGTCTTCCTTGTGATCGGAGAGGCTGCTCGTCGGGTAGAGCATACCGGCGGCCTGCAGGTGTCTTCGCCAAGGTCGCAGCTATTGGCCCGCTACCCGGTCTATCTGTTCTGTTTGTTGCTCGCCCTGATGTTCATGTCCCAGGAAGTCAGCAACCGATTGATCGTGTGGCAGGACTTTGCCAGCAAGCTGATGAATCCGTCATTGACCGTTCGGGGTGCGCCGCGTATCGACAGCATCCTGGTGCCCCCCGAAGGCTCGCAAAGGACGCGGGTCATGGTGGGCGAGTTGACGGCTTCCATCTATATGCAGACCATTAACGACGGCATCGAGATGCTGCGTGCCCTTGATCAGCCGAACCGATCTGTTGTCGCATTCGATATGGTCAATCCGTTTCCCTATGCGGCCGACATGCGGCCCCCGGTGGAGGGGGTTCCGCTGTTCTGGATTCGAGAAGGAAAACGCCTGCCGGTTCCCGAGCGGTTTCTCGGTGGTGTCGATTATGTGATGGTGCCGCGTCTGCCCTATCAGCCCAGCCACCTTGCCAAAATGAAGGAGGTTTACGGGACCTATCTCCGGCGCAACTATGCGCTGGAAAAGACCTCCCGCTACTGGAACTTGTGGATGCGCAAGACGCTATAGTTGATCGGATTGTGCCTCCGCGTCTGGTCGGCGCCCGGTTTGATTGCGTGGCGGCGGTGATGTCGGCACCAGGGTCGGGCGCTGCGGCAGGGTTGGCAGGGGGCGCTTGTCGCCGATCCAGTGCACCAGTGCGGACTCGCCGGCGGGCCATTCGCCCTTGGCCTGATTGGTCGGTTGCGTGCCGGTGAAGGTCAGCCAGCCGTACTTGCCGTAGTGGGGGAGCTTGCGGGCGAGCCCCGGGATGGCGGCCGGATAGTCGGTGGCGACCAGGCCCACGGGTCGGCCGTCGATCTCGGCGCTGAGCACGGGACTGACGTCCACATGGCGGTCGCCGTCGATCCACAGCGAGCGCCCGGCCGGGGCCAGGCGGAAGCGGCCATCCGCGGCATCGAGCAGGTGGCCGAGGAAGCGGTTGTGCCAGCCGAGCAGCCAGACGGCGCCGTCGGCGGGTAGCTGGTGGATGGCATCGTCGGCGATGATCCGCCAGCCGGCGTGGCCGCGGGTCCAGGCCTCGGCCAAGGCGCGCCAGCCCTCGCGCAGGGGTGCCGGGTCTTGACTCGGCAGCACGATCAGCCCTGCCTCGGCACCGAACAGCCGGCTCAGGCTGACCGGCGACTCGCCGGCAGCGAGGGCGCGGAAGCTGTCGAATTCCGGGTCCACGGCGATGCGCACCGGCGCGGCCGGCAGCCGGGTCTCGAAGGGGCTGCTGCGGCCGTCGAGGTCGACCTTGAGGCGCACGCCCTCGCCGCTGGATGCGTGGACGATCACCGGGACCTGGAGCGGGTAGGGGTCGGCCGCCTGGACCTGGGAGATGTTGCCCTGCAGGCGCCAGCCCTCCACGTCCTCGGCGACTTCGATGTCGGACAAGGCAAGCTCCGGGGCCCCGGGGCGCTCGATCCAGCCGCTGAAGAAGGCGCCCAGATCCCGGCCGGCGGCCTGCTCGAAGGCGGTCTGTACGGCCTCGAAGCCGACCGCCTGGAAGCGATTGTCGGCATAGAACCGGCGCAGGGCGTCGATGAATACGGCGTCGCCGAGGCGCTCGCGCAGCATGTGGAAGACCATCAGCGTCTTGCCGTAGCCCACCGCTTGGGAGGCGTCGCCGTGGCGGCCGCGGAAGGCGCGGATGGGGATGTCGTCGCCGTCGCGCACATAGTCGGCGTAGGCGCGTAGCTGGCCGCGGCGGTACGCCGGGCCGCGGCCGTCGAGCTCGGCGTTGAGGTGGTCGGCCAGGTAGGCGGTCAGCCCCTCGCTCCAGTTGCCGCCGCTGTAGTCGATGTAGACGCCGTTGCCCCACCAGTTGTGCAGGATCTCATGGGGGTAGGAGCTGTGCAGGATGAACGGCAGGCGCAGCACCCGCGGGCCGAGCAGCGTGAACGACGGCATGCCGTAGCCGCTCTCCCAGGTGTTCTCCACCAACGCAAACTTGGCGTAGGGGTAGGGGCCGATCAGGTCGCTGTAGCGCCGCAGATACTCCGCGGTGACACCCAGGTAGCGCTCGGCCAGGGTCGGGTCGGGCCGGCGCAGCCAGGCCTGGGCCTCGGCCTGGGGCGTGGGTTCGCGGGTCAGCGTGAAGGTGCCGGCGATGAGATAGATCTCGTCCTGGGGCTGGTCCTCGCGCCAGCGCACGCGGGTGCGACCGGGGGCGTCCGGGTCCGGTGCGATCTGCGGTCCGGCACCCTGGGACAGGGCGAGCCAGCCCTCGGGTAGGCCGACGTCGAGCTGGAACCGGTTCAGGAGACCGTCCACCACCGGATACCAGGCGGTCCAGCCGTCGAGCAGCACGGCGTCCGCATCGATGCTGCCGCGACTGCGCAGGCGCGCGCGGCCCATGCCGTCGCCCACCTGCTCCAAGGCGTGGCGGATGCTGCCGCCCCAGCGCAGTGTGACCGGCTGGTCGCCATCGCGGCGCAGGCGCCAACGCTCGATGTGGCCCCGGGCGCCGAGCCGCTCCAACCTGGCCTCACCGGTCTCGACCCGCGGGGCGAGACCCACGTGCAGGCTGAAGGTCAGGACTTTGGTGCCGGGCGGTGGCGTCAGCCGGTCGCTGGCTGCAAGGCGGCCGTTGGCGGGATCGATCTCGACGGTCAGGTCGTGGGCGATGGTCCCTACCGGGGCCGGATCGGCCACGGCGCGCGGCACCGAGACCGGCAGGGACGTCAGCAGCACGATAAGCAACAGGTGTCGGGTCATGGGTCGCCTCAGAAAGCACGAAGGGCCGCGGCGCGGGGGGCCGCTGGCGGGAGGGGGCTGAATTGGCCTTGACGACCCCATCATATGGAGCACCCCAGCCGCAAAACCAGCGAGAAGACATTGGCACGCCACACCTACTCTCCCATTGCCATCGCCGCCGCCGCCCTCGCGGGGCTGCTGTTGCCCGCCGGCAGCGTCGGTGCCGCCGTCGCCGACGCCACCGAGGCGAAGCCCGCCGCCGCCGAGACCCTGGTGCTGCAGACCGCCGACCTCGACGGCCTCGACGACCTGATCCCGCTCCTGCTCGACCGGCGCGTGGTCTACGTCGGCGAACAGCACGATCGCTACGAGGATCACTTGAACCAGCTGGCCGTCATCCGCGGCCTGCACGAGGGCGGTGGCGATGTCGCCGTCGGCATGGAGTTCTTCCAGCAGCCGTTCCAAGGCGTCCTCGATGCCTACATTGCCGGCGAGATCAGCGAGACCGAGATGCTGCGCCAGACCGAGTACTTCGAGCGCTGGCGCTACGACTATCGGCTCTACCGGCCGATCCTGCGCTACGCGCGGGAGCAAGGTCTGGCGCTGATCGCGCTGAATGTCGCCAAAGAGGTCACCGACAAGGCCGGTGACCTGGGCATCGCCGGGCTCGATGCCGAAGCGCGCGCACAGATGCCAACCGAGATCGATCGCGACGACGCCGCCTATCGCGCCCGCGTCAAGGCCGTGTACGACATGCATCCGAAGGGCGAGGATGCGGACTTCGAGCGCTTCCTGGACGTCCAGCTGCTCTGGGACGAGGGCATGGCCGAGCGCGCGGCGGGGTATCTGCAGGCCAACCCGAGCAAGACCCTGGTGGTGTTGGCCGGGGTCGGCCATGTGGAGCACGGGCAGGGCATCCCCAAGCGCGTCCAGCGACGGATCGCTCTGCCGGCGGCCACCATCGTCAACGGCAGCCGCCGGCCGTTGACCGCGACCTTGGCCGACTATGTGCTGTTCCCGCCGCGCCAGGACCTGCCGGCCACCGGGCTCATGGGTGTCATGCTCGACACCGAAAGCGACGGCGAAGGGATCGGCGTGCAGGGCTTCGCCCCGGAGAGCGGTGCCAAGGACGCCGGGCTGGAGGAGGGCGATCGCATCGTCAAGGTCGGCGACAAGGACATCGCGGACTATGCCGACATCCGCATCGCGCTGATGGACAAGGCCCCCGGGGAGTCGGTTGCCGTCGAGGTCCTGCGCAAGCCGCTGGTGGGCGGCGCCAAGCGGCTGAGCTTCCAGGTCGAGCTGCATTGAGTCGGCCATCCGGGGCGCAGCCGGGGAGGGCGCGGCGGCCGCAGCTGCTGGCCCCGGCGGGAACGCCGAAATCGATGCGCTACGCGCTGGCCTACGGTGCCGATGCGGTCTATGCGGGCATCCCCCGCTACAGCCTGCGGGTGCGCAACAACGGCTTCGATCAGGCCAACCTGGCCGCCGGCATCGAGACCGCCCATGGCCTCGGCCGACAGTTCTATGTGACCGCGAACCTGATGCCCCACGGGGCCAAGCTGCGCACCTTCATGGACGACATCGCCCCCGTGGTGGAACTCCGCCCGGACGCGCTGATCATGGCCGATCCCGGCCTGATCATGCTGGTGCGCGAGCGCTGGCCGCAGCTGCCCATCCACTTGTCGGTGCAGGCGAACACCCTAAACGCGGCCTCGGTACGCTTCTGGCAAGCCCAGGGGATTGCCCGGGTGATCCTGTCGCGGGAGCTGTCGCTGGAGGAGATCGCCGACATCCGCGCCGCCTGTCCCGACATCGAGCTGGAGGTCTTCGTCCACGGTGCCCTCTGCATCGCCTACTCCGGTCGCTGCCTGCTCTCGGGTTGGCTCAATCACCGCGACGCCAACCAAGGGGCCTGCACCAATGCCTGCCGCTGGGCCTACCAGGTCCGCGAGGATCGGCATCCCGACGCCGGCGGCACCTGGCTGCTCGAAGAGCCTGGCCGGCCCGGGGAGCCGATGCCCATCGAGGAGGACGAGCAGGGCACCTACATCCTCAACGCCCGCGACCTGCGCGCCGTGGCCCATGTGGCACGGCTGGTGGAGATGGGCATCGATTGCCTGAAGATCGAAGGCCGCACCAAGTCCCACTACTACGCCTCCCGGACCACCGCCGTCTATCGGCAGGCCATCGACGACGCCGTCGCCGGCCGGCCGTTCGACGCCAGGCTGCTGCAGGACCTGGAGGGGCTCGCCAACCGCGGCTACACCGATGGCTTCTACCAACGCCATGCCGCCGCCGACCTGCAGAACTATGCGGACGGCACATCTAGGGCCCAGCGTCGCCTGTTCGTCGGCGAGATCATCGGCACCGACGCCGGCATGGCCCGGGTCGAGGTCAAGAACCGCTTCGCCCGTGGCGACGCGCTGGAGCTGATGACGCCATCCGGCCGCCGGCTGTTCCAGCTCGAGCACCTCACCGACCGCGACGGACAGCCCCTCGACGTGGCGCCCGGGGCCGGTTGGCAGGTGCGCGTCGGCGTGCCCGCTGGTGCTGATATGGCGCTCGGGCTGTTGAGCCGCGTGCTGCCCGCGGGCTAGGACAGCGGCCCGGTCCCGCAAACACCGACGCGGCATCGATTCCCGACAGAGCTTGATCGGCTTACAATCGCGCCCCCAGTCCCCATGCCACCCGGCAAGATCATGACCCAATGAAGTTGTGCTACCTAGTGATCGGCGTGTTGTTTGCGCTGATAGTGTCCTCGGCGACCGCCGAGGAGGCGGTGGACGCGTCGGTTCAGCCCGCGCCCATCGACCTGTCGACCATGCAGATCACCGACCTCGAGGTCGGGCTCGACACCCAGCGATGGAGCGCCGAGCAGATCGCGCGGGCTGCGCTGGACCGAGTGGACGCGGTGGACCGCAGGGGGCCGGCCCTGCACAGTCTGATCCACGTGAATGATCAGGCGGTGGAGCAGGCCGCCGGGCTCACGGCGACGCGGCAGCGGGGGGCACTGTTCGGGGTGCCGATGGTGATCGGCGATCGCTGCAACACCCGCGACCAGCCCACCAGCGGCGGCATGGCCATGCTGCGGGGCCGCCGCAGTAGCGACGACGCCTTCGTGGTTGCGCGTCTGCGCGAGGCCGGCGCCCTGCTCATCGGCAAGGCCAACACCGACGGGCCCTTCAGCTCCTATGGCCGGGCCGGCTACAGCTCCGCCGCTGGTGCGACCCGCAACCCGTATCGGACCAGTCGCAGCGGCGTCGGCGCCGGCAGCGCGGTGGCGGCGGGCATGGCCTTGGCCGCGGTGGTCACCGATACCACCGGGGCACTGCGGGCCGCGGCGGCGGGGGCGGCGCTGGTGGGCATTCGCCCGACCCTGGGGCTGACCAGCCGCAGCGGCACCCTGCCGCTGGCCCGCTCCCTGGACGTGACCGGCGTGCTGGCGCGCGGTGTGCGCGACGCGGCGCTGGTGTTGGGTGTGATTGTGGGAACGGACCCGGCGGACTGGCCGACCCAAGATGCCGAGCCGCATCAGATCGGTGACTACACGCTGTTCCTCGATAGCGACGCCCTGGACGGCGCCCGGCTGGGCGTGGCCCGCGACTATCGCGGCGGCAACAAGGAGGTGGACGCGGCCTTCAAGCGGGCGCTGGACGCCCTGCGCGCCGGCGGTGCCGAGCTGGTCGATGTGGATGTGCCGGATCTGCTGTTGGAGGCCTACGACGCCTTCATCCGCCCCATTGCCGAGGCCGAGCTGCGCGATCAGCTGGCCGATGTTCTGTCGCCGGCCGGAGACGGCGTCCCCGATGCCCTCGCCGAGCTGACCACGGCGGCGCGCTCGCCGCTGATCACGGGCTCGCCGACGCCGGAAGACCCGGCGCGACTGGCATTCTGGGGGCGGGCCTTAGGCAGCAAGGGCGTTGCCGATCTGCGCTATCTGTCCCTGATCTCGACGCGGCTCCCCGGGGTGCGGCGGATCATCGGCGATCGGATGCAGGCCGACCAGCTCGATGCGCTGGTCTTTCCGACGCGCCTATGTCCGCCGTCCGTGACCTTGGATGCCACCGAGACCGGCGATCGCTGCAAGGTGGCCGACCCCGCGCTGCCATCGTACTTGGCCAGCGTCACCGGTTTCCCGGAGCTGACCCTGCCCATGGCGTACACGCACAAGGGGTTGCCGCTGGGCCTGTCGCTGCTTGGGCGACCCTATGGGGAGTCGGCGATCATCGCCATCGGCTATGCCTACGAGCAGGCGACGGGGCATTGGCGTGCGCCGGAGCTGAACGCTTCGGACGATCAGCTATCCGCTTCGGGGTCGGCGTCGGGGGGGGAGGACGGCGGGCCGTAGTGGCCCTGGGTCTCGGCGACGCGCTGGATGGTCCGGCGACCGCGCTCGTCGGTGCGGCGGTAGCGCTCGATCAGCGCCAGCTCTTCAGGGCAGAGGGGGGAGTTGTCGTCGAGGCAGAGCAGGTAGGTCGCCGTCAGGCCGTCGAGGGCCTCGGCAAGCTCGGCGGCCTCTTCGAGGCCCATGCGACGGATGCCCTGCTCGTAGTTGCTGATGCGCGATTTGGATAGGGTCTTGGTACGCGCCGCGAGCTCTGAAAGGCTCAGGCCTTGGGCGTTGCGGGCCGCCCGCAAGCGCTGGCCGATTTTTTTATTCAGCGTCATCCACCCAGCATATACAAGAGCCGAATGCCGTTGGTACACGCTTGGCCGCGGGATCAGTTGTCTCGGCGGCCCATGGTCGGCTTATCGCACACTTTTTGGCAATTCTGCGACAGGGGTCCCTGAAAAGGCCGCTGTTCGGGTCGCCGCGGCAGCCCGGCCCGGTTGTCCAGGCCGTGTCCCCCCGTCACCCGAGCAAACCATCTTCCCAGGTCGTCTCCGCACCCCGCGAAGGACGGGCCGCCGCGCCCACGGCCGTGCCGTAGATCTCGCCGAGGATCTCGCGGAAGCGCTTCGCCTGCGGTGACATAAACCGGCCCCGGCGCAGCACGATGCCGTAGCTGCGGCGGGGGAAGAACCGCACCAGCGAGGTCCGCCCCAGCGGCTCGTCCCCGCTCAGGCAGAGGTCGGTGACGATGGAGATCCCGAGGCCGAGCTCGACATACTTCTTCACCACCTCCCAGCCGCCGGCCTCCAGCGTCACCCGATAGGGCAGGTCGTTCTGGCGAAACACCAGGTCGACCATGCGCCAGGTGCTGAGATGGCGCGGGGGCAGGATCAGGCCGTGCTCGGCGATCTCCGCCAGGGCCACTTCCGGCCTGTTCGCCAGCGGGTGATCGAGCGGGGTGATCAGGGCCGGGTCGTAGGTGACGACCGGGTGGTAGTGGATGTCGTCCGGGACGTCGGGCATCGAGCCCACGGCCAGATCCACCTCGTCGGCGCGCAGCATGGCCAGACCGTCGCGTCCGGTGACGTTGTGCAGCCGCAGCTCCACACCGGGGTACTGGGTGGCGAAGCGGCGGACGGGCTCCGGCAGCAGGTACAGGATGGTCGACTCGCCGGCGGCGATATCCAGGCTGCCCTGATCGACGCGACCGCAATGGGCCGAGAAGGTCTCGTGGAGCTTGTCCATGCCCTCCACCAGCGGCTGGGACAGGGTATAGAGCAGCTCGCCCTCGGGGGTCAGCCGGATCTTGGGTCCGCGGCGCTCGAACAGCACCGTGGACAGCTCCCGCTCCAGGGCCTGGATCTGCAGCGAGACGGTGGGCTGACTGAGGCTGACCAGATCCGCCGCGGCGCTGACGCTGCCGGTGCGCGCCGCGTGGCAGAACGCCCGCAGCTGCTTGAGCCGATTCTGCTTGTAGTGCAGCTGCTGGGGGGCGGCCATGGTATCCGGTCTCCGTGCGCGGCTCGGCTAGGCGTCGAGATCGGTGAGGATGTTGCGTGCCACCCGGCGCTGATCGTCGTCGCCGTCCTCCAGCACGCGATACAGCAGGTGGCGGGCGGCGTTGACGTTGCCTTGGGCGCGCAGGAGATTGGCCTGGCGCAGCAGCTCCTCGATGGGGTCGGGGCCGGCATCGGCGAGGAAGCCGCCGCCGGTATCGTCTTCGCCGGCGTCGTCGGCCTCGATGGCGTCGAGTTCGGCCTCCATCTCGGCGTCGGTCATCGGCTGCCAGCGCCCGGGCTCATCGATGCGCCCGCCGTCGATGTCGCTGCCCACCGGTGTCGGGGGCGCGGCCGGCGGTGCACCGCCGGCGGGGGCCGGGTAGGGGGTGTCGGGCTCGGGCTCCGGCGCGTCGTCTTCGGGTGTCTGCCGGCGCAGGAACAGCCGCGAGAACAGGATGCCCAGCTCGAACAGCAGCCACATGGGCAGCGCCAGCAGGGTCTGGGAGATGACGTCGGGGGGCGTCAGCAACATGCCGGCGACGAAGACGCCGACGATGACATAGGGCCGCTTCTGGCCGAGGGCCTTGGGCGTGGTCGCGCCCACGGCCACCAGCAGGATGGTGGCGATGGGGATCTGGAAGGCGATGCCGAAGGCGAAGAACAGCTTCAGCACGAACTCCAGATAGAAGGCGATGTCGGGCATCTGCTGCACGCCCTCGGGGGTGACCGAGGTGAAGAAGCTGAACACCAGCGGGAACACCACCAGATACGCG
This sequence comes from uncultured Gammaproteobacteria bacterium, assembly GCA_942491465.1. Taxonomy (GTDB): domain Bacteria; phylum Pseudomonadota; class Gammaproteobacteria; order Chromatiales; family Chromatiaceae; genus CALOBA01. The sequence goes on from CALOBA010000059.1 coordinate 68,799, forward strand.
AACAGCATGCCGAGATAGAACAGCAGGATGCTGGCCGAGAGCATCGGCAGCGCGAGGCGCTTCTCGTGCCGGTACAGCCCGGGGGCCACAAAGCCCCAGAGCTGGTAGAGCAGATAGGGCATGGCCGCAAACACCGCCGCGATCAGCGACAGCTTGAACGGCGTCAGGAACGGCGATGCGACCTGGGTGGCGATCATGGTCGCGCCCTCGGGCAGCTGGGCGCGGATCGGCTCGGCGATCAAGGTGTAGATGTCGTTGCCGAACGGGAACAGGCAGACGAAGACGATGACGATGGCCGCGATCATCCGCAGCAGGCGATCGCGAAGCTCCGCCAGGTGCGACATGAACGGCTGCTCGCCGCCGAGGCCGTTGTCGGGCAGGTCGATGGGGTCGGGCGATGTCATCGCGCTTGGCTGGCTCTTCGGTAGCGGCGGGTTGCTGGGGCAGGCTGGAGGTCGGGCGGCGGGTGCGTGTTTAGGGGCCGGCGGGCGCGGTGCGAGGGCTTGTCAGCCGGGCTTGGGCCCGCTGTCCGCCGATGTCGCGCCGTCGTCGTGCCGATCGCCGGCCTCGGGGGCCGGCTTTGGCTTGTTCGGCCTGCTCGGTTTGGGGTCCATCTCGAGGATGGTCTCCAACGGATTGCTCTCGGACTGCTTGCGCAGGATCTCCTTGAGCTCCTCGGCCTTCAGCTCGCGGTCGATCTCGTCTCTGACCGCGCCCAGGGCGTGGCGGGCGCGGCGCACCCAGAGCCCGGCGGTGCGGGCAAGCCGCGGCAGCCGCTCGGGTCCGACCACGAGCAGGGCCACCACGGCCACAAGCACCAGTTCAAGGGCGCCGATATCGAACATGACCGCTCAGCCCTGGTGGGGTCGTCGGGGGACTTTGACGACCATCAGACCTTGGTCTTCTCGTCTTTACGGGCGCCGGCAGGCTCGTCGCCACGCTCGGCCTTCTGCTCCCCGATCTGCTGCGGCTGCTCGTCGTCCTTGTCGCCATCGCTCATGGCCGAGCGGAAGCCCTTGACCGCGTTGCCCAAGTCGGAGCCGATGCCCTTCAGGCGCTTGGTGCCGAACAACAGCAGCACGATGACCAAGATGATCAGGAGCTGCCAGATACTGATACCGCCAACACCCATGGTGTCTCTCCCGTTCTTGCGGATGCCCCGCCGGTGGAGGGGCATCGTTGTCATTGGATTCAGGTGGCCAGGCCGGCAACGGCCGCCGGACCGAAAGCGCGCCATCATAGCCCAATCCGGCGTCGGCATGCAGCGCCATCGGCGGCCCATCCCGGATTCGCGCCCATCACCCACAGGCCGCGGTGGCCGCAACCGCGATCACGGCCGCTTCCGACCTGGAAACCGGGGCGGTAGAATCGGCCTGCTCAGGGGCGCTGCCGCGCGGCGCGGTTCGGAAAGTTGTTGGACTCAGGGGTCATATGTCAGAACGCGCACCGATCGGCGATCTGGAGATCGTCGCCATGGAGCAATTGGAGGCCTGTATCGGAAGCGACGTCTCGCCGTTGTGCGGGCGTTACGACGGCAAGGTCGTGCTGGTGAGGGGAGATCTCGAGGTCTTCGGCAGCATCGATCTCGACCAGGGGATCGGGCTTCCGGGCTGGTCAGCCGCGGATGACGGATGGCTCGCCGGGCTGTGGGTGACGGGGGACCTCAAGGTCCAGGGTGCCATCGCCAACCCCTGCGGCGACTACGGCCGCTTCCTGGTGGTCGAGGGCGAGACCGAGGCCGAGCATGTGATCGGCGGCGGCGCGGAGATCTACCTGCTGGGCGGGGCGCGTGTCAGCGCGCTGGTCATCGGCCACTACAACCACGGCACCCTGCAGATCCGCGGGCATCTTCATGCGCGGGTCATTGTCAACGACGACCACGACCTATCCATCCCCCGTTCCAGCACAGGGCTTCGTGTCGATGACGACTCCTATGACAGCTCGAGCTTCGGCAGCGCCGACTTTGCGGACTTCCCGACGCGATTGTGGACAATCCGCAGGTCACCGCCCTCGACCTGACCGACAACCGCTTCACCGAGGTGCCCGCATCGCTGGCGCGGATGGCGCGCCTGCAGGTCCTCGACCTGAGCGGAAACCCGCTGCAAAGCCTGCCGGACCGGACCATGCTTCCCCTCGACAACGCCCCTGACTGGCGGCACTTCCCGGCGCTGCGCGAGCTTGACCTGAGCCTGGATCGGCGCTGGAGCGCCGGCAGCGCGGACCTGCCGCTGCTGCGCGCCCTCGCCGACCTGCCCGACGCGCTCACCGACCTGACCCTCGACCACTGGTCCGCGTTCGAGCCGGAGGTCATCAAGGCGATCATCGCCCTGCCGCACATGCTCGGCCGCCTGGTCAATCTGCGGCGGCTCTCCCTGGTGCGCACCCGGATCGACGTCGGACTGCTGTTCGACGTCCTGCCCAACCTGAAGGCGCTGGAGCAGCTCGACATCGAAGGGATTCCGCTGTCTCGCCGGCAGCGCAGGCAGCTCGACAAGTGCTGCCCCGCGGGTTGCGAGATCCTCGATTGACGCCGGCGCGCGCTCGGGGATGCGCCGAAGGCGGATGGCGCAACCTTAGGTTGTGCCTGAACCCGTTGCTAAGGGCGCGCCGCCCGCATCGACACCAGCGGGTAGCTCACCAGCAGCGCGAGTTCGTCCTTGGGGTCGTATCTTGCGGCCAACGCGCGATCTCGACAGTCGCGCGGCAGGCACTCGCCAAATTTCAGCTCGGCAATGAAGGCCTCGTCCAACGGAATCATGCGCTCGCGCGCAGCGCCGAGCATCAGGCGGCCGATGGCCGCTTTCAGGGCCTTGGCGTCGACCCCGCCGCTGAAGGTGACGGACAGGTTGTCGGACTTGACGACGGCTGCCTGGTTGCGCAGCGCTTGAGCAACGGCCGCATTGACGAGTTTGCCGGCGAAGGTCCACCAGACCAGGCCCCCGTCATCCACCTGGATCAGGAAGCTACGGCCAGGTTCGATCCAGTCGTATTCCTCGCGCAGTGTGTGCATGAATGCCAGGGCTCGCCGCGAGAACTTGGCCGGAAAATCCTCCCGCGCGAGCACCCGTGTCATGGCCTGACAGAGCGCGAACGGCAGCGGTTGACCGGCACTCAGCCAGCGTGATCGACCGCGCAGATCGGTGGGTTCGACATAGGCCTTGCGGCGGGGCCAGTCGACGTATTTGGTTTGCCAGGAGCGTCCTCCCAGCGTCAACACCGCTGGGCCGTCGTCTTTCAGGATGAAGGTCGATTGGTGCACCTCGCCGAGCTCCTGTGGGCCATGGAACACCTTGACCGAAGGTGGACTGACGAACACGGAGAACAGCGCCATGAAGTGTTTGTTGCCGAACTGTCGCTCGCCGTCCTTGCCGATGCCGAGTACGCCTTGGTCGGCATGCAGGACGCCCGTCTTGGTCATGAATCGCAGTATGCGTTCAAACTGGTCCGCGTCGACGTCCGCCAAACCCGGCCGCCGACCCAGCCATGGCGGCCAGTCGGACACCGCAATACCAGGCTCTTGCAGGGCCAGCGCCATGATCTGCTGAGCGAACACATGCAAGGGCAGCGGCGGTGGTGTCGTTGCCTCGATGTAGCCCTCATCCCAAAGCTGGAGCAGTGCCGCCGCCTGCAGAAACGCCTGTTCCTTGGTGATCAGGAACAGGCAGTTGCGCGCGCTGCCCGGCCGTCGGCCGGTGCGCCCGATGCGTTGCAGAAAGGATGCGACGCTTGTCGGCGTGTCGATCTGGATCACCCGGTCCAGGTCGCCCACATCGATGCCCAACTCCAGGGTGCTGGTGGCGACGATGACACAATCGCTGCCCTGGCTGAAGGCATGTTCCGCGGCATGGCGCTCGTCCAAACTCAGGCAGCTATGCGACACGAAGGTGTTCACGCCCAGGCCGCGCAGGGCCATGGCCAATGCCTCGACGCCGGCGCGGCTATCGCAAAAGACCAGCCGCTTCTCGCCCCGGTGCAGGCGGGAGATGACCAGCGCGGCATTCGTAAGGTTGCCGACCCAGTCCAACTCGACCTCCGGGGTCGGCCCCGCATGGGCCGGCGGGGCGATCACACGGCGAGCGCCGGGGCAGCCGGCGGCCAGCCAGTCGCAGAGCTGTTGGGGGTTGCCGACGGTCGCGGACAGGCCCAGGCGCTGCAATGCGCGGCCGGCGATGTGGCTGAGCCGTTCCAGCAGACACAACAGATGCCAACCGCGATCATCGCCGGCAAAGGCATGCACCTCGTCGATGATCACGCAGCGCAGTCCGGCGAACAGTCGCCGATGATCGACGCGTCCTGAGACCAGCATCACCTCCAGCGACTCCGGCGTCGTCAGCAGGATGTCGGGGGGTTCGCCGGCGAGCCGGGCCTTGCGGGCAGGGCCGATATCGCCGTGCCAGAGTGCCACGCTGCGCCCCACCAGGCCCGCGTAGTGGGAGAGCCGCGCTTCCAGGTTGTTCAGCAGCGCCTTGATCGGGCAGATATACAGCACGCTGAGACCCTGCCGGTCTTCCTGCAACAGCCGGGAGAGCACGGGCAACAACGCCGCCTCGGTCTTGCCGCCCGCGGTGGGGGCCAACAGGATCGCGTGCTCGCCGCCTAGGATCGGCGCGATGGACGCCTCCTGCAGCGGCCGCAGCGACGACCAGCCCAGGCTGTTGACGACGTGGTGTTGAATCGCCGGATGCAGTAGGTCGAATGCACTCATGGTGGAGCTTCATCCCTGGGGTCACGAAGCTGGAGCTTCGTGACCAGGGGCAAGGGTCGGGCTCAGCATAGATCCAGCTCGATGTCGTCCGGACTGGTTGCCGATCTCGCGGCGCGCTCGACGGCGGTCAGTTCCTGCTCGCTGATGGTCAGCGCATAGTGCCGGCGCGGATCGAACTCCGGGAACTGGTCGACCCGGTCGAGCACATCGCCCACCAGCTTCTTCAAGAACACCCGCGGTGCCACCCCCACCTTGCCGCCCAGGCTGCCGGTCACGGCCGCGGCAAGCGCCGCCACATAGGCGTCGTCCACCAAGGCGCTGATGCGCACGGAGGCGCTGACGTCGGCATAGAGATCTCTGATCTTGCAGCCCACCTCGCACAGGGATGCGGTGTCGAATCCCTTGAGCCGAATCTGTACCGCGCGCGGGTTGTCGAAGCGCGCATCCGTGGCGAAATCCACCGCCAGGCGTTGCGCCAGCGGCGGAAGGCGCTGCACGCCCATGGGGCCATCGAAGAACGGCGGCGTTCCGGTGATGACCAGATACAGGCCGGGAAACCGGCCGCTGTCGATCTCGTCCATCAGTTGTCGCAGGGCGTTCAGGCTCTTGTCGCGGACATCGCCACGCATGCGCTGCAGGGTCTCCACCTCATCCAGCACCAGCAGCAAACCCGGATGGCCGGAGTCCTTGAGGATGGTCAAAACGCCCTGCAAGAAACTCAAGGCGCCGAAGTGATCGATGTCCCCTTTGATCTGTGCATAACGCTTCACCGAGGCCGCGATATTGGGTTGCCCGGCCATCCAGGCCAGCAGCCCGTCGGCCATCTCCTCACGCTCCTCGCGCAAGGCCCGGCGGTAGGCGCGCAGCGTCAGCGCAAAGGCCGGGGCCGATCGCACCACCTCGCTCAGGCGCCGCTCCATCAGCGCGTCGGTGGCCTGCATCAGGGCATCGATGTCGTCGGGTTCCACGCCACCCTGCGAAAGCACGTCCTCCTCCAAGGCGAAGAACCAGGCATCGATGACGTTGCGAAAGGCGCCCGAGGACGCGTCGGCGGTGGTCAGTCGTTCCAGCAGGCGGCGATAGACGGTCTCCAGTCGATGCAGCGGCGTCTCGGTTTCGGAGATCTGCACCTCGGCGCAGGCGAAACCGAGCCGATGGGCGCGTTCACGCAGCCAGCGGCAGAAAAAGGTCTTGCCGCTGCCGTACTCGCCACGAATGGCCTTGAATTGCCCACGGCCTCGCGCGACCTTGCCCAGCTCATCAGCAAAGGCGGCCTCGAAAGGTGCCAGCCCCACGGCAAGCGCGTCCAGCCCATACTGCGGCACCGTGCCGCGCCGCAAGGCGTCGATGATGTCCATCCCGCGCTGATTGCTGATCATGATCTGCCCCTAAGTCTTCCGAAAACATCGAATGTTCTGGTGACGAAGCTGGCGCTTCGTCACCAGGAGCGATCCGTCAGCTCGAACTGCTCCCGCAGCGAGGGCAGATCCAGCTTCACGGTCTTCGCGGCGCGGTCGATGGACAGCACCGGATAGCCGTCGACGTTCAACAGCTTTTGCACGCCGGCCAGGAGGCCGTTCATCCGAATCGTCGGGATCTGCAGCGCCTGCGCCAGCGCCCCCGTCATCTGCTGTCCGCCGCGCTGCGCCAGCAGCAGCAAGAGCTGGCGCAGTTGATCCTCGCCGATCATCACCCGCCCGGCGCGCGTCTTCATCTGCGCGTACACGGGGCTCGCGAACAGGGCCGCGATCCAGTCCGCCGCGCCGTTCGCATCCGTCGCGGTGGGCGGTGCATCGGCGAACAGGTCCAGGCTGCGCTGGGCCTGGTTTGACTTGGCCTTCGATTTGGCCTGCGCCTTTGGCTTCGGCGCCGATCCCGATCGGCGCCCGAGGGTAGCCGGCGCCTGCTCGGAGCCACCCAGCGTCCACCAAGCCGGCTCCTGGCGCGGCACCTCGCACCAGCCCTCCAGCGCCGCCGTCTCGCCGGCAGCGCGATACACGCCGAACGGAATCAAGACCTCTTGCGGCGTGCCGCCGCCGTGATAGCCCATCTTCTTCGGCGCGTAACGGATGCGCTCGGACCAGGGCAAGACCACCCGATTCCCGGCGAGCAACACACGCGCCCCTTCGATCAGCACCTCGCCGTCGCCAGCGGGCGCAACCGCCGAGCGGTAGCGCTCGCCCTCCGCGTCGGCTCGGCGATGCTGCATGGCGTGCTCCAGCACATGGCCGTGGTCGCTGGTGAAGATGACCAAGCGGCCGGCTTCCCGGGCCGCATCCAACAACTGCGGCAGCAGGGTGATGGCCGATACCGACCAATGCATGGCCAACTGGGCGCCGCTGCCCAGCAGATCGTCCACCGCGTTGATGACCGCCGCGACCAGCTTGTGCTCGCCCCCGGCGACGACCGCACGCACGCTGTCCGCCAGTGCGCCACTGTCTTGCTGTTGCAGCTCGGCCTTGTGAAACAGCTGCGGTGGACACTTGGGCGACGACAGCGCCTTCAGCGCCGGATGCGCCGCGAATGCCTGTTTCTCGTCGCCGCTGCTGCCCTCGCCCAGCGCCCCCGCCAACAACGCATAGCGGCTGATCCGTGTGACTGTCGGCAAGGCGGCCAGCAGGCAGGCAGGGCCGGCGCCGATTTGGCGTCCAGTCCGGCCGCCGGGCGGATGAGCCGCCCCTCCCTCGGCCGCGTGCTGCAACTCCACCCAGGCGTGCCCCAACAGGTCGTCCGCCAGTTCCCGATAGACGGCCTGGCTCATACCGTCGAGTACCAGCAGCAGCACAGGCTGCTGTCTGGCCAGCGGCGCCACCAGCGTCTCCAGCGCGGCCTCCACCGGAACCGCCCTCGCTGCCGTTCGATCACCCCGTGCAATCGCCGGCAGGTACTGCGCGAAGGCCTGATTCAGTCGCTCCCGACGTGCCGACGCCCGCGTCGTCAGCTGCTTGTAGACCTGGCTCAGGGCCTCGTGCTCGTCGCCGGACCAAAGCCTGGCGCGCGCCCGGTCGACATGGCCGCCGTGGTCGATGTAGTCCTGGATCAGCGACCAAAGGCCGGCTGGTTGCGGCTCGTGGGAGCGCAGCCAGCGGCAGGTGCGCATGGCCAGGGCCGCCGTGCTCACCTGTTGCTCGCGCACCGCGGCCAGGCGATGTCGCTGCAACGCCGCCAGCGCCCCCAGCGCGGCATCCATCGACCCGCCTTTGGCCGCTTGCCCCAGGGTCGCGGCGAACCGGTCAAGGCGCTGCCCGAAGCCCCCCGGCAGGAGGTCCGATTCCGCGGCCAGGGACAGCAGATCGAGGCTCGCCAGTACCTGCTCGGCGAAGCTGAACACCGGGTTCAAGGCCGTGTATGGCCTGTCCCCGAGCACGCGCTCCAGGTAGGCGACGGTGGTTGCCCCGTAGCGTTGCAGCGTCCTGTCGTCGATCTTCCGGCCGCCGAAAAAGCGCTCGCTCAAACGGACCCTGGCCTGAAACAGGGCTTCAGATAGCGGGGATGGTGCGGGACTGGGTTGATACAGCAGCGAGCAGACCAGGCCGATGGCCGGCATGTTGCCGGCATGCCCCTGCTGCCAAAGGCAAAGCACCAGCGCGGTCTGGTCGTTGAGTCGGGGTTCGAGCCAATCGCCCAGATGCGCCTGCATCGCCTCCGGCAGGGCTGCGACGGCTTGTGCGGCCCCGGTCCCGCGCGACCACTCCAGCAGGGCATCCAGATCCACCGTCTCACTCCCATAATCCAGCAAGCCCAGCGCCAGCGCCTGCCAGGCCCGGTCGAAATCCAGCACCTCCCCGAACTGAATGCGGCCCCGATAGCGCTCGTAGCTGTTCACCAGACACGCTGCGATCCAGCGATATCGCTTGCCGGTCAGGCGCGGATCGATCTGGTTGACCCGCAGCAGTTGCTCCAGCGTGCGCCATGGGCTGATGCGCTTGGGCTCAAGCCCCCACAGCCGGGCCAGCAGGTCCTTGCCCAGTTGCGTCTCATCAAAGGGCGACAGCAGCACCAGACGCTCCGCCCCCGGCGCATGGGTCACCAGATGTTCGCGCATCGCCAACTGCGAGGCGCAACAGACCACGCGCACTGCGGTCGCGTCCACCTGATGCAGGGATTCCGGCATCGCCATGGGCTCAGGCCAGACCAGCGCAATGCGGTCTGCCTGCGCATCCTTGTTCAGTATCGCGCGGATCTGGGCCAGGACCGGGCTTGGCAGCGGCGCTTGAGCGGCCTGCGTCGGGTTCGGGTGTTCCATCGTTGTCGGGCGTAGCGTTGAGAACTAACGGTGGTGGCCGATGATGCTGTAGCGGATGTCCAGCGTTACCGCATCGCCGAGCTGCGCCCTAATGTCGTCCAGGAGTTCGGCCGCCTCATGCGCGTCAAGACCTTCATGCTCCGCTTGCTTCAGAACGGTCTTTCCCTTATCGGGCGGCGGTTTCGTTGGATCGACGGGCGGCGGTGGGTTGATCAGCGCCGTGGCATCCGCCTGCGCCTGCTTCAACGCCCCGGCCAACCCGATGACCAGTTCATCGGCCGCCATTGCCTCGGCCACCGCCTCATGGATGCGCCGGCCCTCGGCATCGGCGCCGCCCCAGACCTTCTTCAACAACAGCCAGTTGTTGTCGGCGATGGCATTGCTGACCCGGCCTGCCGAACTCATGCCCTTGGCCAGCGCCTGCGCGCTGGTGATCGGCGTCACCTCCGCCAGGGCCTCGACCAGCGTCGGGCCTTCCTTGCCCTGCAAGTCTTCCAGCACCTGCACCGCAAGCCTGGCATTGCGCAGCCGATTGCCGTCGTGTGCCAGGCCCAGGTCGGTGAGCTGCTTCTCCAGCTCAATCGCCAACCTGCGACAGGGCTCCAGATGCACAACCACGGCATCCTGCACCGCCTTTTGCAGGGCGTTCTGATTGTTGGCCGTGCGCAGCGCATTCACCGTGATGCCGAACAGCGCGGCGGCCTGCTCCAACGCCTTTTTCCAATGCTCCGGCTCCGCCAACGCCTGCTTGATCAGCACCAGATCGTCGCGGATGTCCTTGAGCGTGACGTTGTCGCAAGGCCCGCCGTGGAGGTTGAAGGCGTATTGGCCGTGCTCGGCGAACACCATGATGAGCAGGTTCTGCACCGCCGTCGGCAGCCCCTTGGGCCGCGGTCGGTCCATCGCCTCGCGCAGCCCGCGCACCGTCACCTCGGCACCCTGCTGGGCCAGCTCGCGGCTCAGGTGCTGCGGCCAATCCGGCTTGAAGATGAAATGCCGCTCGTGCATCTCCCCCAGCCCCAGGGGTTGGGCAATCTGTCGCAGCAACGGGCGCAGCGGGCCGTCGACCTCGATGCGCCCGTTGGCCGCATGCAGGGCGCGGCGCAGCTCCGTGAACACCTTGCCAAGATCGGGCAGGCGCACCTCGCAGTCGAACTCCGGGTGGTCCGGATACTGGAACGCCAGCGCCTGCCCGAGCAACTGCTCGAAGGCGCGGGCCATGGTGGTGCCCTGGGGCGGGCGGGGTCGAAAGCCGGGCTGCACCGAGATGAGCTGCGACTCCAGCAGGTCGGCGTTGTCCAGCGAGCCCGGCTGTGGCTCGGCGACGCCGTAGGCGCCGATCAGATAATCCTTGATCTGCTGGCGCAACTGGCTGCGCTGGTTGTCGAGCAGGGTGCGCGCGCTGGCGCGGTCCTGCGGGCTCAGGTGGCGGCTGTAGCGATCGAAGCTGTCGTCGCTCTTCAGGATGTCTTCCAGCACCACCAGCTTGCCGAGGTTCTTCTGCGCCTCGGCGCTGAAGAAATACGGTAGCCAGCACAGGGTGCGCGCCTGCCCGCCGCGCCCCTCGAAATCCCGCACCCGCGCCTGGTCGTCGGTGGGGGAGAAGCCGGCGCTGTCGAACGGAAAGTCGATGATCAGCTTCCAGTCGTCGCCACGGGCCTCGAAGTAGCTGTCGTCGCTGATCTCGACGATGTTCTGAAACAGCACCTCCACCTGCCGACGGGTGCCGCGCCAGAGCCACGCGTGATCGACGAACAGCTGGTTGCCGTCGCGAATGCCAAAGGCCTCGAACACCATCTCCCGCACCAGCCGGCGACGGTTGCCGTCGTTGTCGTTGATGCGCGCCTGCTCGATGATGCTCTCGGTGTCCACACCCGACAGCTGCAGGCCGATGCTGGGATTGCTGTCCTCCGAGATCTTGATCTCCCCCACCTGGCCGGCCCACTTGCGGCACTTGTTGAGCACCGTGCGCGCCTCTTGGCCGGGGATCGGAGAACGGATGGTGCCGTGGTTCAGCGCCGCCAGCTTGGTGGCGGTGAGCTGCTTGAAGCTCTCCACCTCCGGCGCCAGCGCCGCCAGCACCAGGGTCTTCAGCAGCCGCAGATCGTTGTTGAAGGCCCGGCGCTTGGCATCATCCGGCGGCAGCCCTTCCAGGTCGCGAAAGCCGACCTGATGCTCCAGCTCCAGCAGCGGCACCAGCTTGCGCTCGAACAGGGTCTTGGCGTTGTCGAAGTGCTGGCGCATCTGCTCCGAGAACGGCTCCGCCTCGGAGCCGATCACGTCGTACAGATCGCCCACCGGGATCACCTGCCCCAGCGTCAGGGTCTCGCGCTGGCCGACCAGCAGCATCAGCATCACCTTCAGCGCCGTGCGCTCGCGCTGCAACGCCGAGGACAGCGCCACCAGCGCCTGCACCAGCGCCGGGCTGAAGGGATACAGCCGGCGGAACTGCTCGCGGTCGCCCTGGCTGGTGAGCAGCAGCGTGAAGGTCTCCTCGCGCATACGCTCGGTCTGCGCAAAGGCCTGGTCGATGCGCTGCTTGGCCGCGGCATCCACCGGCGCCAGCAGACGCCGCTCGGCGATCACCGGCAGGTTGCGGTCCTCCAACGTGATGGTGTGAAAGCGACCCTCCCAATACTTCAGCGAGTCGCTCAGGATCTCCTGCTCCACGCCGCTGTATTGATCACCGACGAACTCGCGCAGGTCGCGCTGACGGGCGATGAAGCTCACCAGCGGCAGCTCCCGCGGCATGCCGGTCTCCACCAGCTTCACCACCTTCTGGATCTCGCCGTTGATGAAGGCCCGGTCCGACAGCCGACTGGCCAGCCACAGGATCAGCTCATCCAGAAACAGGATCACCGCGTCGTAGCCCAGCGCCTTGGCATGCGCGGTCATCACCCGCAGCCCCTCGTCGAACTCGATGTAGCCGCCGCTCTCGGTGTTGGCCAGATCGGCGAAGGACTTGAACAGCGTCCCCACCAGCGCGGACACCAGGTCGACCCGATCCGCGTCGCTCCCCTGACCGGCGACCACGGCATCGAAGCTGGCCGCATCCCAACCGGTGGCCAGGTCGCCCCAGCCCTCGGCCGTCTCGGTGCCGGTGGCGGTCGCATTCAACGCGGCAAAGAAGGTCTCATCGCCCATGTGGCCGCGCTGGGCCCTCGCATCGGCGAACAGGCGGTCGCTCATATAAAAACCCGGCACCGGCGCCTGCGGGTGCAGCCTGCGGATAAAGCGGGCATAACCGCCGAGCACGCCGGATTCGATGCTCGCGGCGCCGATCATGTGGTAGGGCACCAGCAGGATGTTCCTGCGCTGCATCCAGTCGCTGTGCCGTGCCACCGCCGGGGCCAGCTCCGGCATCCCGCGCGCCTGGCTGTTGCCCTGCACCAGCAGATTCAGCACCGCCATGAAATGCGACTTGCCGCAGCCGAAACTGCCGTGCAGATAGGCCCCCTTGTTGCGATTCTGCCGGCTCGCCACGGTGGCCTTGATGAAGCTCAGCGCATCGTCGAAGCAGCGCGCCAACTGCGGCGTCACCACGTAATCCTTCAGCGTCTGCCCCACCGCCTCGGGCGCCAGCCCGCTGGCCAGGTTGAGCACGAAATCCCCGCGCTGGACGCGCTCGGGGATAGGGATGAGGTCTTTGATCAATTCAGACATGGTACTGACTGGCGTCCTGGTCGGCGCCGAACACCACGCGGTCGTAGAGTTCGCGCACGCACAACCGGCAGTCCGGCCCCTCCAGCGCCATCACCGCATCGGCATCGGCAAAGGCCTCGAGCAGCCAGCGGCCGTCGGCTTGGCGGGTGAAGCAATCCACCGCGATCCGATCCTGCGCGATCAGCAGATAGTGGCGCAGGCTCGGCAGTTGGCGATAGCGGGCGAACTTACCGCCGCGGTCATAGGCCTCGGTGGACGGCGAGAGCACCTCGGCGATCAGGGTCGGATTGGTCAGCACATCGCGGCGCTGGTCGTGAAACACCGGGTCGCCGCAGAGCACGCTGACATCCGGGTAGGCGCAGGCGTCGGCGGTCTCGATGCGAATGCGCATGTCGCTGGAGAGCACCACGCAGGGACCAGACTTGAGCTGCTGACGCAGCTCACCGGCCAGATTCGCCGTTATCAAACTGTGCTCGTAGCTGCCGCCGGTCATGGCGAAGGCCTGGCCTTCGACGTACTCGTGCCGGACATCGGCGGATGCGCGCTCCACCGCCAGATAATCCTCGAAGCGATACGCGGACACGGGCTGAGTTTGCATGATATCGATGCTCCCGGGCGGGTTGGGGTTGGCTGCTGGCGAGGCGCCCTGCGCAGGAGTCTACCGCTGCGCACCGAATCGTGCGCGCCCGGGCGGCGCCTCGGCGCTGCATCCGACGCCGCGCAGCGGCGCCTGGGAGGGCCGGCATCTTGCCGGCCTCGGCGCGAAGCGCCCTTATTAGCCAGCGCGAGTATCCCGGGGTACGGCCGCCGGGCTCAGCGCCGCCCGCGGCGGGCGGGCGGCGGCTGCCAGGTGCCGAGGTCGTCGCGGGAGCGCTCCAGTTGGCGCAGTTCCTCCAGCAGAAAGCCCTCGTAGAAGTCGCCCAGGCGCTCGCCGTAGTCGGGGTCGATCTGGTTGTGCCATTGCTTGAGCCAGGGGATGAGTTCATCCAGGGCCAGCAGCATCGGCGTCAGGCGCTCGGCGTCCCAGCCCTCCTGTTCCTTGCGCGCCAGGTACCAGGCGGCGATGGCCTGGGCGCGCTGCAGGTGGTCGAGGCCGGCCCAGCCGATGACCAGGCCGTTGTCGCCGGCCTTTTCGCAGCCGGGCAGGCTGAAGAAGCGCTCCTTGGGCACGTCGAGCTTGCCGCGCAGGCCCCAGTAACTAGGCTGGCGGAAGTCCGTGGCGGCGTACTTGGGCGGCAGCGCGATGGCGCCGACCTGCTCGGCCTTCAGGGCCTGCGCCTGGGCTTGGGTGAGATATGCCGGGTCGGCGGGGTCGAGGGCGGCGCGGGCGTCGATGGCGTCTTCCAGGCGCTGCTTGTCCCAGGTCTCCTGCCAGGCGCGGAATTTCGGCATGGCCTTGGGCTTGTAGCGGGCGGCGGCCATCTGCGGCACCTGATCGCCGGCCACCAGCTCGCAGACCAGCGTGCGCGCATCGAAGGTGTCGGCGCCGGTGTAGCGCGCGGCGACCCGCTGGAACTGGGCCTCATGGCGCGCGCGCTCGGCGAGCTGGGCGCAGGTCTGCAGCTCCGGCGCCTGGCACAGCCCCTCCAGCCGATCCAGCAGCCAGTCGCGCAGCGCGCGCTGCTGGCGCTTGTCCCAGGGCTCGCGGTTCCAGCGGCGCTTGTATTCCGGCTGCTCCACGAGCCTGATCCAGCGGTTGTCCGCGATCGCCTGCAGCCGGCGCTCGGTCAGCGCCCGATAGTCCGCGGGCCAGTGCGCGGGCGGCTCGGTGCGCGGCCGGCTGCCGTGGCGGGCGAACCAGGTGGTCTCGGTCTCGCCGGCGGCGACGCGGCGGGCCAGCGCGATCTCGAACGGGCGCTCGCCCAGGTCGAGTTCGAGTCCGGGCGCGGGCTCGGCGGGCGAGCCGGCCATGCACAGGTCGGCGTCGGTGAGGCCGTAGAGCCGGTAATTGCACCAGTCCAGCTCCTCTTGCAGCGCGATCATGCGGCGGACCAGCGCGTCGGTCTCGGACCGGGCGGCGGCGAGCGCGGCGGCGGGGTCGTCCGGGGCGCCGGCGAGGATCGCGGCGGGGTCGAGGGCGGCGAGTTGTTGGGCGAGTTGGTCGAGGTGTGTGGCTAGGTTGCGGGCGGCGTGGTTGGGGTCGGGAGGGATGGGAAATCCTTTCAGCGTTGTTCCAGAGTGCTGGTAGAACTGCTCCCATTCTTCGCTGACGAATCCCCCTCCCGTTCCACGCGCGCCCTTGTTGTGAAACACCTGCTTCATCCAGAAACAGGCGGTCGAGCTGTTGAGCAGGCCCAGCAGCGCCAGATGATCGGCCTCGGTCGCGTCGGCGGGGAGCTTGATCACCGGCGCGGTTTGCTTGAAGACCTTGCCGCCCCGGTCGAGGACGAAATGGTTGTGGGTGGCGACTTCGGCGAAGGTGATGGAGAGGGGGGAACGAAACCGTTCTGGAAAGAACATCGAATGCTCGAACCAGAGCTCACCCGCGCGTTCCGATCCGATAAACTGTCCGAATATCAGTTCGCGATGTCGCAATAATGCGAATCGTTTTTCCATAGGACAGAGAGTTCGAGACTGCTCTTGGACCTAACGGCTTCGCCGTTCTAAGCGATCATACGGATAGCAGCAAGACCAATCGTACTCGCCGATCCCCAATCCCGAACATGCTCGCCAATGACCAAAGGCACGGCCGAATCGAGCAGCATTGTTTGCGACTGACATCCGTTTCATGGCTGCGAATCCTGAGTCTACACATGCGTCGTCCTTCATGACCAACGAACGGTTGTTCTGCCGATTTCCTCGCTCTGGTGCTTCCAAGACTGTGCCCTGGTCACGAAGCTCCCGCTTCGTGCCCCCGGCGATGAAGCTCCAGCTTCACGAACCCGCTCGTCTCGCGAAGCGGAGCTTCGTCGCGTGGGTGACGCGGCGGGAGCCGCGTCACCAGGGGGCTCGGCGGCGTCATCCGGGGCGCGGGCGGCGGACTCGATCAGGGCCTTCAGCTCGGTCGCGCCGCCGCCGCCGACGCTCCAGGGATGCACCGCATAGGTCCCCCGCGGCTGATCCACGACGCTGATGTAGGCGTTCTCGCTCCCCGGTCGCTGCAGCAGGTCGACGATGGAGCGCCAGACCTTTCCCCGGGCGGCGTCTTCGGGCTTGCCCGGCTCGCCGCGGATGCCGAGCACGGCGCGGATCGGCTCGTCTTGGGGGCGCTGGTTGCGGGCGAACAGGATCACCGTCGGGGTGCCGTGGCCGGGGATGTAGGCGCCGGAGGTGTCGATGACGTGGGTCAGGGCCTTGGTGGGCAGATAGTCCTCGATCAGCTTCTTGCCGAACTCGCGCTTCATGAAGCTGTTGGCGGTGATCATGCCGACGAAGCCGGCGGGGCCGTGGGTCGCTGCTCCGTCTGATTCGACCCGCGCGGCCGGCAGACAGAGGTCGAAGAAGCGCTCGGTGAAGGGCACGCCCAGCGAATACTGCCGGTGGCAGGTCAGGTATTTGTTGCGATAGCCCTGGTTCAGGGCCTTGTCCTTGACGGTGATGTAGGGCGGGTTGCCGACCACGACGGGGTAGCGCTGGCCGAGGATGCGCCCGAGCTGGGCCTTGTCTTCGACCTCAAAGACGTGGCCGAGGGGGTCGTCGAGCAGGCTGGTCTGGTTGCCCTGGCCATGCCACTCGTGGCGCGGGCCGTGCAGCAGCGAGTCGCCGACGGCGAGGTTGAGGTGGAAGTCCGGCGCGGCCCGGAGCTTGTGGCTGCCGGCGGCGCGCATGGCGGCGATGAGCAGCCGGAAGCGGGCGATGGCGACGGCGTAGGGGTTGATGTCGACGCCGTGGATGGCGTCGAGCGCGCGCTGGGCCAGGGCGCGGGCGTTGGTGGCGGGCTCGCGGCGCTGCCAGTCGTCGAACAGGCGCTGGAAGGCGGTGAGCAGGAAATGGCCGGAGCCGCAGGTGGGGTCGATGAGCTTGAGCGCGGGCAGGCCGAAGGCGGCCCGGGCCGGCTCCAGGCTGTGGTCGAGGATGAAGGCCTCGACGAACTCCGGGGTCTGCAACAGGGCGTAGCGCTTGCGCACCGACTCCGATAGGTCTTGGTACAGGTCGCCGAGAAAGCGGGTGTCCCAGCCCCCGTCGGCACGGGCATCGGTGAAGTCGTGGACGATGGCGCCGGTGTCCGGGTCCAGGCGCTGGAAGCTGTCGAGCAGGGCCTTGGCGCCGTCGGCGGAGACCGGCAGCTGCCACAGCGGGTTGTGGCCGGGGTCGAGCAGCTCGGCCATGGCCGGCAGCTCTGCAAGCTCGGTGAAGACGGCGAGCAGGTAGTCGCGCTCGGCGTGGGTGGGGTGTTCGCTGAAGTAGATGCCGAGGCGGTCTCGGGCCTGCTGCAAGCGGCTCTGCCGGCCGCCGGTGGCGGGGCCGGCGAGCAGCGGCGCGTCGAGCAGGCCGTTGTCTTCGAGAAAGCGCACGAACACGCAGGCCAAGATCCAGGCCGCCGCGGCCTGGGTGATCTGCGCCGCGCGCCAGGCGACGAAGTGCTCGGCGGTGCGCCCCGCGGCCTTGGCGCGGGCGTATTCGTCGCGCAGATGGGCGTCGCGGGCCGGGTCGGCCTCGGTGTAGGCGAGGATGTCTTGCTCCAGCCGGGGCAGCAGGGCTTGCAGGTCGGCGAGCAGGTGTTGGGGGTGGATCATGGGGTTGGGGGTCTTTGGGGGGCTGTCCTGGACGGATCATACGGGTGGCGAAGTGGTCCAGGGAGGGGCGATCACGCTGCTTGTATGTCTCTCAAAAAGGCGATTTCTGTCAACTTTCATACCATCTGACCTGTCTTGACGCCCGCCTTCGGCGTCGGGCTGGCGGTCACATAGCTCGCCATGCTCTCGCCAGCCCTCCTTGAAGGCGAACGTCAATCCTGCGTCATCTGGTATGAAAGTTTCCGGCAATCGCCTAAGCGGGGGACCTTGCCGCGGGCGGCCGATTTAGTTGCAGCCAGCCGCTGGGGATCTGGGCGTACTCTTTGCTGCCGGCGCCGCTCGGCAGGCTGTGGCCGTCGATGACGGCGCCGGTGGTGTCGTTGGCGATGAGCAGCAGCAGGGCCTGGTTGCGGCGGCCGTCTTGCAGGCGTTGGCGCAGGTCGGCGAGCCAGGTGTCGATGAGGCCGTAGCGGGCGATGAGTCCGGTGTCGGTGAGCAGCACGGGGCCTTCGACGGCGCTGAGTTCGTCGGCCATGGCGGGCAGCACCCGGCGCACCAGGCTTTGCAGCCGCGACCAGTCCATGCTGCCTTGGGCGGCGGCGTCGGCGCGCAGCACGACCTGCCAGTGGGGCGGTCTGGCCATGCCGTCGCAGAGCTGGTGCAGGTGGCGCAGCAGCAGTTGGTCGAAGCTGACGCTGGAAAGCGCGAAGGCGTCGCGCAAGCGTCGCTGGGCCTGTTGCCATTGGCCGGGGCGCACCGACAGGGCGAGAAAGCGTGCGGAGTCGATGGCGCTCTGCACGGTGCGGGCGAACTGTTCGCGGTCGCGGTCGACGCCGAGATCACCGGCCTCGTGAGCCGTCGAATGCCGGCTGAGGCGGGTGCTGGCATAGGCGGTGGAGCCGAGTCGGCCCGCGCGCGGTAGGCAGTAGGCGCCACGTTTGCCGCCGTATTCGATGTTGCCGTCCCAGACGAAGCCGAGTTCGAGCCGCTGCATCAGGCTGTCGAGTTGCGGCCGGCCGGGCAGCGGCTGGGCCTCGGGATAGCGGCCTTGGATGCGATCGTGCACCTCGGCGACGGACAGCACGGCGGTGCCGAGCAGGGCGCCCTGGGCGAGCTCGATGCTGCGCTCGGCGGACATGCCGCGGGGATAGAACTCGGCCCGGCTGGACAGCGCGGCGCCCTGGGAGGCGGCCACCGCGAGACGCAGCAGCCGATGGTTGCTGAGGCCGGCGAAGGAGTCCGGCGCCGCCACGGCGCGGATGCGCTCCAGCGCCCGCGGCGGGGAGAGCAGCGGTTGCTGCTCGGCGCAGTCGTCGGCGAGCTGGCCGAGGGCCTCGGCGTAGTCGGCGAGGGCCTGTCCGCGCTCTGGGCCGCGCTCCGGGCCACTCTCGGCAAGCAGGATGCGTTTGCCGCAGCGGCGCAGGATCCAGCGCGCTTCTTGGCGGGCGAGTTCGGTCTCGACCGCGGCGCGCACCACGGCCCGCGCCCAGCGCTCGCGCAGCGGCGAGGGCTGCACCGAGCCGCGCCGCAACAGCACCGCCTCGGCCAGTTCCGCGGCGGTCATGACGCCGCCGTGGTCCGGCAGCAGGGTGTCGATGTCGCGGCGCAGTTGGGTGATGAATCTGTTTTTGGCCCAGTTGGCGACGACGCGCGCCTGGAGGTCGCGCGCCTGCTCGGATGGCATGCCGAGCTCGGCGCTGAGGTTGATCAGCGTGGGCCAGTGGAGGTGATGGCTTGGCTGGGATGCTTCGCTGTCGAGACGGCCCAGGTAGGCGTTCAGGAAGCGCTGCCGGGCAGGATCGGTGGCCTTGGTGGGCTTGGGCAGGATGATGCGGAACAGTTGATCGACACTGGCCTGCAGGCCATCGGCATTGATCGGCGGGACGGCGGCGGGCTCGCTGCCGAGGCGCGCTTGCAGTTGCGCGATCAGCTGGGAGAGTTCGCGCCGGGTCTGGGTGCCGACGCCGGTCATGCGCACCAGTTCGTTGCGGGGCAGGCGCAGCAGCGATTCGACGTTGTTGATGTTGAGCCGGCCGAGGGTGTCGAGCGCTTGCGCCGACAGCGGCAGCAGGCCGATCTGGGTGTCGAGCTGCGCCTCGTGGACGGGGCATTGCCGGGTGGCGTCGGTGGCGCTCGCCTTGGCGCTGGCGGGGTGGCTGGTGCGGCGCGGCTGGGCCTGCAGGTGGATCTGGCGCCAGGCGCGCTGCATGTCGCCGGCGTTGCCGAAGCGCGCCTTGACGTCGCGGGCCAGGGCCTTGCGGAAGAACTCGGCCATGGCGCCGCGCAGGCTCGGGTCGAAGATGGCGGCGTCGATTTGCAGCGCGCCGTCGATGAGCGGCGGCAGGCCTTGTTCCCCGACCCAGGCGGGCAAGGTGCCGGTAGCCATCTCGTAGAGGGTCAGCGCGGCGGCGAAGCGCTCGGCGTAGTCGTCCCAGCGGCGGCGACCGGGGTCGCGGATGAAGGGGTCCATGTAGGCTGCGGTGCCGGCGCTGAAGTTGTCGGCGCCGACATTGGCAAGCGAGAAGTCGAACAGCACCAGGTGCAGCTGCGAGCCCTGCTGCATCAGACCGATGTTCTCCGGCTTGATGTCGCGGTGGGAGATGCCTCGTTCTTCCAGATGGCAGACGGCGCCGAGCAGGTCTTCGCCGAAGCGCTCCAGCAGTTCGAGCTGGATGGGGCCGAGACTGCGCAGGCGTTGCGCCAGGGTGCCCTCGGCGGCGTAGTCGAGGATGAGCCCGGTGTGGCCCAGCAGTTCGCGGGTCTCGTGATAGGCGACGATGGACTGATGCCGGAGCTTGTGCAGGGTCTCGCCCTCTTGGCGCAGGCGCTTGTTGTGCTCGCTGTCGGCGGCCAGCTTGAGCACCCGCGTCTGGCCCTGGTGCTGGACGACGAAGGCGACCGAGCTGGCGCCGCGGCCAAGGCGCTTGGTCACCCGGATGCCGCCGTCGAAGGTGTCGCCCGGGCGCGCCGCGGCGGGGTTGTCGCGCCGCTCGCTGTCGGGGCGGGTGATTTCGTCCTCGACGGCGTAGAGAAACTGGATGAACTCGGCCACGGAGCCGATGCGGCAGCCGGTGTCGGGATGGGTGGCATATTGGATCAGGTCCTGCAGCTCGCGGCAGGCGCCGTTGAGGGCGTCGGTAATCTGTAGACCGCTGCCGCGGCTGAGCTTGTCTTGCAGTTCCAGGTCGCTGGCGGCGGGGGGCTGGCCGGTGAACAGCAGGTAGGCGATGGCGCCGAGGGAGAAGATGTCCAGATAGACGCTGTCGCAACCGGCGTCGGCGGTTTGCGGGTCGGCGGCGCCGCCCGCTGCGGCCGACAGGACAGCGGCATGGGCCTCAAGCGCCAGATAGGGGCCGGCCTCGTCTTGGACGACGCGGCTCATGTGGCTGAGCAGCGTGAGTTGGCGGGTCTCGCGCTCGAAGCTGCGCCGAGCGGTGGCCCAGTTGCCGATCTTGACCGATAGGCGGCCCGCATGGTCGCGGCGCACGTAGATGCTTTGCGGGCTCAGGGCGCGGTGATAGAGCCGTTGCTCGTGGGCGAATTGCACGGTCTCGGCAAGCTGTCGCAGCAAGGCCAGGGCGTCGAGGATGTCGAGCCGGCGGTCGCTGCCGAGCCCGATCAGGAAGTGGTCCAGCCGCACGGCGGCGGTGTCGTGCTCATAGACCAGCGCCGGACCTTGGTCGTGCTGCTGATAGTCGAGCGCGTGCAGGATGCCGGGGTGTTCGATGCCCTCGAGCAGGCGGAACTCCAGCTTGGCGGCTTGGCGAAGGGTGGCAGCGTCTTGCTCGGCCTTGCCCAGGGTGAGGTAGATGCGGATGCGCCGACGGCTGCCGGTCTCGGTGTGGGTTGCCAGCCAATCCTGAAAGTGATCGGCCTCGTCCAAGAGCTCGTCGAGCTGATAGAGACCCACGCGCCGCGCGCGCAGGGATTCTTTGATGCCAGCCTCTTCCAGCGCCCGCGCGACGGCCTTGGACGTGGGCCGGTCGAGCTTCTTGTGAGTCCAGTGTTGGTCGATGTGGGTGAGCTCCGCGCGCACTTGCTTGCGGGTGCAGACATTGAGCCGTGCTGGGCCTTGCAGCTTGTTGACCACCTGCTCGGCGGACAAGAACACCAGCGTATTGATGAACGGGAGCGGCGTCTTGCCCTTGCCGCCGCTGGCACGGGCCGAGCGCTGGGCCTTGAGCAGAGAGGCCAGCTTCTTGGCCTTGCGATCCGCCAGCAGGCGCGGGTTGTCGAAGGCCTTGCGGCGACCGTCATGGGTCCAGACCCAGCTGCCGGCGTCGCCGCCGATCTCGCCGGGATGGGATTTGATCTCGATCAGGAACAGGCCCTTGGGGGTCAGCGCGAGGGCGTCGACCTCGTTGATGGAGCCGTCCTGGGCGATGAACTCGAAGTTGGCCCAGACCCGATAGGGCTCATGATCCGGCAACAGGCCCTTCAGATACGCAAGTGCCTCGCGCTCCCAGGCGAAGTCCGATGGGGTGATTTGTTTCCAGAGCTTGTCCATTGGGGAAGAGTAACCGTGATCAGTCGAGACCGCGGGGTGTCAATAACCGCGGTTCCAGGTGGCGGCCTTGGACATCCCCCGTTGGCGGGGCCGCGACACGCCGGATCAGCGCCGGCGTCGGCGCGCTCCCCGGCCCAAGCCCCTGTTCATCCAGCCAGGCATCGAAGGCGCGGCGGGTCTGGCCGCCCCAAAGGCCGTCTTCGGCACCGGCGTCATAGCCGCGGGCGTTGAGGCCGCGCTGCAGGGCGAGGACGTCCACCGAGGTCAGGTCGGGCTTGGGGTTCGGTGCCGGTCGGCCGTGCAGGGCGGCGATGGTCTCGGGGCTCGGGTAGGCGTCGGGCACCAGGTTGCGGTCGCGCTGGAAGTCGCGCAGGGCCTGGCGGGTCTGCATGCCGATCATGCCGTCGGGGGTGCCGGCGTCGTAGCCCTGGCGGTTCAGCGCCTCCTGCAGGTCGAAGACCGCGCTGCGGCGCAGTCGCTGCTCGCCGGGGGGGGCGCGGCCGATCAGGCCCGGTCGGCCGGCCAGGCGGTCGGAGAGGATGCCGACGGTGAGGCCGTAGAAGATCGAGCGGTTCCATTCGGTGATGACGCGGAAGTTGTCGTAGACCAGGAAGGCCGGGCCGTGGATGCCGGCGGGCAGGATGATGGAGCCGCTGAGTCCCAGGTCGGTCAGCGCGCCGCCGTCGGCGGCACCCACGCCTTGGGCCGCCCAGTCCGCATCGGCCAGACGCAGCGGCAGGCGTGCCTGGTAGGCGTCGAAGCCCGCCGGCAGCCGCACCTCGCGGCCCCAGGGCTGACCCGCCCGCCAGTGGATGGCGGCCAGGTAGTTGGCGGCGGAGGTGAGCGCGTCGGGCACCGAGCCCCAGATGTCGAAGCGGTCGTCGCCGTCGCCGTCGAGGGCATGGGCCTGGAAGGTGGTGGGCATGAACTGGGGCTGGCCCATGGCGCCGGCCCAGGAGCCGCGCATGCGCGCGTCGTTGTGGCCGGCATCGATCAGGCGCAGGGCGGCCAGCAGCTCGCGCTGGTAGAAGCCGCGGCGGCGCCCGTCGTAGGCGAGGGTGGCCAGGGCGCGGATGGTCGGTGTGTCGCCGGTGACCTGGCCGAACGCGGACTCCAGCCCCCAGAGGGCGACCATGACCTCGGGGGGGACGCCGTAGCGGTCATCAAGCCCCGCCAGCAGGGTCCGCCAGCGCTTGAGCCGGGCCTGGCCCTGGCTGACCAGGCCGCTGCCGATGCGTGTTTGCAGATAGCCGGAGAAGGTGCTGTTGAACTCGGCCTGCTTGCGGTCCAGGCCGGCGATGCGGGCATCGTGGCCGAGGCCGTCGAGGGCGCTGGCCAGCGTGGCCTTGGTGATGCCGCATTCGGCCGCTTGGCGGCGGAATGCGGCAAGCCAGGCGGGGAAGCGGTCGCGGCCGGGATCCACCGCGAAGTCGCCGGCGGCGGTGATCGGGCAGGGATCGGCCGGCGGCGGCGCTGGCTGCGTAGACGGCCGTGGTGTCGGCGGCGGCTCGGGGGACGGCAAGGCCGGTGCCGAGACAGGCCTCGGATGGACCTCCAGCCCGCGGGGCTGTGCCCTGATCACCGGCCGACGGAGATCATCGTCGGCAAGCGCCGACGACGCCGATCCAAGCAGCAGCATCGCCAACAGGGCGCCTGTCGAAGCGCCCATTATGGGGCCGATTCTCCCGCGGCTGCGGGTCCTTCTGGTCGTCTGCCGCCGCATGACTACTCCCGTCGGTTGAAAAGCCGCCGCGCAAGAACGAGCGGTCGGTCTTGCATGAATGATGAAGCACGCGAAACTCATCCCCGCGCGTGCTTGGACGCGCGTTGAATCTGTTCATCGCTCGGGCGCACCCCGGTGCAGAGGGCGAACTCCTCGGCGGCCTGTAGGGCGATCACCTCGGCGCCGGTGATGACGAGCTTGCCGTGGGCCTCGGCATAGCGGATCAGCGGCGTCCGCGCCGGCATCGCGACCATATCCATGACTGCGCCGGCCGCATCGACGAGCGCCGGTGCGAAGGGCATGTCCTCGGCCTCCAGCCCGCCGGCCATGCCGATGGGGGTCACGTTGACCAGCAGCTCGGGTCGCTCCTCGCCCAGTCCGGGCTGCCACCGATAACCGTGCTCCGCCGCCAGATGCGGGCCGGCGCTGCGGTTGCGGGCGACGATGATCCCGTTTTGGAGCCCCGCGTCGCTCAGCGCGCCGGCGACGGCCCGAGCGATCCCGCCGGTGCCGCGCAGCGCGAAGGACAGCAAAGACGACAAGCCGCGCTGGTCGAGCAGCTTGCGGATGGCGAGATAGTCGGTGTTGTAGCCGCGCAGGTGCCCGTCGTCGTTGACGATGGTGTTGACCAAGCCCAGCGCTTGGGCGGAGGGGTCGAGCCTGTCCAAGTGCGGGATGCAGGCCTCCTTGAAGGGGGAGGCCACGTCGCAGCCGCGAATGCCCAGGGCGCGGATTCCGGCGATGGCCGAGGCCAGGTCGTTGGTCGTGCACGCCTTGTAGATATAGTCCAGCCCCAGCTGTGCGTACAGGAAGTTGTGGAAGCGGGTGCCGGTGCTCCGGGGTCGCCCGGCGAGCGAGATGCACAGACGCGTGTTTTTGCTGATCTGGTACGACATGATGGCTCGGGTCGGATGGATGCTGAGGACAACAGTGCCGCAATATGACCAACGAACGGGAACCCGTCGGGGCGAGATCGGTATCGCTATCGCTATCGGGATCGATTGCGATATCCGCTCCGATCCCGATCCCGATCCCGATCCCGATCCAGATCCCGACGGCTACTCAGCGCGGCTTGACGTGCGGCAGTGAAACCTTGCCGCAGTTGCACTAGCCCCCCGACCGGCGCGCCTTCTCCTCCAGCCCCGACAGCCCGAAGCGGCGGTCGAGCTCGGCGAGCACCGCCTGCGGGCCCAGATCCTGCTGCGCGAGCAGGACCAGGCTGTGGAACCAGAGGTCGGCAACCTCCGAGACGAGCCGTTCGGGCACGCCGTCCTTGGCCGCCATCACGGTCTCGGTGGCCTCCTCGCCGATCTTCTTCAGGATCGCGTCCAGACCCTTGGCGTAGAGCTTGGCGACGTAGGAGCTGTCGGGATCGGCCTGTTTGCGCGCTTCGAGGACTTCGGCGAGGCGTTCGAGGGTGTCGGTCATGGTCGGTAATTCCGCGAGACAAAACCTTATAAGTATAGCCTGATGGTCCGCGGCTGCGGTTCGCTGTCGACGGCGGAGGGCCCCCAGCCTGTCGCTTGCACAGCGCCCCCGAATGGGCCACTGTGCACGCCCGTCGACGGCGTCGCCGCATGTGTCCGTCTGCTCCAAGCCCTGTGCATTTCTGCTGATACGGCATGCCCCAGCCCCCAATCGATCCCCCCAAGCCCCCGATCTCCCAGGCCGCTGATGCGCGGGACAGACCCGCCGCGCGTCCTTTGCGGGGGCGGATGCGCCCGCTGAGGATCTATGGCGGCCTGCTGCTCGCGGTGCTGGTGCTGGTGCCGGTGCTGGCGCTTGAGTCGCTGGTGGAGGGCATCGCCGCCGACAGCGCCGAGCAGCGCCAGCGGGCCGCGGCCCTGCAGGCCCTGCTGGCGGTGCGCGCCGGGATCGAGGGACAGGTGCATCTGAACATGTTGCTGGTGCACACCGTGGCCGGCGCCATCGCCGCCCAGCCGGGGATGGATCAGGCCCGCTATGCCCGGCTGGTGCGGGCCCTCGCCGACCACAGCGTGGGCCTGCGCAACATCGGCGCCGCGCCGGACCTGGTGGTGCGGCTGGTCTATCCCCTCGAGGGCAACGAATCGGTGATCGGTCTCGACTATCGCCGCCACCCGGAGCAGGGGCCGCGGGCGATCCGGGTGGCGCAGACCGGGGAGCCGGCGGTGATCGGGCCGCTGCCGCTGCGCCAGGGCGGTCTCGGGATCATCATCCGCCACCCGCTGCTCAAGCCCGACGCCGCCGCCGGTGCGGCGGCCTACGAGTTGGGGCTGGTGTCGGCGGCGCTCGATGTGGACCGGCTCTATCGCGCCTCCGGCCTGACGGCGCTGCTCGGGCATTTCCGGGTCGCCGTGCGTGGCACCGACGGCACCGGCGCCGACGGCCCGGTGTTCTTCGGCGAGCCGTCGGTGTTGGCTGCCGATCCGGTGCGCCAGGAGGTGCTGCTGCCCGGCGGCAGTTGGGACCTGGCGGTGGTGCCCAAGGCCGGGTGGGGGATCAGGGCGCCGATCCAGTGGGGGATGCGCGCGGCGGCGGGACTGGTGATCCTGGTCGCGGTGTTGGCCGGCTGGCTGATCCTGCGTGCGAACGACAGGCTGCGGCGGGTGGTGGCCTCGCTGGGGGATAGCGAGGCGCGGCAGCGCACGCTGCTCGCGAGCCTGCCGGACCTGATCTGGCTGAAGGACCCGCGGGGCGTCTATCTGGCCTGCAATGCCCGTTTCGAGCAGTTTTTCGGCGCCCCGGCGGCGGCCATCATCGGTCGCCGGGACAGCGATTTCCTGACCGCGGAGCAGGCGGCCTTCTTTCGCGCCAAGGACCAGGCGGCGATCGATGCCGACGGCCCGACCCGCTATGAGGAATGGGTCACCTTCGCCAGCGACGGCCACCGCGAGCTGTTGGACACGATCAAGACGCCGGTCCATGGCGATGACGGTGCCCTGCTCGGCGTGCTCGGTATCGGCCGTGACATCACCGCTCGGCATGCCGCCGAGGTCCATCTGCGCCGACTCAAGCACCTCCACGCCCTGATCGCCGCCGCCAACGAGCGCATCGTGCGGCTGCGCGATCCGGATCGGATCTACCGTGAGGTCTGCCGGCTCGCCGTCGAGGCCGGCGGGCTGAAGATGGCCTGGATCGGCCTGCTCGCCGACGACGAGGAACGGGTGCGCCCGGTGGCCCGCGCCGGCGGCGATGACGATTATCTGGACCAGCTGCGCATCCTGCCCCGCGGCGACGGTCCCCTCGGTCGCGGTCCCACGGGAAGCGCCATTCGCGACGGTCGGCATCAGTGCTGCAACGACATCGCCACCGACGAGCGCATGCTGCCCTGGCGGGACGCGGCCCTGACCCAGGGCTTTCGGGCGGCGGCCGCCTTCCCGCTGCGGGTCGGCGAGCGGGTGCGCGGCGCCATTTCCCTGTATGCCGATGCCGCCGGCTTCTTCGACGACGCCGTGCTCGGGCTGCTCGATGAACTGGCCAGCGACCTTGGGCTGGCGCTGGAGCTGTCCGAGGCCGACGCCGCCCGCCGGCACACGGAGGCGAAGCTCCAGGTCAGTGAGGAGCGCTTCCGCGCCCTGGTGGAGCATTCCATGACCGGGATCTACGTACTCCAGGAGCGGCGCGTGGTGTATGTCAATCCACGCTTCGCCGAGCTGTACGGCTACGACAGCCCGGAGGCGCTGATCGGGCTGGATGCCTCGGCGTTGATCGCGCCCGACCAGCGGCACCGGGTCTTCGCGCAGATGCGCAAGCGCGAGAGCGGCGAGGAACCGCGGATGCACTACGAGTCGGTGGCCTGCAGGCGCGACGGCAGCCTGTTCCCGATCGAGGTCTACGGCTCGCGCATCCGCCTCGAGGATGGGCCGGCGATCATCGGCAGCATGCTCGACATCAGCGAGCGGCACCAGGCGGAGCTTCGGGTCCGTGAGCTCAACGCCGACCTGGAGCGGCGGGTCGCCCAGCGCACCGCGGCCCTGACCGAGGCCAACCGCGAGCTGGAGACCTTCGCCTATTCCGTCTCCCATGATCTGAAGGCGCCGTTGCGCGCCATCGGCGGCTACAGCCGGCTGCTGCTGAACGACCATGCCGCCCAGCTCAATGACGAGGGTCGAACCTTCCTGGGCAACGTCCGCGAGGGCGTGGCGCGCATGGACGAGCTGATCGAGGACCTGCTGGCCTACTCGCGCATGGACCGGCAGCGGCTGCGCCGCCAGGTGATCGATCTGCCCGCGCTGATCGACGAGCTGATCGCGACGCGCCGGCACGACATCGACGCCACCGCCGCCCGGATCACCCGCGCCATCGCCGTGGACGCCGTGGAGGCCGATGTGGACGCGCTGGCCCTGGTGCTGCGCAACCTGCTCGACAATGCGCTGAAGTTCCATGGCGAGCAGCCGCCGGCGATCGAGATCGGGGCGCAGCGCCGCGACGGATCGACTATCCTGAGCGTCCGCGACCAAGGCATCGGCTTCGATATGAAATTCCACGATCGCATCTTCGACGTCTTTCAGCGCCTGCAGCGCGGCCAGGCATTCCCCGGCACCGGCGTCGGGCTCGCCCTGGTGCGCCGTGCCGTGCAGCGCATGGGCGGTCGGGTCTGGGCCGAGAGTGCCCGGGGCAGGGGGCCAGGTTCTTCGTGGAGCTGCCGGCATGAGCGGCGACGCGGGCGCCGACTTCGATCGCTTCCGGGACCTGGTGGCGTTGCCCCGCCGCTACTGGTGTCACGTCAATCTTCCGGCGCCCCGCGGGCCGGATGGAGATACGATGAATGGTTGACATCGCGCGACAGGCCTTCGAGCCCGGCGTCATGCGCGTGCTGCACGTCGAGGACAGTCCGGTGGACGCCGAGCTGGTGCGCGGCGCCCTGGCGTCGTCCGCGACGCCGTTCGCCCTGACCCAGGTCGGCACCCTGGCCGAGGCCCGCGCGCTGCTCAATGCGCCGGTGCCGCCCCACCTGCTGCTGCTCGATCTCAAGCTGCCCGACGGCGACGGCCTGGAACTGCTCGGCTGGCTGCGCGAGCGGCGACTGGCCACGGCGGTGGTCGTGCTCACGGTCTGCGACGACCAGGAGTCGACGGCGGTGGCGCTGCACGCCGGGGCCGACGACTATCTAATCAAGGGCGAGGGCGAACTCAAGCGGCTGGCCTCGACGTTGGCCTCCGCCCGGCGGCGCTTTCTCGACAGCGCGCGGCGGCGCAGCCAGCGTCTGCGGGTACTCTACGCCGAGCATCACCAGGCGGACATCGACCTGACCCGGCGGCACCTGATCCGCTACGCCCCCCATATCCGCCTCGCGGTGGTGCCGGATGCCTCGACGGTGCTGGAGCGCCTGCCGAGCGCCCCCGACGAGGCGTGCAGCTACGACCTGGTGCTGCTCGACTATCGCCTGCCCGGCATGGATGCCCTGGAGCTGGTCAAGGTCCTGCGCGCCGACCGCGGGCTGCAGATCCCCATCGTCATGGTCTCGGGGCAGGGCGGCGAGGAGATCGCCGCCCGTGCCCTGCACCTGGGCGCCGACGACTATCTGACCAAGCACGCCACCTATCTGCGCGAGCTGCCGTCGACGCTGGAGCGGGCCTACCGCCAGGCCGAGCTGGTGCGCGAGCAGCGCAGCCTGGCCGAGGCCACCGATCGGCTGAAGCTGATGATGTCGGCCAGTCCGGTGGTGCTCTACAGCCGCGGCCTGGGTGCACCGACGCCGTCCATCGATTGGGTCAGCGGCAACACGCCGCGGCTGCTCGGCTTCTCCGAGGCCCAGGTCAAGTTGCCGGGCTGGTGGCCGGAACGGCTGCACGCCGACGACCGCGAGCGCGTCCTGGGCGAGGTCGAGCAGCTGGGGGCGGTGGGCAGCCTGAGCCTGGAATACCGCTTCGTCGACGGCTGGGGCCGCATCCGCTGGATGCAGGATGAGCTGCGGCTGCTGCGCGATCCGCAGCGACGGGACCCGTTCGAGCCCGACGACGAGGTCGCCGGCCTGCCGCAGGGGGCCATCGGCGTGTGGCGCGACATCACCGAGACCAAGGAGTCTCAAGCCCGGCGCCAGGCCCGGTTGGCGCTGCTCGACCGGCTGCTCGATGGTGAATCCTTGCCGCGCCTGCTCACGCAGCTTGCCTTGCAGCTGGAGCAGATCCGCCCGGAGCTGCGCGTCTGCATCCAGCTCGCGGATCGGGACGACGGCAGCTTCTGCACCGCGGTTGCCCCGAGTCTGCCCGACAGCCTGGTGGCGCTGCTGGGGTCCGGCGTCCACGGCCCGGGCCGCCCGTGCTGTATCCCGGGCCGCGGCAGCGTTGTACCGACGGTGGTCAGCGACATCGCCTCGGCGCCGGATTGGGCCGGTTGTGCCGAGGAGGTCCAGCGGGCCGGGCTGAACGCCTGTTGGTCGGTGCCGTTCAAGGAGGAGCCCGGTCGGCTCTCGGGTCTATTCTCGGTGTTCCTGTCCGAGCCCTTGGAGCCGCTGGAGTCCGATCTGGACCTGCTCGGGGAGTTCGCGCGGATGGCCCAGCTCGCGCTGCAGCGGGTGCGCGATGCCGAACATCAGCGCGAGGCATCGATCCTGTTTCGCGGCGCCGGCGAAGGCATCTTCATCACCGATGCCCGTTGGCGGGTCATCGCCGTCAACCCGGCGCTGGCGGCGTTGCCGGGCTATGGTGGCGGCGATCTGGTGGGGAAGGACATCGCGCGGATGCTGGCGGAGGCCGCAACGCCGATCTGGCGACGGGAGGTGGAGCGCCAGCTCGGCGCCGCGGGACGCTGGCAGGGCCAGGTCCGCGGTCGCCAGGCCGATGGTCAGGCGGCCCCGGCGCGCTTGGAGCTGGTTCGGGTGGACGATATCGAGGGCCGGCCCAGTCGCTACATCGGCACGGTCCGCGCGGTCGGCGGCGGGCTGGGTACGGAACCGGCGAGCGCCCCGTCCCTGTACGACGCGCACACCGGCCTGCCCGGACCGGAGCTTGCCACGGCCCTGCTCACGCAGGCGCTGCTGGGCGCCCGTCGCCGCGAGCAGGCCTTGGCCCTGTTGCTGCTGCGGCCCGAGTCGGTGCCGGAGGATGCGCAGCAGCGGGATCTGATCGGTCGCTTCGCCGTCGTGCTGCGTGATCAGCTACCCCAAGAGTCCCTGCTCGCCCACGCCGCCGACGGTGCGCTGTTGGTGTTGCTTGAGGACGCCCATGGGCCCGGCGAGGCGGATGCGATCATCGCCGAGCTTAGGGGACGGGTTGCAGCGTCGCCGGATACGCAGCCGCCGAGCCCGGGTTCAAGGTCGGTCGGGCGGTCTATCCCGCCGATGGCGATAACGTCGAGGCGCTGCTGCGGCACGCCGGCAAGGCGACGATTGATTCGGGCGCTGCCGCCTGAGGCGCGGCGTCTCAGGGCTCGAGTAGCTGGTCGCCGTCGCGCTCCTTGCCCGCCAGCTCCTTGAGGCAGCGTGAGCACAGGCAATCGCTGTAATCGTCCTTCAGTGTCCCGAGCAGCTCGGGTGAGACGGGGACGTTGACGCACTGGCAATGGGGCAGGTCGTCGACCTTGCAGATGAAGCTCGCGCCGCAGCGGGCACAGTGCTTGGGGCCGGCGGAGAGATCGTTGGGGCTGGCTTGGCTCATGGGCGTTGGCTCGCGGATACGGTGGAGGTTGCAGGGGCGCGGTTGCCGTTGCGGGGTGCTTTTCAATCGTTCGCCCTGGGGAAATAGATAGGGTGAGGCTTGCGCACCGCCGGGCAAGGGCGATGCTGGCCCGGAGCATGGTCAACGGGGGTGGCGCTTGCCTAAAATTGGCGACCGAAGCCCCCGCTCCCGCCATCGCCTTTCTGTCGGTCCTCGATGATGCCAGCCCCCCACACCCCGTCGTCTCCGTCGCCGCGTCCCGTGCTGACCCCCGGTTTGCGCCGTCTGCTGTGGGTGGTCCTGCTCTTGTTCGGGTTGCTGGTCATCGACTCCGCCTATCTGGTCGCCGTGACCGTCGCCGAGGCGGTGACCGGTCGGGTGCTCCAGAACGGGGTCTATCTGGGCCTGTTTCTGCTCCATCTGGGGCTGGGGCTCCTGCTGCTGGTGCCGGCGCTGCTGTTTGGCGTGCTGCACTTCCGTCGCGCCCGGCGGCGCCCCAACCGCTACGCGGTGCGGGCCGGGATGGCGCTGTATGCGGCGTTGACTGCGCTGTTGCTGTCCGGCGTGCTGTTGACCCGATTCGGCTTGTTCGAGGTCAATGATCCCGCCCTGCGCGCGATCTTCTACGGGGTCCACGTCTTGGCGCCGTTGGCGGTGGTCTGGCTGTTCGTCCTGCATCGGCTGGCGGGTCCGGCGCTGCGCTGGCGCATCGGCGTGGGTTGGGGACTGGCCGCAGTCGCCGCCGGCGCGGTCGGGGTCGGCCTGCATGGTGCCGATCAGGGCGGGGCGCGACCCCTGAGCCGGGGGTTCTCGCCGGCGCTGGTGCAGGTGCCCGCCGCCGCTGCGGCGGCATCCATCCCGGCCGAGCACCTGATGCGCGATGAGGTCTGCGCCGAGTGTCATGCCGACATCGCCGCCCGCCATGCCGGCAGCGTGCATCGGCTGAGTTCGTTCAATAATCCGGCCTATCGCTTCAGCATCGAGGACACCCGCAATCTGGTCGCCGCCCGCGACGGCGACGTCGCGGTCACCCGTCTGTGCGCCGTCTGTCATGACCAGGTGCCCCTGCTCAGCGGTCATTTCGATGATCCCGCCTACGACCCCGATGCCGACCCCGGCGCCGATGCCGGCATCACCTGCCTGGGCTGCCATGGGGTCAGCGCCGTCAACAGCCCCCGCGGCAACGGCGACTACCGGCTGGAGGACCCGCCGCGGTATCCGTTTGCATTCGGTGAGCAACCCTTTTTGCACTTCGTCAACCGCCAACTGATCAAGGCCAAACCGGCGTTTCACAAGCACAGCCTGCTCAAGCCCCTGCACCGCGAACCCGCATTCTGCAGCGCCTGCCACAAGGTCCACCTGCCCGAGGCGTTGAACCACTACCGTTGGCTGCGGGGCCAGAACCACTACGGCAACCTTCCGTCTGAGCGGTGTCTCCGGCCATCGGGTGGACAGCTTCTACTACCCGGAGCGGGCCGAGACCGGCTGCAGCGGCTGCCGCTATGCCGCCGCGGCCGTCCGCTGATCCGGCGGCCCGGCGACTACCGGGGGCCGATGCGCCGGCGGTGCACGATCACCTGTTCGCCGCCGCCAACACCGCCGTGCCGGCGATGCTGGGCCGGCCGGCCGACGAGAACGCCGAGCGGGTCGCCATGCTGCAGCGCGCCGCCCGCGTGGACATCTTCGGCTTGAAGGAAGACGGGCGCATCGACGGGCGTCTGCATGACCCGCTGCGCCCCGAGCTGCCGGCCCTGCAGCCGGGTCGGCGCTATCTGCTGGAGGTGGTCGTGCGCACCCTGGGCATCGGCCATCACCTCACCCAAGGGACGCCGGACTCCAACCAGGTCTGGCTCGATCTGACCCTGCGCGATGGTGGGCGCATCATCGGCCGCTCCGGCGCGTTGGATGCGGCCGGGCGCGTCGATGCGGCCAGGCCTGGTACGGCAACGCCTATCTGCTCGATCGCCACGGCAACCGCATCGAGCGGCGCAATGCCCAGGACATCGCCGTCGCCCTCTACGACCACCAGATCCCCCCGGCGCGGCGGCCGTCGTTCACTACGCCTTCCAGGTGCCGGACGATGTGCGCAAGGACCCATCCAGATCGATGCCGCGCTGCGCTACCGCAAGTTCGACAGCCGCTTCTACCGCTATGTGCGCGAGCACCGCGGGCGCCTGGGAGCCTTCGTTCAACGACCTGCCGATCACCACCCTCGCCGAGGACCGGCTGGAGCTGCCCGTCGCCGACCGGCCCGCCGATGCGGTGGACCGCGGCCTAAGGCGACCATGGGAGCGGTGGAACGACTACGGCATCGGCCTGCTGCGCGAGGGCAAGCGCG
>CALOBA010000060.1:0-40357 GCA_942491465.1 uncultured Gammaproteobacteria bacterium
TTGCCGACGGAGCTGCCGGCGGCCTCTTTGACCAACAGACCATAGTTGGCGGCAGACCCATCGACCCAGCTCTGAACGGCCGAGGTCACGTCCCAATCGTAGGTCCCGTCGACAGAGACCGCGGTGGTATCGAGGGCGGTGGTATCGAAATCGCCGCCAGCGGTGGCCCAAAGATCGGATGCGGTGCGCTCGGTCCAGTTGGACTCGTTCGGGTCGGTATTCGAATTGTCGTTGCCGCCCTCGGTCCACTCGGCGGTGACCCGATGGGCGCTCTCGTTGAAGGCGTCGTTGTCGCCCCCGGTCTTGGTCATCCGCAGCACGGCGGAGGTGATAGTGGCCGTGGACGGGATCGCGCCCACCTCGAACCGGACCAGCGCCCGCTGGGTGTCGCCGCCTTCCTTACCGGTGCCCAGCGTCGCGGACACGCCGTAGTTCCTGTCGTCATCCTTGGCGTTGAGGTAGGTGTCCTCCTCGACGTCGATGGTGATCGGGCCGCCCGGACCGGAACCGAGGAATCCGCCCTCGCCCGCGCTGACGAAGGTGGTGCCGGTGGGAACCGGGTCGGTCAGGGTGACGTTCTGCAGCAGCTCGGAGCCGGTGTAGTTGGGCGTGACGGTGTAGGTCAGGGTGTCGCCAGGGCCCGGGTTGGCGTTGTCGACGCTCTTGGTCAGCAGTTGCGTGAACGGGAAGTCGATATCGGCGACGTCCTGACTCTCCGGCACCGTCACGGCGATGTTGTCGCGGCTCGGGGCGTAGCCGTTCGGGACGTCCGGGTCTGTCTCAAGGATGTTGACGACGTAGTCGCCGGCCGTCAGGTCCGAGAACACATAGATGCCGTTGGGACCGGTCACGTCGCGCTGGCAACTGTTGCCTTGGCCGGTGGTCGCCGGATCACAGGTGCCGTCCTCAAGGATGACGGTGACGTCGGGCATGACCACGTCGCCGGCGTCGAACACGCCGTTGGTGTTCTCGTCCTGGAAGGCACGTCCGCTCAGGTTGCTGGTGGTGACGCCGAAGAAGCCGAAGTCCGCGTCGTCAACGGTGCCGGAGAGGTCCGGGACGGCCAACGGGTTGTTCAGCGGCGTTGCAATGCGGTACGACTCGGGGAAATGCCCGGCAAGTTCGGTATTGCCGGTGCGCGGCACGAAGACGATGTAGTCGAGCCCTTCGGCCAGGCCGGTAAATTGGTAAAGGCCGCTGCCGTCGGTGACGGCGCTCGCGATCTGAGTGTCGTCTGGATCGATGATGCCGTCGCCGTTGCCGTCCTCGAAGAGCAGGACGTTGACGAGGTCGATGACCACGTCGGCGCCATCGAAGACGCCGTTGTCGTTGGCATCTTCGAATACTAGGTCGCCGATGGCTCCGGTGCCGAGAGGCTGGTAGCCGAAGTCGTTGTCGAGGCTTTCGCCGTCGTCGGCCAGCAGGACCTCGAAGGTGTTGGCGCAGCCGCCACCGCAGGCGCCGGTGGGGTCGGCGGTTTGGCTGTAGCCTTCGAGCGGCTGCCGCTCCCGTCGGACACGGCGATCTCGTAGCGGGTGCCGGTGACCTCGTCCGGGGCCAAGCCCTCGAACAGGTAGTCGCCGTTGGCGTCGGTGGTGGTGGTCTTGGTGGCGCCGTCGTCGGCGTTGCCGCAGGTCAGGTCGGCGCCGCAGTCGAGCAGCGTGACGGTGACGCCGGGGGCGCCCTCGTCGCCGGGCACGTCTTGGGTGCCGTCGCCGAGCCAGTCGCGGAAGATGGTGCCGCCGACCTTGGCGCCGCCGAGGTTGACGCAGGCCTGGGAGCCGGTGGACAGAGGCGTGCCGCCGGCGAAGCTGGTGTAGGAATTGCAATAGGTGCCGGGCTCGGCGTTGGGATTGCTGTTGGCGGTGAAGCTCAGCAGCAGCGATTCGCCGCCGTTGATGGCGCCGGCAACGGTGAAGACGGGCTCCTGCGAATTGCTGGAATCGACCGTGGCGGTGACCGACGCGCCGTTCAGGGTGACGCTGCCAAGGCTGGCGTAGGTGAAGGGCGACTCGAACCGCTCGACGATCTCGATGGGGCTGCCGCTGGGGCCGGTGCCGATGTTGTCGATGGTGATGGTATAGGTGACCGGGTCGCCGGGGGCGACGCTGGCGCTGGAGGCGACCTTACTCTGCTTGAGGATGGGCACGCTGCCGGATGGGGTCTGATCCTGCGCGCAGACATCAGGCCTTTGGTCGGAGCTGACGCAGAGCTGGTTCTCAAGCAGGCCGCTGCCGTTGGCGGTTACCGTGACTTCGGCCTCGAACAGATCGCCCTGGAGGATGCTCGGCACGGTCCAGACGAGGGGGTCGGGGCCGGCGTTGGGTGCCGGGTCGGCACTGACGAAATCGACTCCGCTGGGCAGGGTGTCGATGACGGTGACGTTGGTCAGATTGGTCTGAGTGGTCCCGTCGCCGCCGGCGTTGTAGACCTTGATCTTGTAGGTGTAGGTCTGACCGGGCGCGATCGCGATGGGGTCGGCGGGCTTGCCGAGGGCGACGCAAGCATCCCAAGAGATGCGGGTCGGCTCATAGTAGCGCCAGAGGTGGTCCTTGCCGTTGTCGGTGCCGCCGGCATCGCCGCCGAAGGTGTCGCTGTGGAAGACGGGACAGCCATCCGGGTTGAGGATGGCTGCGGTATCCAGGACCTTGAACTTGACCCAGACGTATTCGGGGACTTCGTCGGTGAGCTGGCCGACGGCCCAGCGGATGGCCTTGGGGCTGCCCGCATCGGCCTGGTCGACGGTGGCCGGCAGCGGGTTGGCGGGGCTGAGGTCGTAGCCCAGGTCGCCGGCGTCGATGGAGGAGATGCCGAGATCGGTGCTGACCAGACCCGGGTCGTCTTGGGTGATGCGGCTGCCGGGATATTGGATGCGCTTCCACGGACCCACGTCGTCGGGGCTCATGGCCGCCTGCATGTCGGTGGCCGGATCGGCGCCGAGCGAGACATATTCGTCCCAGTCGAAGTTCCAGGCGTAGCCGCTCTCGGGGCCGCCGGTACCGGCGGCGAAGCCCCACGGGGCGTTGCCGCGACCGTCGCCATAGTCGACGATGGGGGAGCCGACGCAACCCGTCAGCGTGCAGTCGGTGCCTTTGACGCCCCAGGCGAACATCTGCTCGGCGTCCCACTTGTTGCAGGGGACGAAGGTGTCGCCGGAGTTGTTCGTGATGAAGTTGGCGGTGCCGCCGATGTCCAGGTTGACGCCGTCGGTGCCGCAAAGGTCGTCGGCGCTGTTTCCGGTATAGACCTGCCAGGAGCCGAAGGCGGTGTCGGGATCGGTGGCATAGAAGATACCGGTGTCGCCGTAGACGCCGGAGACGGTGCCCAGGTGCGTGCCGCTCGCATCCACCGGGTCTTGCGTGTTGCCGAGGACATTGGTGTAGGTGCCGGAGAGACCGGCCAACTCGGCGGTCGTCTTGGCGCCCACCGGGCCGTCGCCGATGGCGATCAGGGACTGGCCCTTCATCGGCACCTTGTCGTAGCCGACGAGACCGTCGGAGGTGTCGCTGTCGCCGGGCAGGATGTAGGCGGCGTCGATGACCTGGACGCCGTTGGGAACGTAGAAGTCGACATGACCGCCGACGCCGGTGCTGGTGCCGTCGCGGGGGATGACCTTGATGATCATGCCCAGCTCGTCGCCGACCTTGAGCAGCGGCTCCGGTGGGGCGTAGTCCGGGTAGCTCGGGTCGTTGCCCGCGATTCGCTCATCCAACATCTGCTGGGTGCCCGGATCGAAGAACATGTAGACCATCTTGGTCTGCAGGTTGTGCGCCCGGGCCTCCTTTACGTCCAGCGCGGTGCCAATGCCGAGCACCAGACCGACGCCGAGCAACAGTCCGGCGGCACGTCCGATGAGAGAGGGGCGGCGATTGTTCATAGGGCTTCGGCTCAGACTCGGTGGACCCGACATCCCCAGCGACGGACTATGCGCCGTTCGCGGCACCCGCTGCCGAGCGGGTGGTGTCGGCCGCGGATGGTCGTGGGAGGGATGCGTTGCGCTGGGGTCCATGGATGACTCCGGAACGGATGAAATGAAGATCGGGCGTGCACCGGACCGGTGGGTCGACAGTAAGACGCGCGGCGATGCCGCGGCAGCGGCGACCGGACGCTGTGCATCGCAGACGGGCGCGGGTGTGCCCGGCAGCGATGTTTGCATGGCTTGCGATGTCTTGGGCACGGAAGGCGCCCTCGCTGTACCGGTCTTGATTGTCGTCATTTTTCTCGCGGTATCGCAGCCCGCCTTGGGCGGGCTTTGTGCTGTACGTTGTTTTGGCGCTGCATGGCGCGCATGTCGCCCCGGATCTGCGCGTTGTCTCGCGTCTGCGACCCTAGGCCAGACAAGATGCGGAATGCGGCCAGGCAAACCAAGACGAAGACGGGTATCGCTCATCGCCGAGCGGTCTGCCCGACCGTTCGTAAGGTGGCCAGACCAAAATGCGATTTCGCAATCCGCACGCCTCCGTCCGAGCATTCTAGCTGCTCGTGCGGCTCTGGGCTATCCCGGATTCCCCGACAAAGGCCGCGCAGGTTAACCGCACGTCAGTCCCGCGAACCGGACGTTGCGCCGCGTCAGGGGGCCGGCTTCGGCATCGTTGCAGCGGGGCCGCGCCGCGCCCGCGACATCCGGCTCATGCCAACGATCGACCGGCATCAGCAAGGCGGCGCGGCAGCTGCGGACCTAGCCGAGCCTCAACGCGACAGGTCCCGCACCGGGAGGAGCACGTCCAAGGTGCTGCCGCCGTCGAGCTTCAAGGTGACGGAGACCTGATCAGCGGCGGCGAGCGCGCGTTTCAGACCCGTCAGCCGGATTGAGGGCCCACCCGGGCGCAGCACGACCGTCTCGCCGCCGGGCAGCTCGATGCGAGCGGCTTGAGCGACCTGGACCGCGCCACCTCCCCCGCGCAGTTCGGCGGCAGCCGCCGATGGGCTGGAGGCACCCACCAACGCATAATCATCCGATAGCCCGTTCCTGAGCGTCATTGCGATGTCGCTCTCCCCGCCTGCCTGCGCCGATGCTGCGCCAGCGGCGGAAACGACAAGGTTGTCGGCGGCATCCCAAGAGGTCGGTACCTGAAGTGCAGTAGATGCGGACGAGCACAGGAAGAGCAAGACCGCGGCAGGGAGGATTTGGTATCGCATAATGGTGATTCTCATTGTCGTTGGCCGAACGCCCTCCGGGCTCTGGGGCAGCACTGGACGTCGTTCAGGCCGACAGTCCAGCCCAACTGCGGCGCCGCCGAGAGCGCGGAACGAGCGCGACAACGCACCGATCAAGGACCCCGGCGCGCCGAGCGGGAGCGCGAGAAAGGGGCCTGTGCCGTTGCGCACGTCTTGGCGGGACATGCTGTGGATCGCGGTGGTCGCGGGCGGTTGGTGAACGGCCGAACAGGTTGGATGCGATGTCATGGACGTACCTGGCGCGCGAGCCGCGGGCGATCGGCGCTGTGCTGGATAACCTGCTGCGAGTTCGATCTCGGCGATGTGGCCGGACGCCTGCGAGCAGCGAAGACGCCATCGGGTCTCAGCGTCCGAGCTGCATCGCGGCACGCACCAGCTCGACGGCGTTGTCGATGCCGAGCTTGCGCATGATGCGGCGACGGTGGGTCTCGACGGTGCTGACACTGATGCCGAGCTCGTGCGCCATCTCGCTGTTGGTCTTGGCGGCACCGATCAACCGCAACAGCTGCCGCTCGCGCTCAGAGAGGCCGCGCTTCTCCCCGCCGACGTCGGGCTGCTCGACGGCCTTGAGATACAGGTCGCCGCGCAGCACGGTGCGCAAGGCGTCCACCAGCTCGACGCCGGCCTGGCTCTTGAGCACATAGCCGCGGGCGCCGGCCTCGATCATCTGCCCCACCAGATAGGGGTCGTCGTAGGCCGAGAGGGCCAGTACGCGACAGAAGGGGGCGGCGCTTCGCAACGCCCGCGTCACATCGACGCCGTTGATGCCGGGCATGCAGATGTCCACCAGCGCCAGGTCCGGTTTGTGCAACTGGGCGATCTGCACGGCCTGCCCGGGGTGCGACACATGGCTCAGCAGACGCAGGTCCGGCTCGCCCGCGAGCACGGCGGCGACGCCTTCGTAGGTGAGGCGGTGATCGTCGATCAGGAGCACGCTGTGCACGTGGGTTGCGTTCATCGCGGGTGGCGGGCAGGCAAAAACGGTGGATGCGCTTCGTTTAGGATCGGAGCGAGGCAGCGGCTCAAGGGTTGCGGGCGTGGGCGGCGCGTGCCGCAAGCTGTTGCCCCAGGGCCTCAATCTCTTTTTGCAGGTGCTCGGGGAGCCGATCCTGGATGCCTGTCAGGCGGCCCAGGGCACCGCGGGCGGCAGCCAGATCGCCGCTGTCCAGATAGCCCGCGACCGCGGCCGTCATGGCCGTGGCCTGATCGTTCAGACGCTGCGCCGCGGACGGCACGTGCCGCTCGCCGACCACCGCGGCATCCGGCTCCGGCTCCGGCTCCGAGGTCAGGGTCGGCTGGGATGCCGACGCGGCGACCGGCGCCGGCCGCTCGGCGGCGGGCGCTGCAGCAACGGCTTGGGTGTCGGCGATCGGCGCCTCCGGCGCGGGCACCGCCGACTGCGACGTCGGCTGCGGCTCATCCCGACCGCAGCCGGCAACGGCGATGGTCAGGGCGATGGCGGACGCGGCGGCCAGCGCCTTCAGGGGCTGGGTGTGCATGATGGACCTCTTGCGTTGGCGATTGTGCGATGGCGATGCTACCGCTTCCAAGGCAAACGCGGTAGCAGCAGGATGCGGCAACGCGGGCCGCCGCACCGATCTCAGACCATGCCGTGCTCGGCCAGCCGCCGGTAAAAGGTTGCACGGCTGATCCCGAGCAGGCGTGCCGCCCGGGTGCGGTTGCCATCGGCGCGCGCGAGCGCCCATTCGAGCCGCGCGCGGGCATCGACCGGCGGGGCCTCATCGCGCACCTGCAGGTCCCGCGGTCGCTCAAGCGGTCGCTCCGCCAACAGCTCCGGCGGCAGGTCCTCGGGCTGGATGACGACGCCGCGGCAACGAATGACGGCGTATTCGATGGCGCTGCGCAGCTCGCGCACGTTGCCCGGCCAGGGATAGCGCCGCAACAGCGCCGCGGCGGCGGTGCCGAGCCCCTCGATGGGTTTGCCGATGACGGCCCGCAACTCGGCAAGGAAGGCTTGGCTGAGACGGTCGAGGTCGTCGCCGCGCTCACGCAGCGGCGGCACCCGAATCCGGGCGATGCGGATGCGATAGAGCAGATCGGCACGGAACCGGCCCGCGGCCACCTCGTCGGCGAGGTCGCGATGGGTGGCGGCGAGCAGCCGCACGTCGATCCTGCGCGGACGGGTCTCCCCCAACCGGGTGAGCTCGCGCTCCTGCAGCACCCGCAGCAGGCTGGACTGCACGGACACCGGCATGTCGCCGATCTCGTCCAGGAACAGGGTGCCGCCATTGGCCGCCTCGAACAGGCCCTGCT
Organism: uncultured Gammaproteobacteria bacterium; assembly: GCA_942491465.1. GTDB lineage: Bacteria > Pseudomonadota > Gammaproteobacteria > Chromatiales > Chromatiaceae > CALOBA01. Next base: position 7,453 of record CALOBA010000060.1, read on the forward strand.
GGTCCGCCACCGCCCCGGTGAAGGCGCCCCGGCGGTGGCCGAACAGCTGGCTAGCGAGCAAGGACTCGCTCAAGCCCGCACAGTTGACGGCGACAAAGGGCGCATCCGCGCGTCCAGCGGCCCGGTGCAGGGCACGCGCAACCAACTCCTTGCCGGTGCCGGTCTCGCCGTCGATGAGCACGCTGGTGCGCAGACCGGCGAGGGCGCGGATCTCGCGCTGAACCTCGCGCATGGGTAGGCTCTCGCCGAGCATGTCGGCATCCCCGCGCTGCTCGCCGAGCAGTCGCTGGAGGTCATGCAGCTCGGAGACATCGTAGAAGAACAGCATGCGCCGGCGGGCGTCGGAGGGGTCATCCTGCACATCCAGCTCCATGCGGTAGCACTGCCCGCGCGCCGAGCGCAGCGGCGTGGCGATGCGGGTACGGCGCTCGGACGGCAGCGCCAGCATCCGCTCCACGCGGCGGCGCACGTCATCGCCGAGCGGCAGGGCGTCGCGCCAGTGGCGGCCGATCAGCGCCTCATCGCGGTCGCCGATGACCTGCCCGCCGGTGCGGTTCACCACCAGGATGGCGCCGTCGGCATCCAGCAGCAGCGTGCCGACCCGCAGTTGGTTGAGGACCGCCACCAGGTTGGCCTGCTGCGCCTCAAGCCTGGCGATCAGGTCCTGGTTGCGCGCCTCGCTCTGCTGCAAGGCCGCCTGCGCCTGCTCTAGCTGGGCGTAGGCGAGCTGGCCCTCGCGGGCCAGCTGCAACACCCGATGGGTCTCGCGATGAGCGGCCCCGAGTCGGGCCAGGGTGAGGATGCACTCCCCGTCGACGGTGTAGGCGACCGCCTCCAGGCTGCCGAGGTCGCCCGCCGCGGTCTGCTCGCTGAAGGCCCCGGAGCGCAGCTCACCCGCCTGCCCCGCCGCCCAGAACGGCTCGGCCTCGTCGAGGAAATGGCCGATAAAGGTCGGCCAGGCCGCGGCATCGGCGACCACCGGCTCGCCCGCGCCTGCCGGGCACCAGGGCAGACACCAGCGCGGCGGCTCGCCGATGATCCGAAACCGCCCCGGCGCCTGCCGGCGCAGGATCAGTGTGTCCATGGCGCGCAATAGCCGCGCCAGGGTCTGCGCGCTCATCCGGTCAGGATGCGCTCGGCCAAGATATTGAACGCGGCCTCGACGCCGGCACCGGACTTGGCGCTGGTCTCGATCGGCTGCCGCCCCGCCGCGGCCAGCCCGGTGAGTCGCGCCGCATCCAGCTCCCAGCTCGACTTCAGGTCGGCCTTGTTGACGAGCAGCAGCATGGGCACATCGCCGGCAATCTCCTTGACCCGCCGCTCCAGGTCGAGGGCCTGCTTCAGGGTGTCGGGGCGGGTGCCGTCGGCCACCAGGAGACAGCCGGCGGCACCGCGCACATAGGTCGGCAGGATGCGCGCGAAGCGGTCCTCGCCCTGGATGTCCCAGAGCATCAGCGACAACGGGCCTTGCGGCCGCGGGATGACCTTGCGGTCGATCTTGACGCCCACGGTGGTGAGGTATTTGTCGGCGTAGACATTGTCCACGAAACGCCGCACCAGGCTGGTCTTGCCGACCGCGAAGGTGCCGAGCAGGCAGACCTTTTTTTGGATCATAACGTGCGATTCCGATGATCGGGACGCAGGCGCCGCGTCAACCGGACGCGGGCAGCGCCGAATGCGCGCCGTGCTCGTCGAGCAACAGCACATCAATGCCCACGCGCCGCCTCGACAACCGCTCGCGCCGCTCGGCGACGGACGACGCGCCAAGACCGATCTGCGCGGTGAGAAACAGCCGCGCATCGACGCCGCGGGCGACTAGCTGCTCGGACACCCAAAGTGCACGCTCCAGACTCAGGGCACGGTTGCGCTGGCGCGAGCCCGTTGGGTCCGCGTACCCGGTCACGACAAACCTCGGGGTCAATCCGAGGGCGCCGGCCGCCGCCGCCAGCCGGCGCATGGCCGCTGCCAGGGCATCCAACCGAACGAGCTGATCCGGCCGCAGGCTGGCGGCACTGCTGGCGAAGAACAGGTGGGCGTCCTCAATCTCGCGCCGCGCCTGCGCGACCTGCTCCAGCGGCCCCCGGCGCTCGTCAAGGATGCGAAGCCCCGCCGTGCGATAGCCGGTCACGCCGACCAGGCCCGGCAGCAGCGCCGGCAGGCGATCCGCCCAAGCCCGCGGCGCCTCGCCCGCGATCACCAGCTCGCCGTCGTTGAGCCGCAGACGCACGCCGTCGGGGGGCGCCAGCATCTGTTCGGCCCGGCGCAGCACCAGTGCGGGGTCGGTCGACGCGAAGCCGCGCCAGTCTTGAGTCCAGTCGAACGCCGCCGCCGCGTCGGCGCCGACCACCGCAAGGGGGTCTCGGGCGAGGGCGTCGCGCAGACCGCGGACCCGCACCCTGCGGCCATCGCGCTCGGCGTCGATCAGCAGCAGTCCGGGCTCCGCGCGCAGTGCCGCCTGCGCCTGGGCCCAGAGCCGCTCCAGGGACGCCGCCGGATCGTGGGCGACGAGCCCCGCGGTATCCACCGCAGCGATGCCGGGGATGCCGGCGGCAAGATCGCGCAGCGACCGCAGCCAGCTGGCCGGGGCCTCACCGGTGAGCCGCAGCACGCCGTCGTCGAAGGCCAGCCCGACGCCCGGGGGCGGCGCCAAGGCATCTTGCACCCGCGCCAGCAGCAGCGCCGGGTCGGTGGACAGAAAGGGTCGCAGCTGCCAACGCCAGCGCATCCCCGCGACCGCCTCGGCGCCGATCACCGTCTCCGGGTCGCGCGCCAGGGGATCGCGCAGGCCGCTGACCAGGGTGTCGCCGCCGTCGCGACGGACCTCGGTGACGAGGATGCCGGGCTCGGCGGCGAGGGCCGCCAGCGCGGCGTCGCGCACGGCGCGCTCGCGCAGGTGCAGGTAGCCGGGGACTGCGAGTACCAGGGCCGCACACAGTAGGATCAGCGCCGGGACCAGCCAGGGTCGGCGGCGCGGCCTGCGCTGGACCTCCTGGGTCTGCAGACAGTCTTGGAGCAGACCCCGGATCGCCGCGAACGGGGTCGCGTCGCCGTCGAAGGCCTGCAGCAGCGGACCGTGCGCGGCCTCCACCGTATTTAGCGTGGTCTGCAGCTGCACGATCAGCGCCTGCGGCGGGCTGCCGCGCACGATGGCGGCGAGCACCACCAGCCGACCCTGCTCGACCAGGACCTTGCGCTCGCCGACCTGCAATGTCCGCACCGGCGATTCGTCGTCGGCGCTGAAGGAGTCGGCCACGAAGTCCTTGATCGCCGTCAACATGCCGCCGACCAGTTCGGGGTCGCGCACGACGCCCTGCTCCAGCGCCACATGCGCCAGCAGCAGCCCCGTCTCGCGATGGATCAGCAGCACCTGCTCGACCCGATAGACCAGGGTGCGCAGCAGTACCACCTCGCTGTAGCGCCGCCCGGTACGCCAAGCTTCGATGCGCCAGGCCAGCGCCCGCGGCGAGAAGGCGTTGTTGAGCAGGCTGTCGAACGCCTCCAGCATGCCGGCGATGGCGTCATGCACGGCCCGGCGGATGGACGGTCCGATGATGGGGGAGACCGCCTCCACCAGCGGTCGCGGCTCATCGCGCACCGCCGCCTGGAGCACCCGCGAGATGGTCGGCCGCAAGGCGTCGCTGACGCCCTGATCGCTCGCCTCACGGGCGATCAGCGCCTCGCGCAGCACCGAGGCGACCTGCGCGCGCCTAGCCTCCGCGGTGTCTTGCGCCCGCGCATCGGCGAGCAGCGTATCGACATCGCGCCGCAGCTGGCCCAGCTGTTCCGGGGCCATGCCCAGGATCAGCCGGCGCAGCTCGTGCATGGTGGCGTCGGCCGCCGCGCCCGCGGCGGGCGGGTCGGCCTCTTGCCGAGTTTCGGTCAGGTGCAGCGGCAGCCGCGCGCGAAGATTCGGCTCAGGCGTTGTCGACACGGGAGGCCAGCTCCGTGAGCAGCGACGACAGCAGGCTGCGATCGACCTTGCTCGCCTCCAGTGCGGCCCGGGTCTGGTCGAGGGAGGTGCCGATCTCGGCGCGGGTCTCGCCGAGGGCCTGGCGCAGCCGTGCCGTCTCCTCATCGATGCGCGTACCGAGGACATCGGCGCTGTTGCGGATGCCCTCGGCGTTCTGCTCGGCCTGCTGCCGAACCCCTGTCTCCAGGGCCGCCAGGCGCTCGTTCAGGGCCTCCAGGCCCTGGTCGAGCCGGCCCCCGAGCTGCTCCATGCGGTCGCCGAGGTCGCGTTCGACCCGGGCAACGGCCTCGGCGAGGCGCTGCTCGATCGCCTCCAGCCGGGCAGAGGTCTCCCGTGCCTGGGTGCCGAACAGCAGCTCGCGGACCTTGCCCAGGGCCGCCAGGTCATCCGGCAAGGCATCGACGCCGGCGGCTGACGCGGCCAGGTCCGCCGGCTCGTCGCCGACGTTCGAATCCGTGCTCATGGATTGGTTTACCCCTCGTTTCTGTTGCGGGCGGCAGCCGCGGCGCTGGCGGACAAGCCGGCCCCGGGCCGACGTGGACGCCTGAGACAGGCCGGACACCGGTGAGACGATGCTGAGACAGGGTGAGACACCCGGACCGTCTCAGATGATGGAAATGTCCCGCAAGACGTTTTTAACAATATGTTTTTGTTGCTTTTATTTCTTATGCTTCGATGGGCACGAGAATTGCTTTACACTCGGTAAAGCACGGCGACGGAGCGGTCCGCATAGCTGCCGTCGACCGCGCCGGACGGCGACAACCTGAAGCAAGATCACCGGAGGCATCCCATATGCAACCCATCGACACGCCGACATCCACCGCAGTGCCACGTCGGCGCCTGTTGCTCGCCGGAACCAGCCGCATGCTGCTGGAGGTGGTCGAGCGCACACTCACGGCGGCGGGTCACAGCATCGTTCAGGCGGAGACGACGTCCCAGGCATCAGGCGGCGAGCCGGCGCCGATCGACGCCATTGTCTTCATCACCAACCAACTCGACGAGGACACCGTCGCGCAGTTTGGGCATCTGGTGGCCGACCGGCAATGCCCCGCGCTGTGCATCCTGCCCACGCCCGGCCCGGAGCGCATCGCACTGCTTGAGCAGCTGCCCGCCGACGAGCTGATGTTCGCCTTCTGGCGACCGGAAGAGATCCTGCTGCGGGTGCAGCGCCTGTTTCGCCGGCAACCCGCAACGACACCGGCATGGGCCGCGAGGACCCAACAGCAGACGACCGAGACGGACCGGGCCACGCGCCCTCAGCGCGTTCGTCCCCCGACTCGGCGGTCAGCACGCATAGGCCGATACGTTGCCCTCGACACGGACCGAGCCGACGCCAGCGCGCGGGGGCGTGCTCGGTCGGCACAGGCGCCCCCGACGTCCCGGCCATGAATAGTGCCCCTCTTGCGCAGTCATCGCAAGCCGCGGGGGGCGTTGATCGCCAAGCAATCGGGCCTTGCCCCGCCCTTGGCGACACCTCGGCGCTTTCGGCGTGCCTGCTCGACGCCGGACAGCCCCCATCAGCAAGCCGCACCGCGCCGACGGCGGCCGACCCCGCGGTCGGCGCCGGGTACGCTCTGGCGCCCCATCCGCCATGGGCATTCAACGAATCCGCCGTCGCCCTGACCATCGCCGACGGTTTTGGCCACATCATCGCCGCCAACGCCGCGGCCCTGGGACTGCTGGAGGCCACCACGGAGACGCTGCTCGGGGCCGAGCTGGCGACACTGATCGAACCGCCACCCACCGCCTCGGGGACCAGGTCCTGCGACGGCGGCCTGGAGGCACTGCTCGGCGACGGCTGGCCACGCACCCTGGAGCGGGAGCATCGCACCCCGTCCGGGACGCGCCGATGGGTCCGGCAGACCATCGTGCCCCAGCGCGGTTGCCACGGCCAAATCGATCGAATCCTGGTGCGCTGGGACGATATCACCCCAACAAGGACGGGCGAGGAGCGGCTGCGACGGGCCGCGCACGCGTTCGAGCACGCCCCCGCGGGGATGCTGCTGATCGACCGGCAGGCGCGCATCATCGACGCGAATCCGGCCTTCTCGATGCTCACCGGCCAGGCGCGTGACGACGCCATCGGTCGCGATGTACGGCAGTTCGACGTCGACCCGCATGGCCGGGGGCTCCTGGCCGACGCCTGGGAGCAGCTTCCGGGCCGCGACGCCTGGGAGGGGACGCTGTGGACGCGACGCAGGAACGGCATCGCGATCGCCTTGCGCGTCTGCATCCGTGTCATCAAGGCCGCGGATGAGGCGGTCGACGGCCATGTCGCCCTGCTCACCGACATCACGGCGAAACGGCGCGAATGGGAGCGGCTGGAGCGCGAGGCGCGTCACGACGCACTCACCGGGCTGCCCAATCGTGTCCTGCTCGAACAGCGGCTTGCGTTCGCCCTGCACGGGGCACGACGACGGGACCACTGCCTGGCGCTGGCCTATATCGACCTGGACGACTTCAAGGCCGTCAACGACGAGCACGGACACGAGGTCGGCGATCACTTCCTGGTGGAGGTTGCCGACCGGATGCTGGGCAGCCTGCGCGAGGAGGATACCGTTGCCCGCGTCGGCGGCGATGAGTTCGTCGTCATCATCAGCGACCCGCGGACCGCAAGCCACTGCGAGTCGATCGTCGCGCGGCTGCATCAGGCCCTCAGTGGCCGCATCACGCTGGCCGGCCATCAGCTGGGCGTGTCCGCGAGCATCGGCGTTGCGATGACCGCGCCGGAGGAGCGCATCGACGCCCGAGCGCTGCTGCGTCGGGCCGATCGGGCCATGTATCTCGCCAAACGCGCCGGCAAGGGAGGCTATCGGATCTGGCGCGGGCCTGGCCACCCCGAGGAGCCGTCATCCCGAGACGGGACTTAGGCGATTGCCGGAATGAAACATACCGCATGGCGCCGGATTCTCGTTCGCCATCGCGAAGCGCCAACCCCCGCATAGTCATTCTATGCGGGGGTTGGCGCGACAAAGATGGCGGGCGAGAAGACAAGCCAGGCGGTATGTTTCATTCACGTTGTTTCTGAATTTTTCCTTAGGGCTCACCGCCATCGGTCGGGCGCCGAGCAACCGCGCCTTCAGCCATGTCCTCAGTCGGCCGACCAGGCACCGGCAGCGGGATCAGCAGGCGCGCCTCGGTGCCCGACGGACTCAGGCCGCGCAGCCGCAGACTGCCGCCGAGCAGCCCGATGCGCGAGCGCAGGCTGAGCAGCCCAAAGCCGCCGCCTTTCGGGCCTTCGCTCGGCGCCGGACCCTCTGCGGGCAGACCGACGCCGTCGTCGCGCACCAACAGCAGGATACGCCGCGGCTCGATGCGCAGGTCCAGCTCGACGAGGCCGGCGCATGCGTGCTTGCCGACGTTGTTCAGCAGCTCGCGCACGGCCTGGTGGCAGATCACGCGGATCGCCTCGTCCAGGCCGCCATCGCTGCCCCGACAGTCGACCCGGTACCGCAGCCCCCAGGCATCGGCAAGCTGCTGCACCAGGGCCTGGACCGCGCCGCAGAGCCCGAGCTGATCAAGCAGCGGCGCGCCCAGATCGAAGCACAGGCGGCGCAGCTGCTCGGAGGTCTGCCCGAGCAGCTCGATGGCGCGGGCAAGCTGTGTTGTCGCCCGGGTACCGGCCGGGCTCGCCGGGCCCAGGCCCAGGCCCAGGCCCAGGCCCTGACAATTCTTGTAGACCACGTCGAGCAGGGTCTTGGCGAGTGCGAGCTGCTGCAACGGTGCATCGTGCAGACGTTGGGCCAGCTCGCGCAGCTGGCGCTGCTCGGTCAAGGCCGCCTGGGCATGCAGCTCACGCAGCCGCCGCAGCAGGCGCTTGCGTTGCGCGCACGCATGGTCCGCATCGGCGCGCAATGAGTGGGTCAGGCGCCCGAGGCGCCAATGGGTGCCGACGCGTGCAAGCAGGATGTCGGGCTGCACGGGCTTGACCAGAAAATCACTGGCCCCGACCGTGAAGCCCTGGATGATGCTGTCGCTGCTGCCGGCCACCGTCAGGAACAGGATCGGGCAATCGCGCAGGGCCGCGACGGCCTTGAGCCGCAGGCATAGCTGCAGCCCGTCTTCGTCGGGGAGGCCGATGTCGAGCAGGATCAGCTCCGGCTCATGGGCCGCCGCGACGGCATAGGCGGCGGCGGTACCGGCGATCTCGACGTCGTAGTGGCCCCAGCGCAGGATCTCAGCGACCAACTCGCGCTGATCAACGTCGTCCTCGACCAATAGGACGCGCCCCGGACCATCGAATGTGTGCGCGCGTGTCATGGGGCGATTCGCCGGTTTGCAAAAAGACGTTAACCATAGCCGGAGCCTGGACGCTACCGCAAGCAGTCGGTTGTCGTCGTTAACCTGCTGGAGGGCCGCGGGCGATCGCGATCTCACCGGCATCGCGAACGCCGTTGTCATTGTTGTCGAGCCAGAGGGTGTCGCCAATGGTGCCGACGACGACGCTCGGGTCGTAGCCGAAGTCGGCGCCCATGCTGCTGGTGTTGGTGTACAGCGTCAGGCCAAAGGCGCCGTCGCAGGCGGGATCGCCTTGCGTCACCGCATCGGTGCAGTTGAGGCCGTCGGAATTCGGGTCCGCGCCACTGAAACGGGCAACCATCTCCAAACCTGAGGACCGAATCGGACCTCTCCACGCGACCTGCGGTGAGTTCATAGCCGTCGTCTCGTTCGCCGGCCGGCGATCAGCTCGCTCCCAGTCGCTCTCGCCCCTTAGAGTCGGTGCTCAGCCTGCACACAAAGGGTACCCTGAAGCGGCCCGAGCCGTGCGTCAAAGGCTCTGGGAGCCTGGTACCCCGGCGCCGAAGTACGACAAACACCCAAGCGTGTACGTTGTCGGGATCGGGATAGGAAAACCGCCCCACTGCACCGGGATCGAACACGCGTCCGTTCCGGAAGACAGCCGATGCGATTCTTCACCACCGAGGGGCCGGTCCGGCCCGCAACCAACCCGGACTCCCAAGGCGTCGACGAGTTGCCTGACACCACTTCAGGATTGATCGGGATCGATACCCAATGCACGTAGCCGCTCAGCGAGCCGATCAGCGCGTTGGGCTTCCAGTTCGGCACGCTGGGCCTCCTGCTCGGCAAGCCGGGCCTGCTGCTCGGCACGCTGGGCCTCCTGCTCGGCACGCTGGCGCTCCTGCGCCAATCGCTCGGCGCGACACTGCAACCAATTGCCCGAGGCATCGAAGAAACGCAGCCAGTCTCCCTGCACCCCATCAAAGGCCCCTGTCCAGACGCCCAGGCCGATACCGGCTTCGGGCAACCACAGCCCTTGCCGATCGGCAACCGGCGCCTCGTCCCGATCCAGCCGGCGGTAGCGCCCCGCCACCAGACCGAATGGACGCAGCTCACGGGTGTAGCGGCTGTAGGTCGCGTAGTACGGGACTTGGAGAAAGCGCTCGTAGACGTCCCATTTGCGGGGTGGTTGCTCGACATCCTGAACCCTGGTACCCAGGTCTTCGGACTCGGTGCCGGGCGACAGCAGCTCGACGATCAGATAGGGTGCGATCTCTTCCTGCCAGATGACGTAGCTCAAGCGCAGTTGCGACTGCTCGCTGACCTGCGGCACACCCAGGACCGCGAGCCAGTCCGGGCGCTTGTAGCGGACGGTGTGGTGCGGATCGTAGTACAGGTTGATGTCGGCGGCCGTATAGAAGGTTTCCACCAGATCGGGGTCGGGCTGGAAGGTTTCGGCGAGCAGGCGCGGCTGCAATAGGTGGAAATCGTCGGGCAAACCAGGCTCCTGCGGGTCCTCGCTCGGCAGGTCGTACATCGTCGGCAGCTCGGACTTCGGCGGCAGGTGCTCGGTCGTCCAGCGGTTTTCCCAGGTCTTCGACACGGATGACATAGATGCTAACCTCGGGGCCAAACTATCGGTCGTAGCTTACACGCTTCTTCGGCGCCGCGCGCCGCATACCCAGCGCATCTGGAGGGGGCAGTACGCGACGGTACTCCCTGACGGGAACCGATGGCTCCGCGCCCCCGACCAGAAACGCGCGGCCCTGCATCGCGCCCGACAAGGAGCGGAACTGTCGACTGCAGCGGGCCTTGCCCTGGTCGGGCGCGCCGTGTTCCGTGTCGGCATCGCCGTGAGTATCCACCTGGCTCAACCCAAGCCGTGCTCGGCGAGCCGCCGGCAGAAGGTCGCGCGGCCGATGCCGAGCAGACGTGCCGCGCGGGTGCTGTTGCCGCTGGCCTGGACCATGGCCCGTTCGAACTGCCGACGAGGTTCGACGGGCGGGGCTTGGTCCCCTACCCTCGCCGCGTGCAGCGCCGACTCGGGCACGCCGACGCGCTGCCCTGGAACAGCTCCGGCGGCAGATCTGCGGGCTGGTTTCACCACCAGAGACGATACCCCGTTGGACCACATCTTCTGCGAAAAGCAGCAGCGCCCGTTGACCGAGCCGCTCTGTAGCTCCGGACATGATCGGCCCTCCGCGGCGATGGCCAATGTCGGGCGTTCGTCCGGGCGCACCCGCGGCAGCGGCGGAGCCGCACTTTGCAGGTGCCGAGGCAGAGCCTCACTGCCATCAACGTAACGCGCGAGCCGAGTCGCGGCTGGAAGCCGCTCCCACAAAGCGTTCCCATCGCGCGTTACGTTGATGGCAGTGACGCTCCGGCGTGGGAGCAAGGGCAGGCGCTCTGCGCCCCGAGGGAGTGGCCGGAGCGATGATCAAGGCCGGGGAACCCAATGCCCTCATTCAGCGGGCCTGAGTTTGCCCGCGGGCGGAAGCGCAATCCCGGTCGTCTCCGGTGTTCGCCGGGGCGTTCCCTCGGCAGCGGCGGAGCCACGCTTTGCAGGTGCCGAGACAGAGCATCGGCACCAGTCGCCATCAACGCCGTAGTACGACCAGGATTCGTTGTCGTTGTCGTGGTTCGAATCGATTACGACAACGACACGACAGCGACAGCGACAGCGACAGCGACAGCGACAGCGACAGCGACAGCGACAGCGACAGCGACAACAAGTTGACATGCTCACGCTATTTCTGAACTCTTCCTTGGCCACGCCGATGGGCCGCAGCAGGCTGCGCGCGCATCGGCGGGAATGGCGGCGCCGTTGTCCGACCTCCGGGGGCGGATCGCAATCGCGCCGACGCTTGCGGCAGGGACGGCTGGAGCGCGATCTCGCAACCGCTCAAGCAAGCGCATATACTCTGATTCCCACCCCGCGACAGCGCCGACCCGATGCAACCTTCAGCCGAGCCATTGCCCGAGAGCATCGACGAGTATCCAGAGGATTTCTGGCCCGATGTCGATGACCTGGTCACCGAAGACGATACCCCCGTGGACAACATCTTCTCCGAAAAGCAGCAGCGCCTGCTGACCGAGCCACTCTACAGCCACGGGCAGGCTAGACCCTTCGCGGCCATGGCCAATGTCGGGCTGTTCTACCGCACCCACCACCCGCCGCTGGTCCCGGACATGCTCTTGAGCCTGGGCGTGAGCATCCCCGCCGATGTCTGGACCAAGTCGCACCGCGCCTACTTCGTCTGGGAATTCGGCAAGCCGCCGGACATGGTCGTTGAGGTGGTCTCCAACCGAGAAGGCAACGAGCTCGGCAGCAAGCTCGCCGACTACGCGGCCATCGGCGTGAAGTTCTACGCGGTCTTTGACCCCGAGCAGCTGCTCGGCGAGCGGTGGCTGCGGCTGCACGAGCTGCACGGCACCGCCTACGTGGAGCGTGCCGGCCTCTGGATGCCCGATCTCGATCTGGGCCTGTGCCTCTGGGAGGGCAGCTATGAAGGCATGCCCGCCCGCTGGCTGCGCTGGTGCGATGCCGCCGGCAATCCGATCGCCACCGGCGCCGAGCGGGCGGAGCGGGAGCATCGGCGCGCGGACCAAGAGCAACAGCGGGCCGAGCAGGCGCAACAGCGGGCCGAGCAGGCGCAGCAGCGGGCCGAGCAGGCGCAACAGCGCGCCGAACGCATGGCGGAGAAGCTGCGGGCGCTCGGCATCGATCCGGATACCCTGTCCGACGCACCGAAGTAACCTCGTTGCCGGCGTCCGGGACCTGTTCCCGGCGCTGGCCTCGACCAATGCCGATTTCGCGGTCGTACAGCGCCTCCACCGGCACCGGGTTGCGCAGGATGCCCCATGAGGCGCAAGTCCGGCTCGGCGGCGAGCACGGCGGCGACGCCCTCGTAGGTGAGCCGGTGATCGTCGATAAGCAGGACGTTATACTCTCGCAGGGTGGTCATGGCTTCTCCCTCGCCTCGTCTCCATCGCTCGCTTCGTCTCCATCGCTCGCCTCGTCTCCATCGCTCGCCTCGTCTCGAACGGTCGCCGCGCCGAGCTGGCCGGATCGCCCCACCGCGGCCTCGCCCCGGCGCTGCAGCGGGATCAATAGTCGCGCCTCGGTGCCAGAGGGTGCAACGGCGCGCAAGCGCAGGCTGCCGCCGAGCAGCCCGATGCGCGAGCGCAGGCTGAGCAGCCCGAAGCCCCCTCGGCAGGGGCTGTCGGCGGGCTCGCTGTCGTCCGCGGGCAGCCCGACGCCATCGTCGCGCACCAGCAGCAGCACCCGACTCGGCTCGATCATCAGGTCCAGCGTGACCAGGGAGGCACGCGCGTGCTTGCCGATGTTCGTCAACAGCTCGCGCACGGCCTGGTAGAAGATGATGCGGATCGCCTCGTCCATGTCGGTATCCGCCCCCGAGCAGTCGACCCGGTGGTCGATGCCCCAGGTGTCGGCGAGCTGCCGCACCAGGGACTTGATGGCGGCACAGAGGCCGAGCTGATCGAGCAGCGGCGAGCCCAGCTCGAAGCAGAGACCGCGCAGCTGCTGGGAGGTCTCGGCGAGCAGCCCGATGGCGCGCGCGAGCTGGCCTGATGCAATGCCCCCGTTCTCCGCCTCCTGAGCCCGGACCAGACCGTGCTTTTGCACCATGTCCAGCAGGGTCTTGGCCAGGGCTAGCTGCTGCAGCGGCGCGTCATGCAGGCGCTGTGCCAGATCGCGCAGCTGGCGCTGCTCGGCCAGGGCCGAGTGGGTATGCAGCTCGCGCAGACGCTGCAGCAGCCGCTCGCGCTCCGCACCGTCCCGATCGGCATCGGCGCGCAGCGAGCGCGTCAGGCGGCCCAGGCGCCAATGGGCGGCGACCCGCGCGAGCAGAACATCGGGCTGCACGGGTTTGATCAGGAAGTCGCTGGCACCGACCGCAAAGCCCTGGCCCATAAGCCCCCTGCATTCCGGGACGGTCAGAAGCAGGATCGGGACGTCACGCAGGGCTGGCACAGCGCGAAGCCGCGGGCATAGCAGCAGGCCACCCTCATCGGGGAGCCCGATATCGATCAGGATCAGCTCCGGCTCGTGGTCAACCGCGGCGGCAAACCCGGTCACGGCGTCACCGGCGGCCTCGACGTCGTAGTTGCTGAAGCGCAGGACCTCGGCGATCCGGGCGCTCTGGTCTGCATCAGATTCCACCAGCAGGACACGTCCTGGTGCCTCGAAGGGTGTCATGGCGGTGAGCAGTGGCTTTATCGGGTTGGGCGCGGCGAGCGGTGCCGGATCAGCGCGGCTGGCCCGCCTCGGCGCGCTGGCGAAGCTGCCCGCGCAGCCGGTCGACCTCCTGTTGCAGGGCCTCAGGGAGCTGATCGCGGATGCTGCCGAGCCGGTCGAGCGCGCCGCGGGCGGCATTGAGGTCGCCCTGATCCAGATAGCCCTGAATCATGCCCGTCATCTGCTCTGCATTGTCGTTGAGACGCAGCGCCCTGGCGTCGATTGTCTCGACCTGTGGTGCGGGTGCACCCCGGTCTTGCGAGGTCCCCACGGCGCCGGGCGATTCCTCAAGGATCGGTTCAGAAACAAGTGGCGCAGACGCCCGCTCGCTGAACCCTTTGCTTTGCCGTTTCGTGGTTGCGTCTGCACCACTTGTTTCTGAACCTTGACCAAGCGTCTCCTCAACGGTGACCTCCGCACCCGCGGCAGGACTTGCCGGTGCCTGCGCATCACCATCGGCCGCGTCCCGGCCGCAACCGGCAAACGCCAGCGACAGCAAGAGCGCAAAAGGAGTCATCAGGGTTACGAGACGTTCAGTATTCACGGTCATTTGCTCCTGGAAGGGGGATGGGGATTATCGGCCTGCCGCACCCCGAGGGAAAGGGGGCCAAGCGCCGACGGTGGATGCCGGCACGCTGTAGAATCATCAGGGGGCTGTCAGAGCCGTTGCGGTTGCTTGAAGGTCCCCCTCTGCCGTTGACGCGCACCCCCCGCCAAGCCCCCCGCTTGGTCAGACTATCGCCCCCAAAACTCCGTACTGTCGCCGGACCTCCGAGCGACAACAACTTGCCTGTTTCACGCAAGGACCCGCATGCCCAGTCTGAATCGCATCATCCTCATCAACACCCATCTCCAAGGCGTCGTCGAGCTGGTCGTCGATGCCCACACCAACATCTGCGGCACCAACGCCTCCGGCAAGACGACCCTGCAACGCCTGGTTCCGGTCTTCTATGGCGAATATCCGAGCCGGGTGGTGCCCTCGACCCGGGACAGTTTCGAGCGCTGGTACCTGCCCACCGAGCAGAGCTTCATCATCTATGAATACGAGCGCATGGATGGGCAGCCCTGTCAGGCGGTGCTGGCCGCCGCCGCCGACGGCAAGGGCATCGCCTACCGACTGGTGCGAAAGGCCTTCGACCTGGCGGACTACACGCGCAGCCGTCATGGCGACACCCTGAGCTGTCTCGGCATGGCCGAGCTGGGGCGTCGCCTGAAGCAGGCGGATGTGACCCTGACCCGATTGCTCAATACGCGCGAATACCGCGCGATCCTGCAGAACGACCGCGTCCAGCTCGCAGCGGGCGCCAACAGCGGCGAGCTGCGCGCCTTCGCCCGAGCGTTTTCCCTCTGCGAGCAAGGACAGGCGCTGCGCCATATCGAGAAACTGGCCCAGGCGGTGCACTCGCGCGAAGGCAAGATGGAGACCGTGCGCTCCATGATCGCCGCCATCTTGGAAGAGGACGGGGTCAGCCCGCCCACCTCCAGGCTCAAGCCGCAGGCCGTGGATGCCTGGATGCGCGAGAGCCGGCTGATCCAGGGTTTCGAGGCCATGCGCCCGGAGTTCGAGCAACTGGAGCGCGAGTACCAGGACCTGCTGGCCTGTGAACGGCGCCTGAGCGGTCTGCGGCTGGGCTATGGCAGCGATGAGCCGCGCCAGCAACGCCTGATTGAAGAGACCGAGGCGGCCATCGCGCAACGGGACGCGGCCCTGAACCGGCTGGAGGGGCTTTGGACGCAGCAGCGCGACGATCTCAATCAGCAGCGATCGGCCAGCAAGGGCGAGATCACCCGCGACGAGGGCGAGCTGGAGCAGATCGAGCAGCAGTACCAGGGCTTCCTGGAGGCCGACCTCGAGCAGGCCAGGGCCGATCTGGATGCGGTGGGCACCTGGCGGGACGACCTGGAGAACCTGCGGGCACGTTACCGTTTGCTCACGGATCAGCACCAGGATGTGGAGCGCGACTTCCTGGAGCGCAGTCAGCGGATCAAGGATCAGCGCGAACGCCGGCTCGACGCGCTACGCGAACAACAGGACGCCTTGCAGGAGCAACGCGCAGACCAGCAAGCGCAGCAAAACGACGCGCTCGGCGCCTTGCAACAACGCCAGCAGGCGGAAATGGCGGCCGGCCAGGAAGGGTTCCGCGAGCGGGAGGTGCAACTTGGCCTGGATCGCCAACGCCTGGAGACCCAGATCGAGAGCGCCGGCTACACCGAGGATGAACGCCAGTCAGTCGCCATCTTCGAGCGGCGCCGCGCGCAGGCGGACGTCGATGCCGAGGCGGCCGAGACCGCGGTTCGCGGACTGGAGACCCGCGAGCAACAACAGCGCCCACAGCGCGATGACGCCGACGCCGCCCTGCGCGCCGCGAGGCGCCAGGTCGACGAGCGCCAGCGCGACCGCGATGCCGTGGAGCGTCTGCTCTATCCCGGCCAGCACAGCCTGTTGGAGTTCCTGCGCCGCGAGCAGCCCCATTGGGAGGCCCGCCTGGGCAAGCTGATCGACCCCGCGCTGCTGCAACGCGCCGACCTCAAGCCGGCCCTGACCGAGCCGGCGCAGGACGCCGCGTTTGGCCTGCAATTGGACCTGGCGGCCATCGACACCCCGGCGCACGCGGCCTCCGAGCAGGCCCTGCGCCAACGCCTGCAACTGGCCGACGACGCCAAGAAGGATGCCGACAATCGCCAGCAGGCCGCCGAGCGCCGGCTTGGGGATCACAACGGGGCATTGGAGACGTTGCAGCGTGAGCTGACCGTTGCGCGCACCGAGCGAGACAACCGACGCGACGACCTGCGCCGCATCCGCGAGGAGCAGTCCGCCGAGCAGGGCCGGATCAACGAGGCCCTGAGCGAGCGCAAGCGCAAGGACCGCAAGGCGCTGACGGCCCTGATGACGCGGATACAGCAACTGGCGAGCGAGGGCGAGCAGTGGCGCGAGGACATCCAGTCCAGGCACCATGACGCATCGCTGGAGCTCAAGGCCCACTGGCAGCAAGTCATCGGCCGCATCGACGGCGAGATCCAACGCCTGCGCAATGCCATCGACGAGCGCAAGCAACAGGCCCAGACCGAGCTCGACGCCTGCCAACGCTGGTACCAGGGGGAGTTGAAGTCCCGCGGTGTCGACGAGCAGGCCATCGTGACCTTGACGCAGCAGATCCGCCAGCTCGACGAGCGCATCGAGCGCGCCGAGCGGCGCCGCCCCGAGGTGCTGCGCTTTGAGGACTGGTACCAACACAGCTGGCTCAGGCGCAAACCGGCGCTGCAACAGGCACTCGAAGACAGCCGCCGACGCGCCGCCGCGCTGGATCAGGAGTTCAAGACGGCCACCAGCGCCTTCAAGACCGAACGCGGCCGACTGCAAGCGGAGCGCGACCAGGCCAAACTGCACAAAGAGGAGGCGCAGGAGCAGCTCAATCGGTTGAAGGCCCTGTTGCGCCGCATGGGCGAGCTGAGACTGCCCCGTGACGGGGCCCCGCCCGAGGGCGCGCTCAACGAGCGCCTGCGCCAGGGCGAGGAGCAGCTCTATGCCCGCGGACAGATGCTCGACGCGGTCAAGGCCCATGTGGAGCGTTTCGACACCTTGATCGCCGGCAACGCCGGCTCCAGCCTCGCGGAATTCTGGGAGCGCAGCCGCGCCGACTGCATGCTGGTGGGCGAGCGCGCGATCCCCGCGCTCGACCACCGCAAGCTGGTGCCGCACCTGGAGCAGCTGCTCAAGGTCCTGCTGCCGCAAAGCCTGACGGCCCTGCGCGAGCAGGGCCGGCTGTTCGGCATCGACCTCAACGGCTACTACGACGTGCTGGCCGATATCGACCGGCGCATCGCCACGCAGAGCGCGCGCATCACCCGCGAGGTTGCCGAAGACCTGTCCCTCGACGGCGTGTCGGACTCGGCGGTGCGCATCCGCTCCCGCATCACCGAGCTGGAGTTCTGGCCGGATCTGAAGGCCTTCATCCAGGCCTTCCGCGCATGGCAAGAGGACGACTTCAGCGGTCTCCCCGGCGAGGACTATGTCAGCAGCATGCGCCGGGCGCTGGACATCATCGGCCGCTCGGCGCAGAGCGGCGGCGTCGCCGGGCTGCTGGAGATCGAGCTGCGGCTGCGCGAGGGACAGAGCGACCTGGTGATCCGCACCGACCGCCAGCTCAACGAATCGTCCAGCCACGGCATGGCCTATCTGATCCTGTGCAAGTTCCTGCTCGCCTTCACCCGGATGCTGCGCGGCCGCGCGGCGGTGACCATCCACTGGCCCATCGATGAACTGGGCACCCTGCACCATCACAACGTGAAGAAGATCTTCGACGCCTGCGCCGCCAACGACATCCGCGTGCTCGGCGCCTTCCCCAACCCCGGACTCGGAGATCCTCGGGCTGTTCGCCAACCGCTACATCGTCGACAAACAGACCCGCCAACTGCAGATCGTCAAGCCCCGCATCGACGCCATCGCCGCCAAGCTGCGCCAGCGCGAGGGCGACCAGAGCGCGCCGGCCTTCAGCGCGGACCCGGCAAGGGATGTCCATCCACAGGAGGGCCTGTAGAATCGCGGCTGCAAGCCGCTCCCACATGGGCCACAAGCGCGCAGCCCTGTGGGAGCGGCTTCCAGCCGCGATCACCACCACGCAGCAACCTCAGCGACGCGGCATCGCGGCTGGAAGCCGCTCCCACATGGGCCAAGCGCGCAGCCCTGTGGGAGCGGCTTCCAGCCGCGATCACCACGACGCAGCAACCTCAGCGACGCGGCATCGCGGCTGGAAGCCGCTCCCACATGGGCCCAAGCGCGCAGCCCTGTGGGAGCGGCTTCCAGCCGCGACGGCACCACGACGCAGCAACCTCAGCGACGCGGCATCGCGGCTGGAAGCCGCTCCCACATGGGCCAAGCGCGCAGCCCTGTGGGAGCGGCTTCCAGCCGCGATCACCACGACGCAGCAACCTCAGCGACGCGGGATCGCGGCTGGAAGCCGCTCCCACATGGGCCACAAGCGCGCAGCCCTGTGGGAGCGGCTTCCAGCCGCGATCACCACGACGCAGCAACCTCAGCGACGCGGCATCGCGGCTGGAAGCCGCTCCCACAAGGGCCACAAGCTCGCAGCCCTGTCAGAGCGGCTTCCAGCCGCGATCACCACGACGCAGCAACCTCAGCGACGCGGCATCGCGGCTGCAAGCCGCTCCCACATGGGCCAAGCGCGCAGCCCGTGGGAGCGGCTTCCAGCCGCGATCACCACGACGCAGCAACCTAGCGACGCGGCATCGCGGCTGGAAGCGCTCCCACATGGGCCAAGCGCGCAGCCTGTGGGAGCGGCTTCCAGCCGGATCAGCTCAGCGACGCGGCATCGCGGGGAGCGCTCCCACATGGGCCAAGCGCGCAGCCCTGTGGGAGCGGCTTCCAGCCGCGATCACCACGACGCAGCAACCTCAGCAACGCGCCATCCCGGCGGCAAGCCGCTCCCACATGGGCCAAGCGCGCAGCCCTGTGGGAGCGGCTTCCAGCCGCGACGACGGGCTGAGTCCACGGCGGCGCATAGGTCGCGGATCGCGGCTGGAAGCCGCTCCCACCTGGGCCACAAGCGCGCAGCCCTGTCAGAGCGGCTTCCAGCCGCGATCACCACGACGCAGCAACCTCAGCGACGCGGCATCGCGGCTGGAAGCCGCTCCCACATGGGCCACAAGCGCGCAGCCCTGTGGGAGCGGCTTCCAGCCGCGATCACCACGACGCAGCAACCTCAGCGACGCGGCATCGCGGCTGCAAGCCGCTCCCACATGGGCCAAGCGCGCAGCCCTGTGGGAGCGGCTTCCAGCCGCGATCACCACGACGGGGCAACCTCAGCGACGCGGCATCGCGGCTGGAAGCCGCTCCCACATGGGCCACAAGCGCGCAGCCCTGTGGGAGCGGCTTCCAGCCGCGATCACCACGACGCAGCAACCTCAGCGACGCGGCATCGCGGCTGGAAGCCGCTCCCACATGGGCCCCAAGCGCGCAGCCCTGTGGGAGCGGCTTCCAGCCGCGATCACCACGACGGAGCAACCCCCGTGCCGACCCAGTAGAGCGCGAGACGGCGCTTGCAGCCCCGCCCCGTCCGTTTCACCGTTGCGCCAGCCCAACGCCGCGCCGACGACAACGGTAAACTTCTCAAGAATCCAGGGCAAACGCCTAGGGCGGCTCAAGGAGTCCGGCGCGGTCATTCGCGGCAACACAGAGCAATCCGCTGAGCACGCGCCGCACGCAATGACTCGATTGCGGTCTGGAATTCCAGCCTCGTGCACCTATCCAAAGGAGCGTCTGTAGATGCTATCCATCAAAGGCCATGTCATCGAGCGCCTGCTCCAGGGGGCGTTCATCTGTCGCACCACCGACGAGGACGGCTGGCGCTTCCTCACCGTCCCCGGCAATCGCGAGGCGGTCGACGCCTACTTGGGCCAGCTCAACCGGCAGGTGGCCACCGTCGGCACCGGCGCCGACGGCGAGGTGTTCTTCTGCGGCTATCGCCAGTTCGACGACGACGCGCGCAAGGTCATCAGCCAGCAGTTCCGCGACATCTGCCAGGCGCTCACGCCCATCGCCGAGTGGCTGGTGCTGGTGCAGGAGGCGGCGGCCCAAGACGCGCCGCTGACCGAGGGCGCGCCCTTGCGTCTGAATGAGCTGCAGACCGTCATCGAAGACACCCCGGCCCTGCGCGAGCAACTGGCCCGCATCAGCCACTATCGGCTGTTCGGCTCCACCAGCCCCACGGTGGACACCCAGGTCAAGCTGGTCTTCAAGCGACTGTGCGAGCTGGGCTATCTGATCCGCCCCAACCCGGACAAACAGATCTATCTGGCCACGGGCAAGCTGGATTATCTCTACGAGGTGATCCGCTTCATCGACGAGGCCGAGGGGCTCGGCCTGGAGGCCCAGGCCGAACTCGCGAGCCAAGGCCAGTTGCTGTGAGCGGCACCCTGCGACAGTCCGGGGTCCGCTTTCTGCGCCAGCTCGGACGCCAGGCCGAGCCCATCATGGACGCCTACCTGGCAGGCTCGGTGGCGGACGACGCGCTGGAGCCCGGCGTGCAGGAGCGCCTGGTCAAGGACGGCATCCTCTATCGCCCCGAGCCCGGCGCGGACCTGCACCTGCGCCGCGTCGTTCGGGCACTGCTGGAAGAGGCCCTGCGCGATGAGCGCAACCGCCAGATCGACGCCAACACCGGCTCGGCGCTGGCCAGCTTCAAGACCCTGGCCGACCACTACAAAGAGGCCCGCCACCGGGGCGACCATGCCGCCGCCGAGGTCTATCTGGCCGACCTACGGGAGCACGTCTACGCCTTCGGCGAGACCCTGCAACACAGCATCCGGGTGCTCTGGAGCCGCATCAACAACGAGTTCGGCTACGTCGGCACCCTCAACGCCAAGATCCGCGAGAACGAGCTGGCGCAGTCTCAGGTCAGCGAGCTGCTCGGCGGGCTGGAGCTGGTCAGCTTCCAGGCGCTGGCCGAGACCGCCGGCGATCTTCGCGAACTGCGTCATCTGCTGGTGACCAACCTGCAGCGCACGCTCAGCGCCTGCACCCAGGAGCTGAGCATCGTGCAGGGGCGCCTCCTCGAACTGCTGGGCCGCTTCCGCGAGATCCGCGGGCGCACCCGCCTGCTCAAGGGCTGGCTGCTGCACATGGATCAGCACCCGGACTACGAGGTCGGACCCCACGCCGCCGCCCGCTCGGTGCCGCAGCTGTTCAACCAGGCCGCCCCAACGCTGGCCCCGGCGAGCCTGGACATCCACGACCCAACCCTGGAGCCCGAACTGCTGGCCCTGCTGGCCCCGATCCGCGCCCAGCAGACGCAGGAGCGACCCGCCCAGTCCCCGGGCGACGCCCCCGAACTGACGCTGCACACACCGGACGCCTTCGAGGTCCAGTCCAGCCCGATGCGCATGGCGGTGGACGCCTATTTCTGCCAGGTCATCGACAGCGGCCAGGCGATCTCGGCGCTCGACTACCATCGCCAAGAGACCCTGCCCTGGGATGCCGAGAGCTGGCTGTATCAGGTGATCGGCGGCTACGACGGCCTGCCCGAGGCGCAGAAGCACCACTTCGAGCTGGACATGATCGGCGAGCCGCATCCGCGCTACAGCGGCAACTTCATCATCCGCGACCTGCGGCTATGGCTGGCCTGAGCAAGCGGCACATGCAGGCGGTGCATCGCCTGCTGCGCGAGGGTCTGGACAGCGTGGCGCGCTCAACCACCTGGGACGAGATTCAGCAGACCTTCGAGCTGGGCGAGACCCGCGGCCGGCGACTGCACTTCAGCGCCGCGCAACGCCGCGAGCTGCGGGCGCAGGCCAAGCAAGCCTGGGGCTTCGACCCCCTCGCCGGCGTGCCCGAGGGCAGCCGCCGGCAGGTCGCCGCCAGCGCGATGGATGAGAAGATCGCCCGCGAGCGACCGGATGATCGGTACGTGCTCGTCAAGGGCGAGCTGCCGGCCCCCCTGCCCTGCCTGACGCCTGAGCTTAGCCTGCGCGTCCCGCTAACGGCACTGAGTCTGGAGGCAATCAGCCAGGTCATCGTCGTCGAGAACCTCGACAGCTTCGACGACTGGCACGCCTTCGCCGCCCCCGCCGAGCTCGCCGACAGTCTGGTGCTCTATCGCGGCCACGGCGGACTCGCCCGCGGCACCCGCCAACTGCTCGGCATCCTGCCCGAACAGATCCCCGTCACCGTCTTCCCCGACTGGGACCCGGCCGGGCTGCGCATCGCCCAAACGCTGCCCCGCGCCGATGCCCTGCTGCTGCCCGATCTCCACCAGCGCCTGCTCGCCAAGGGCAGCCGAGCGCACTTCGCCCGCCAGCATCAGGCCGCCCAGTACCTGGACCATGCCGAGTTGGGCGGGTGGGGTTCCGTCTGGGAGGCGATGAAGGCCGCGCAGGTCAGCATCAAACAGCAGCACATGCTCGCGCTCGGGGTGCGCCTGCGGCGGATTCCGCGGCATTGATGGGGGAGCCTTGATCATCAACCCGAATTGGTCGCAGCCGGGAGCCTGAAGACGACCCACTCCAGGGGCTCGGCTGGGATGTCGCCCACAGCCTTGGCAGTGAACTGCGCAAGCAGCGCGTTGCTCGACGGGAAGGGGTGACACCCAAAGACGAGCGGTACACGAAAAGGGAAACGCTGAAGTTTCAGTCTCGTCTTCACCTTCGTGCTCTGGGTGGTAAAGATTCTTCTCGGTGGTTCGCGGAATACTTGCTCAGTCTCGTCCTGTGGGCCGGTCAGGGACCGGCAGACCGGCCATCCCCGCCCAGCGCCGCGAGCAGTGCCCCCCAGGTGGCCTCATCCAGACCGGCCTCGGGCCCGAGGGACACCAGGCGCCGGGCGACCTCCGCCGGATCATCGGTTTGGGCTGCCAGCAGTTGGAGATAGTTGCCGATCGCCGCCTGCAGATGCGGATGCGGGTGGCCGGTGTCGCGGGTGAAGGCGAGGAAGATCAGCATCATCCGCCGGCTCAGCGCCTCGGCCTCGGCAGGCTCGGTGGCCTGGAGCAGTTGGGCCAGGTTGTTGAGGTCGGTGGCCACCTCGGGATGCTCCGCCCCGAAGCTCGCCTCATCGATGGCCAGCGCCCGGCGCATCAGCGGCTCGGCCTCGGCCAGGCGGTTGGTGGCCTGGAGCAGTTGGGCCAGGTTGTTGAGGGCGGTGGCGACGTTCGGGATGCTCCGCCCCGTAGCTCGCCTCATCGATGGCCAGCGCCCGGCGCATCAGCGGCTCGGCCTCGGCCAGGCGGTTGGTGGCCTGGAGCAGTTGGGCCAGGTTGTTGAGGTCGGTGGCGACCTCGGGATGCTCCGCCCCGTAGCTCGCCTCATCGATGGCCAGCGCCCGGCGCATCAGCGGCTCGGCCTCGGCCAGGCGGTTGGTGGCCTGGAGCAGTTGGGCCAGGTTGTTGAGGTCGCGGGCGACATCGGGATGCTCCGCCCCGTAGCTCGCCTCATCGATGGCCAGCGCCCGGCGCATCAGCGGCTCGGCCTCGGCCAGGCGGTTGGTGGCCTGGAGCAGTTGGGCCAGGTTGTTGAGGTCGGTGGCCACCTCGGGATGCTCCGCCCCGTAGCTCGCCTCATCGATGGCCAGCGCCCGGCGCATCAGCGGCTCGGCCTCGGCCAGGCGGTTGGTGGCCTGGAGCAGTGGGCCGGTTGTTGAGGGGGATGGGGCATCGATGGCCAGCGCCCGGCGCTCAGCGGCCGGCCCGGCCAGGGGGAGGTGGGCCAGGTTGTTGAGGCGGGGCGTGGACACTCGGGATGCTCCGCCCCGTAGCTCGCCTCATCGATGGCCAGCGCCCGGCGCATCAGCGGCTCGGCCTCGGCCAGGCGGTTGGTGGCCTGGAGCAGTTGGGCCAGGTTGTTGAGGTCGCTGGCGACGCTCGGGATGCTCCGCCCCGTAGCTCGCATCATCGATGGCCAGCGCCCGGCGCATCAGCGGCTCGGCCTCGGCCAGGCGGTTGGTGGCCTGGAGCAGTTGGGCCAGGTTGTTGAGGGCAACGGCGGTCTCGCCATGCCCCGCCCCGAGCCGCTCCTCGGCCAGCGCCAGGGCGCGCCGATACAGCGGCTCCAGCAGCCCGTGGCGGGCGGCGTCGTCGAAGACCTGCCGGCGCTGCCAGAACCACCCCAGCGCCGCCTCGGCATCATCGCTGTCGCGATGGTCGAAGGCCTCGCGCAGGGCCGTCTCGTGCTCGGGGGTGATCTGCCGCGGGCTCGGCGGCCGGCAGCGGGCGTCGAACCAGTCGAACAGGAAGCCGTGGAGGTCGCGGCGCAGCTGCGGGTCCAGGTCGTCGAGCAGGTGCTCGCGCAGCAGCGCGTGCAGCCGCCAGCGCCCGTCGGCGCCGGGCTCGATGATGGAGAGATCGCACAGCGCGGGGAAGCGGGTCGGCGGAAAGCCGGTGCCAAAGTGCGCCATCAGGGCCTCGAACAGGTCGCGGTCGAAGCCGGCGGGGCCGGCCAGGACCTTGAGGGCCTCGGTCTCGGCGGGGTCGCGGTGGCGCAGGAAGCGGGCCAGGACATCGGCGTGGGTGCCGCCGAACTGGTCCGGGCTCGGGGTCTGGCCGGCGGCGCTGAGCTGGAGCCAGGTGTCGACGGCCAGGTCCAGATAGAAGGGGTGGGCGCCGGCGGCGCCGGGGGGCGGGTGCGGCTCGTCCTCGGCGCGGGCGCCGTCGATGATGGCGCGGCGGATGGCGGCGTCGTCGATGGGGATCTGGCGCAGGAACCAGTGGGCATCCGCCTCGGCCAGGCCGCCGAGCAGGTGCTGGTTGGCGAGCAGCGCGGCCCAGTCGTCGTCGCGGAAGCGCCGGTCCCAGCTCAGGCGCTCGCGGCCCGAGGATGACGAACAGGGTGCCGGGGGCGGCACTGATGAGCTCGCGCACCCAGGCGTCGGTCTCGACGGCGGCGGCGCCGGTCTTGTCGGGGGCATCGCTCCAGAGGGCCTCGTAGGTGTCGAGGAAGCAGATCGGGGCGCCCTGGTCGGGGTGGGCGGCGCGGTGGGCGCGCAGGTCCAGGCCCAGGTACCAGGGCAGGCGCTCGGCGATCTGGTCGGCCTCCAGCGCGGGCAGGTCGCGCAGGGCGGCGCAGGCGCGATGGGCGCCGCGGTCCTTGAGCCAGCGGTGGGCGCGGTTGATGACCTTCACCGTCTGACCGACGCCGAAGGGCACATCCTCCGCCGCATCCAGCAGGTCGCGACCGCTCTCGGCCCAGTCGCCGCGGAGGCCGTCGGCGTCGTTCAGCAGATCGCCGAGGGCCTTGTTCAGGTCCTCGCCGGGGTAGGCGCGCTCCCAGTAGCGGGCGATGGCCAGGTCGAAGACCAGGGTGCGGATGCGCCCGGACGCGCGCAGCCGCCGGCGCAGCTCCAACAGGCCCCGGGGCGGCTCGCGGAAGGTCTCGGTGTGGAAGTCGACGGCGCCGAAGCGGTGGCGGCGGGGCTCCTCGGCCTTAAGCCGCCGCATCAGCTCCCGGCGCAGCGCGGTCTTGCCCTGGCCGCCGACGCCGTAGAAGACCAGCAGCCGGTGTTGGTCCGGCGGCAGGTCGGCGCGGGCCTGGTCGAACCGGGCCTTGGGCTGGTCGCGATCGGTGAAGACGCGGTTGGCCTTGGGCTGGTCGCCGGCGGTGAAGAGCTCGGGTTCATGTTTGGGTTGCAGCATGTCGACCTCCGTTCGAGGGTCCGCGGTTGGCCTGAGTCAGGGGGGCTTGGCCCGAGGCGCCGAGCCTATGCGCTAACGATCAGCCGGTAGCATAGAGCCTCGCAGCCTGCTCGGTCGAGCGGGGCTGGCGGCGCCTGCGCAGGTCCACCCCACTGACTATTGCCGCTTAAGCGATGCGACAATCTCCGCCTTGACGTCGGCCCGGGCATCGACGTCATCCGGATGCCGATCCAAGTCATCCAAGGGGCGCTCAAGCTCGGCCTGCTGGGCCGGGGTGGGCAGCGGAACGCGCTCGGTTGCGCTGATTTCGGCCCATAGCGCCTCCACCAGATCGAGCTGATCCGCCACACTCAGCGAACGGGCTTGGACAGACGCGTAGGCCCCTGCGGAAGATTCAACGCGGAACAACGCGATAGCGGTCCCAAAAGCTTGCGGCTGGGGGGCGAGGTGGCGGATGACCCGGTTCGAGTCCGTAGCCCGTCGACCGTCGGCCATCGACGATGCTGGTGCACTGCTGCGAAAGCAGCGAGGCCGTTGCCAACCCGCCTCGCCTGCTGATCCGTGTCGGCCTGGAGGCCGACAGGCCCGGGTCGACGCCCCGGGCCGACTCGCCGATGCTCCCGCGGCGGACCGCATTGGAAGGAGGGCGCACTGCTTAGACGGTTCAGAAACAAGTGAAATGCATCGGCTTCGATGCCGAGCGAGCGCACGGACGCATCGCCGCAGACCGAACCAGATGGCGCATCGTTGCCGAGACCCGAGCGATGGGAGCGCTGTGGAGCGGCTTCCAGCCGCGACCTCGGTCGGCGGCGACCATGGTCGCGGCACCCATGTGCGACCTCAGGTTGTGTCGTGGACCTGCACTGACAGCAACCCGACCTGCGAAAGGTTGCCGTCGGTGCCCCCTGATCAGCCCGCAACCGCCCCAGACCACGGAGACCTGGAAACATGACTGCCGACATCGAAAACCCGGTTCTCGAACATCTGCGCGCGATCCGCGCCACCCAGACCGAGCATGGCGGGCACTTGGCGCAAATCGACCTGCAACTCTCGTCTTCTTGTTCCGGTTGGCTTCGAGTCCAACCCGCCCCCGCCGTTGGGTGTTGACGCCACATTCGGCCCCCGCTAGCCTCCTGTCTAGGGCCAAGCTCCATGCTCAGGGCGGCTTGGATTTCCTGTCCGTTATCGCTTAGGCGATGGATTCCGGCAGCAGGCCGAGCAACCCGTTGTCGCCCTTCATCGAGGAGACCTGCCGATGCACCTCAAGACCGTTTCCGCCGCCGCCTCGCTGCTGGCCCTGGCCACCGCTGCCCGGGCCTCGGTCATTGCCGATTTCGATGATCTGCCCGACGCCCCCGCAGTCAACGACACTGCCGGTCTGTTCTATGCCAACAACGGCAGCGACAGGTACCGTGACGTGGTCTGGGACAGTCGCTTCAGCGTCGTCGGCGACGAATATCGGGTCTCACCACCGGATGGCCCGCTGTTCGGCCTGCCCAAGTCCGCGCACTATTTCGTCACCAACGCAACCGACGATGTGGGTTCCGGGTTCACCAACGATGGGCTGTTGCTGACCACGACACTCATCCTCACCGAGGCATGGTTCGGGCAGAACGAGTACTACGGCTACGGCGGCGGATCGGATCAGGTCAGCATCCATGCACTGCACGGAGCGGACAGCATCGGCTCGGTGACCCTGGACCTGCCCGAGGATGATGACGGGCAGCCCGAGCCGCTGACCAGGATCGACACCTCCGCCTTCCTGTCCCTCACCGGCATCACCGGCTATCGGATCGACCGACGCGAATTGGGAAGCGACAGCGGCAACTGGGTCGCAGACAACTTTGTCTTTGCGCAGGCACCCGCCCCGACCCCCGCCTGGCTACTATTCGCAGGACTCGCCCCGGTCCTGATCCGCCGCAGGACCTGATCGCCTGAGAAGCGGGACATCCAAAAACGGGAGAGGGCAGCGCGTAGGCTGCTGCTGCCCGATTCCGACGAAAGCCTGCTCGCCACGGGCAGCCGAGCGCACTTCGCCCGGCAGCATCAAGCCGCCCTACCTCAGGGTCTACCTCAGGGTCAGAACCCTTTTCTCGATACGCTTAATGAAAACGTGCATTCAGTGAGAGAACAAGCAAAGGCTGTTGGCCAGTCAATCAAACAATCCACCACCCAACACCAAAACATCCTCAAAGCCGCCTGCTCCGGCCAACTCGTCTACAAGACCTCCAAGGACGAGCCCGCGAGCGAACTGCTGGCGCGCATTCGCAGACAGCAGGTGGATCGATCATCACCCCGCGCCAATATGCGCCAACAGACACTGAGCGGATCAACATGCTGACTCGACTGGAAGTTGACGGATTCAAGAGCTTCGAAGGACTGGTCATCGATTTTCTGCCCTTTACGGTGATCGTCGGCAACAACGCGGCCGGCAAGAGCAACCTGTTCGACGTGATTCAACTGTTGGCGAGTCTGGCGACGCGGGACGTATCGGAAGCGTTCAAGGATATGCGCGGCGAGCCGCTGGAGCTGTTTCGTCAGACCTCGGCGGGGCGTGCCAGTCGGATTTGCCTGGCCGCGGAAGTGTTGGTCGATCCCGTGGTGCGCGATCCGTGGGGTAGCGAGGTCAGACTCTCGCACTCCCGCATGCGCTACGAAGTCACGCTGGAACGCCGCACAATCAAACCGGGCATCGAGCGTATCCAGGTCGCCCATGAAGCCGTCAAGCCGATCATGCGCAAGGAAGACCGGTGGGCGAAGTCGTTGAAGCCATCCAAGGGCTTTCGCGCCGCCCATCTCAAGTACAGCCGTCAGAAGCCTTGGTTGACGACGGAAGATCGGCCCGAGGGGCTGACCTTCAGCGTGCATCAGGACGGCAAGCAAGGGCGCAACCGGCCGGCGAGTGCGGCGGAAGCCACGGTGCTCTACAGCATCACCAATGCGGAGTTTCCACATCTGTTCGCCTTGCGTGAGGAAATGCGCTTCTGGCGCTTGTTGCAACTCGACCCGGCCTTATTGCGCAGGCCGGTGCCGGCGACGGCAGCCGATGTATTGAATGCGGACGGCTCGAATCTAGCCGCCGTTCTGGCGCAGTTGAAGGCCGAGACGGCAACGGAGATGCACCCCGGTGGCGCGCTCAGCGATATCGCGGCGGAGTTGAACCACCTGATACCGGGTATCGCGAAGATGGACGCGGACTTACATGAGGCAAGCCGTGAATACCGCATCGAACTCACGATGCGAGACGGCCTGCCTTTCACTTCCCGGGTGATTTCCGACGGCACTTTGCGGGTACTGGCTTTGCTGACGCTGTTGCATGACCCCCGCCATCGGGGGCTGATCTGTTTCGAGGAGCCGGAAAATGGCGTTCACCCGGCACGCATCAGGCAACTCGTGCAACGCTTGCGGGACATGGTGACAGATCCGCGCGACTTGCTAGCCGATGATCTGTCGGCTCCCTTGAGCCAGTTGCTGCTCAATAGCCATTCGCCTGTCGTGCTGTCCGCATTGCTGGACAAGGATGGGCATCCCATCGATGGTGCCATTTTGTTTGCCGATACCGCGACCCTCAGCGACCCGGACAGGAAAGAACAGCGCCGACGGACCCGGTTGCGTCCAGTACGGGCGGCGGCACCGCAGCTTTCTCTGTTCAGCGGCGACGCAGTCCCACAGGGGTTTGTTTCGGATTACGAGGTCAGGAAGGTGTTGGAAACCGTGAGCACGGAGGGCTGAGCATGCACTACCTCGGCCTTGCCCTCTACGCGGAAGGGCGCACGGACTATTACTTCCTCTGCCCCTTGCTACAGCGGCTTTGCGAGGATATCTGCGCGCAGGAGGCGAACCAATTGGTGGAGATCAGCGATAAGGACATGGGCCTGCCAACAACGGCCAAGGCATTGGAGTCGGAAGCTGACCCCAAGGCGACGCTGAATGCCGCGTTCAGCCTGACTATGCCTTCGGGGCGACGCAGGCGGCAGGGCATTTCCCCCTTGTTGAATGGGGTTGGAGAGCAAGCCAGCCTCCAACGGTTGCGCAAGTTGGCTGCGTTTTCCTCCATGGAGGCCGAGTTGAGGCAGGCGCTCAAGACATTGCGGATCTTGCCATCAGATATCTAAAACCGCGAAACGCGCATCCCCGTGGGCCATGAGTGGGCCATAGAGGAAGGCACTCGACGAGTTCTTCCCTCCTTGCGGGTAAACCGCGAGCTGAGCGCTTAGTCGGGTTGAGCAACGAAACCCAGCGACGGCATGAGTTGGGTTCCCTTGCATCAACCCAGCCTCAAGACCGCTTCCGCCGCCGCCTCGCTGCTGGCCCTGGCCACCGCTGCCCGGGCCTCGGTCATTGCCGATTTCGATGATCTGCCGGACGCCCCCGCAGTCAACAGATCAATCTGCCGGGCATCGAAGATGATCCCGAGGCCATGCCGGGCTATATGGGCCACGATGAGTTTGCGGTTGTGGAGAACAACCACGGGACTCGACCTCGGGGTTTGCGCGCGCCCTGGTGCCCGACGAGCAGTTGGTCCCCGTCGGCGCATCGGAGCCAGCCGGCGAGACGCCCTGACCATCGCCCCGGCTGCCTGTGCCGCTACAGCGCGATCAGCGTCACCAAGTAGACTGCGCAGGCCGCCGCGGAGCCCTGCACCAGGGTGCCCAGGGTCTGCAGGCGGTAGCCGGTCTTCACATCCATGTCGGAGAACTGGGTCACCACCCAGAAGTAGCTGTCGTTGGCATGGGAGACCACCATGGCGCCCGCGCCGATGGCGATCACGGCCAGGGCGCGCTGGGTCTCTCCGTCCAGGCCGAGGCTGCCCAGCAGGGGCGCGACCAGGCCGGCGGTGGTGATGATGGCGACGGTGGACGAGCCCTGGGCGGTCTTGATGCCCGCGGCAATGAGGAACGGCAGCCAGACGCCCAGGTGCGTGCCGGCAAGCGCATCGCCGATCACGTCCGCGATGCCCGAATTCTGCAGCACCTTGCCGAAGGCGCCGCCGGCGCCGGTGATGATGATGATGGTGGCCGCCCCGACGATGGCCTCGCCGACCCAGCCGGTCATGGACAGCATGTTGCGGTCGAAGCGCTTGGGCAGCGTCATGGCCAGCGCGACGCCGATCAGCAGCGCCACCACGGGCTGACCCAAGAACCCCAGCAGTTCCAGCGCCGCGCCGCCGTCCCCGAACGGCTTGGTCGGCAGCTCGGCGATGGACCGACCGACGATGAGCACGATGGGCAGAAAGATGGGCAGCAATGCGTGCAGCAGGCCGGGGCCCTCGGCCTCGGCGCGTTGCTCGACCGCCTGCTGTGCGTCCGCGTCCACACCCGGCCCGCCTTCCGGGGCGATGTAGGTGCGCGAGGCCACCAGCACGGCGAACAGCCAGCCCGCCAGCAGCGACACCAAGCCCACCGCCATGCCCCAGATGATGACCAGACCCAGGTCGGCGCCGAGGATGCCTGCCGCGGCCACGGGCCCAGGCGTCGGCGGCACCATGGTATGGGTCGCATAAAGCCCGAGGCTCAGCGCGACCGCCGCCGACGCCAGCGTGATGCCGGCCTTGCTCGCCAGTGCGCGCATCAGCGGCGACAGCAGCACAAAGGCCGAGTCGCAGAAGACCGGGATGGAGACGATGTAGCCCATGCCGGCCATGGCCGCCGGCACCTGCTTCTGGCCGGTGAGCTTGAGGATGCTGGTGGCCAGGCGGTAGGCGCCACCGGACTTCTCCAGAAACGCGCCGATGATGGCGCCGGCCAGGATCACGATCCCGATGTAGCCGATGGTGCCGCCGAAGCCGCTGTTGACCGAGTCGACGACCTCCTTCAGCGGCATGCCGGAGAGGATGCCGAAACCGAAGGCCGTCATCAGCAGCGCCAGGAATGGGTGCATCTTCAGCTTGGTGGTGGCCAGGACAATGAAGGCGATGGACAAAAGCAGCAGCGCGACAAGCCACATGGGCGTTTCCTCCAAGACGGTTCATGGGCGGGGCTTGCGGCCCCGGTCGGTTTGGTCAGCGGCGAGAACGGCCTAGGCCGCTCAAATGGCAGCGCACCACCTGCTCGGTGGTGGCCGCGAGCAGGCGCGGTCCCTGCGCCATGGCCTGCTCCAGGGTCGTTGGCCCGGGGCAGAGACTAAAGACCGCATCGATACCGAGGGCATGCAGCGCCTCGATGCGCTCGCCGATGCCGCCGGCGATGGCGATGCAGGGGATGCCCCGGGCCTTGGCCCGCTCCGCCACGCCGGCGGGGGCCTTGCCGAAGGCGGTCTGGAAGTCGATCTGGCCCTCGGCGGTCAGCACCAGATCGGCGCCCTCGAGCTGGCCGTCCAGGTCGACGAGGTCCAGCACCAAGTCCACGCCCCGGCGCAGCTCGGCGCCCAGAAAGGCATGCAGCCCGGCCCCCAGCCCGCCGGCGGCCCCGGCACCGGGCAGATCGCGCACCGCAAGCCCCAGGTCCGCGGCGATGCGGTCCGCCAGGTGAGCGAGCCCGGCGTCCAGTGCCTCCACCTGCGTCGGCGTCGCGCCCTTCTGGGGTCCATACACCGCCGCTGCGCCTTGCGGGCCGACCAGAGGGTTGTCGACGTCGCAGATCGCCTCGAAGCGCACATCGGCCACACGGGCGTCGAGCCCGCTGAGATCGATCCGATGGATCTGCGCCAGCGCCCCGCCGACGGGCGCCACCGGCTCGCCGTCCGCATCCAGAAACCTCGCCCCCAGCGCGGCGGCCATGCCGATCCCGCCATCGGTGGTGGCGCTGCCGCCGATGCCGACGACGATCCGCCGGGCGCCCAGGTCCAGGGCCCCACGGATCAGCTCACCGGTGCCGTAGCTGGTGGTGGCGGTGGGGTCGCGCTGATCGGGCGCAAGCAGGGCCAGGCCGCTGGCGACGGCCATCTCCACCGCGGCCAGCTCAAGCTCGGCGACATGGCACAGCGGCGCATCTACCGGAGCGCGCAACGGGCCGCGCACGCGAAACACCCGCGCCTCGCCGTTCAGGGCCTCGATCAGCACATCCGCCAGCCCGTCGCCGCCATCGGCCACCGGGACCTTGCATATATCCGCAGCCGGAATCGCGGCGCGCACGCCCTCCTCCATCGCCAATGCCGCCTGCATGGCCGACATGCTGCCTTTGAAGGCGTTGGGTGCCAGAACGATCTTCATTGGTCTGCCCAAAACGGCGTTCCCCATGGTGGTTACAGCAGCCGAATCCGCCGCCCCCTCGGTGGGTAGGAAGCGCATTGACTGACGCGATAGATGCGCGACACGCGACCGATCCGCGCCGTGGCCGAAGTCCCGCGAGGACCGGTCGC
>CALOBA010000061.1:0-89813 GCA_942491465.1 uncultured Gammaproteobacteria bacterium
CCGCCGAATACTCAGACGGTCGCGGCCTCGTAGGGGACGTAGTGGGGTGGTACATCCGCGTGTGGATGAACGCCTCCAGGTCGTCGGGCGGGTCGATGCCGGCCAGTCCCTCATCGAAGGCGATCTCGCAGACGGCCGCGGCGATGCGCTGGTGGAGATCGCGCGGATATCGGCTCAGATCCGCCGGTAGAGGCTGGCCGGCGGCCAGGCTGTCTTCGCTCACCTGGTTGGCCAGGGTCCCGGCGGCGGCGTAGAACATCCGGTCGGTGACTGCGCCGCGCGGCAGGCGATGGCGCCCAGTCCGATCCCGGGGAAGATATACATGTTGTTGCACTGGCCCGGCACAAGCAGCCGGCCCTCGTGGCTCACCGGCGCGAACGGGCTGCCGCTGGCGAACAGGGCCTGGCCGTCGCTCCAGGCGTAGGCCTGCTCGGCGGTGCACTCGGCCTTGCTGGTCGGGTTCGACAGCGGGAAGACGATCGGGCGCGGACAGTGGCGCTGCATGGCCGCCAACACCTCTTCGGATGAACGCGCCGGCTGGCCGCTGACGCCGATCAGCGCCGTGGGGCGGACGCGCTCGATCAGCGCGGTCAGCGTCGGCGACCGGCGGCTCGGCCTGGGCGAAGGCGCGCTTGTGCTCGGCCAAGGTCTTCGGCGCGATCGGGGGTCACCAGGCCGTGGGAGTCGAGCATCCAGATGCGTCGGCGGGCCTGCTCCAGGCCAGGCGCCCTGGGCCATCATGCCGGCGACCAGCATGTCGGCGATGCCGCGGGCGGCGGAGCCGGCGCCGAGGAAGCAGATGCCGCTGCTCCGCCAGGCGACCTGGCCGGTGACGCGCAGCGCCCCGAGGATACCGGCCAGGGTCACGGCGCCGGTGCCCTGGATGTCGTCGTTGAACGAGCAAATGCGGTCGCGGTAGCGCTGCAGCAGGCGGAAGGCGTGGTTGATTGGCGAAGTCCTCGAACTGGATCAGCGCCCGCGGCCAGCGTCGGTGGACGGCGGTGACGAAGGCGTCGACCAGCGCGTCGTAGGCCGCGCCGGTCACGCGGGGGATGCGCTCGCCGAGATAGAGCGGGTCGTCACGCAGGGCGACGTTGTTGGTGCCCATGTCGAGCAGGACCGGCAGGGTGCGGTAGGGGTGATGCCGGCGCCGACCACGTACAGCGACAGCTTGCCGATGGGGATGCCCATGCCGTTGGCGCCCAGGTCGCCGAGGCCGAGGATGCGGCTGCCGTCGGTGACGACGACGATGTCGACCTCGTCCTCGGGCCAGTTGTGGACCATCTGATCGAACATGCCCTGGTCGGCGATGCTGAAGTACATGCCGCGGGCGCGGCGGTAGATATGGCCGAAGCGGCTGGCAGGCCTGGCCCACCACCGGGGTGTAGATGATCGGGGTCAGGGTGCGGATGTGCTCCAGCAGGACCCGGTAGTACAGGGTCTCGTTGCGGTCGTGCAGGGTCTCCAAGTGGATGTAGCGGGCCAGGTCGTTGTCCTGGCGCTGGAAGTTCTCCATGACCCGCTGCACCTGATCGTCGATGCTGACCACCTGGGGCGGCACCAGCCCGCGCAGCCCCAGCGCGTCGCGCTCGCTGTCGGGGAAGCCGGTGCCCTTGTTCAGCAGCGGGTCGCAGAGCAGTTCCTTACCGCGCTTGGCGACGGGCAGCACCGGGTCGTCCATGCCGGCGAGGTGGTGGTGTCTGAGCTGCGTGGTCATGGGGTCTTCTCCTGAAAGCCTGCCTTGATGGATGAAGTATCGTCCATCCGGGGGAGGATGCGGCGGGGATGGGCTGAGAGCATCGAAATCGGGATCGCGACCGGGATCGCGGTCGCGGTCGCGGTCGCGGTCGCGGTCGGTATCGGTATCGACGCAGGTCGTGTCGATTTCCAGTTGGTCGATAGGCTGATCCCGATCCCGATCCCGATCCCGATCCCGATACTGGCACCGATCCGGTTTCAGGGGTCTTTTCGATCCTCGGCCTTCGCCCCGATGGCGTACCAATCCAGCCGCCGGGTCAGGGCCATGGTCAGCGCCAGCAGGCCGAACAGCAGCAGCGAGCCGAGCAGCAGCGCGCTGTCCTCCGAGCGCAGCAGCCCGAACAGCGTCGCGAACAGGGCGCCGAGCAGGGCCGCGAAGCCGAGGCCGCGCCAGGGGCTGCCGAGCACCGAGCTGAGGTACCAGCCCTGGAGGCCGACGCAGGCCAGTGCCGCCGCGGCGTAGGCCTGGCCGAACGGCAGGTGCTCGGACAGGCTCAGCAGCAGCAGGAAGAACAGCGCCAGGGCGAGCCCCACCAGCAGGTACTGGGCCGGGTGGATGCGCAGGCCCTTGAGCAGCTCGAACAGGAAGAAGGCGCCGAAGCTGAGCAGGACAAACAGCACGCTGTACTTCAGCGCCCGGTCGGCCATGGAGTAGACGTTGACCGGCTCCACCAGGCGGACGCCGAACCATTCCGCGCAGCCTGCCTGGCAGGCATCGCCGTCGTCGATGGCCTTGAGCAGCGCGCTGGGGGCGGTGGTCGCCAACGAGGTGACCTCCCAGGCGGCGCTGAAGCCGTCGGCGTCGATGCGCTGATCGGCGGCATCGGGCAGGAAGCGACCCACGAAGCTCGGGTGCGGCCAGTCGCTGTCGAGACGCACGCGCGTGGTGTCGGCCAGCGGGACGAAGCGCATCAGCTCGGTGCCGCGCAGGCCGAGGGCGATCTCGAACGGGACGCTGCGGGCCGCATCGGGGCGAGGTCCGGCGGAGGTTGCAGCGCCTTGCCCGTGGTCGGCCGCCATGCCGTCCAGCATCGGCAGGGGGGCATGGATGCCGTGGGCAACGGCAGGCCCGAGTCGGCTGCCTTGGGCGAAGGCCAGGTCGGCGCCGTCCCAAACCAGCAGCGGGGCGCGGCTGAGGCCGCGGGTGTCGGTCAGCCCCAGGCTCAGCCAGGGGCGCTGCCAGTCGATCCGCGAGTCGGGCGTGGCGCGCTCGATGCGGCCCTCCAGCGCCGCCGTCGACGGCATCGAGAAGCTGCCGTCGATGGTGCCGTCCAGCGCATAGACCAGGGTCTTGAACAGGCCGCGGTGCTTGAAGTCGGTGGTGCCGGCCAGGCGCATCTCGGTCTGCTCCGGCAGCAGCACCAGCCGCCCGGAGCGACTGCGGTCCGCGGGTCGGCGCATGCGCTTGGTGTCGCCTTCGCCGTCGGGCACGTCCACCCACTCCAGCACCCGGTAGTGCTCCTGGTAGGGCAGCACCAGCAGCGGGCCGGCGATGCGCTGGCTGCCGGCGAAGCTCTCGGCGATCTCGCGGCTCACGCTCACCTGGCGTTGCTGGCGCTCGCCGACGAGCTGATCGATCATCCCCAACGGGATCAATAGCGCCGCGGCCAACAGGGCCGTGATCGCCGCCTTTAGAAAGAGTGCCTTCTGCATGGTCGTCTCCGCTTGATTGAACACAAGCTGGAGTCTGGCAGGGGCGGATGAAGGGGCGGTCGGCGGGGCGTGAAGTTCGGTGAAGATCCCGTGAAGCGGGATGCGATACTCCGGGATGCCGTTGCGGACCTAGGCGATGCGATCGTCGTCGAGAGTTGAATCGCCCAAGGTCGGGCCGATTTTTGCTCTATCCTCACGAGCCCCCCGCAAAGCCTCCTAATCAGGATCCGACCGAGACCGATGACCAACCCGCTGCTGCGCCCCGACGTCCTCCCCGCCTTCTCCCAGATCAAGCCCGAGCACGTCGAGCCCGCCATCGACGCCGTGCTCGCCGACTGCCGGGCGCTGATCGAGCGCCTGGGGGCCGAGGCCGACCAGGCCACCTGGGACAACTTCATCGACCCGCTCGAGGAGCAGGACGACCGCCTCAGCCGGGCCTTCTCGCCGGTCAGCCACCTCAACGGCGTCATGAACAGCGATGAGCTGCGCGCCGCCTACAACGCATGTCTGCCCAAGCTCAGCGACTACGGCACCGAGGTCGGCCAGAACGAGACCCTATACCGCGGCTACAAGCAGGTCGCCGGTCAAGCCGGCCTCGACCCGGCCCAGCGCAAGCTCTTGGAGAACGCGCTGCGCGACTTCCACCTCTCCGGCGTCGACCTGCCGGCGCACAAGAAGGCCCGCTACAAGGAGATCAGCCAGGCCATGAGCCGGCTCACCAGCAACTATTCGGAGCACGTGCTCGACGCCACCAACGCCTGGCACAAGCAGATCACCGACGAGTCCCGCCTGGCCGGCCTGCCCGACTCCGCCAAGGCCCTGGCCCGCCAGCATGCCAAGGAGCGCGACATGGGCGGCTGGGTGTTCACGCTGGACTTCCCGTCCTACCTGCCGATCATGCAGTACGCCGACGACCGCGCCCTGCGCCGCGAGGTCTACGAGGCCTTCGCCACCCGCGCCTCCGACCAGGGCCCGAACGCCGGCCAATGGGACAACGGCCCGCTGATGGACGAGATCCTCGCCCTGCGCCACGAGCAGGCCCGGCTGCTCGGCTTCGCCAACTACGCCGAGCTGTCCCTGGCGCCGAAGATGGCCCGCTCCACCGACGAGGTCATGGCCTTTCTCAACGACCTGGCCGAGCA
This sequence comes from uncultured Gammaproteobacteria bacterium, assembly GCA_942491465.1. Taxonomy (GTDB): domain Bacteria; phylum Pseudomonadota; class Gammaproteobacteria; order Chromatiales; family Chromatiaceae; genus CALOBA01. Next base: position 4,554 of record CALOBA010000061.1, read on the forward strand.
CTCGGTGGCCCAGGCCCGGCGCGAGCTCGACGAGCTCAAGACCTACGCCAAGGCCGAGCACGGCGTCGACGACATCCAGCCCTGGGACCTGACCTACTGGTCCGAGAAGCTGCGCCTGCACCGCTACGCCATCTCCCAAGAAGAGGTCCGGCCCTACTTCCCGATGACCCGGGTGGTGCCCGGCATGTTCCGCGTCGCCGAGCGCCTGTTCGGCATCCGCATCGAGGAGCAGCCAGGCGTCGAGACCTGGCACCCGGACGTGCACTTCTACCGCATCACCGACCCCGACGGGCGCCTGCGCGCCCAGTTCTACCTCGACCCCTACGCCCGGCAGAAGAAGCGCGGCGGCGCCTGGATGGACGTCTGCGCCACGCGCCTCAACAGCAGCCACCGCGAGCAGCTGCCGGTGGCCTACCTGGTCTGCAACTTCACCCCGCCGGTGGACGGCAAGCCCTCGCTGCTCACCCACAACGAGGTCGAGACCCTGTTCCACGAGTTCGGCCACGGCCTGCACCACATGCTCACCAAGGTCGACTACCCGGCCGTCGCCGGCATCCACGGCGTGCCCTGGGACGCCGTGGAGCTGCCGAGCCAATTCATGGAGAACTGGTGCTGGGAGCGCGAGTCCCTTGATCTCATTGCCGGCCACGTCGACACCGGCGCGCCCATCCCCGACGAGCTGTACGATCGCATGCGCGCGGCCAAGAACTTCCAGTCCGCCATGGCCATGGTCCGCCAGCTCGAATTCGCGCTGTTCGACTTCCGCCTGCACCTGGAATACGACGAGGCCCAGGGCGGTCGCGTCTACGAAATCCTCGACCAGGTCCGCGACCAGGTCGCCGTGCTCAAGCCCCCGGCCTTCAACCGCTTCGCCCACGGCTTCTCGCACATCTTCTCCGGCGGCTACGCGGCCGGCTACTACAGCTACAAATGGGCCGAGGTGCTGTCCGCCGACGCCTTCTCGCTGTTCGAAGAACGCGGCATCTTCGATGAGCAGGCCGGCCGCGCCTTCCGCGAGAACATCCTGGAAATGGGCGGCTCGGCCGACGCCATGGACCTCTACCGCGCCTTTCGCGGGCGCGAGCCGACGGTGGATGCGCTGCTGCGCCATTCGGGCATCGGCGCCGAGGGCATGCCCGCGGCGGCCTGAGCGGGCTGGCGAGATCGAACTGCTCGCCCACGGGGCGCTGGAGCGCCCGGGGGTGCGCGACGACGCTGGAGCGTCGTCGCGATCAAAACGCGACCGCGTCCGGCACCGCCTCGGTGCGTTCGAACAGATCCCGGCCCTCGTCCATCAGATCGCGCAGCCCCTGCATCCATGCGCGGTAGATCAACACCCAGGCGAGTTCGCCGGCCTGATCCGCGAGATCGACGCCCGTGAGCGCATCGAGCAGACCCTCGAAGGCATCGTCGAATTCCAATCGGTCGAATGAGCGGCGAGCCGAGTCAGGACGTCGTCGCTATTGCCGTCGTGCGGCGGGTTGGCCCGGGCCCAAGCCAGTGCGTGCTCAAGGTCGGCCGCCGTCTCGGGATGCGGCAGCCATCGTTCGTTGCCCGGTATCGCCGTCGCCGTGGGGATCAGCCAGACGCCGGGCGCCCGCTCCTTGACCGGCACCTGGCGGCCCGCATACTGCTTGCCGAGCGAGACCTCGCCGTTGTGGTCGACGACCTCGACAGAGGTTATGAGGTTGGCCCTAGTACACCGCTGCGGAAGTCCCAAGACCGCCGGCATGCCCACTCGTTGCTGTGGGAGCGACTTGCAGTCGCGACTTCCGCGTCGCGGCGGTCGCGATTGCAAATCGCTCCCACAGCTGCGGGCGGTCTCGGAATTTTCGCGGCAAAGCACTAGACACTAGACAGGTACTCGTTGGTTGTGCACGAAGGCACGATTGCACTGCAATCAGATGCGCCCGTCTTGTCTCCTGCTTCGGCCCACCTTAGTGGCGGCCAGGTGGGCAAAAATACAAAACATCACGAGTATTAACGGGAAATTCTGGCTATAGAGTAATTTATGTTTTGTCTTACTGACAATGAATCCGACAGCCTCTCCAGCCTTGGCCAGCGCCTGCGCCGCCGCCGACTGGCGGCGGCGGAGCCGCAGACGCGGGCGGCGAGCCGCATCGGGGTGTCGGTGCCTACCTACCGCAAGCTGGAGCAGGGCGATCCGTCGGCGCCCATCGGCGTTTGGGTGCGGGCGCTGCGGCTGTGCGGCGATCTCGCCGCGCTCGATGGGCTGTTGCCCGAGTCGCTGTTCGACCGGGACGAGCCGCGGCAGCGGGCGCCGCGCCGCCGTGCCTTGGTCGCGAGCCGTCGTTCCTGATCGCGGCCATGATCTCGCTGGTCGTTTGGTTCTGCAACGCGCGCGGTGAGCTGTTGCGCGCCGGCGCGCTACGATCAAGACCCGGCGAGCCTCGCGGATGGGGATCTCGCGGCCCTGTTCCGCGCCGCCAGCTCGCCCGGTGGGGCGCGGCCCAAGCTGGTCATCGACGACGATGGCACGCGCTGCATCGCCAAGCTCGGCTCCAGCCGCGACCGGGTGGACATGGTGCGGGTGGAGGCGGCCTGCCTGGCCTTGGCGCGGGATTCGGGGCTGGCGGTGCCGGGCTTCCGGGTGGCTGAGCTTGGCCGGCATGCGGCGCTGCTGGTGGCGCGCTTCGATTGCGCCGGCGCGCATGGGCGATGGCACATGCTGAGTATGCAGACCCTGCTCGGTGCGGACGACTGGTATCAGCTTGGCTACGCGGACTTGGCCGACGCCCTGCGGCGGGTGTCGGCGCGGCCCGAAGAGGACCTGCCGGCGCTGTATCGGCAGGCGGTGCTCAACGCCCTGATCGGCAACACCGACGATCACCTGAAGAACTTCACGCTGCTGCATCGCCCGGAGGGCTGGCGGCTGTCGCCCGCTTACGATCTGACGCCGGACGAGCCTGCGCGCGGCGAGCATGTGCTCGCCTTCGGCAGTTGCGGACATCGGCCGAATGCCGCCGGGCTTGCCGAACTCGGGCGGGCGTTCGGGTTGTCCCGGCAGGCGGCTCGGCGGATTCGCGAAGCGGTCGGCGCCGCGGTCGGCGGGTGGCGGGGGCGTTTTGCGGACTATGGGGTGGACGAGGCGGACGTTGCGCGGCTCGCCCCTCGCATGGACCGGCGACTCAAGACCTGCGCGGCGCCCTGAGCGCGCTCAGGGCGCCGGCCTTGCAGCGCTTCGCCCTCGCCTGCCGCCGGATGCCGGAGTTGTTCCCGGAAACGCGGTAAAGTGTCGGTCTCCAAGTGCCTATCCAGCCCTCGACCTCAACCGCAAGCTGCCGATGAATCTCCGCGACCTCAAATACATCCTCGCCCTGGCCGAGACCCGCCACTTCGGCCGCGCCGCCGAGCGCTGCTGCGTCAGCCAGCCGACGCTCTCGGGCCAGATCAAGAAGCTGGAGGGGGAGCTGGGGGTGACGCTGTTCGAGCGCACCAACCGCAGCGTGGAGATCACCGACATCGGCCAGCGCATCCTCGCCCATGCCCGGCTGCTGATGGAGGAGGCCGACGCCATCGAACAGGCCGCCCGCGCCGCCCAGGACCCGCTGGCCGGCCCGCTGCGCATCGGCGCCATCCCGACCCTGAGCCCGTACCTGATGCCGCGCCTGCTGGTGCCCCTGCGCGAGCGCTTCCCACGGCTCCAGCTGGTGCTGCTGGAGGAGATCACCGACCTGCTGCTGCGCCGGCTGCAGCAGCACGAGCTGGACGCCATCCTGCTCGCCACCACCGTGGACGAGGCGGACCTGGCGACCATGCCGCTGTTCGACGAGCCGTTCTGGCTCGCCCATCCCCGCGGCCACGGCCTGTGCAACAAGGACCGCATCACCCAGGACGACCTGGAGGCCGCCGACCTGCTGCTGTTGGCCGAGGGCCACTGCCTGGCCGGTCAGGTGATGGAGGTCTGCCGCATGGCCGAGCGACCCGCCGGCGGCCTCAGCGCCGACCTGCGGGCGGCCAGCCTGGAGACGCTGCTGCAGCTGGTCGGCGCCGGGCTCGGCTGCACCCTGGTGCCGGCGCTGGCGACCCGTGGCGCCTGGATGGGCGACGACAACATCATCGCCCGCCGGCTGCAGCTGGACGACGCCTACCGCCGCATCAGCCTGGTCTATCGGCGCAGCTTCCCGCGCACCGCCGCGCTGAAGGGCTTCGCCAGCACCGTCCTCGACGAGCTGCCGGATACGGTACGGCCCTGCGTGCCGGCGGAGGTGCGAGCATGACCGGTGCGCCCTTCTTCGCCACTGCGGCGCGTAATCTGGAGACACTGCTGGCCGACGAGCTGCGCGGGCTGGACATCCCCGAGGTCGTCGAGACCCGCGCCGGCGTGCGCTTCGGCGGCGGCCTGGCGGCGGCCTACCGGGTGTTGCTCTGGTCGCGGATCGCCAACCGGGTGCTGATGCCGCTGGCGGAGTTTCCGGCCGAGGATGCCGAGGCCCTGTACGACGGCGTGCGCACCATCGACTGGTCCGCCCACCTGGGGCCGGAGCAGACGCTGGCCGTGCACACCGAGGCGGCCCGCTCCGGCATCACCCACGGCCGCTTCGCCGCGCTGAAGATCAAGGATGCCATCGTCGATCAGCTGCGCGAGCGCACCGGTCGCCGCCCGAACGTCGACCCGACCCGGCCGGACATCCAGCTGCACTGCCAGCTGTTCCGCGATCAGGCGACGCTGAGCCTGGACCTGGCGGGGGATTCGCTGCACCGCCGCGGCTGGGGCGAGCGCCGTTCCGCCGCATCGCTGAAGGAGACCCTGGCCGCCGCGGTGCTGCTGCGCGCCGGCTGGCCCGACCTGGCCGAGGCCGGCGGCGCCTTCCTCGACCCCATGTGTGGTGCCGGGACCCTGCCCATCGAGGCGGCCCTGATCGCCGCCGACATCGCCCCCGGCATCGATCGCCGCTACTGGGGCTTCGCCGGCTGGCGCGGCCACGACCGATCGGCCTGGGCACGGCTGCTGGACGAGGCCGACGAGCGCCGCGATGCCGGCCTGGCCCGGCTTGGCAACGGGCGCATCCGCGGCTACGACCGCGACCCGAGCGCCGTCGCCGCCGCGCTGGCCAACGTCGGCGCCGCCGGGCTCGCCGGCATCGTCCACATCGAGCGTCGCGAGCTGACCGACTGCGGGCCCGTGCGCGACGGCGAGCGCGGCCTGCTGGTGGTCAACCCGCCCTACGGCGAGCGTCTCGGCGCCGACGAGGATCTGGGCATGCTCTACGCCCGCCTCGGCGCGGTGCTGCGCGAGCGCTTCGACGGCTGGAGGGCCGCCGTGCTCACCGGCAATCCGGAACTCGGCAAGCGCATGGGGCTGCGGGCCAAGCGTTTCCACGCGCTGTACAACGGCCCCCTCCCCTGCCGGCTGCTGCACTTCGACGTCGCCGCCGCGGCCCATGTCTCCGACCACCCGCGCCCGCTGCCGGTGGAGGAGCGCGGGCCTGGTGCGGAGATGCTCGCCAATCGGCTGCGCAAGAACCGCAAGGCCCTGGGCAAGTGGCTGCGCCAGGAAGCGATTAGCTGCTGGCGGCTGTATGACGCCGACCTGCCCGAGTACGCGCTGGCGGTGGACTGCTATCACTTGGAGCCGACCCCGGCAGACCCGTCGCGGGAGCCGCGGCCGGTGGCGGTGGTGCAGGAGTACGCCGCCCCGCCGAGCATTGACCCGCGCGACGCCCGGCGGCGGCTGCGCGAGGCCATCGGCGTTATCGCCGAGGTGCTTGAGCTACCCGCGCAGGACCTCTACTTCAAGGTCCGCCAGCAGCAGAAGGGGGCCGACCAATACGGGCGGCTCGCCGACACCGGCCGCTTCCATGAGGTCCGCGAGGACGGCCTGCGGCTGCTGGTCAACCTGGAGGACTACCTCGACACCGGCCTGTTCCTCGACCACCGCGAGACCCGTCGGCTGTTGCGGCGCCTTGCCCCCGGCGGGCACTTTCTGAACCTATTCGGCTACACCGGCGTGGCCAGCTGCCAGGCCGCCGCCGGCGGCGCCCGCTCCACCACCACGGTAGACATGTCGCGCACCTACTGCGACTGGGCCCGGCGCAACCTGTCGCTGAACGGCTTCATCGGCCGCGACCACGAGATCATCCAGGCCGATTGCCTCAGCTGGCTGCGCAACGCCCGCGCCTGGGGCGGTCACTTCGACCTGATCTTCATCGACCCGCCGAGCTTCTCCAGCTCTAAGCGTATGCAGGGCACCTTCGACGTGCAGCGCGATCACGTCGACCTGCTGTTCGACGCCATGGAGCTGCTCGCCGACGGCGGCGAGCTGATCTTCTCCAACAACCTGCGCCGCTTTCGCCTCGACCGTGACGCCCTGTCCGACCTGATCATCGACGACATCACCGCCGAGACCATCCCGCGGGACTTTGCCCGCAACCCGCGCATCCACAACTGCTGGCGGATGCGCCGCGACTGAGCCGATCGCCGCCTGCCCGGCGACGGCGCCACAGGCGCGGTTCGAAACCCCTCAGCCCCCGTTCGGCCCGGACCCGTCCGCACCGTCGTTGTCCGAATCCTTGGGCGCGATGCGGATGCGATCACCGCGCGCTCGCCGCCACTGCAACGGCCCCGGGCCGCCGTTGTCATCCTCCCAGAGCACCCAGATCAGGCCGGCGACCATCGCCAGGAAGGCGATGATAAGGATGAGATTGGTCCAGAACATGGAGACCTCCGCGGTGTGTTGTTGTCGCGGGCCGGATGCCCGATGGCCGGATTCTAACCCGTCGCCCCGTGGCCGTGGCGACTCGCGGCCCGCCGGCGCCTTTCCAATCAAAGACCGACTGCTATAGTAAGGTAATCTGCCCCGGGCCGCCGTGGCCCTTCCGCCTCCACGTTCCCGGAGACCGCACCCATGAGCGATCAAAGCAATGGCCTGGGGCTTTCGATCTCGGGCCTGTTGGGGGCGGCGGCGCTGCTCGGCGTCGCGCTGTTTCAGGATACGCCGCTGCAGACCGCCCGCCCGGCGCCCGACGGCGGACGCCTCGACAGCTCGGCGACCGCGGAGCAGGTGCCGGCGCGGCTCTGGCAAGATCCGTTCGCCGCCGTCCTGCGCCATGAGCGCTCGCTGCCGCAGGCCACCCCAAGCCCGGCGGGCCCCTGGCGTCCGGCGCGCAACCTCTGCCAGACCCGGACCATAGGCGGCAACCCGGTGGAGCAGACCCTGCCCCATGCGGCCTCGGCACCGCCGTGCATGGCCGATCAGATCGCCGAGCGCTACCCGGCCCGCCCTGTTCAGGGCTGCCCGCAACCGCTCCCCCGCGAGCCGCGCCTGCTCGCCGTGATGCTGCCGGGCGGTGCCTCCGCCGAGCTCGGTGAGATCCGCATCCGCCGCCGCTACGCCGTGCTCTCCGCCCTGCACCTGGCCGGCTGGGTGCCCGACAACGCCTCCCGTATCGGCTACTTTCGGACCTTGCCCGAGGCGGCCCGGCCGAACCGGCCGAGCCTGCCGGATCTGGTCCCCTACGAGTGGATGGTCCCGGTCGACGGCAGCACCGACGAGCGCCCCCTGCTCGTGCTCTGGCTGGAGGATTCCGCGTTTCGAAACCGCTTCCATGCCGGCCTCACCGAGCTGCTGGCCGGCATCCTGCCCGCCGGTCAGCTCGCGGACGCTGCTGCGCTGCGGCTGCCGGTGCTCGGCCCGTCCTCATCCGGCGGGCTGGTGTGGCTGCTCCACGAGGCCCGAGATGTGCGTGCCGCCGAGCAGGCCGGTACGCCGCCGCCCGCCCCGGCGGATGCGACCGCGGCTGCCGCGATGGCGCTCATCTCCGGCATGTCCGGTATGTCCGGTATGTCCGAGACCGCCGACCCGTCCTGCCCGGAGGCGATGCCCGCGCAGCCGGGTATGGCGCTGAAGCTCCAACTGCACGTCTATTCGGCCACCGCCACCACCGCCGATGCCGAACTGTTCAAGCGCGCCGGCATCGACGCCGACGTGGCCACCGTCGCCGATTACCTCCACGACCCGCTCAACCTCACGCTGCATCGCACCATCGCCGACGACCGCGCCCTGGCCGACGCCCTGGCCGCGGAGCTGGACGCGCGCAACGACGGCGACAGCGGGCCGCTGCTTGGCCTCGTCATCGCGCTGCGCAAGGCGACCAGCGGCCTGCGCAAGGCACTTTTCGACGGCTGGGGCAACGACAGCGAGGAGGGCAGGGGCAAGCGGCCGCAGACCGAAGGGGACCCGCCCGAGCAGTGCGTAAAGCGGCACTGGCGCAGCAAGCACATCGTCCTGGTCTCCGAGTGGGACACGGCCTACGGGCGCTCGCTGCCGGCCAGCGTCGACCAGGCGCTGAAGACGCGCGCCGCCGAGCACCTGGCCGAGGGACCGGACTGCCCCGCCCCGACCCCGGCCGACATGGCCCGGCGGGCGCCGACGGTCCATCGCTTCACCTACCTGCGCGGTCTCGACGGCAGCCTGGCGGCGGGCAGCGCTGCCGCCGCGACGCCGGCCGAGGCCGCCCAAGGCACCCCGCAGCTCGACTACCTGCGCCGGCTCGCCGGCCGGCTGATCGACCTGGAGCGCGCCCTCCCGCCGCGCGAGTCCATCGGCGCCGTCGGCATCCTGGGCAGCGATATCTACGACAAGCTGCTGATCCTCCAGGCCCTGCGGCCCGCCTTCCCGACCGCGATCTTCTTCACCACCGACCTCGATGCCCGCCTCTACGCGCCCGACCGGCTGGCCTACACCCGCGGGCTGGTGGTCGCGTCCGGCTTCGGCCTGAGCCTGGGCACGGCGACGGGCGCGAACGCCGCGACCATCGACTGCCAGGGCGAGATCCCGCCCTTTCGCAGCGGCTACCAGACCGGGTTCTTCTACGCCGCCCGCTATGCCCTGAGCGCGCTCCCGGCGCGCGCCCCGGACGCGTGCGTGCCGCTCGCCGGCCCCGACGCCGACCCCGCAGGCATCGAGCCGGCCTCGACGGCGCGGGTCTCCCTGTTCGAGATCGGCCGCGACGGTCCGGTGGCGCTGCCCCCGCTGGGGGCCGATGCCGGCCGCTCCCCGGCCGCTCAGAACCGTCTCGATGCCTGGATCAACCTGCTGTTGCTGCTCGGCATCGGCGCGCTGCTGTTCCACCTGTTCTACCACCGGCCCGTGCCGCGCTGGGCCCGCGCCCTGGGGCGGCGGCTGCGCCGGCGCCCCCTGGGCAGCATCCTGATGCTGCTGCTCGCGCTAGCGCTCATCGGCGTTCTGCTGTCCTTCCTGTGGCCCGACCTGGAGCGCTTGGCCTGCCCCATCGCCATGGACCCCTCCGCCTGCGTCGAACCCTTCAGTCTGAGCAGCGGCGTCAGCCTCTGGGGGCTGATCTATCTGCAGCTGCTGGCCGTGGTCCTCTCGCTGGTGTTCATCATCCAGGTCATGCTGCGGTTCCGCGGCAACCTCCTCGGGCTCTCCAGGCGCTACTTCCTCCACCGCGGCTGCGGCCCCGCACCCGAACCGCCCCCGCCGAGCCCAGGCGCGGCCCTGCGCGCAGAGCTCGGAACCTGGCGCGCAGGGCTGCGGCACCTCGCGCGGGCCCTGCGCCGCGGTGGCGATCAATCCGCCGCCGCCGAGACCGACCCCGCGTCGGCGACGCCGCCCACCGCGACCTCCCCCGCGTCCTCCGACGCGGTTGGACTCTGGCGCGACTACTGTCGACGCTCCCGCCCGGGTCCGCGGGTGTTTCGCGTGGCGGTGCTGTCGCTGGTGCTGTTCGCCCTGGTCAGCGCGCTGTACATGGCCACCGGTGGCGGCGGCAACAGCCCGGTGCGCGACGGCGACCTGGCGCGCATCTACCTGGAGCTGCGCCTGCTCAGCGTCTTCGTCGGCGGCATGCTCGCCTTCGCGGTGCTCGACATCACGCTGGCGTGCCGCCGCTTCATCGATCGGTTGTCGAAGGCCTCGGTGGCCGATGAGCCGCTGCGCTGGCCCGATCAGGTCGCCGACGGCTTCCACACCCAGCTGCACATCGACCGCCAACGGCTCTCGCCATGGCTCGCGCTCAGCGTCATCTCCAAACACGCCGACCTGATCATGCGCCTGGTGATCTACCCGATGATCGTCCTCGTGGTGCTGGTGATCGCCCGTCTGCCCTGGCTCGACACCATCAACCTGCCGCCGAGCATCCTCATCGCCTACCTGCTGTTCGCCTTCTACATCTTCTTCGTCGCCGTCGGCATCCAGCGCGCCGCCAACGCCGCCAAGGCCCGCACCCGCGAGCACTACCAGACCCTGCTCGACGGCGCCCGCAACGCCGCGGACCCCGACCCCAGCGAGATCACCCAGCTCGAATGCCTGAACCGCCAGGTCGCAGACCTGCACGACGGCGCCTTCAAACCGCTCCCGGCCCGCCCGCTGGTACGCATGGCCCTGTTGCCGTTCGGCGCCCTGGGGATGGGCCTGCTGGAGCTGTTCGGGTAGCGCGGCCGTCGTGGCGGCGCCTGGTTCAAGGCTGCTGGAACAACGCCTGCTGCATGCCTGATTCGGGCCGTTACGACACTAAGGATCGGTTCAGAAACAAGCGGTGCAGACGCCCGTTCGCTGAGCCTTTGGATTGCCCGTTTGGGGGTTGCGTCTGCACCACTTGTTTCTGAACCTTGACTAATTGAGCTGGATGCGCTGTCCCCAGGGGGTGGGATGGCGGCCCTTGACGAGCCAGATGACGGGATAGGGGGGCTCGCGCTCGGGGAAGCGGCCGTCGGCGTCGGTGAAGTAGACCAAGAGATCCGGCTGCTCGCCGGTTTGGCTGATCCAGTCGAAGACGGGGATGAAGCTGGTGCCGCCGCCGCCTTTGATGTGCTCGGGGCGTTGGAAGGTGTCCCAGGGCTCGAAGCGGAACGGGGCGCCGTCGCACAGCGCCGCGTCGCAGGGGAGCAGGGTGACGCGGGCGCGGACCTGGCCCTTGAGCGCGTCGATCTCGTCGATGAATTCCTGCATCTCCGCGTCCTTGATGGAGCCGGAGGTGTCGACGGCGACGGTCAGGTTCATTTGATGACTGCGCAGGCTGGGCAGGATGAATGCACCCTCGCGCCGCGACGGCCGCGACCAGCTGTAGTCGTCGCGGGCGGTGGCGCTCATATAGCGCGCTAGCAGCATGCGCCAGGGCAGCTGGGGCTGGAGCAGGTGGTCGATCATGCGCCGCAGCTCGCCGCCGAGCTTGCCGGACTGGATCGCCTGCTGGGCGGCGCCGGCCATGCGCTGCTGCCATTGCACCTGCAGGGTCTCCTGCTCGTCCGGGGTCAGGGGCTCGGGCTGGGCGGCGCTGCCGCCGGTGCCGTCGCCGCCCCGGTTGGCGTCGCCGCCGGCGCTGCCCTGCTGCGGCGGCTGATCGGGATCGGGGTCGCCCTGGGATTGGTCGCGGCCTTGTTGATCCAGGTCCTTTTCGGTCAGGCTGCCGCCGCCGCCCTGGCTCTGGGGGTTCTGGTCCGGGTCGTAGGCGTGGGTGTCGAGGGTCTCGGACTGATCGTTGTCGTCGATCAGCGGGTAGATCTCCTCGGCGGTCATGCCCTTGTACAGCGGCATGATGAGCGCGTTCTCGGGGGGCTCCAGGCCTTCGTCCACCAGCAGCGGGTTGATGGCGTAGTCGCAGGCCAGGTCCCACCTGTGGCGCACGCGGTGCTGGCGGCGGGCAAAGTGGGACAGGGCGCAGTGCAGGGCCTCGTGGGCGAGCATGAACTGGGTCTGGCCCATGCTCAGGCCGTCGATGTAGGCCGGGTTGTAGTAGAAGCCGCGGGCGTCGGTGCCCGTGGTCGGGCACCAGTCCGGGTCGGCGGCGGTCAGCGGCAGGCGCAGGACCAGGGCGCCGAGGAACGGCTTGTCGAGGATGAGCTTGGTACGGGCGGCCGAGAGCTTGGTCTCCACCGCTGCCTGTTGGTGCTCGGGCAGGGCCATGGCTATTCGAACAGCATGACGTCGGAGACGGCCTGGGCCCAGTCGGCGAAGGCCGGTACCGCGAACAGGTCGTTGCCGATGGCGCGATGCAGGTCGGAGACGAGCATGACGCCCATCTCGCGCTGGGGAAAGCGCCCGGCGTAGCCGAGGATATGGCCGATGACGGTCTGGCCGTCGTCGCCGTCGCGGGCGCGGATGGCCTTGCCGACCAGGGCCGCGGCGACGGCGTATTGCAGGTCGATCTCCCGCGGCACGGGGACCTCGTCGCCGGCACAGATGGCGTCGAGGTCGGGCATCTGGTCGAGGCTGTTGACGAAGGCGGTCAGCTCGATGCCGGCGGCGGGGCCGACGCAGGCCTGCAGCGTGCCCTGCAGCAGCTCGGCGTTGTCCTGGAACTTGGCCAGGGCCCGGTGGGCGAACTCCCAGGAGCGCGGCGACGGGAAGGCCACCGGGTTGTGCGCCGGGTCGAAGTCGAACAACAGCTCCGGGCGGAAGCGCAGGAAGGCGATGACGCGCTCGTCGATGCCGCCGGCGTAGGCCCAGGCGACCCAATCGTCCAAGTGGGTGTCGACCTCGAAGTGGGAGAATCGATTGGCCAGCGGCGCCGGCATGCTGTAGGTGACGCCACGGTCGCCCTGGCGGTTGCCGGCGGCAAAGATGGCCCAGCCCTCCGGGACTTGATACTCGCCCAGACGACGGTCGAGGATCAGTTGGTAGGCCGCTGCCGACACCGACGGCGGTGCCGAGGTGATCTCGTCCAGGAACAGGATACCCGCCGGGCTATGGCGCTCGGCGTCCGGCAACATGGAGGGGATGGCCCATTGCACATGCTCGCCGTCGCGAAACGGGATGCCGCGCAGGTCGCTCGGCTCCATCTGCGACAGGCGGATGTCGATGACCGGCACCTGATGCCGTTCGGCGATCTGGCACACCATCTGGGACTTGCCGACACCGGGCGGTCCCCAGAGCATGACCGGGGTGTGGTGGCCTTCGGCGGTACTGGCGAATTCGCGCTCCAGGACGCGCTTTATTTGGGCGGGTCGCATCGAACTCGACGGGCTCCTCTGTCCGGTGGGTGGGGCAAGCGTTGGCATGGGCGGGCCGATCGGGGTCGTCGCGATGGACTCGCCGAGCGTCCTCAACCAAGCTGTTATAGTGGGATTCGGTGGCAAACATCCCAAGCCCATCAGGCATCTGCGTTGCGTTGCCGGGCCTGAAAACGTCCCAGCATACTGGTGTGCATTAGAAAAAAGCGGTATTCTTATCCACTCCCTGGCCCCGTGCGAGACCGGCTGAAGGCTCACCACCGCAACCGTGCTCCGTGCCCCGCGCACCACCCCGAGCGTCAAACGGCATGGGATCTGGTAGCATGCCCGACCGGCGTGTCCAGGCACAAACGCAGCGCGCGGAGTCGACGCGGCGGAAAGGGAAATCTTTAGAGCTGGCCTCCAGCCCGCCAGTGCGGGCCTATCGGCGGCCGTCGAGCAACTTAAGCGCAATCTCGAAGCAACGAGATCACCCGGAGAGCGGATATGAACCAATTTTACTACGATGCCGTGACCAAGATGGAGCAGCTGGGCGTCGACGACGAGTACATCCAGGGCTGGCAGTGTGGCTTCCTGCAGAACCCGAAGCGCGAAGAGCAGCGCCTGACCGAGCCCTACGAGGCCGGCTACAGCGACGGCGAAGAGAAGAGCACCGACAACTTCGGTAACTGGGTCAAGGCGTGATGCCCGAGCCGGTCCTCGGGGCCGGCATCGCGGTACGCGGACTATGGGCGGGATCTCCCGCCTTTTTTTATGCCTGGTGCGGGCGTATTCGGCTGTGCGCTCCGCCCCTTCGGCGGTGTTAGGCGCCCTTCTCCCGGCATGAACGCTTCAATCCATCCCCCTGCGACGCCGGCCGCGCGCCTGCGCGCGCTGTTGAGCAGCCACGACGGGCTGCTGCTGATGCCCTGCTGCTTCGACGGCCTGTCGGCACGGCTGATCGAGCAGGCCGGCTTCCCGCTGACCTTCATGAGCGGCTTCTCGGTGGCGGCGACGCGCTGGGCGCTGCCGGACACCGGGCTGGTGACGGTGACCGAGATGATCGACCAGGCCCGCGTCATCACCGGCGCGGTCTCGATCCCGGTGATCGGCGACGGCGACACCGGTCACGGCAACCCGGCCAATGTGCGCCGCACCGTCGAGGAGTACGCCCGCGCCGGTCTGGCCGGGATCATGATCGAAGACCAGCTCGCGCCGAAGCGCTGTGGCCACACCGGCGTCAAGGAGGTCGTCGACCGCGCCGAGGCGGTGCGCCGACTGCGCGCGGCCATCGATGCCCGCGACGCCGGCACCGACCTGGTCATCATCGCCCGCACCGACGCCCGCAGCGCCGTCGGCCTGGAGGAGGCCCTGTGGCGCATGCAGGCGTTCGCCGATCTGGGCGCCGACATCCTGTTCCTGGAGGCCCCCCGCGACGCGGCGGAGATGGCCCGCTTCTGCCGCGAGGTGCCCGGCCCGCACATGGCCAATATGCTGGAGGACGGCATCACCCCGGTGCTGCCGCCGGCGCGGCTGGCCGAGCTCGGCTACCGCATCAGCGCCTATCCGCTGACCCTGCTGACCACCGCCGTGTACGCCATGCAGTCGGCCCTGCGCGACCTGGCCGCGGGACGCACCCCCCAGTCTCGGGCCAGCTTCGCCGAGATCCGCCGTCTGGTGGGCTTCGATGCCTACGACGCGCTGCTGAAGCAGTACGAGCCCCCCGAGTGAGGCCGGCGGTTCGCTAGCGCGGCGCGTCCGGCAACCCTGGCCGCCGGCTCGCCGTTGGGGCCTGCGCGGCTTTACTGGCCGCGCCAGCGATAGATCGACTCCTTCCCGGCCCCGCAGACCTGGCAGTCCCCACAGTGCCGCGTGGTATCGATCTGCTCCACCCGACCCTTGTTGACCCAGACCTGACACATCGACTCGGCAACGCCGGCGTCAACGCCCAAATGCAGCGCGATCTCCGGCAGCGTGGCGACCCGACGCTCGACGAGGAAGCTGCGCAGCGCGCCGAGCATGCTCACGAGGATGCCTCCTGTATCCGGCCGGCCGGCGCGGGCTCGGCACCGCGCCGGGCCCAGATGCGCAGGGCGACGAAGACCGCGAGCAACACCAGCAGCAGGCCGATGATCCAGGCGCTGGAGCTGACCGGATGGCGCTCGAAGGTGGCGCCCTGGTAGAACAGCACCGCGCTGATGTAGGCGATGCCGGTGGTCCAGGCGGCCACGAACGTCGCCCAGGCGCTGCCGGCCTCGCGCACGATGGCGCCGATGGTGGCGACGCAGGGGAAGTACAGCAGCACGAACAGCAGGTAGGCGAAGGCGCCGACGCGGCCGTCGAAGCGCTCGGCCATGGCGCCGAAGGTGCCGGTGGCGACCGCCTGCTCGGCGGCGACGGCCTCGCTATCGTTGAGGTCGCCGACATTCAGGCCCAGCGGGTCGGCCAGGCCACCGAGGGCGTCGCCCAGGTTGGCGGGGACGGTGGCGGCGGCGTCCGCCAGCGCTGTCCACAGGTGGAAGGGCGGGTCGTCTGCGCCGCCGGCATCCTCGCTGGCCAAGCGGCCGTAGACGGCGTCCAGCGTGCCGACGATGACCTCCTTGGCCAGCACGCCGGAGATGATGCCGAGTACCGCCGGCCAGTTGTCGTCTTCGATACCCATGGGTGCGAACAGCGGCGTGGCCAGCCGGCTGCCGGCGCTGAGGATGGAGGCGTCGCTGTCGGTGTTGTCGAGACTGCCGTCGGTGCCGATGGAGCCGAGCAGGTTCAGCAGCACCACCATCAAGACGATGATCCGCCCGGCCTCGCGCAGGAACAGCTTGACCCGGTCCCAGGTGCGCAGCAGCACGCCACGCAGCGTCGGCAGGTGATAGGGCGGCAGCTCCATCAAGAAGCCGGTGCTCTTGCCCGAGAGCAGCGTGCGTTTCATCACCAGCCCGGTCAGCAGGGCCACGGCGATGCCCGTGAGATAGAGCAGGAAGACCACGTTTTGTCCGGCGTGGGGGAAGAAGGCGGCGGCGAACAAGACGTAGACCGGCAGCCGCGCCCCGCAGGACATGAACGGGTTCATGAGGATGGTCAGCTTGCGCTCGCGCTCATTCTCCAGCGTGCGCGTGGCCATCACCGCCGGGACATTGCAGCCGAAACCGACGATCAGCGGTACGAAGGCCTTGCCGGGCAGGCCGATGGAGCGCATGAAGCGGTCCATGACGAAGGCGGCGCGGGCCATGTAGCCCGAGTCCTCCAGGGCCGACAGGATCAGATACAGACTGGCGATGACCGGGATGAAGGTCGCCACCACCGCCAGGCCGCCGCCGATGCCGTCGGCGATGACCAGTCGCAGCCAGTCCGGCGCGCCAAGCCCGGCAAGCAGGGTGCCGGCACCGTCCACGAACAGCGCGGTGGCGACGCCGTCGAACAGGTCGATGAAGGCGCCGCCGAAATTGATGGTGATGACGAACATCAGGTACATCGCCAGCAGGAACAGCGGGATACCCCACAGCCGGCTCAGCACCACGCGGTCGATGGCGTCGGACAGGTGTCGGCCGGCGCCGCTGCGGCACTTCACGACCCGATCGGCCAGCGCGTGGGCGTGGCTGAAGCGGGCGTCGGCGATGTGGATATCGGCCTCTTCGCCGGCGCGCTCGGTGATGGCGTTGCGCCAGTGATCGGCGCGGGCGCGGGTCGCGGGTCCGGCCTGCGCCACTGCGAACGGGTCCTCCTCAAGCAGCTTCAGTGCAAGCCAGCGCGCATTGGCGCTGTTGTCGTCGGCGTCGAGCTGGGGGGCCAGCTCGGCGACGGCCTGCTCGACGCATTCCTCATGGGCCAGCGCGAAGCCGCCGCGCTCCCGGCCCTTGGCCACCGACAGGGCGCGGGCGGTCAGTTCGGTGAGCCCTTCCTTGGTGGTCGCCACCACCGGCACCACCGGGCAGCCCAGCTCCGCGGCCAGCCGCTCGGTATCGATGGTGAGGCCGCGCTTGCGTGCCACGTCCATCATGTTCAGCGCCAGCACCAAGGGCACGCCCATCTCCAACAGCTGAACGGTCACATAGAGGTTGCGCTCCAGATTGGCGGCGTCGACCACGTTGATGATCAGGTCGGCATCGCGGGAGAGCAGATAGTCGCGGGTGACCCGTTCGTCGAGGGCCTGGGCCTCTAAAGAGTAGACCCCGGGCAGGTCGATGACGCGGATCGGCCGGCCGTCGAGCTCGCAGCGTCCCTCCTTGCGCTCCACCGTGACCCCGGGCCAGTTGCCGGTGGTCTGGCGGATACCGGTCAGCGCGTTGAACAGGGCCGACTTGCCGCAGTTCGGGTTGCCGGCGATAGCCAGGGTCAAGGAGTCGCTGCCGAGGGCGTCGGTCGCCGAGTGGACGTCTGGCCGAGGGGCGTCATCGGGGTTTTCGAGCGATGTCATTGCGTGGTCCGATTATAAAGAGGGGCCGGGGCGGCGGGGCCGCGAACCGAGCTTGGATCATTCTCGGGGGCTTGCGGCGTCCGGGCGGGGCTCGGAGTTCGCGCGCTTCGGCGACGGCTCCGCCGCGTGCGCCGGGTCCGCGCCGCCGAGGTCGTCGACGATGAGCTTTTCCACGATGCCGCCACCCAAGGCGACCCGCGCACTGCCCGCCGAGAGCACGAGCCCCCGTCCGCGGTGATGCTCGACCCGGACCTCGCTGCCGACCCGCAGACCTAAGGACAACAGCCGTCGCGTCAGCTCGCGACCGCCGAGGACCTCGACAATGCGGGCGTGCGAGCCCAGCGCCAGTGTGCCCAACGGCTTCAGATTACGGACAGATTGCTGCATAGGAGTGTACCGACTCAAGTGAGAACGATTCTCATTTTAGACTAGAGTGCAAGCGCGATGCAATGACGGGTTGCGTTGCGTCGATCCGGCGTGTTCAGGCACGGACGTTAGCACAAGCCGCGCCCCCGGATGACATCCTCGGGAGGGCTCCGGGGCAGCATCTGCCACACCGTTCTGCGGCTGCATTGGCCGGTGGAGCGACGTCCCGCCAGGGCTCCCCGCCTTGCCGTTACCGCCGCCCTCGATGGGGCTTGCCAGGCGGTCGACGCAGCGCCCTCGATCCAGCGCATTTCCTAATAAAGTTATTAGGAATATGCAATATTTATCTGAAATACAAACACAAAATTGCTTGTGTGCGACCCTACCGGAGGTGCCGCCAATAACTGATTGACAAAAAAGGCAAAAATGCCTCAGAGAGCCTTGACCACCTCCGTTTCCTGACCTAAGATGGCGAAAAGTGGGGTTACGTGGGGAACGGGGGTTCGACCGCCGGGGGGACGGTCTTGTTTCGGGGTGCAACTTTTCTAAATCTTGACGCCAAAGGTCGGCTCGCCATTCCGGCGCGCCAGCGGGAACGTTTGGCCGAGCGTTGCGATTCACGACTTGTGGTCACCGCGGACCCGCAGAAGTGCCTCCTTGTCTATCCCCAGCCCACCTGGTCCGACATCGAGCGGAAGCTGGTGGCGCTGCCATCCTTCGATTCGCAGTCGCGCGCCTTGGTCCGTCTCCTGATCGGCTACGCCAACGAGGTGGAGCCCGACGCTCAGGGGCGGATCATGCTGACGGCTGAGCAGCGCGACTATGCGGCCCTCGACAAGCGCGTCGCCCTGGTGGGCGTCGGCAACAAGTTCGAGCTCTGGGATGAAGCGCGCTGGCGCGCCCAGCTCATGGAGGACGAGACGCATTTCGATATGGATAACCTGGCGGCGAATCAGCACACGGCGACGATCTCGATCTGACCAAGAGCAACAAACGCCTACGGGCAATCATGAGCAACAGCGCGGGGCTGCCGAGCCACACACCGGTCTTACTAGAAGAGAGCATGCAAGCATTGGCACTGTCGGCGGGGGGGATTCATGTCGACGCGACCTTTGGTCGCGGCGGGCATGCGCGCGCCATGCTCTCGCGGCTCGATGCGGATGCCCGCGTGATCGGCTGCGATCGCGATCCGCAGGCCGTCGCCGCGGGCCGGGCGCTGGCCGAGACCGATCCGCGATTCTCGATCCATCAGGCCCCGTTCTCGCGCCTGCCCGAGCTGCTGACGGGACTGGGGCTGGCCGGCAAGGTGCGGGGGCTGCTGGTGGATCTCGGGGTCTCGTCACCACAGCTCGACACGCCTGAGCGCGGCTTCAGCTTCTCCACGGACGGGCCCCTGGACATGCGTATGGACCCGAACGCCGGCCCCAGCGCCGCGGATTGGCTGGCATCGGCCGCCGAAGGGGACATCGCCCGCTGCCTGTTCGAGCTGGGGGAGGAGCGCTATGCCCGGCGGATCAGTCGCCGCATCGTCCTCGAGCGTGACGCGTCGCCGATCAACACCACCGCCCGGCTCGCCGAACTGGTGGCCGCGGCGGTGCCGACGCGCGAGCCGGGCAAGCACCCGGCGACGCGGACCTTCCAGGCCCTGCGCATCCAGGTCAACGACGAGCTCGGCGAGCTGCGCGCGCTGCTCGCCCGGGTCTGCGACTTGCTCGCGGACGGCGGTCGGCTGGCGGTGATCAGCTTTCACTCGCTGGAGGACCGGATCGTCAAGCGCTTCATTCGCGACGAGCATCGCGGCTTGCAGCTGCCGCGCTCGGTGCCGGTGCGCGCGCAGGATGTGTACCGGCGGCTGCGACCGGTGGCGGGCCCGATCCGGCCGTCCGCGGCGGAGGTCGATCGCAACCCGCGTGCCCGCAGCGCGGTGCTGCGCGTGGCGGAGCGGCTGCCATGACGCGCTCGGGGCTCGTCGGACTCATGCTGCTGGGCGCCGCGGTGGTCACCACCGGGGTCGGCGTGGTCTATGTCAAGTACCTGACCCGGAAGGATTTTGTTGCACTGCAGGAGGTCCGCGCCGAGCGCGACGCCCTGGACGTGCAGTGGGGGCGACTGCAGATCGAGGAGGCGGCGCTGACCAGCCACACCCGAATCGAGCACAACGCCCGTCAGCAATTGGGGATGCACCTGCCCCAAGTGGTCGAGGTGCGCATACTGGAGGTAAGGCCCCATGGCACCGAGTAAGGCACGACTGCGCCGCGCGGAACGGGCGGTGCGGGTGCGCCAGCGGACCCCGGATTTCGGCCTGCGCCGAGCCATGCTCGGCACCATGCTCGGCGTCGCCCTGGTGGCCGTCGGTGCGAGCGCCTTCTACCGCCAGGTGATCCAAACCGAATTCCTGCAGACCGAGGGCGCGGCGCGCTATCTGCGCGAGCCGGCGATCCCTGCCCGTCGCGGTATGGTCACCGACCGCTACGGCGAACCGCTGGCCATCAGCACCTCGGTGGCATCGATCTGGGTCGATCCGGTCAAGTTGATGGACGATCAGGCGGTCATCCCCGCCCTCGCCGCCGCCGTAGAGACGGCGCCGGACAAGCTCGCGACTCGACTTCAGGAGGCGGCGCGCAAGGGTCGGCGGTTCGTCTATCTGCGTCGACGCGTGGAGCCGCCGGTGGCCGATGCGGTCGCGGCGCTGATGGAGGCCCGCAAGCCCAAGGGCCTGGGCATGGAGACCGAGTATCGGCGCTACTACCCCGGCGGCGAGATGTTCGGCCAGGTGGTCGGCTTCACCAATGTGGACGACCAGGGCCAGGAAGGCATCGAGCTGATCGAGAACGAGCGCCTGCGCGCCATCCCCGGTCGCCGTCGGGTGATCCAGGACGGCAGCTCCACCACCGTGGAGGAGGTCGAGCAGCTACGCCCGCCGCGACACGGTCGCGACGTGGTCCTGAGCATCGATCGGCGGCTGCAGTTTCTCGCCTATCGTGAGCTGAAGGCCGCGATGCAGGAACATAAAGCGGCGGGCGCCTCCGCGGTGCTGCTCGACGTCACCACCGGCGAGGTGCTCGCACTGGTGAATCAGCCGTCGTTCAATCCGAATACACCGCGTCGCGAGGGCCCGGCGGCGCGCCGCAACCGGGCGCTGACCGACGTCTTCGAGCCCGGCTCGACCATGAAGCCGCTGGTGGTCGCCGCGGCCCTGGAAGCGGGGGTCGTGCAGCCCGGCACGCGGATCAATACCAATCCCGGGGTGCTGCGCGTCGGTCGCAACCGGGTGCGCGACATCCACAACTACGGCGTGCTCGACGCCACCTCCGTCATCACCAAGTCGAGCAACGTCGGCGTCGTCAAGATCGCCCAGCGTATCGAGCGCAGCCAGCTGTGGGAGCTGTTCAGCGCGCTGGGCTTCGGCAAGGCCACCGGCGTCGGTTTTCCGGGCGAGGTGAACGGGCGGCTGCGGCACTTCTCGGACTGGTCCGCCTTCGAATATGCCACCCACGCCTTCGGCTATGGGCTGAGCGTGAACACCATGCAGTTGGCGCAGGCCTACTCCGTGCTGGCCGCCGACGGGTTGCGTCGCCCGGTCACGCTCTACCGTACCGATCGGTCGGTTGCCGGCGAGCGCGTGCTGTCGGCGGATACGGCCCGCGAGGTCCGCGCCATGATGGAGACCGTGGTCTCCGATCGGGGCACGGCGCGGCGCGCCAAGATCCCGGGCTATCGGGTCGCCGGCAAGACCGGCACGGCCAAGAAGGCCACCGGGCACGGCTACGCGCCGGGCCGCTACCAGGCCGTCTTTGCCGGCATGGCTCCGGCGAGCCGACCGCGCTTCGTCATGGTGGTGATGGTGGACGAGCCGCGGGGTCGCTCCTACTACGGCGGCACCGTCGCGGCGCCGACCTTCGCCAAGGTCATGCAGGCGGCGCTGCGGCTCTACAACGTGCCGCCGGATGCCGCCGCCGAGCAGATGATGCTGGCCGGCGGGAGAGATTGATGGCGATGACGCCGTACATTCAGACAGCGATCCCGCGAGGGCGGGATCGACAACGGGGGGATCGATGGGCATTCATGGTCGTTTGAGCACATCGATCGCGCAACTGGGGGGAAGGCTGCACGGGGACGATGTCGATTTTGTCGGCGTCGGCACCGACAGCCGCGGCGGATGTCGTGGCCAGTTGTTCGTCGCGCTTCAGGGGGAGCGCTTCGATGGTCACGGCTACGTTGCCGCCGCCGCCGAGCAAGGCGCCGTAGCGGCGATGGTGGATCATCCGCTGGATTTGGACCTACCGCAGTGGGTCGTCGACGACACCCGTCTTGCCCTCGGCCGATTGGCCGCCGATTGGCGCGGACACCTTCCGGGCCGGGTGGTGGGCATCACCGGCAGCAACGGCAAGACAACCTGCAAAGAGATGGTCGCGGCAATCCTGTCCCAGGTCGGCAAGACTCGGGCCACCGCGGGCAATCTGAACAACGATATCGGCCTGCCGCTGACCCTGTTCGGCGCCGGCGACGAGGACTGGCTGATCCTGGAGATGGGCGCGAACCATCCCGGCGAGATCGCCTACCTGACCGAGCTGGCGCGCCCCGAGGCGGCGCTGATCACCAATGCCGGGCGCGCCCATCTGGAGGGCTTCGGCAGTGTCGAGGGGGTTGCCCACGCCAAGGGCGAGATCGCCCGCGGCCTGCCACCGCACGGCACCTTCGTGTTCATGGCCGATGTGCCCTGGACGCCGCTGTGGCGGGAGCTTGCCGCAGGCCGCCGCTGCCTGACCTTCGGTACCGGCCCCGGTGCCGACGTGCGTGCCGACGAACAGGCGCTCGACGTGACCTGGGACGCGGACGGCTTTCGAACCCGCTTTACCGTGGAACTGCCGGACGGCCCGCTGCCCATCGAATTGGCGCTGGCCGGGCGGCACAACCTGCGCAACGCCCTGGCTGCCATCGCGCTGGTCTCCGCGCTCGACGTCCCCGGCGACAAGATCCAGGCCGGGCTGGCAGCCATGCGTCCGGTCCGGCGGCGGCTGCAGCCGCGGAGCGGCCCGGGCGGCCTGCGCCTGATCGACGACAGCTACAACGCCAACCCGGACTCCCTGGCCGCCGCCGTAGATGTGCTGGTGGAGCTGACCCGGGTGGCCAACGCCGGTCGCGCCCTGCTGGTGCTCGGCGACTTCGGCGAGCTCGGCCCCGACAGCGCACCGCTGCACCGGGCCATGGGTGAGGACGCGCGGGCCGCGGGGGTGGATCGTGTCTTCACCGTCGGGCCGCTGGCGGCCCAGGCCGCTGCCGGCTTCGGTGCGGGCGCACAAGGCTATGCGGATCAGGACAGCCTGATCGCGGCGCTGCGCACCGAGGCCGCTCGGGACGACGTGGTGCTGATCAAGGGCTCGCGCGCATCGGGCATGGACCAGGTGGTCGACGCCCTGTGCGCGGATGCCGCCGGGGGTGGGCGATGATGCGCAGCATGGCGAGCCGATCAACGCGGCCTTCGAGCATGTGCAGGACCTCTGCCGGGGCGTGCACGTTGACCTGGAGGACCCGCTGAGATGCTGCTCTACCTGACCGATTGGCTCGGCGAGATCCACAGCGGATTTTATGTCTTCCGCTATCTGACGCTGCGGGCGATCCTCGGCGTATTGACCGCGCTGGCCCTGTCGCTGATCATCGGCCGACCGTTGATCCGCTGGCTCAGCACCTACAAGATCGGCCAGACCGTGCGCCAAGACGGTCCCCAGAGCCACTTCTCCAAGGCCGGCACGCCGACCATGGGCGGCACGCTGATCCTGGTGGCCATCGCCGTCTCGACACTGCTCTGGGCCGACTTGAGCAACCGCTACGTCTGGGTCGTGTTGGTCACGACCTTGGCCTTCGGCGTCATCGGTCTCGTCGACGACTACAAGAAGCTGGTCATGCGCGACCCGCGGGGGCTTGTGGGTCGCTGGAAATACTTCTGGCAGACCGTCGCCGGGCTCGCCGCCGCCGGCTTTCTGTACTTCACCGCGTCGACGCCCCATGAGACGGAGCTGTTGGTGCCCTATCTGAAGGACGTGGCCATTCAGCTCGGGCCGTTCTACATCCTGTTCGCCTACTTCGTCATCGTCGGCGCCAGCAACGCGGTGAACCTGACCGACGGTCTGGACGGCCTCGCCGTACTGCCGACGGTGATGGTGGCCGGGGGCCTGGGCATCATGGTCTACGCCGCCGGCAATGTGGAGATCGCCGGCTATCTGAAGATCCCCTACGTGGCCGATGTGGGCGAGGTGGTGATCTTCTGCGCGACCCTGGTCGGCGCCGGACTCGGCTTCCTGTGGTTCAACACCTATCCGGCCCAGGTCTTCATGGGCGACGTGGGCGCGCTCGCCCTCGGCGCCGCCCTGGGCGCCATCGCCGTCGTCGCCAAGCAGGAGCTGGTGCTGTTCATCATGGGCGGCATCTTCGTGCTGGAGACCTTGTCGGTGATGCTGCAGGTGGCCTCCTACAAGCTCACCGGCAAGCGCATCTTCCGCATGGCGCCGCTGCATCATCACTACGAGCTCAAGGGCTGGCCCGAGCCGCGGGTGATCGTGCGCTTTTGGATCGTCACCGTCGTGCTGGTCCTGTTCGGGCTGGCGAGCCTGAAGATCCGCTAGTCAAGGCGATGGAGAAGACGCGCACCTTGATCGTAGGCCTCGGCAAGACCGGTCTGTCCTGCGCCCGGCATCTGCACGCGCTTGGCGAGCGGATCGCCATCACCGATAGCCGCGAGATGCCACCGTGCCTGGAACCATTGCGCGACGAGCTGCCCGATGTAGCACTGCTGCTCGGCGGCCTGCAGGCGAGCGCCTTTGCCGCTGCGGATCGGATCGTGCTCAGCCCCGGCGTGCCGGTGAGCACGCCGCCGGTGCGCGCGGCCATCGATAACGGCGTGCCCGTGCTCGGCGATATCGACCTGTTTGTCGACGCCGCCCGGGCGCCGATCGTCGCCATCACCGGCTCCAACGGCAAGAGCACGGTGACCAGCCTGCTCGGGCTGATGGCCAAGGCTGCCGGCGTGCGCGTCGGCGTCGGCGGCAACCTCGGCGAGCCGGTGCTGGACCTGCTCGACGATGACGCCGAACTCTACATCATCGAGCTGTCCAGCTTTCAGCTGGAGACGACCCACCGGCTGCCGGCCCGCGCGGCCACCGTGCTCAACCTGAGCCCGGACCACCTCGATCGCTACCCCGACCTGGCCGCCTATGCCGCCGCCAAGGCCCGGGTCTACGCCGAGGCCGAGGTGGCCGTGATCAACCGCGACGACCCGGGCGCCGCCGCATTGGCCGACACCCATGTGCGCCGCATCGGCTTCGGGCTGGACACACCGGCCGGGGCCGACGATATCGGCTTGGGTCCGGGGCCGGATGCGCGCATCCACGTCTATCGCGGCGGGGATGCCCTGCTGCCGGTGGATGAGATCGCGCTGAGCGGCCGACACAATCTTGCCAACGCCCTGGCGGCATTGGCCCTCGGCACCGCCTGCGACCTGCCGGTGGCGGCCATGTGCGACGCCCTGCGGACCTTCCGCGGACTCCCGCACCGGGCCGCCCTGGTGGCCGAGGCCGGCGGCGTGCGCTTCATCGACGACAGCAAGGGCACCAATCCCGGCGCCACCGTCGCCGCCCTCGCCGGACTGATCCCGGACCCGGCGCAGGGCAAGGCGGTGCTGATCGCCGGCGGCGACGGCAAGGGCGCGGACTTCGCCCCGCTGGGACCCGCCCTGGCCCGCGCCGCGCGAGGGGTGGTGCTGATCGGTCGCGATGCCCCGGCGATTGCCGCCGTCATCGGCGATGCGGTGCCGGTGCTGCACGCCGCGGACATGGTCCAGGCCGTTACCCTCGCCGTGGAGACGGCGCGAGCCGGCGACACGGTGCTGCTGTCCCCGGCCTGTGCCAGCTTCGACATGTTCACCGACTACCGCGAGCGTGGCCGCGTCTTCGCCGAGGCCGTCGCCAATATCGTGCACAGCGAGGACTGAGATGGGCATCTTCAGCGCAAGCCGGCGCAGTCGCCGCACCGGGTCGCACCGCTGGCCGGATCAGCAGCCGACGCCGCCTTGGCGCCGGCGGCCCGCCGTGGTCGGGCCCGCCTCGGTCGAGTCGAAGGCGGATGCTCCGATCGATGCCCCTGCGGGCGCAGCGACCTTTCGCCGCCGCCACGACCCGCGGGGCGTTTCCGCCATCGACTATGCCCTGCTGGCGGCGGTGGCACTGCTGCTTGGACTCGGCCTGCTGATGGTCGCATCGGCGTCGATGCCGATCGCCGATCGCACCTATGGCGACCCGTTCTTCTTCCTGCTCCGGCACGGCTTTGCGCTGGCGCTGGCCATCGGCGGCGGCCTGCTCTGCTTCGCCATCCCGCCGCGATTCTGGGAGCGCATGGGTCCATGGCTGTTCCTGTTCGGCATTGGGCTTCTGATCCTGGTGCTGCTGCCCGGCGTGGGGCGCACGGTCAACGGCGCGACCCGCTGGATACCGCTCGGGGTGCTCAACCTGCAGCCCTCCGAGCTGATGAAGCTGTTCGCCGTGATCTACATCGCCGGCTATCTGGTGCGCCGCCATCAAGAAGTCACCGGGTCCTTGTTCGGCTTCCTGCGGCCGATGGTGCTGATCGGCGCCGCCGGTGCGCTGATCATGGCCGAGCCGGACTTCGGCACCACGGCGGTGGTGCTGGCTACGGTGATGGGGCTGTTGTTCCTCGGCGGCGTCAATATCTGGACATTCGCCGCCCTGTTCGCGCTGGTCAGCGCCGGACTCGGGCTGCTGATCTGGATCGAGCCCTATCGCTGGGATCGGATCATCTCCTTCCTCGATCCGTTCGCCGACCCGTTCAATAGCGGTTATCAGCTCAGCCAGGCCCTGATCGCCTTCGGTCGTGGCGAATGGCTCGGCGTCGGCTTCGGCAACGGCATCCAGAAACAGTTCTTCCTGCCCGAGGCGCATACCGATTTCCTGCTCGCCGTCGTCGCCGAGGAGCTGGGGCTGGTGGGGGTGCTGGCCGTGCTCGGCCTGTTCGGCTTCGTGCTCTGGCGCATCTTCGCCATCGGCGCCCGTGCCTGGCGCCGCAATGACGCCTTCGGCGCCTATGTCGCCCACGGCATCGCGCTGCTGCTGGGCCTGCAGGCATTCATCAACGCCGGGGTCAATACCGGCTTATTGCCCACCAAGGGCCTGACCCTCCCGTTCATGAGCTACGGCAGCAACGCCATCATCGTCTCCGTCATGGCCATCGGGCTGCTGCTGCGCGTCGACTACGAGTTGCGTCGCAAGCCGGCGGACAATCTGCCGAACAGGGGGCTGCGATGGGTCCATGCATAGCGGTCATGGCCGGTGGCACCGGCGGACACGTCTTCCCGGCCTTGGCCGTTGCCGAGCGCCTGCGCGCGCGCGGTGCCGAGGTGTTCTGGATCGGCACCAGCGCCGGCATGGAGTCGCGTCTGGTGCCTAGCCGCGGTATCCCGATGGAGTGGATCGGCATCAGCGGCGTGCGCGGTAAGGGGCTCGGCACCCTGGCGGCGGCGCCCTGGCGACTGCTGCGGGCCGTCGCCCAGGCCGGCGCCATCCTGCATCGGCGCGCCCCGGCGCTGGTGCTCGGCATGGGCGGCTTCGCGGCCGGTCCGGGCGGCATTGCCGCGCGGCTCCAGGGCCGGCCGCTGGTGATCCAAGAGCAGAACAGCGTACCGGGCATGACCAATCTGTGGCTGTCGCGGATCGCGACCCGCACCTTCGAGGCCTTCCCGCACAGCTTCCCGGCCGGCCGGGCCGCCATCACCAGCGGCAACCCGGTGCGCGCCGAGATCGCCGGCCTGGCCGCCCCCGCGGAACGCTTGGCCGGGCGCCCCGGGCCGGGACGTCTGCTTGTGGTCGGCGGCTCGTTGGGTGCCCTTGCGCTGAACGAGATGGTGCCGGCGGCCGTCGCCCGGCTGCCGGCGGACCGGCGACCGCTCATCCGCCACCAGGCCGGAGAGCGCACGCTGGAGGTCGCGCGCAACGCCTATGCCGAGCATGGCGTTGCGGCCGAGGTCACCGCCTTCATCGACGACATGGCCACCGCCTACGGCTGGGCCGATCTGGTGATCTGCCGCGCCGGTGCACTGACCGTCGCCGAACTCGCCGCCGCCGGCCTGCCGGCGCTGCTGATCCCCTATCCGCACGCGGTCGACGACCATCAGGTGGGCAATGCCCGCTATCTGGTGGACGCCAACGCCGCACACATGATCCTGCAGCGGGAGCTGACGGCAGACGGCTTGGCCGCTGCGCTCTCGCCGCTGCTGGCCGATCCGGCGCGCCGGCTGGCCATGGCCGAGGCGGCCCGCCGCCAGGCCCGACCCGACGCCGCGGAGTGCATCGCCGACGCCTGTCTGGAGCTGGCCCAATCATGAACGCCGCCCACCGCACCCACAGCGCCAGTTACATGGGCCGCATCCGCCGCCTGCACTTCATCGGCATCGGCGGCGCCGGCATGAGCGGCATCGCCGAATTGGTCGCCAATCTGGGCTACGAGGTCCAGGGCTCGGACCAGCGCGTGGGCGACGTGACCCGCCGGCTGCAGTCCCTGGGGATTCGGGTCTATCAGGGCCATCGCGCCGAGCAGATCACCGACTGCGACGCGGTGGTGGTGTCCACGGCCATCGATGCCGAGAACCCCGAGATCGCCGCCGCGCGGGCGCAGCGCATCCCGGTGGTGCGCCGCGCCGAGATGCTCGCCGAGCTGATGCGCTTCCACTACGGCGTCGCCGTGGCCGGCACCCACGGCAAGACCACGACCACCAGCCTGATTACCAGCGTGCTGGCCGAGGGCGACCTGGACCCGACCTTCGTCATCGGCGGCCTGCTCAACAGTGCCGGCAGCAATGCCCGCCTCGGCAGCAGCAAATACCTCATCGCCGAGGCCGACGAGAGCGACGCGTCGTTCCTGCATCTGCAGCCGATGATGGCCGTGGTCACCAATATCGACGCCGACCACATGCGCACCTACGGCAACGACTTCAATCGGCTGCGCAACACCTTCCTGGAGTTCCTGCACCACCTGCCGTTCTACGGGCTGGCCGTGCTCTGCGCCGACGACCCGGAGCTGGCCTCGCTGATCCCGCTGCTCGCCCGTCCGGTGCGCACCTACGGCACCACCGCCGACGCCGATGTGCGCGCCACCGACATCCGCCAGGACGGCCTGCGCATGCACTTCACCGTGCACTGCGAGGGCTGCACCGGACCGCTGCCGATCACACTGAATCTGCCCGGCCGGCACAACATGCTCAATGCCCTGGCGGCAATCACCGTGGCGTTGGAGCTGGGTGTCGACGAGGACGCCATCGTGCGCGCCCTCGGTGCCTTTGCGGGCATCGGTCGGCGCTTCGTGGTGCGCGACTGCCAGGCCCCGGGACCCCGCGGCCTGACGCTGGTGGACGACTACGGTCATCACCCGCGCGAGGTCGCGGCGACGCTGGAGGCGGCCCGCCAGGGTTGGCCCGACAAGCGCCTGGTGCTGGTCTTCCAGCCCCATCGCTACACCCGCACCCAGGAGCAGTTCGAAGACTTCGTGCGGGTGCTTTCCGACGTCGATCTGCTGATCCTGTGCGAGGTCTACGCCGCCGGCGAGGAGCCGATCGCCGGCGCCGACGGTCGCAGCCTGGTGCGCGCCATCCGCTCCCGCGGCCTGATCGAGCCGGTGTTCATCCAATCCCTGGACGAGCTGCCGCCGTTGCTCGACAACCTGGCCCTGGACGGTGACCTGATCCTCACCGCCGGCGCCGGCGACATCGGTACCCTGGCCGCCCGACTGCCTGGGCTGCTGCGCTGTGGGGCCGGCGATGACTGAGCCGAGCAACGCCGCCATGGCGATCACTGCCGGCAGCGGGGTCGCGCCCCAGCGCGGCGAGCTGCGCCGAGACGAGCCCCTCGCCCGCTACACCAGTTGGCGGGTCGGCGGTCCGGCCGCACGCCTCTATCGTCCTGCCGATCGCGACGACCTGGCCGGCTTTCTCGCCGCCCTGCCGGGCGATGAGCCGCTGCTTTGGCTCGGCCTCGGCAGCAACGTGCTGATCGCCGACAGCGGCTTCCCGGGCACCGTGATCCATACCCAAGGCCGCCTCGACACCCTGGAGCTGACCGAGCCGGACGGGCTGTTCGTCGAGGCCGGCGTCGCCTGTGCCAAGGTGGCCCGTCTTGCGACCCGCAACGATTTGGTGGGTATCGAGTTTTTGGCCGGTATCCCGGGCACCCTGGGCGGCGCGTTGGCCATGAACGCCGGCGCCTGGGGCGGCGACACCTGGAGCCATGTCCGGCACGTCGAGACCATCGACCGACGGGGTCGCATCCGCCGTCGCGCGCCGACGGACTATCGGATCGGCTATCGCCAGGTCGACGGACCCGACGGCGAGTGGTTCCTCGCCGCGCAACTGAAGCTTGAGCGCGGCGACGGCACCGCCGCCGCGGCCCGCATCCGCGCGCTGCTCGATCGGCGCAACGCCACCCAGCCCACCGGCCTGCCGAGCTGCGGCTCGGTCTTCCGCAACCCCCCCGACGACCATGCCGCGCGGCTGATCGAGGCCGCGGGCCTGAAGGGGACCCGCATCGGCGCCGCCGAGGTCTCGCCGAAGCACGCCAACTTCATCATCAACACCGGTGGGGCCAGCGCCGCCGACGTCGCCGCGCTGATCGACCGGGTCCAGGCCGAGGTGGAGCGCACCAGCGGCATCCGCCTCATCCCCGAAGTCCACCGTATCGGAGCATTCAGTCGATGACAGGCACACCGACCGATCCGACCGTCTATGGCAAGGTCGCCCTGCTGCTGGGCGGTCAGGCCGCCGAGCGCGAGATCTCGCTGAAGAGCGGCGCGGCCGTGCTTGCGGCGCTGACGCGCCTGGCGATCAATGTCCACGCCATGGACCCCGGGCCGGACCTGCTCGAGCGGCTGCGCGGCGAGGGCTTCGACCGTGCGTTCATCATCCTGCACGGTCGCGGCGGCGAGGACGGCCAGATCCAGGGCGCGCTGCAGAGTATCGGCATGCCCTACACCGGCTCGGGGGTCCTCGGCTCGGCCATCGGTATGGACAAGTACCGCACCAAGCTGGTCTGGGCCGGGGCCGGGCTGCCCACGGCGGAGTTCGCGCTGCTGCGCGCCGAGGCGGATCTTAAGCCAGCCGCCGCGCTCGGCTTCCCGCTGATGGTCAAGCCGGCGCAGGAGGGCTCCAGCATCGGCATGGCCCGCGCCGACGACCCGGCCGCGCTGGCGCAGGCCTACGCCACCGCCGCCGGCTTCGACCGCGAGGTGATCGCCGAGCGCTGGATCACCGGCCCCGAGTACACCTGCGCCATCTTGGGCGATCAGGCCCTGCCGCTGATCCGGCTGGAGACGCCGAACGCCTTCTACGACTACGCGGCCAAGTACCAGGCCACGACGACGCAGTATCACTGCCCCTGCGGCCTCGATGCCGCGCGTGAGCGCGCCCTCGGGCAGCTCTGCCGCGACGCCTTCGCGGCCGTCGGTGCCTCCGGCTGGGGCCGGGTCGACTTCATGCTCGACGCCGACGATCAGCCCAAGCTGCTGGAGGTCAATACCGTTCCGGGGATGACCGACCACAGCCTGGTGCCGATGGCCGCCAAGGCCGCCGGCATCGATTTCGACCAGCTCGTGCTGCGCATCCTCGCCGGCAGCCTGAACGACGCCGAGGCCGGGTCATGAGCAGGCCCGCCGGTCGACCGAGCCACGGCATCCTGGTGGCGCGACTGCTGATCGCCGTGACGCTGATCGCCGGTCTCGCCGGTGCCGCGACCATTGCCGTCGATTGGGAGCCGCGGCTGCTGCCGGTGCGCGTGGTGAGTATCGACGGCGAGCTGCGCAGTCTCTCCCGCGATGCGCTGCAGCAGACCGTCGCCGAACACATCCAGGGCGGCATCCTGACCCTGGATCTGGCCGCGCTGCGCGACGAGGTGGAGTCGCTGGCCTGGGTAGAGGGCGCACGCCTGCGCCGGGTATGGCCCGACCGCATCGAGCTGACCGTGGTCGAGCACCGGGCCGAGGCGCGCTGGGGACAGGACGCTCTGGTCAGCGCCGTCGGCCAGGTGTTCCGGCCCGAGGACGGACGCCTGCCGGTGGGACTGCCGCGGCTAAGCGCCCCGCGCGACCAAGACGCAGCGCTGCTCATGCAGCGCTACAAAGATTGGAGCCCGCGGCTTGCCGGGCTCGGCCTGATCGTCGACGGCATCCACCGTGGCGCCCGCGGCGACTGGACTATTGAGCTGCTCGGCGGCACCCGGCTGCTGTTCGGCACCGAGCAGCTCGAGACCCGCTTCCAACGCTTGCTTGCCGCCTACGGCCGTATCGAGGCCCTGGGCATCCCGAGCCTACTCGACCTGCGCTACAGCAACGGTCTGGCCGTGCGCTGGCTCGCCAGCGATGCCGGCGACCGCAGCGAGCGCCTCGCCGCTTCCCGCTGATTATCACTATAGAGCCCAATTGCACATGTCCAGACGCAACGAAAAGAACCTCGTCGTCGGCCTCGACATCGGCACCTCCAAGGTCACCGCCCTGGTCGGCGAGGTCAAGGCCGATGACACCATCGAGATCGTCGGCATCGGCAGCCACCAGTCGCGCGGACTGAAAAAGGGGGTCGTCGTCGACATCGAGTCCACGGTGCAGTCCATCCAGCGTGCGGTCGAGGAGGCCGAGCTGATGGCCGGCTGCGAAATCCATGCCGTGCACGCGACCATCTCCGGCAGCCATGTACGCAGCCTCAACTCCCACGGGATTACGGCCATCAAGGACCAGGAGGTCAACCAGGCCGATGTGGAGCGCTGTATCGAGGCCGCCCGCGCCGTCGCCATCCCGGCGGATCAGAAGATCCTCCACATCCTGCCGCAGGAATTCATCATCGACGACCAGGACGGCATCCGCGAGCCCATCGGCATGTGCGGCGTGCGCCTGGAGGCGCGGGTGCATATCGTCACCGGCGCCGTCAGTGCGGCCCAGAACATCGTCAAGTGCATCCGCCGCTGCGGCCTGGAGGTGGACGACCTGGTCCTGGAGCAGCTCAGTTCCAGCTTCTCGATCCTCGCCGAGGACGAGAAGGAGCTCGGCGTCTGCCTGGTCGACATCGGCGGCGGCACGACGGACCTCGCGGTCTTCACCGATGGCGCCATCCGCCACACCGCGGTCATCCCCATCGCCGGCGATCAGGTCACCAACGACATCGCCGTGGCGCTGCGCACACCGACCCAGCACGCCGAGCAGATCAAGGTCGAGCACGCCTGCGCCAGCACCAGGATCGTCTCCGGCGACGACAAGATCGAGGTCCCGAGCATCGGCGAGCGCCCGGCCCGCGAACTCTCGCGCCAGACGCTCACCGAGGTGGTCGAGCCGCGCTACGCCGAGCTCCTCGCGCTGCTGCAGGGCGAGCTTCGCCGCAGCGGCTTCGAGGACCTGATCGCCGGCGGCGTCGTGCTCACCGGCGGCAGCGCCAAGATGGAAGGCCTGCTCGAGCTGGCCGAAGGCATCTTTCAGATGCCGGTCCGTCTCGGCGTGCCGCAGACGGTGACCGGCTACGAGGACACCATTGCCGACCCGGCTTACTCGGCGGGCGTCGGCCTGCTCATCTACGCGCAGCAGCACCGGTTCATCAGCGGCTCCGACCTGGCCGAGCGCCGCGGTTTCGGCGGCGCCATGCACCGGCTGCGCAATTGGTTCAGCGGCAATCTTTAAGACGTCGCCGCCTCGTTTGCATGCGGGCCGCCGCCCGGCGGCGGTCCACGCTGTTCATTCGCCACGACAACAACAACAAACGGGCCTTCCCACCCTGCTGCCCGAGGGGACCAACGGCAACAATCGCCAACTACGACCCGAATAGGGGGAAACCACATGTTTGAGCTCATGGACACCCAAACCCAAGCCGCCGTCATCAAGGTCATCGGCGTCGGGGGCGGCGGCGGCAACGCCGTCAATCACATGGCCCAGGCCAACATCGAGGGTGTGGACTTCATCTGCGCCAACACCGATGCCCAGGCCCTCGACGGCTGCCAAGTCAAGTCGATCCTGCAGCTTGGTGCCAGCATCACCAAGGGACTCGGTGCCGGCGCGGACCCGGAGATCGGCCGCAAGGCCGCCGAGGAAGACCGTGACCGCATCAAGGACGCCATCGATGGCGCCGATATGGTCTTCATCACCGCGGGCATGGGGGGCGGCACCGGTACCGGTGCGGCGCCCGTGGTGGCCGAGGTTGCGCGCGAGCTGAAGATCCTCACCGTGGCCGTCATCACCAAGCCGTTCCCGTTCGAGGGCGGCAAGCGCCAGAAGGTCGCCGACAAGGGCATCGCCGATCTGGCCAAGCACGTCGATTCGTTGATCACCATCCCCAACGAGAAGCTGCTCGCGGTGCTCGGCAAGCAGATGACCCTGCTCGACGCCTTCCGCTCCGCCAACGAGGTGCTGCTCAACGCGACCCAAGGCATCGCCGAGCTGATCACCCGCCGCGGCCTGATCAACGTCGACTTTGCCGACGTCAAGACCGTCATGTCCGACATGGGTGTCTCGATGATGGGTTCCGGCTCCGCCACCGGTGAGAACCGCGCCCGCGAGGCCGCCGAGGCCGCCATCAAGAGCCCGTTGCTGGAGGATATCGATCTCTCCGGTGCCAAGGGCATCCTGGTCAACATCACCGCCGGTCTCACGTTGTCCATCGGCGAATTCGACGAGGTCGGCAACACCGTGCGCGACTTCGCCGATGATGAGGCGACCGTTGTGGTTGGAACCGTTATCGATCCCGAGCTGGAGGACGAGCTGCGCGTGACCGTGGTCGCCACCGGTCTTGGCGAGCGCCATACCGCCCGCATCCCGCAGGCGAGCGGCGAGCCGAAGATGCGCCTGATCAGCAACGACAAGGATGAGGGCATGGAGCCCGACTACGGCGAGCTGGCCAAGCCGACCTATCAGCGCAACCGCCGCGCGGCTGGCGCTGGTGGCGCCCAGGCCGCCGAGTCCGCCACCGATCTGGACTATCTCGACATCCCCGCCTTCCTCCGCCGGCAAGCGGATTGAGATGTCGCATGGACGGAACATGCGCGCTTATTGACCTAGGGCAATCCCTAGTCAAAGATTGCAAGCTAAATCATAGGCTTCTCTTGCAATTGCGCTAAGGGCTTGCTAAATATTCGGGAAAACCCTAACATAGGGTTCCAACGTCGAGCGGCGGCATCGCACGCATGATCGCGATGCCGCCCTCGAACTTTCCCAGCCCTGCACCCTAGCGAGCGTGCACCAGACGGGCGCAAGGGGCCCGGGCCGAAGCTGCAAAGCAGGCCCGGGACCCGAGCGACCGGAGGACAGACATCATGATCCGGCAGCGAACGTTGAAAAACGTGATCCGAGCCACGGGTGTCGGGTTGCATACCGGCGACAAGGTGTACCTCACCCTGCGCCCTGCTGCCGCCGATACCGGCATCATCTTTCGGCGCGTTGATCTCGACCCGCCGGTCGAGATCAAGGCCCACCCGTCCAACGTCGGCGACACCCGGCTGTCCACCGCGCTGGTTCGGCCCGACCCGACGCACGGCGCCGTGCGTATCTCTACCATCGAGCATCTGCTTTCGGCCTTCGCCGGCCTCGGCATCGACAACGCCTATGTCGACGTGAGTGCCGCCGAGGTGCCGATCATGGACGGCAGCGCCGGTCCCTTCGTGTTCCTGATCCAATCGGCGGGCATCGAAGAGCAGTCGCGGCCCAAGCGCTTCATCCGCATCAAGCGCCCGGTCGTGGTTGAGGACGGCGACAAGTATGCGCGCTTTGAGCCCTTCGACGGCTTCAAGGTGTCGTTTTCCATCGACTTTGATCACCCCGCATTCACTTCGCGGGCTCAGCGCGCGTCCATCGACTTCTCCACGACGTCGTTCGTCCGTGAGGTCAGCCGGGCACGGACCTTTGGCTTCCTGCGCGATATCGAGGCCCTGCGCCAACAGAACCTCGCCCTCGGCGGCAGCATGGACAACGCGGTCGTCGTCGACGATTATCGCGTGCTGAACGAGGAGGGGCTGCGCTACGAAGACGAGTTCGTCAAACACAAGCTGCTCGACGCCATCGGCGACCTCTACCTGCTCGGCTACTCGCTGATCGGTGCGTTCCAGGGCCACAAGTCCGGTCACGCGCTGAACAATCGCCTGCTGCGGGCCCTGATGGCCGATCAGGCGGCGTGGGAGAAGGTGACCTTCGAGGACCCGAGCGAGCTTCCGATCAACTATGCCCAGCCCGTCGCGGCGGGCTGAACTCTGAGGATCGGTTCAAAAACAAGTGGTTCAGACGCCCGCTCGTGGTGCCTTTAGATTGGCCGTTTCATGGTTGCGTCTGCACCACTTGTTTCTGAACCTTGACTGACTTAGGACACCGGCGGCGATTCGTCGCCGGTGCCGCGGTCGGCCAGACGACGAAGACTGGCGGCAAGCGCCGGATCGGAGATGGTCGCCGCGGCCTGCCGCAGGCACTCGGAGGCCCGCGGCGTCAACGCCGGCAGGGCGTGCTTCGGGGCTGGGGCCTCGGATAGCGCCAACGGCGAGACTCGGATGTCACCGCGATGGACCACCAGTCCATCGGCGTTCAGGTCGGCGATGATCTGCGGCAATAAGAATCGCAGGCGGGCTGACCAAACGGGGGAAGCAGTTACCAGCGTCAAGCAACCGTCGTCAAGGCTTACTTGACGGCACTGATCGGCAATATCCGCCGGTAGTCGCGCACGGACGCGTTGGACCAGCCGCTCTTTGCGGGCCAAATGCGCAAGCAGCGCGGAGGCCGCATCGCTGCTGCTGAGGAAGCCAAGAATGGAACGCATGAATCAGGTTGCTCGATACAACATTTTAGGGTTGGAGGAGTGCGAGCCTTCTCGCAGGCACGGTCGTCAACCCGACCGAGCCTTTGAAAAGCGCCTTCGTTTTCGCCCCTACCAGCCATCTGGAGCGTTATGACCGAACGGAACTTGCCCGGAGCAGGACTTGGACGCCAGGGTGATGGCGACAAGCTGAATCGGTCACGCCCTTAACCATTTAAAGAGAGCGGAATTACGATGCGACATCAGAATCTTAGGCAGGACGAGCGGGGCTTTGGCTCTGTGACCTTGCTGCTCGTCATGATTATCGCCATCGCTGCCGGCGGACTGGGCTTCTGGCTCGGCAAGTATCGGCTGGCAACGGTACCGATGGAGGTTGCCGATCAAGGACATGCCGCGACGGGCGCCATCGGTGTCGACCCGCGGGCCGAGCAACAGATGCATATCGACGCCTTGGCCGCTCGTTTAGGGCAGATGCAGGCGGAGTTGATGCGGATCAATGCCTTGGGCCAGCGGCTGGTCGAAATGGCCGGGTTGGACGACGGCGAATTCGCCTTCGATGCCCCGGCCGGCGCCGGCGGCCCGGAACAGGCCAGCCTGCGTCCGAACAAGGTCGACGCCGTGGCCCAAGACCTGGCGAAGGTCCTCGCCGAGCTCGACGACCGCAAGCGCAAGCTGGTGCTGCTCGAGACGCTGATCATGGAGCGCGACCTGACCAGCAAGTCCGCCCCCGAGGGCTGGCCGCTGCGCAACGGTGGCGTCGTGACCTCCAAGTTCGGCTTCCGTCGCCACCCGATCACCGGTCGTCGCAGCATGCACATGGGCATCGACATCGCGGCGAAGCGCGGTACCGACATCGTTGCCATGGCCGACGGCTTGGTGGTGTTCGCCGGGCGCAAGAGCGGCTATGGCAACATCGTGCAGCTTCGTCACGCCAATGGCCTCGAGACCCGCTATGCCCACAATCAGCGCAATCTGGTCAAGGAGGGCGATCTGGTCAAGAAGAGTCAGGTGATTGCCAAGCTTGGCTCCACCGGTCGCTCCACCGGCCCGCATGTGCATTTCGAGGTCCGCAAGAACGGCGAGGCGGTCAATCCGATGCGCTATCTGGATCTGAGCCAGCGCTCGCGCGTCGCCAGACTCTGACCACTGCTCTCAGCGCACCTGCGCGAACGCCGGCGGCGCCCCTCGGGCGCCCCGGCGTTTGTCGTCTTGGGTCCGCCAGCCGGCGTATCCCTCAGCTCGAAGCCTGATTCGTGCGTCGGTCGCCGGCTCGGCCAGCGCCCCCGCGGGGTTGCACTGCCTCGCGACGCCGTTTTCGGTATCATGCAGCGGATTTGCCCCGCCAATCCCCTCGGCCGGTTACAGACTACATCATGAAGAACGTCTTCAAGAAGGTCTTCGGCAGCCGCAACGACCGCTTGGTCAAGCGTCTGCTGAAGACGGTTCAGAACATCAATGACCTCGAGCCCTCCCTGCAGGCACTCTCCGACGAGGCCCTGCGCGCCAAGACCGATGAGCTGCGCGGGCGCCTGCGCGATGGCGCCGACTTGGACAGCCTGCTCTCGGAGAGCTTCGCCGTGGTGCGTGAGGCCGGCAAGCGGACGCTCGGCATGCGCCACTTCGACGTGCAGATGGTCGGCGGCATGGTGCTCGATTCCGGCAGGATTGCCGAGATGCGCACCGGTGAGGGCAAGACCCTCGTCGCCACGCTGTCGGCCTACCTCAACGCCTTGCCCGGCAACGGCGTGCACGTGGTCACCGTCAACGACTACCTGGCCCGCCGCGACGCGACCTGGATGGGGCAGATCTATCACTTCCTCGGCCTCAGCGTCGGCGTCATCAACTCGTCCGGCGGGATGGGGCCGGACACCGCGTCGTTCCTCTACGACCCGGACTTCGAGCCCACCGACGGTCAGGGCTTCCGACACCTGCGC
Source organism: uncultured Gammaproteobacteria bacterium (assembly GCA_942491465.1). Classification (GTDB taxonomy): domain Bacteria; phylum Pseudomonadota; class Gammaproteobacteria; order Chromatiales; family Chromatiaceae; genus CALOBA01. Next base: position 42,997 of record CALOBA010000061.1, read on the forward strand.
CCGGCCACGCGTCGCGAGACCTACCACGCCGACATCACCTACGGCACCAACAACGAGTTCGGCTTCGACTACCTGCGCGACAACATGGCCTTCACGGCCGAGCAGCGCTGCCAGCGCGATCCCTGGTACGCGATCGTCGACGAGGTGGACTCGATCCTGATCGATGAGGCGCGCACGCCGCTGATCATCTCCGGTCCATCGGAGGGCAGCTCGGACCTTTATCAAAAGATCGACCTGATCATCCCTAAGCTGTCTCGCCAGGCCCCGGTCACCAACGAAGAGGGCAAGCCCGACTTCGGGCCGGGGGACTTCTCCGTCGACGAGAAGACCAAGCAGTGCTTCCTGAGCGAGGAAGGCCATGAGAAGGTCGAGGCCGAGCTGTCCGCGATGGGCCTGCTCGCCGAAGGCGAGAGCGTCTACGACGCCGCCAACATCGTGCTCATGCATCATGTCTACGCGGCACTGCGCGCCCACGCCCTGTTCCAGCGCAACGTCGACTACATCATCCGCGACGGCCTGATCGTCATCGTCGATGAGTTTACCGGCCGCACCATGCCCGGCCGACGCTGGTCCGAGGGCCTGCATCAGGCCATCGAGGCCAAGGAGCGGGTGGCGATCCAACAGGAAAACCAGACCCTGGCATCGATCACCTTCCAGAACCTGTTCCGCCTCTACCCCAAGCTCTCGGGCATGACCGGCACCGCCGACACCGAGGCCTTCGAGTTCCAGCAGATCTACGGTCTGGAGGTGGTGGTCATCCCGACCAATCAGCCGATGGTCCGTGACGATCGCGGCGATCTGGTCTATCTGACCCAGGACGAGAAGTACGACGCCATCATCGAAGACATCCGCGACTGCGTGGCCCGCGGCCAACCGGCACTGGTGGGTACCGCGTCCATCGACACCTCGGAGCTGGTCTCCGGTTTGCTGAAAGCGGCCGACATCCCCCACGAGGTCCTCAACGCCAAGCAGCACGAGCGCGAGGCGGGCATCATCGCCCGAGCCGGCGAGCCCGGGGCCGTGACCATCGCCACCAACATGGCGGGCCGCGGTACCGATATCGTCCTTGGCGGCAACCTCGATGCCGAACTGGAGGATGCCAAGGATCCGGCCCAACACGAGACCATCCGCGCCGACTGGAAGACCCGCCACCAGCGCGTCATCGATGCCGGCGGCCTGCATGTGATCGGCACCGAGCGCCACGAGTCGCGGCGCATCGACAACCAGCTGCGCGGGCGCTCGGGCCGCCAGGGTGACCCGGGCTCCAGCCGCTTCTACCTGTCGCTGAAGGACAACTTGATGCGCATCTTCGCCTCCGAGCGCGTAGCGGGGATGATGCAGAAGCTCGGTATGCAGCAGGGCGAGGCCATCGAGCACCCCTGGGTCACCAAGGCCATCGAGAACGCCCAGCGCAAGGTCGAGGGTCGCAACTTCGACATCCGCAAGCAGTTGCTCGAATACGACGACGTCGCCAACGACCAGCGCAAGGTCATCTACCAGCAGCGCCGCGAGCTGATGGAGACCGAGGACTTCTCCGATACCATCGATGTCATGCGCCGGGACATCCTCGATCAGCTGATCAGCGGTTATATCCCGCCGGGCAGCCTGGAGGAGCAATGGGAAGTGGCCGAGCTGTCGGCGGCGCTGACCGACGCCCTGGGCGGCGACTGGCCCATCCAGCGCTGGCTCGACGAGGACGACAACCTGCATGAGGAGAGCCTGCGCCGGCGCATCCTCGATCAGATCGCCGCGAGCTATGCCGAAAAGGAGCAGCTGGTGGGCGCCGAGACCCTGCGCCAGATCGAGAAGGCGGTCATGCTCCAGACCCTGGACACCCAGTGGAAGGATCATCTGGCCCAGATGGACTACCTGCGCCAGGGCATTCACCTGCGTGGCTACGCCCAGAAGAACCCGAAGCAGGAGTTCAAGCGCGAGGCCTTCGCGATGTTCTCCGCGATGCTGAACAGCATCAAGGATGAGGTCGTGAAGACGCTGTCGCGGATGCATGTGCAGCTGCCCGAGGAGATACTGGGCCAGCAGCCCGCGCCGGAGCAGGAGTTCCAGTTCAAGCACGAACCGTTCCGCGGCCTGGGCAACGGCGCAGCCGAGGGTGCCGGCGAGGCCGCCGCCGACAACGCCGATGGCGCCGACGCCGCCGACGCCGCAACGGCGACGGCGAAAAAGCCCTTCACCCGGCCCGACCGCAAGATCGGCCGCAACGAGCCCTGCCCCTGCGGCTCCGGAAAGAAATACAAGCAGTGTCACGGCAAGGTCGCCTGATGGTCATCGGCCGATCAGCCCCGCGCTCGGTGCCCGGCGGGGCCGGCCTCGCGCCGGCCGAGGGCCGGCGATGAGCGTGCCGCCGAGCGTCGCCGGCGTCCGCCTGGCGAGCACCGCGGCCGGCGTGCGCTATCAGGATCGCCAGGACCTGGTCCTGATGGAGCTGGCCGCAGGTGCCGCCTGTGCCGCCACGTTTACCCGCAACGCCTTCTGCGCGGCGCCGGTCACCGTCGCCAAGGCGCACTTGGCAGCGACCTCGCCGCAACTGCTGCTGATCAATGCCGGCAATGCCAACGCCGGCACCGGCGCGCGGGGCATCGCCGATGCCGAGGCCTGCTGCCGAGCACTGGCCGATCGTGTTGGCTGTGCACCGCAGACGGTGCTGCCGTTCTCCACCGGCGTCATCGGCGAAGACCTGCCGGTGGATCGAATCAGCGCCGCCATCCCCGGTCTGGTCGAGGCGCTGGCCGCCGACGGCTGGGAGGCGGCGGCACGGGCGATCATGACCACCGACACCGTCCCCAAGCTCGCCCGGCGCGAGGTCGAGATCGACGGGCGCATGGTCACCCTGGTGGGCATGGCCAAGGGCGCCGGCATGATCCGGCCCGACATGGCCACCATGCTCGCCTTTTTGGCCACCGATGCGGCCATTGCCCCCGCGCTGCTGGGGACACTGCTGCGCCAAGCGGTGGATGTGTCCTTCAACGCCATCAGCATCGATGGGGATACCTCCACCAACGATGCCTGTGTCTTGGCCGCCACTGGCGCCCTCGGGAATGCGCCGCTGAATGACCTCGGGGGCACCGACACCGCGATCTTCGCCGCGGCCCTGACCGCCCTCTGCCAGGAGCTGGCCAGCGCCATCGTCCGTGATGGCGAAGGGGCGACCAAGCTGGTGACCATCGATGTCGAAAGCGCGCTCAACGCCGCCGAGGCCAGACAGGTCGCCGACACCATTGCCCACTCCCCGTTGGTCAAGACCGCGCTGTTTGCCGGCGATCCGAACTGGGGCCGTATCCTCGCCGCGGTGGGGCGTGCGGGGGTGGCGGATCTGGACATCGATGCCGTTCGGATCTGGCTCGACGACCTCTGCATCGTCAGCGGCGGCGGGCGCGATCCGGCCTACACCGAGGCCGCGGGTCAGGCCGTTATGGCCCGCGACAGCCTGACCATCCGCGTCGGTCTCGGTCGCGGCGATGAGCGGGCACGGCTGCTGACCTGTGATCTGTCCTATGACTACGTCCGCATCAATGCGGAGTATCGGACCTGATGCCTTGAGTCCGATCGTCCGCTCCGCCGTCCGCCGTCCGCCGTCCGCCGAGAGGCCCGACCTTGACCCGATTGATCCACGTCGCCGCCGGCGCCATCGCCGACGCCCGGGGCCGCATCCTGCTCGCCCGCCGCCCGGACCGGGCCCACCAGGGCGGACTCTGGGAGCTGCCGGGGGGCAAGCTGGAGGCCGGCGAGACCCCCGAGCAGGCCCTGGTCCGCGAGCTGCGCGAAGAGCTCGGCATCCAGGTCACCGCCTCCCGCCCGCTGATCCGGGTGCCGCACGACTACGGCGATCGCCGCATCCTGCTCGATGTCCACCGCGTGCTGGACTATCGAGGCGCCCCGTCCAGCCGTGAAGGCCAGCCGCTGAGCTGGGTCCACCCGGATGCGATGGATCTCGGGCAGCTCCCGGCCGCGGATCGTCCGGTCGTGACCGCGCTCCAGCTGCCGGAGCGCTACCTGATCACCGGCGACGACCCCGCTGATCCGGCCCCATTCCTCCGCCGCCTGGCCCGCGCGTTGGCCAATGGCGTGCGCCTGGTCCAGCTGCGTGCCCACGGCTGCACCGATGCGGCCTATGCCGAGCTGGCGACGCGGGCGGAGCCCCTATGCCGCGCGCACGGCGCCAAGCTCCTGCTGAACCGTGCCCCAGGCGTTGCCGCCGGGCTGCCCGGCCATGGACTGCACCTGCCCGCCGCCGGGCTGCGCGGGCTCGGGCAGCGCCCGGACGGCCCTTGGGGCCTCATCGGCGCCTCCTGCCACAACGCCGCCGAGCTGGCCCTGGCCGCCGCCATCGGCCTCGACTACGCGCTGCTCTCGCCGGTGTGCGCCACCCGCAGTCACCCGGACAGCGCGCCGCTGGGCTGGCAGCGGTTCCGCGAGCTGATCGACCCGGTGCCGCTTCCCGTCTACGCCCTCGGCGGCCTTGGTGCGGACGATCTCGATCAGGCGATCCGCCATGGTGCCCAAGGTATCGCCGCCATCAGCGCCTTCTGGTCGTTGCAAGGCTAACCCGCTCGCCGATGTTTGAGGCGCTGTATCAAGCGCCCGGCTGGTGGACTATCCGCCGGGCGTTTGGCGACGCTGTGCCGGAGTGTGCCGCAGGGCGGGGACATGGACCCGCCGACGGGCTATCATCGGCGCAGTGTCGTCGCGCCGCGACCGGGGCCGCGGCCGGCAGTGACGACAGCACCTCCAGCCACCTCCAGGGATACGCCATGTTCCTCGACTATTTTGCTCTGGCCCTGCTGTTCTTCGTCGGCGGGGTCTTGTTCTACGGCATCATCGCCATCCACGACATCCCCTACGAGATCGCCCGGCACCGCAACCACCCGCAGCAGGATGCCATCCACGTCGCCGGCTGGATCAGCCTGTTCACGCTGCACGCCATCTGGCCCTTGCTATGGATCTGGGCCACCCTCTACCGCGAAGATCGCGGCTGGGGCTTCAAGACCCCGCATCCGAGCAATACCGAGGCACTGGCCGAGGTCAAGGCCGAGCTGGCCGCCGTCAGCGCACGGCTCAACGCCCTGGAACAGACCGAGACGGAGGCGAGCTGACCCATGGATATCCTGCTGATCCTGACCTACGCGGCGCTGTGCATCGGCGCCTTCAAGGTCTTCCGCATCCCGCTCAACAAGTGGACCGTGCCCACCGCCGTGCTTGGCGGTATCGTGCTCATCGGCGCCCTGCTGCTGCTGATGAACTACAACCATCCCTACTCCGAGTCGGTACGCCAGTACTACACCACCACCCCCATCATCCCCGACGTCAAGGGCCGCGTCATCGAGGTGCCGGTCGTGCCCAACCGGCCCATCAAGGCCGGCGATGTCCTCTACAAGATCGATCCGGAGCCGTTCCAGGACCACGTCGACGGCCTGACCGGCGAGCTGACCGCCGCCCGCAAGGACCTGGGGCGGGCCGAAGAACTCTACGCCAAGAAGCTCGGTAGCGAGCGCGATCGCGACCTGGCGCTGGCCAAGGTCGACGACCTGGCGGCGGATCTGGCCGACGCCGAGTTTAAGCTGGAGCAGACCGTCGTTACCGCCCCGAGCGCCGGCCTGGTCACCCAACTCGTGCTGCGCCCCGGCATGATGGCCCTGCCGCTGGCCATGCGCCCGGCCATGACCTTCGTCCACGATCAAGAGGGCCTGTTCATCGGCTGGTTCCGCCAAAACAGCATGCTGCGTCTCAAGCAGGGCGACCACGCCGAGGTCGTCCTCGACGCCCTGCCCGGCGAGATCCTCGAGGCCGAGGTCGACTTCATCATCCCGGTCATCGGCGAGGGCCAGCTCCAGCCCCAGGCCGACTTCATCCGCTTCAGCCCTTACCAGTCCGCGGGCCGCGTCGCCGTGGCGCTGCGCATCACCGACCCGAAGTACCGCGAGCACCGCTTCCCCGGCGGCATCTACGGCCAAGCCGCCATCTACACCGAGCACTTCCACCACATCGGCATCATCCGCAAGGTCCTGCTGCGCATGGCCAGCTGGATGAACTACGTCTTCCCGCTGCACTGAGCCGAGACCGTTCGGCGATTGACGCTCAGGTCTCCGGCACCTGCTTGCGATACAGCACCGACCACTCGCTGACCTCGCGGATGCAGTCGTCGGCGATGCGCTCGGTGAGCAACAGCGTGTCCAGGGACCAGGCGGCGATGTCCGGGGGGTGGGCCGGCTCCCCGGCGGCGTCTCGGCCACGCCGCCGGGCGCTGATGATGCGTCGGCGCAGCTTGGCGATCTCGCCGTAACGGCCATGCTCCGGGCGGGCGTCGGCCTGGTCGGCGCGGGGGCCGCCGAGGATGCGGCAGAGCAGGGTGGAGCGCTCGGCGAGCCGGCGGGCCTCGGCTTGGAAGCGCAGGCCGCTGAGGGCAACCACGGCGGCGGGCAACACCGTGGCCAGCAGGGCGAGCCAGGGCGAGAGCTCCTGGAGCAGCGGGCCGGTCCGCTCGGAGAGCCTGCCGGCGGTGTTGAGGCCGTCGACCATGAGGTTGATGCCGAGCATGACGACGACGGCCGGGCCGAGCCGCATGGCCAGGCGCTGGACGCCGCGCTCCAGGCGGGCCATGGCGTGGGCGTTGCGGCGATGGTAGCGGATCTGCTCCTGAATCCAGCGCCGCTGCACCAGCCGCAGGGCCCGGCGCGGCCGCAGCCGGACGATGGTCAGGGTCCGTGGCGGACGATCGTCGGCGGCCGGCAGCGATTGGCGCTCGACCAGCTCGGGCAGATCGGCCGGCGAGATCGAACGGGCGATGGCCTCGGCGAGCCAGTCCACCGGGCTCTGCGGGATCGAGCGCGCCGGCGGGCGTGCCGACAGCGGGGGGCGGAAGCTGCCGACCCGGGGCAGGTAGTACAGCGAGCGCAGCCGCTCGGCCAGGTAGCGGTAGTCCACGGCGCGGTCGTTCCAGTGCTGGTCGTTGGCGGCGCGGGTGTTTTCGGCAATGACCAGCATACCCGCCAGCTCCAGCATGCCGACCACCAGGAGGACCGTAGCCGGCACAGCGGTCGCGCTCGACCAAGTCACCGCCAGCGCCCCGAGCAGCACCACCAGCACGGCCAGGACGTAGTTGAGCAGGAAGGCGCCGCGGTTTTGCCCGGAATAGTGATGATTGAGGGCGGCGGCGCGCTCGCGATAGGCCCGATAGGACGCCAGCGGCGGGTCGCGGCGGGGGCCGGGGCCGTCGGTCAGCCACCGCAGCAACAGGTCCCAGGTCCCTTTGCGCAGCCGAAGCTGGAGCCGGTCCGTGCCGGCCGGCGGCTGCTCGGCGTCGGTGAAGTACTCGCGCAACAGTCCGAGCGCGTCGTCGCCATCGTCGAAGACCGGCCGGCAGGCCTGACCGTCTTCTGCCGCGGGGCCGACCAGCAGCTGCCGGACCAGGTCGTCCAGGGCGGCGTCGAGCTGGGCGTCATCGCGGGGCGGCTCGCTCAGCACCGAGGCCAGTTCGTCCTCCGGGGTGATCAGCCGGGTCTCGCCCCGAGCGGTGTCGATGAAGATCACCGACAGCCCGAAGGCGAGGGCGGCGGCCACGGTCTCCAGCGTGCCGCCGGCTTGCCCGGCCTTGGACGGGTCGGCAGCGGCCAGCAGTAGGTCGGCTTGGCGCAGCAGCAGCGCCGATTGGGCACGGTAGGCCTTCTGGCGGCGACGTTTGGCAAGCTCCGGCGCGGCCGACGACTCCTCATAGCGGCCGTCCAGCGCCAGGATATAGGCGCAGTCCTCGGCTTGGCGTTCGAAGTCGGCGCGGAACCAGTCCGGCCGACTGTCGCGATAGCTGGCCGGGTCGAACGGCAGCACGGCGGCGAGTTCGGTGGCGATCGCGCCCGCGGCACCCGCGTTGGCAAGCTGCGTCAATGCCTCGGCCGCGAGGCTGTCGGCGCCCTCGCATAGGCCGGTCACGAGCCGCAGCAGCGGCGGTGCATCGGCGTAGAACCCGATCAACTCGGTCGCCCTCGATGGGCGCGCCGAGCGCGGCGACAGGGCGGCCAGCGGGCGGGCGATCTTGGCGAAGATCCGGTTCAGCTCGGCGCGCAGCCTGGCCTGTTCGGCGGCATCGAGCTGCCGCCGTCCGGCGAAGCCGATGCGCAGCACCAGTCGCGGGCGCTGGGGATTGACGGCGATACGGGTGGGCATGATGGCTCTCCTGTAGCGGCAAGGGAACCTTGGCCGGCATCGGCCTCGGGCCGATCACGGTGGCTGATCCGAGTGTGACAGCATACCAGCGCGCCCGCGCTGGGCGGTTGCTGCTGTGCCCGCTGCCGGGATTGGCTATTATTCCCGCACACGCCCCTGCGCGCTGCTTCCAACCCCCTGTGCCTCAACGCCAACATCGATTCGCAAGACCCATGACCATCAAGCTCTCTACCCGCGTCCAAGCCGTCAAGCCCTCGGCGACCCTTGCCATCACCGCCCGCGCCAAGGAGCTGAAGGCGGCCGGCAAGGATGTGATCGGCCTTGGTGCCGGCGAGCCGGACTTCGATACCCCGGACCACATCAAGGCGGCGGCCATTCAGGCCATCAATGACGGCTTCACCAAGTACACCGCCGTGGACGGCACGCCGGAGCTCAAGCGCGCCGTGATCGACAAGTTTCAGCGGGAGAATGGGCTGACCTTCGCGCCGGAGCAGATCCTGGTCTCCTGCGGCGGCAAGCAGAGCTTCTTCAATCTGGCTCAGGCGATCCTCGACCCCGGCGACGAGGTGGTCATCCCGGCACCCTACTGGGTCTCTTATCCGGACATGGTCCTACTGGCCGGCGCGGCGCCGGTGCTGGTGCATGGCGGGGCCGATCAGCGCTTCAAGATCACGCCCAACCAGCTGCGCGCGGCGATGAACGATCAGACCCGGCTGGTGGTCATCAACAGCCCGTCCAACCCCACCGGCATGGCCTACAGCCGCGACGAGCTGGCGGCCCTGGGTGAGGTGCTGCTGGACTTCCCAAAGGTCGTGGTCGCCACCGATGACATGTACGAGCACATCCGCTGGGATACCGCCACGCCGTTCGTCAACATCGTCAACGCCTGCCCGGCGCTGGCCCCGCGCACCATGGTCCTGAACGGGGTGTCGAAGGCCTATTCGATGACCGGCTGGCGCATCGGCTACGCCGGTGGACCGGCGGACGTGATCAAAGCCATGAAGAAGATCCAGTCTCAGAGTACGTCCAACCCGACCTCCATCGCTCAGGTGGCGGCACAGGCGGCGCTGGAGGGCCCGCAGGCGTGTATCGGCGAGATGCTGGCCGCGTTCAAGGAGCGCCATGACCTGGTGGTCGAGGGCCTGAACGCGATCCCCGGTGTCGACTGTCTGCCCACCGACGGCACCTTCTACGTCTTCCCGGAGATGTCCGGGCTGATCGAGCGGATCGACGGCGTGCGCACCGACCTGGAGCTGGCCGAGTATCTGATCGAGCAGGCCGGCGTTGCGCTGGTCCCCGGCTCGGCGTTCGGCTTGGAGGGCTGCGCCCGGATCTCCGTCGCCACCGGTCGAGAGAACTTGGAGCAGGCCATCGCGCGGATCGCCGCCGTCGCCGGCTAAGTCAAGGTTCAGAAACAAGTGGTGCAGACGCAACCAAGAAACGGCGAATCAAAAGGTTCAGCGAGCGGGCGTCTGCGCCACTTGTTTTTGAATCGATCCTAAGTCGGCCTGCTCGAGCCGCGATCCCGATCACGGCGGCAGCCGGATGATCGTGCTTTGCTGTAAGAGAGATTGAGACCGGGCCGGGCGGCCGATGCCCTCCACGAGGGCCGGTCGCATCCGGCCAAAACGGCTTTACGAGCGAAAGGAGGATTTATGTATCGACAGCGCCGATCGCCGAGCCGACGGATCAGCCGCGGCGTGACCCTGATCGAGCTCATGGTCACCATCGCCGTGCTGGTGGTGACGCTCACCGTCGGGACGAGCTGGATGGGCTACATCATCGCCAACAATCAGCGCGTGGCTGCCGTCAACACCCTGATGGGCATGCTCAACCTGGCCCGGTCCGAGGCGATCAAACGCGCCACCGATGTCACGCTGTGCGCGGCGGCGACCGACGTCACCGCCAGCACCACCGAAGATCCCTGCTCCAACGCTGGGGAGTGGGAGAACGGCTACGTGGTCTACCAGGTCGTCGATGCAACGCTTGGCTCGGAGACGTTCGGCATCATCCGTATCCACCCCGGGGTGGTCGGCAGCGGCCTGACCGTCCGCAGCAATGGGAACGCGATCACCTATCAGGATGACGGCTCGGTAACCGCCGACTCCCCCGCGACCTTCACCTTCTGCGACACCCGCGGTGTCGTCGAAGGCCGGTCGATTACCGTCGCCCTATCCGGGCGGCCCATGGTCAAGACGTCGGCTACCTGCGCCGATTGACCTGCGCCCGGCTGTTGCGAATCAGGCGGTCAATACCCCGATAACGAACAGCAGCACCAGCACGGACTGATACTGCGCGGTCTGCCCCAGCAGCAGATTCAGTCCGGGGCCCGGCTCGATCTCCACCAGACGCCGGGCCAGCCAGACCCCCATCGGCAACGCCGGCAACGGCAGCCAGGCCGGACCGGGCAGCCAGCCGATCCATGCACCCAAGGCCATGCACAGCGGCGCCAGCAGCAGCATTGCGGCATACAGGCGCCGCGCCCATGAGCGACCGAGGACGTGGCATAGGGTCCTGCGACCGGCCGCGCGGTCGGTGTCGAAGTCGCGGTAGTTGTTCAACAGCAGCACCGCCGCGGCGGGCAGACCGAGGGCGAGCCCGAGCCAGAGTGCCCCGGGCGTCAGCGCGAGGGCCTGCAACCAATAGGTACCGGCCACCGCCGCAATGCCGAAGAAGACCAGCACATAGAGTTCGCCGAAGGGCCCGTAGGCGATGGGCCGGGGGCCGCTGGTGTAGGCGTAGCCCGCGGCAATGGCGGCGAGGCCGAGCAGCAGGATCGGCCAGCCCCCACGCAACACCAGCCCGAGCCCGAGCACGAAGGCCAGGCCGAAGACCAGATGGGCCGCCAGCCGTACCTGGGCCGAGGTGAACCAGCCCTGGGCCGAGGCCCGGGCCGGCCCGAGCCGGTGCGGGGTGTCGGTGCCGCGGTCGAAGTCGGCGGCATCGTTGTGCAGATTGGTCCCGATCTGGATCAGCGCGGCGGCCAGCAGCGTGACCAGGGCGGTGATCGGGGCAATGCTGCCGGTCTTGGCCTGAGCGAGCAGCACCCCGGCGACCACCGGCCCCAGGGCCAGCAGCAGGGTGCGCGGCCGCGAGGCGGCGATCCAGCGTTGCAGTCGGGTGCGCGGCGCGCGACCGGCCTGGATGGGGCTGGATTCACTCATCAACTGGTGCGGCGCGGGAAACGGCGGAAGTCGGGACGACGCTTCTCCAGGAAGGCGTTGCGTCCCTCCTGGGCCTCGTCGGTGGTGTAGTAGAGGCCGGTGGCGTTGCCGGCGAGCTCCTGGATGCCGGTGAGCCCGTCGAGGTCGGCATTGAAGCCGGCCTTGAGCAGGCGCAGGGCCGTCGGCGACAGCTCAAGCATGCGCCGGCACCAGTCCACGGTCACGGTCTCAAGTTCGGCGAGCGGTACGACGGTGTTCACCAAGCCCATGTCCAGGGCCTCTTCGGCATCGTACTGCCGGCACAGGAACCAGATCTCCTTGGCCTTTTTCAGGCCGACGGTGCGGGCCATCAGGCCGGCGCCGTAGCCGGCGTCGAAGCTGCCCACCCGCGGCCCGGTCTGACCGAAGCGGGCGTTGTCGGCGGCGATGCTCAGATCGCAGACCAGATGCAGCACATGACCGCCGCCGATGGCATAGCCGGCGACCATGGCGACCACGGGCTTGGGCAGGGTGCGGATCTGGCGCTGGAGGTCGAGCACGTTCAGGTGCTCGGCGCCGGTCTGATCGCGGTAGCCCTCGTCGCCGCGGATGCGCTGATCGCCGCCGGAGCAGAAGGCGAGCTCGCCGGCACCGGTAAGGATGATGACGCCGATGGCCGGGTCATGATGGGCGCGGTGGAAGGCGTCGATCAGCTCGCGCACCGTCTCCGGGCGAAACGCGTTGCGGACCTCCGGGCGGTGGATGGTGATTCGGGCGATGCCCTCGGCATGGTCGAAGCGGATGTCGGTGTAATCGACGCCGTCGACGCGCTGCCATTGGATCGGGGCATCGGTAGAGGGGTGGTCGCTGGGCACGGTCACCTCGGGGACTGGGTGGATAGGGAGCGCGGATTGTAACCGCGCGAGGGCGGGTGTGTGTCGACGGCGCAGGAAACCGAGCCTTACGCACTGCCGCGACGCTGCCCACAGGCGGCTGCAACGTCGACCGGCTCAGCTCGCCGAAACCGCACCATCGGCAGCAATCGCGCGCCCCAGGGCCTGGTGCACGCCGCGGCTGAGGTCGGCGTCGATGATAACCTCGATCAACAGCGGCCTGGCGTTGCCGGTGCTCAACCCCAGCTCCAACGCCCGATCGAACCCCGCGGCGTCCGTCACGGATTGATGATCGAGCCCGAAGGTCGCGGCCAGCATGGCCAGATCCGGGGTCACCGGCGTGCGCCAGAGCCGTTCGAAGCCCGGCAGTCCGTGCTGGGGCAGGTAGTCGAAGATGCGCCCGCCGCCGTTGTTGATGACGATCACCGGCCGCGCCAATGGTCCGGCCAGCAGCAGCCCGCTGAGGTCGTGGCAGAACGACAGGTCGCCGAGCAGGCCCCAGCAGGGCCCACCGGCGGCGTCGATGCCGGCCAATGTGGACAGTTGGCCGTCGATGCCGCTGACGCCGCGGTTGCCGAAGACAGGCAGCGTCTTTGCGCGCGACCTGCCCCAGGTGTCGAGCTGGCGGATCGGCATGGAGTTGGCGCAGAGCAGCGCGTCCCCGGCCGGCAGCCGATGGAGCAGCCTGCGGATGAGCTGACCTTCGCACCAGGGTGACCCCCGCAGGTGCGCGTCGAGCAAGGCATGGATACGCTCATCGGCGCGCTGCCAGCGATGCCGCCAGTCCGGGTCGGGCCGCACCGCCCCGGTTGCGGACAGTGCGTCGATGACGGCGGCCGGGTCGCCGGTCAAGCGCTGGATGAGATCGTGGCTCGGGTCGGACCAGCCGCCGGCGGGATCGATCAGCAGCATCGGTACGCCGTCGAGCCATTCCCCCAGGCGCTTGGAGACGGCCGGCCGGCCGATGCGCAGCACCCAGTCCGGTCGCAATGCCCGCGCGGCCTGCGGATTGCGCAACAGGCTGTCGTAGCCGCTGATCCTTGTGCCGGGGGCGGCGCCGAAGCGCAGCCCCGACAGCGGGTCGGCCAGCACCGGCAGTCCGAGGCAGTGGGCCTGGCGGTCGAGGGCGGCGGCCAGTGCGGTGCTGTGGGCGCCGGGACCGCAGACGATGATGCCGCGACCCTTGGGCCAGTCGGGCATCGGTGGCACTGTCGGGACGGTCCTCGGCCCGATCGACCTGCGCGCTGCGTCCAGTTCGGTCGCCGCCTCGATGCCGCAGTCGCCCACGGGCACCAACGGCTCGTCGAAGGGCAGGTTGATCTGGACCGGTCCGGGCCTTGGCCCGCGGCTGATGTGTCCGGCGCGCAGCCCCAAGGCGCGGATCGCCTTCAGCGCCGCGGGCCGGTCATCGGGCAGGCCGGGGTCATGGCTCTCGCGGGTGAAGTGCCCGAACAGCCGGGTCTGGTCGATGGTCTGGTTGGCGCCGAAGCCGCGCAGTCGCGGCGGGCGATCGGCGCTGAGCAGGATCAGCGCCGCGCCCCACTCACTGGCCTCGATGACCGCCGGATACCAATGCGCCGGGGCGCTGCCGGAGGTGGCCAGCAGGGCCACCGGCCGGTGGGCCGCACGGGCCAGCCCGAGGGCGAAGAATGCGGCGCTGCGCTCGTCGAGGATCGGCGTGATGCGCAGCCACGGACGGCGCTGGGCGGCGAGGATGACGGGCGTGGAGCGCGATCCGGGGGAGATCACCAGGTCGCGCATCCCCGCCGCTTCGAGCCCTGCCAGCAGGGCCAGGGACCAGCGCAGGTTGCGGCAGGCGATCGCGTCGGAGGCGGCCTGGACCGGGGCTTGCCCCGGCGCGCGCGAGCCCGGGCTCATGCGTACTGCAGGGCGCTGAGCATGGCGCTGAGCTTGGCCTCGGTCTCGTCCCACTCGGTGGTGGCGTCGGAGCCGGTAATGATGCCGGCACCGGCGTAGAGTTCGGCGCGCTCGGCGTGGACGCGGGCGCAGCGCAGCAGCACCCAAAGCTCGCCGGTCAGGTCCGGCGTGATGAAGCCCGCCGCGCCGGTATACCAGCCGCGGCGGATGGGCTCATTGGCCGCGAGCCAGCGGTGTGCCCGCTGGCGCGGGTGGCCGTTGGTGGCCGGTGTCGGGTGCAGGCGCTCGGCAAGCTGGAACAGGTCGACGCGGGGTGCCGGAACGGCCTGGATCGGTGACCAGAGGTGTTGGGCGTTGTTGAGCTGCATCACCCGCGGCGCCTCCGGCACGGCGATGTCCGTACAGCAGGGCGTCAGCGCAGTGCGGACGGCGTCGACCACGAATTGGTGCTCGCGCAGGTTCTTGTCCGAGGCAAGCAAGGCGGCGGCCAGCTCGGCATCGCGCTCGGTGGTCTCGGCGCGGGCGGCGGTGCCGGCGAGGGCGTCGACCTCCAGCCGGCCGCCGCGCAGCGACAGCAGTCGCTCCGGGGTCGCCGCCACGAAGCTGGCGCCGTTGCGGCGCAGATTGATCACCTGGCAGGACGGGAACAGGCAGCCCAGGGCGCTGAGCAGTCGGCCGATGTCGAAGCGGCGGGAGCCGGCCACATGCAGTCGCCGGGACAGGACCACCTTGTCCAGCTCGCCCGCGGTGATCTCCGTCAACGCAGCGCCCACCAACCGCGCCCAATCGGTGGCGTCGGGCTCGGTTGCCTCGGGTCGCAGTCGCGCCGGCCTCAGCGGGCCGGGGATGGCCCGGTACAGGGCCGGAACCAGGCGGTCGAGGGCCGCTGCCCAGCGCGCCAGCAGTGTGGTGCGCGCCGAATCGGCGCTGCTGCTCGTCGCGGCCGGGGGCCAAGCCGCAGACAGGATCAGGGCGGCCTGGCCGTCTTCGCAATGCAGACCGACCTCCGGCACCCAGAGCAGGCTGTTCGGCATATGGTCTTCCGCCGGGGGACGGGCATCGGTATCGGCGGCGAAGCCCAGCAGCGCGAAGGCGTCGAGGCCGGTGCGGTCCGGGTCGAGGCGCAGCCAGCCGGCGCTCAAGGCATGGGCCTCGGCGGCCAGTCGCTGCAGGCGCTCGGGGCCGGCGGCCTCGCGCTCCAACGCCTGGCCGTAGCCGGCGCGGATCGTGCCCTGCTCGGCATGGACGAGCTGAAACTGCTGGCCTTCGAGCTGCGGTGCCCCGGTGGGCAGACGCGGCAGGCGCAGGACCAGCGAGACCAGCCCTGGCGTGCTGCGCGTCGGCGCTTGCAGGAACAGCTGCTCGACGCCCGCGGCCAGCCGAGTATCGAGCTGGCCGCGGATGGGCGCTGGATCGATCATCCTAAGGCCTCGCTGCCTGTCGCACAGGACAGGGGCTCGGCAGCTGCGCCGCGGGTGGTCGCGAAGGCTGGAAAGAGGGTTTGACAATCATCGAACAATAAAAACGACTGGCTTGGCGTCCCCGACAAATGCTCTTGTCAGAGTGTCGGCGACGCCCAAGGTTCACGCGTTGTGCGAACCTCGCCTTATCCGACCTCGGCCCAGAAGACGTCCATGGCGGCAACGCAGTCTGCCGGTCGCTCCCACTGCGGGATGCCCAGGGTCGGCTCGATGCGCACCGCACGCCAGTTGTCGTGCTGGGCGACATGGGCGGGCAGCAGGTCGAAGGTGACATTGGCGTCGCGGTCGTAGAGCACCAGCACCGGGAGCTTGAGCGTGCTGTACAGGGTCTCGACCGCGTTCGCGGTGAACAACTGGCCGGAGAGGAAATAGAACGGTGCGTGCCTCGCACCGGGCTGGTGGGAGGTGGCGTAGGCGTAGTCGATGAGCGCTGTCGGCGGCTCGCTGACGTAGCTCTTGCGGATGAAGTAGCGGATGCTCGGGCGGGTGGTGACCAGGTCGTAGAGACCCTGACTGAAGCCGGGCAGCGTGAATACCCCGTGCAGCATCTTGCCGGTGTTGCCCGACGGCAGCCGGCGGTCGCTGAAGCCGGTGGGCGAGAGCAGGGTCAGCGTCGAGAAGCGCTCCGAGGCCGCCAGCGCGGCGCGCGCGGCAAACTCGCTGCTCAGCGAGAAGGCGACGACATCCGCGGCCTGCTTGACCACGTTGGTCAGGAAGGCGTTGATGGCGTTGGCATACAGCTCGGGCGAGTATTGGCGGTTGCTGCGATCGGAGAAGCCGAAGCCGGGCAGCTCCAGGGCGTAGACCCGACGGCTCTCGCGATAGTGGTCGAACAGCGGCTTCATCTCGAAGGCGCTGGGGGCGGCGTTGATGCTGTGCAGCAGGACCAGCGGCCGGCCGCTCTCAGGCCCGTCGCTGTAGTAGCTCAGCTCTTTCAGGTGCTGGGTGGTGAAGCTGTCGCGGGGTGCATCCAGCGCCGCCGGCAGCGGCAGCTGGTCGCGGCGCATCACCCCTGCGCCGAGGCGCTGCTTGGTGGGTTTGGGGGCCGCGGTCGGCAGAGCGGGAAGGACGGACGCAGTTGCTTCGATCGGCATGGGGATACCTCGGGTGATTCGGTCTGGCGGCATCGGTGCTTGCGATGCCGTTGGATAAGGGGGCGGTGGCGTGGGTCGCGGCGGCTGTCGAGCAAGGCGGTGGCCGCCGCCGACAAGGCTCAGGTGCTGCCGGGCTCGCGGACCTCGATCAGCACCTCGTTGCGGCGCAGGAAGCCCGGTATGAACGGGGCATTGTACCTTGCAAAGACCGGATTGCTCATGGGGATGAGGCCGTTTGCCTGCAACGCGTCGAGCAGGGCCGCCTCCTGCTCGCGATAGCGTTCCTCACTCCAGTTGCCATCGTAGCGGCGCACGGCGACAAGCTGCTCGGGGACCTGACGCAGCACGACGCGCGCGTCCATCGGGTGCGGCAGCATGGACATACGGTACTCCGTGGCCATCGGGAACTGATACAACCAGGGGCCGTCGCCACCGGCGCCGACCTCGCCGACGGCATCGCCAAGGGCGTTGTCGGCGAGCTGCTGGCGCACCGGTGCGAGCATCGGTAGATTGCGCTTGCCCTGGTTGCCGCGTTGGACATAGTCCACCAGCAGCGGCGACGCGGCCTTGGTGGCGCCGTCGAAATCGGCCTGCACCTCGGTCTCGGCCACGATCAGCGCAGGATAGCGGCGCAGCTCGAAGGCATCTTGCTCCTCCACCAGCTGGTAGTCGGGCTCATCCAGCGTCAGCAGCGCGATGGCGAACATGACCACGGGGATCAGCATGGCGGCGGCGATCAGGAGCTTTATCTTCATGGCGTGTCTTCCGGTCGGGAGGCTGAAGGCGATGCGGTCTCGGTCTCGGTCTCGATGGAGACGACCCCGCATGGCAAAATGCGCCATTCGACCATGCCGCGGGTCTGGCCGCGATGTCGCGGATCAATACACCGCGCCGCTGCGCGCATGCAGCAGCG
Organism: uncultured Gammaproteobacteria bacterium; assembly: GCA_942491465.1. Classification (GTDB taxonomy): domain Bacteria; phylum Pseudomonadota; class Gammaproteobacteria; order Chromatiales; family Chromatiaceae; genus CALOBA01. Next base: position 60,574 of record CALOBA010000061.1, read on the forward strand.
CGATGGCACAGTTGGGCCGGTATAGTAGCGGCGGCCAGGGTAATCCTTCCGGCTAAGCACAGGCGACGATGCGAAGATGGTCTAACGGCAACAAGATGAACATCCGCGATTTTCCTGCGTGTCTCTGTGTCCGCGCGCCCGTTGCCTTGGCGCTGCTGCTCTGCGCGGGTGTCGGGCTGGCCGATGATCGGCCGGCCCTGCCGAGCCCGCTGTCGCTGGCGCAGGCGCTGGCGCAGGCCGAGGGGCATCCCCGGCTGGTGTCGACGGATGCCGCGACGATCTATCCTCGGCCCGAGCCGCTGTTTCTCGGCTGCCACGGCCTGGCCTTCCCGGCCATGCGCGCGGGCGATGCCCAGCGGGATTCGGCCTGGACGCTGCCGGTCTCGCCGCTGGCGGCGCAGCGCCTGGAGATCCTGCAGCGCTTCTTCGACGTCCTGCTCGCGGACCTGCGCTATGCCGAGGACAACGAGGCCATGGCCGTGGCCTACATCCAGTTCGATCGCGCCGGTGTCCGTGCCGAGCTCGGCCAGACATCCCCCATCCGCGTCGCCGAGCTGGAGGTCGCCTATCAGCGCATCCGCCTGCGTCGCGCCGCCAGCGCCGCGGCCCAGCGGTTGACGCGCTCGCTGCTGGCGCAGGCAATGGGGCGTGCGCAGACCCTGCCGCGGGATCTGATCGAGCCGCAGCTGGCACAACCGACGGACGGCGCCGAGACCTTGGCCGACCCCGAGCCGATGGTCCGCCAAGCGCTGGCCGAGAACCGCTGGCTCGGGCAGCGCCTCGTCGACGCCGAGGCGGCGGAGCGGGGGCTGCTGGAGATGGCGCTGCGCACCCGGGTGCTGGAGCTGTCCACCCGCCTGGGGCTGCTCGAGGTGGCCGCCGACGAGGCCCGCAGCGTCACCACTTGGCGCGACCTGGCCCTGGACGACAGCCGCACGCGCTACGAGATGGAGGCGGCGGCCGACCTGGGCTATTCCATGAGCCGGCAGACCGAGGCCCGGCGCCGCGAGGCCGAGGTCCGCTATTGCCGGGCATTGACCCGCGCCCAGCTCGATGCGCTTCAGGGCCGGGCCATCGATCCCTTCCACTAGGAGCCTGTCCGACGATCTTGAACATGCGTCATCCGAATCGACTTCGTCTTCTGCTACTCGCATTGGCGCTGTGCGCCGTGCCTACCGCCCATGCCGAGCCCCGTGAGGTCAGCGGTCGTCTCGAATGGGTCCAGCGCGCCGAGCTTCGGGCGGTGGACAACGGCATCGTCGAGGAGGTGCTGGTGCGCCCGGGGCAGCATGTACGCGCCGGTGAGCTGCTGCTGAAGATGGATCAACGCGCCGCCCGGGCGGAGGCCTTGCGGGCCAAGGCCGATGTCGCCCATGCGCAGGTCGCCCTGGAGGATTCCGAGCGCGAACTCGAGCGCACGACGGAGCTGTTCGACCGCGGCCTGATCGCCACCGAAGAGCTGAAGGACGCCGAGCTTGCGGTGGCCGCCGCCACCGCCGAGCTGGAATCAACCAAAGCGGCGCAGGCGTTGGCGGACGTGCTGCTGGAGCACACCGAGCTGCGGGCGCCCTTCGACGGCATCGTCGTGGCCCGCAACGCCTATCGCGGCGCCGTGATCTACAAGACACTTCAGCAGCAGCCGTTGGTCGCGGTTGCCCCCACCGACCAAATGCTCGCCCGTGCCCTGGTGACCGCGGATGTGCTGCGTCGCTATCGCCCGGAGCAGCCGGCGAAGGTCAAGGTCCGGGGCCGCGTTCGCAGCGGAGCGGTCTACAGCCTCGGCGTCGAGGCCGTGCGCATCGACCCCGGCGGTGCCGTCTATGAACTCGACATCATCTTTGCCGCACAGCCCGATGAGATCCTGCGGCCTTCGGAATTCGTTCAGGTCCTGTTGCCCTGATCGCGCGCCCTCGGCGCTGTCCTTTCGCCTTTCGCCTTGCTTTTCCTTTGCTTTTCGTCATTATTATCTTCTGCAAGGTTTATTCCGAAAATAGTAGGGGCTTGACCCTACGGAACTTTCAAATCGCGCTATACTCCAATCCTGTGAACGTTACTTGACGTAACGTTGACATCGTCGGCGGGCATCCCCCTCCCGTCGGCGAAGCTCTCCCGGCCCCCCTAATTCCGGGATAGCGGTTACCCCGGTGGCTCCCCCCAGCCACCGGGGTTTTTATTGTCTCCTATTCGGGCCAAAAGGCTTGCCAGGGGGATGCAGCGGATACGCTGCACGGCATCGGCACCATTGCCCGTGCTAACCTGCGGTCATGACGACTGCTGCACGCACAACCGCCGAAGCCCCTCGACAGCCGCCGGTGCCGGTGCGCATCCGTCGCCTGGATGCCCGATCGGGCGCTATCGGCGGCGTCAACGACCTGATTCACCGGCTCTACGTCAATCGCGGCAGCGGCGCCGGGCCGCCATCGGGGCTGGACGGCCTGCATCCGGCCGCCGGCCTTTACGGCATCGACGCCGCCGCCGAGCTGCTTGCCGGTGCGGTGGTGGATCGGCGCGCCGTCGTCGTGGTCGGCGACTACGATGCCGACGGCGCCACCGGGACCGTGGTGGCCCTGCTCGGACTGCGCCGGCTCGGCGCGGCGCGGGTCGACTATCTGATCCCGAGCCGCTTCGCCGACGGCTACGGGCTGAGCGCAGGGGTGGTCGATGCCGCGGCCGAGCGCGGTGCGCAGCTGATCCTCACGGTGGACAACGGCATCGCCAGCCTGGAGGGTGTGGCGCGGGCGAATGCCCTCGGCATACCGGTGCTGATCACCGATCACCACCTGCCCGGCGAGCACCTCCCCGCCGCGGCCGCCATCGTCAACCCGAATCAGCCCGGCTGCACCTTTCCGAGCAAGGCGCTGGCCGGCGTCGGCGTGATGTTCTATCTGCTTGCCGCCACCCGCGCCCGGCTGGCCGCTTGCGGTTGGCTCGGTTCGCAGCGACCGGCACCGAAGCTGGCGGAGCTGCTCGATCTGGTGGCCCTGGGCACGGTGGCCGATGTCGTCACCCTGGACCGCAACAACCGCATCCTGGTGGAGCAGGGACTGCGGCGTATTCGCCACGGCTGCTGCCGTCCCGGCCTGCGGGCGATGCTGGAGGTGGCCGGGCGGCGTCTGGACCGGGTCACGGCGGCCGATCTGGGCTTTGCCGCGGGGCCGCGACTGAACGCCGCCGGCCGTCTCGAGGACATGTCGATCGGCGTCGAATGCCTGCTCTGCGACGACCCGGTGCAGGCGTCGGCACTGGCGCGGTCCCTCGACGGCCTCAATCGCGATCGCCGCGACATCGAGCACGACATGCGCGACACCGCCGAGGCCATGGTCGCGGGTCAGCGCGGCCGCGATGGTCTGTTGCCGGCGGGGCTCTGCCTGTATGCGCCGGATTGGCACCAAGGCGTGATCGGGATCGTCGCGGCGCGGGTGCGCGAGCGCTGGCAGCGCCCCGTGATCGCCTTCGCCGATGGCGGCGACGGCATGCTGAAGGGCTCGGCGCGGTCGGTGGACGCGCTGCATATCCGCGACGTGCTCGATCTGGTAGACCGCCGCCACCCCGGGCTGATCAGCCGCTTCGGCGGACATGCCATGGCCGCCGGCCTGAGCCTGCCCGCCCCGGCGCTTGCCGCGTTTCGCAGCGCCTTCGCCGCCGAGGTGCGCAACCTGCTCGGCGACCAGCCGCCGGTGCGCGAGATCCTCTCCGACGGCGAGCTGCCGGCAGGGCTGTTGCGCCTGGAGACGGCGGAGGCGTTGCGCTTTGCGGGCCCTTGGGGTAAGGGTTTTCCCGAGCCGATCTTCGACGGCCGGTTCGAGATCCAGTCCGCCAAGGTCGTCGCCCATCGTCACCTGAAGCTGCGGGTACGCGCACCGGGCGGAACGCCGTTGGAAGCGATCGGCTTCGGCTTGGCCGAGCAGCGTGACGGCCTCGGCGCATCGTCGCATCTGGCCTACCGGCTGGATGTCAACGAATACCGAGGCCTGCGTACGCCTCAGCTACGCGTCGAACATCTTGCCCCTGTGGGCGACGCCAACGGCGCCCAACCCCATTCCCTACCGTCCGGCGGCGGCTGATGGACAGACTGGAGACCAGCAATGCAGGCCGATGAGACTGCCCGCGACACCAACGACGAGCAACGCCCGAACAAGAGCCGTATCAAGCGCGAGCGCCACGCCCTGCAGGCGATGGCCGAGTCCATCGCGCATCTGCCCGAGCACGCGCTGGCGCCCCTGGGGCTCGGCGAGGCCACCTGGGAGGCGTTGCGCGAGACCGCCCGCATCAAGGATCAGCGCGCGCTGCGCCGGCACTACAAGCGCATCGCCAACTGCCTGGAGCGCGAGCATACCGGGTCGATCGAGGAGCTGTTGGAGAGCCGCGCCGAGGCCAAGCGTCGCTCGGAGGCCAGGCTGCATCAGGTCGAGCGCTGGCGCGAGCGCTTGATCAACGAAGGCGATCCGGCCCTGACCGCCTTCATCGATGCCTACCCCGAGGCACCACGACAGCAGTTGCGCGGCCTGCTGCGCGCCGCCAGGCAGGAGGCAGCCACCGGCGGCGTCACCTCCGCGCGGCGGCTGTTTCGGCTGCTGCGCCCGGTCATCGACCCGGACGCCGGCTGACCCCTGACCCGATCCCGTGCAACGCCGCGAGAGCCCTGGGAAAATGCCCGCGGACTGGTTTAGAGCGCAGGCATGGACCAGACGACAGCCTGATCTTGCCCGTTTAATTCACCGGTCCCCAGCGTTGCCCCAAAGCCCTAAGACGAGAAACGGGCTAGAGCCGCGAGGCTCTAACCCGTTGTTTTTTATGGTGCGCCCTGAAGGACTCGAACCTTCGACCACCTTGAACAGCACGGCGCCCGGATCATAGGCGCGGCCGGACTGACCCCCGCGGCGGAGGTTTCCCACCTGCAGGCCCCGGTGCCCAAGGCCCCCGCACCCGCCCCGGTTCCCGACCTGCCCCCCGAGGTCGCCCCACTGCCGACCCGCGCCAACCGTTGCGGCGCCTGCGGCTTTTGGGCTGAGGACTTCGACAACGCCCCGACCGGCGCCTGTATCTGCCGGCGATCCGCCTTCTATGACGAACCCCGCCCCCGCGTTGATGAACGAGCGCGAAGCGGCGGACTACCTGAACCTTTCCCATCGCACTCTGCAAGCCTGACACCTGAGCCGAGCGAGGAACATGGCGCCGAAGTCGCGGCGGCCATCATGGCGAACGCGGCGAACGATTGGCCCGAGCCCCGCCCGTTTCCCATTGACACGTTGTCGCGAAAGGCGTTGACCTTGCCGGTTTGGCGCTCCCACAGGCCGTTGTAGTCATCCTTGTCCAACTCGACCTTGTCGATCTGACCCAGCAGCTTGCCCTTGAGAATCTCGTAGGGATTCAGGCGGACGCCGCGGTCGTTGATGACCTCGAACACCATGGGCACGTCGGTCTGCTCCACGGCCAGGTTGATCAGCACCAGGCGCGACAAGAAGTAGAAGACGAAGGTCTCCAGTTTGTGCCGGCTGTCGAGGCGATCGTCCAGCCAGGCGTCGATGAACTGGTCGTTGTCCACCAGGTTCTTGGCCGTGATGCCGGCGCTGGTGTCGATGGTCCCCGCCTCCGTGCCCTCGAACAGCGCGTCCAGCACATTGCGGTATCGCACATGGTTCATCCAGAACTCGCGCGCCATGCCGCTGTAGCCGGCGATCTTGTCCTCCAGCCAATGCTCGGTCTTGGAGCCATGGCCCTTGGCCATGTGCCGCAGCTTGATCAGGATCAGTGTCAGGGTGGTGAGCCGCTGCTGGCCGTCCACCACGTAGACGCGCCCGTCGATGACGTTGGTGACATAGGTGTTGAGGTAGTACCAGGGGTAATGGGCCGTCACCGCCTCCTTGCCCGGGTCCACGTCGGCATGGTGGCCTTAAGTCTCGCCGAACTGGTAGTAGATATCATCCAGCAACCGCTGCACCGGCTCCGCGGACCACTTGTAGTCGCGCTGGTAGAAATCGATGTGGTAGACGGTGTTGGCGAACACCGAGTCGATGTTCTGTTTGTCCGGGGAGATATCCATGGGGCTATGCGTTCCTATAGCTCGCCTTTGAAGGCACGGTCGAGGATGGCGGGGAGGAGGGCGTCGACGTCAAGATCGACCGATGTTCGGTGGACCCTTGCGGCAGCCAGGTCTTTTGTCACGCGTTCGATTTTGAGTTGCCACTCCAATGGGGGGAGCCAAATATTCTCTGCGAGAAAACTCTCCGGTTTCAAACGCTCACGTCGTGCGCCTACTCCTTTACTGTGAACCGCGAGGTTCTTCCACACCTGCGGCGACAAGGTATAAGCGGTCAGAAAGGCCAGATTGACCTTTCGGTCATTGAGAACAAATGTCGGAAACTCGTTGGAGACATAGCATCCTGAATACTCTGGCGACACTGCACCAAAGGCGCCTTCAAACGCCTTCAATCGACTATAGATGAACTGCCCCGCATAAACTTGATAGAGCTTCGCCGCCTTGATCTCATCACCGAGTAGCGGGGCCTTCTTGAACAGCCCCTTGGCAAAGCTGTAGATGCCGAAATGGGGATACTCGCCGCCCGGCTCGACGGCCACGGGGTTGGAGACCTGGGACAGCACGTCGCCCAGCGGGAGCCGCTCCCAACCCTGTGCCCGCTTGTCGGTGTCGCTGAGGTCGTTGCGGTGGGCCATGGCCACCAGCAGGGCATCCATGTCGTCCTGGATCGCCTGGCGCAGTTGCATGGCCTCGTCGATCTTGGTGGCCAGGGATTCGATCTTGGTGACGATGCGGTGTTGTTCGTCGATTGGCGGCAACTCAATTTCAAGGGATGCAAACCGATCCTCCTTCAAACGGACCCGGTTCGTCGTACCCTCACTAGCCGTCTTGCAGGCATCCACGAATCCCGGAGTTTTGCTCAACCACCCCAAGAACTCGTTGTCCAATAGCTCTGGATTCGGCTCAAATACCGGAAAGTCGTTCGTAACAACAGCGCCGTCCAACTCCTCGGGGACGAGCCCGAAAGCCCCATGTCTTGCATCAATTCGGGAAACGACGAATTGGCCCGGTTCGACGCGAAGCCGCCGTGATGAACCAATCTCTGAGCCCAGCTTGCCTCCACGTGCAATCACGCCTTTTCCCCAAAGACGAACCGTAACCTCCTGGTACCGCGTATTTGGATCAAGCGTTACCCACGATTCAGTCTTTTTGAGCACTTCGCCGATGCAGTGAGTAGTCCAAGCAGCCATCACGGCAAATCCTGGGCTAGCTCTGCTCTAACCTCTTCCATGATCCCCATGACCCTCCGCTCCTTCTCCAGTATCTCCGCGACCAACTCCTCCGGCGCCCGATGCTCCAGCGCCTCCAGGCTGTTGGGGTTCTTGATATCCAGATTGAACAGGGGCCAGTAGATCCCATCGCCGCTGGACTGTTCATCGCGCTGGCGTTTGCGCTGCTCGGCAACTCGGGCCTGTAGGTCCGCACTCTGTTTCTCGGCGAAGCTCAGCGCGTCGTTGCCCGCCTTGGCGCGCTTCAGCTCCGCGACCTTCTTGTCCTGTTCCTTGAGCCGTTTCTCCAGCCCGGTGGCCTGCTGCTTGGCCACCTCGGCGGCGTTCCAATGGGGCTGGGCCTTGGTCAGTGCATCGGCCAAGCGCTCGGCGAAGGGGATCTTCCAGGCGTTCGCGCCCTCTTCTCGTTGGTTCCACCAGTTCAGGCAGGCGTCGAACTCGCGGTACTCCATGGGCTTGGTCTTGGTGTATTTCTTGCGCCCTTGGGGCGGCGGGATCTGGTAGTACCAGATGTCTTGGGTCGGCCCGGAGCGGTCGAAGAACAGCAGGTTGGCGGGGATGTCGGTGTAGGGGGCGAAGACGCCCTCGGGCAGGCGCACGATGCTGTGCAGGTTGTAGGTCTTGAGCAGCTCTTCCTTGATGCGGGCGGCGATACCGTCGGCGAACAAGGTGCCGTTGGGCACCACCACGGCTGCGCGCCCACCATGGCCCGGCTGCGCTCCGGCGCCCTGCCCCGGTCGCTTGAGCTTGCGCATGATGAGTTGCAGGAACAGCAACGCCGTCTCGGCGGTCTGCATGTCGTCGGGGAAGTTGCCGAGGATGCCCTTTTCCTCCTCGCCTCCGAAGGGCGGGTTGGTGAGGATGAGGTCCACCCGGTCCTTGTCGCCGATCTCGCGCAGCGGGAAGCGCAGGCTGTTCTCCGGGTCAATGCGCGGGTATTCCAGGCCGTGCAGCAGCAGGTTCATCTGCACCAGCAGGTAGGGCAAGGGCTTGGCCTCGCCGCCGGCGAGGCTGGCGTTTTGCAGGGTCGCGCGATCCTCCACGCTCTTGCACTGTTGCTCCAGGTGGGCCATGGCCTCCACCAGGAAGCCGCCGGTGCCGCAGGCGGGGTCGAGGATGGTCTCGCCAAGCTGAGGGTCGGTGACGGCCACCATGAAGCGCACCACGGCGCGCGGGGTGTAGAACTCGCCGGAGTCGCCGGCCGCGTCGCGCATCTCGCGCAGCATGGTCTCGTAGAGGCGGCTCAGGGTGTGCATCTCGTCGGATGCGTTGAAGTGGATGCCGTTGATCTTGTCGATCACGTCCCGCAGCAGGTAGCCGTTCTGCATGCGGTTTTGCAGGCCCTTGAACACGGTGGCGATGACGTCGCGGCGGTCTCCGCCCCCGCCGTTGGCGTCGCGCGCGCCCTGGAGGTTGCGCAGATAGGCGAACAGGCCGGGGCCTTGGCTGTCATCGGGCAGGATGGCCTGCTCCTGGTTGATGAAGGCGATCAACTCCTCGCCGGTGATGCCGCCCTCTTGTGCCGCCCAATCGCGCCAACGGTAGGGGGGCTCGATGGCGGGCTGGAAGGGCTTGCCCTGGAGCACGGCTTCGGTCTCGCGCATGTCTTCCAAGTCGTCGAGAAACTTGAGGAACATGACCCAGGTGAGAATGGGCAGGCGGTCCAGGTCGCCGGACAGGCCTTTGTCCTTGCGCATGATCTGGCGCGCGGACTTGATGATGCCGCCCAGTTGCTGGGCGGTGGTCATGGGTTGGTCGGCTTTCTTACGTCTGGGCATCTTCGCTGAACAGCTCTCGATCTCGTTCGTGATGAATATCGGTACCGCAGGCGGTGCAGCGCCCCAGGGCTTCGAGCGGCTCTATGCAGCAACCGCCGAGCGTCCAAGTGCCTTTGGCCAGCTTCTGTTCCAGTTCGGGCGTCATGTGAGGCAGTCCCCAGAGGATCGAAGCCACGGGGCTTGCGCCGCATAGGGGGCACTTTCTGGGCTTACGGGCGGCGAACCGGGGTTGGTGGGTTTGCTCGGACTCCATGACGTCGCACCGTCAAGCGGGGAACAGGCCCTGCTCAATAAACAGCGGTCGCACCTTGCTCCGGAAGCGTTTGCCGAACAGGCGGTGATCGCCCGCCTCGCGGCGCAGGCGACCGGCGATGATCTCAGGGGCGAGGTTCAGTTCCTTTGCCAGACACTCGACTCCGTCGGTGTCGAGCGGGCGGCGCGCCTGCCAGATGTCCGATGAGATCAGTGCCTCACCGGCCAGGTTGTCCGCTTCCTGCTCCAGTTGCTCGCTGTCGTCGGCGTCCAGATCGTCCAGGAACCAATCGGTCCCGCCGTCCAGGTGTCGGGCCACGTGGGCGAGTTCGTGCAGGAGCGTGAACCAGAAGTGGTCCAGGCGGTCGTAGCGCAGGGTCAGGGCGATGACGGGGTTGCCGTCGGCATCGCGGCAGACGGCCCCGTCCAGATAGGTCTTGGGCAGGTGCGGCTCGGTGACCAGATGGATGCCGTGCTTGGCGAGGTACTCCCTGGCCATGAGCGGCCCGTTAGCGGACGAGGACAGGCTTGCGAGGCTGCGCATGAAGGCCAGGTCGACGGTACCCGGCTGGTAGGACTGCACGAGCGGCGCCGCCCGAGCCTGATCCAAGACGCGAATGCGCCAGGCATACAGGGCGTAGTCGTCCATCATCTTGTCGTTGGCGCGCAAATGCGCGCTGGAGCGGAGCATGGCGGGCTGCAACGCAAAGCCTCCGGGCACGCGGTCGATAAAGGCACTGACATGCTCCGCCGCGTACTCGCGCAGTTCCTGCATGCTGCCTTCGAAGCCGCGGAAGTAGCCGCGCTTTCGCATCTCCGCCAGGGGGAAGGCCAGCCAGTCCAGGTCTGCCGCATCGGCCCGGGTCTGTGCCGGCTCGCGGATCAGCACCTCGGCGGAGATGCCCAGGCCCTTGCTCAGCTTGCGGATCATGTTGAGACTCAAGGACCGCTTGCGGTTGAGCACCTCCGAGACCTTGGACTGGGAGCCGATGTAGCGCTTCAGGTCGTTGCGGGTGAGCCCCATCTGGTCCAAGCGGAATTCAATGGCGTCGATGGGGTCCGGTGGGTCGATGGGAAACTGCTTGCGCTCGTAGTCCTCGATCAGCACCGCCAGCACGTCGAGTTCGTCGTTCTCGGGGCTGTCGGCCGCCGGGTCTTGATCCATAAGGCCGGCAACGCGTGCGAGGGCCTGCCGGTGCTCGGCCTCGGTCTGGATGATTCTCAGTTGGGTCATCACCGCATTTGCCTCAGAAACTCTGCTTGTCGTACTCGGCGTGGGTGCCGACCCACTCGATCAGCACGATACCGTTGCGGTAGCGAACCTTGACGACCAAGCGATAGTGGTTGCCCTTGATGTTGAAGATGACGCGGTTGTCGTTAAGAAAGCTCGCGCTGCTGTAGCGGCTCTTGATGTCTTGCGTGTTGCTCCAGGTGGCCTTTTCGGCTTCGTCGAACCAGGCCTGGAGCGCGCCCTTGGCGGGCGTATGCCTTCGCCAGAACTTTTCGAGCAAGTCGCGTCGGAGAATCTTCATCATAGCCCGAATATATCCCATTTTGGGATATTTATGACTGCTCCCAGAACAGGATCAGCGACCCGGTGAAGGCGTCTGCATCGTCCGCAACGACCGGTCACCGATACAGGAACGCCTGCAACTGATCGACGGCCTGTTTCATCTGCGGTGCGCCGCCGAACAGCTCGGCAATCTCCATAACATTGCCCTTGCCCGAGATCGGGGCCACTTGCAGGGCGTCCGGAATGTTGAACTCGCCGGGGCCGTGCTCGGTGTACTTGTCCAGGAGGGCGGCAAGGATTTCGCGCGCTTGGGGGCCGTACTGGTCGAAGAAGTCGGGCTGGTTCTTGCGCAGATGCTCGGCGCGCTCCTTTCTGGTGCGCAGCGGGGTTTCGAACGCGAGGTAGCACAGCAGGTCGAGGGGGTCGGCATCGGCCTTGCCGGTGACCTCCGCCAGGTGTTTGAAGGCGATGCCGCGTTCCTCCAGCTCCAGAATGGCCTCTTCGCGCCTCAGGGGGTCGGCCCAGCTGTCCTGTAACTCGTCCGCCGAGGTGAAGAGGGTGCGAACCTTTTCGCCGGTGTACTCGGTGTACTGAACAACGCGCAACTGGTTGCCGTCCAAATCCAACTCGGAGACTACATGAGAGACGATCTCGATGTGTCCGTCGTCCACGTAGTATTTGCGCGGTTCGCGCGGGGGCGGATCGTCGTCGTCGTCGTCGTCGTCGTTGTCGTCGTCGTTGTCGTTGTCGTTGTCGTTGTCCTCGTCGTCGTTTTCGTTTTCTTCGTCTTCGGCGGAATCTGGTGGATCGGTGTCGTCTTCATCCGTATCGACCTCGTTACCCTCATCGTCGATCTCGACTTCCTCTTCGATATCCGGGAATCCGTCGAAGTCGGAGTCGGCGAACTTGCTGGTGGCGGAGCCCGTGTAGTCGAGGATGTTGAACCAGGTCTTACCGTAGTCTTCGCGCATCCGTGTGCCACGCCCGATGATCTGTTTGAACTCGCTCATGGAGTTGACGACGCGAGCCAGCACGACATTCTTGCAGGTGGGCGCATCCACGCCAGTGGTGAGTAGTTGGGAGGTGGTCAGGATGACGGGGCTGACGGTTTCCAACTCCTGAAAGCGGCTCAGGTGACCTTTGCCGATTTTGCCCTCTTCGGAGGTCACACGGGCCACGTAGTCGGGGTGTTGCTGCACTAGATCCGTGTTGAGGTTGTTCAGGGCGCGGCGCATCTCGTCGGCATGCGGCTGATCCACACAGAAGACGATGGTCTTGGCGAAACGGTCGCTGCGCCGCATGAACTGCGTCAGATGACGGGCGATGGCCTCGGTACGGGCGCGCAGGGCGATGACGCGCTCGAAGTCTTTGGTCTGGTATTCCTCGTCGGGTATCTCGCGGCCATAGCGGTCGACCTCGCCCTTGCTCGGCCGCCATCCCGCGGCATCCGCTTGGGTAATGACGCGGTGAACCCGATACGGCGCCAAGAAACCATCTTCGATGCCTTGGCGTAGACTGTAGGTGTAGAGGGGGTTGCCGAAATACTCGTAGGTGTCGCGATTGTCCTCCCGCAGAGGAGTTGCGGTCATGCCCAGTTGGTAGGCCGGCTTGAAGTAGTCGAGAATCTCCCGCCAGTTGCTGCCGTCCCGGGCGCTGCCGCGATGGCACTCGTCGACGATGATCAGGTCGAAGAAATCCTTCGCGTACTCTCGGTAGAGTCCTGGACGGCGGCTGTCCTTGGCGATGGCCTGGTAGATGGCGAAGTACATCTCCCGGCTCTTGATCGCCTCGCCCTCGATCTTGTGGCGGGCGTCACCGAACGGCGCGAAGGTCTTGTCCTTGGGGTCGTCTACCAGCACGTTTCGATCCGCCAGGAACAGGATGCGCGGCTTGCGGTGTGTGCCTTCGCGGTTCCAGCGGGCATTCCATAGCTTCCAACAAATCTGAAAGGCGACGACGGTCTTGCCGGTGCCCGTGGCCATGGTCAGCAGATTGCGGCGTCGGCCTTGCAGAATGGACTGCACGGCGCGGTTGATGGCAATCTCCTGGTAGTAGCGAGGCGTGTATCTGGGAACCTGATGGTAAGGGGTGAGGAGCTTCTCCGCGTCATCCTCCGCAAGCCCTTGCCCCGCCTTCAGTCTGGTGAATAGCTGGGCCGGAGTGGGGTAGGCCGACAGCTCAGACTCTTTGCCCGTGAGATAGTCGAACTCGATGATCTGGTGGCCGTTGGTGGCGTAGGCGAATTTCAGCCCAAGGATCTCGGCGTAGTCCTTTGCTTGTTGCAGGCCCGTTCCCGGAGGTTCGGATTCCGACTTGGCCTCAACAACGGCAATTGGGAAGTCGCGGGTGTATCGCAGGAGGTAATCGGCGCGCTTCTGTTCGCCGCGCTGGACCTTGCTGCCGCTCACGATGACGCGCCCGTCGGTGAAGGTCCGTTGCTCGGTGATGGAGTGCGGGAGTTGCTCCCAGCCGGCATCTCTGATTCTTGGGGTGACGTAGACCCGGCAAGTGTCAGCCTCATTCATCGGCATCTGATGTCCCTGCTATAGTCGACCGCGCGATTTCGGTTGCGAGATCGCGATGGCGGTATGCGTGCAGCAGTCCTGGACCTCCATCGCACCACAAACGCAACCATCAGTCTGATTTGGTGACACTCGAGGTGTGCCCAACGAGGGCGCGCGGGCGCACGCGCGAGACCCTGGCGAGGATGGCAATGCTCTTTGCAGCGACAATCGAGTATTCCGGCCTGGCAGACCACCTTGGAAGACCTGCCTGCTGCTTTGCTATCGCGGCAACCCCGCAACCCCGCAAAATCGTTCCGTTTGGTGACACAGTGGTGACACAAAAGCAAACGGGTTAGAGCGCAAATGCTCTAACCCGTTGTTCTGTATGGTGCGCCCTGAAGGACTCGAACCTTCGACCACCTGATTAAAAGTCAGGAAAACCGCCATTTCAGGCCCTATCCCGCCCTAACTTTTCAGTGTGACCCGCTGCCCGCAAGCGCCCTGTTTCGCTTGCCATTTCCGCCGGATGTTATAGACTGATGGCGTCCGTTAGGTAACGCGCCCTATCACCGAGTCTGTTACCTAGGGTGTTACCTAAAAACAGGCCCCGAAGCGGCGGCAACCGCTCCGAGGCCCTGACCATCAACCCGACCTGAAGGGAGGTCCGGCAATGGCTAAGCGTCATCTTACCGCCGCGTTCGTGAAGAACGCCAAGCCCGCGCCCGGAGCGGCGCAGACAGACTATTTCGACACCGCTCTACCTGGCTTCGGGCTGCGCGTCGGCAAGACCCGAAAGACGTGGTTCTGCATGGTGCGCGTACTGAAGGCCGGAGCCTGGAAGCTGACCCGCGTCAGCATCGGAACCGCCGCCGAGCTGACCCTTGCCCAGGCCCGCGAGCGAGCCCGCGAGGCCCTTGCACGCGCCGAGAAGGGCGAGGCACCGCAACCTCGCGCCGAGCATCGCGCCGAGCTGGAAGCCCGGAGCCGCGACACCTTCGCCGCGGTGCGAGAGCTGTTCCTTGAGCGGTACATCGGACGCCAGCAACGCCGGCCGGCCCCGCGCACCCTGGCAGAGATGGGCCGCGCGTTGTCATCCGATGCGGTGCGCGCATGGGACGCGCGCCCCCTCGCAGACATCACCGAGCGCGACATCATCGCGGCATGCGACGAACTGAGCGCCCGCGGCTCCGGCGTCATGGCAAACCGACTGCTGGCTTATCTGCGGCTGCTGTTCAAGTTCGCGCAGTCGCGCCGCATCGTGACCGGCAACCCGGCCGCCGCCGTCGCCAAGCCGGGAGCCGAGACCACCCGCGCGCGTGTGCTGACCCTGGAAGAACTGCGCGCTGTCTGGAACGCCACCGACGACGGCAACTTGTTCTCGGGAATCGTCCGGCTGTTGATGCTGACGGGACAGCGCCGAGACGAGGTTGCGGGCATGCGTTGGTCCGAGGTGAAGGGCGACACCTGGACACTTCCCGCCGAGCGGACGAAGAACCACCGGCCGCACGTCGTGCACCTGTCCGAGCCCGCCCTTGCCATCATCGAAGCCCGCCGCGCCGAGCAAGCCGCCGTCGGCATGGCAACGCCCTTCGTGTTCACCAGCGCCGGCAAGGCCCCGTTCTCGGGATACTCCAAGAGCAAGGCCCGGCTCGACGCCCGCGCGCCCCTCGCCGAGCCATGGCGACTGCACGACCTTCGTCGATCCTTCGTGACCCACTGCGCCGACCGCTTGCGCATCGCGCCGCACGTCATCGAGGCCACCGTCAACCACGTGTCCGGGAGCAAGGCCGGCGTCGCTGGCGTCTACAACCGCGCCGAGTACCTGGACGAGCGCCGCGCCGCCCTGAACGCTTGGGCCGGGTTCCTGATGCGCATCGTTGGCGAGGTGGAGGCCGGCAACGTGGTGGAGCTGGTGCGATGAGCCGCTACGATCGCGACGCCGAAGACGCCCGCGCCCTGGAAGCTCTTCGCGTGCGGCATGAGGCCGGCGACCCGACCGCGGTTGTCGAGGCGCTGCTGTACGTGTGCGGCCCCGTCATGAGGCAAGACCCGATACCCGGCGCCGCAGTGCAGACCATCCCGCCGAGCGACCGATGGGGGCCGAAGCCCGAACTACCCGGCATGCTGGGCAAGGTTCAGTATCCGCCGCTGCCAGACTGGCTTGAAATCGCGGTTCGGGAAGGCATGACGCAAGCGTTTCGGTCCGGCGAGGACTCCGCCCGCAAGGCTTTCGGCATCCCGGTTGCGAGCGGGACCAAGACCACCAACGAGCGCAACCGGGGCACCGCGCGGGAGGGTCGCGCCCTGGCTGCCGTGCTGGGGATTCAGGCCGCCCGCAGGGACACCAGGCGCCCGTATCCGCCCGGCGAAGATGCTTACACCCTGGCCGGTTGCCTGTTCCGGCCCGGCGAGCCGCTGTCCGGCGAGACCGTCAAGCGGTGGGCCAAGGCCGCGCGCGCTCGCAACGCCTGCGCAACGCACCGAGCGGAGATAGAGCGCCGCGCGCGCTCCGGCTACCTGCGCGCGCTGGTAACAGGCCGCTACCCGCCGTTTCCACCCATGGGCGATGGAGAGGCTTGGGACCGCGCCCTGCATACTGGACAAATTGACAGGGTCAACAAAAGGCGGTTTTGCTGACCTGCTGCGGCTGGAAGTAGCGGCATATCTTGTTATGCACCGTTACCCACCGGAGCCTGACACGATGCAGACCGCCCCCGCCGCCCCCGATGATGCCCTGATCGGGCAGACCGAGGCCCGCCGCCTGGCCGGCGGCATTTCGGACATGACCCTTTGGCGCTGGCGACAAGCCGGGTTGGTGCCCGAGCCGATGAGCATCCGCCGCCGCAACTACTGGCGCCGTGGCGAGTTCATGGCCGCGCTCGAACGAGCCGCGCAACCTGCTCCAGCCGCGTGAGGTTGCCATGTCCACAACGAGAAACGCCCCGGCCCGTGGCGAGCGGACCGAGGCGCAAAGAGCGTCGGCAGGCAACCGACGGGCGCAGTCTACCACCCGGCGCCCGCCCTACGCCCGCACGATCCGCCCCGGCATGCGCGACGTGCGCGCCTTCCTGAGCTGGCACGACGCGGCACGATCCGCCAAAGACGGCCGCGCAACCGTGCTGTGCCCGCCGGACGCCGACCCCGACGACTTCGGTTGGGCGTGCTGCGCTGGTGCGGATGTTCTGCTGCGCTGGCGAGACCATGAAGACGACGCCGACACCGTGCACCGCCTGGCCGTGCTGATGGTCCAGGCCGGCGCCGCGCTGGTGCTGACCTGCGAGACCACCGGACACCCGGACCACCCGATGCAGGCATACCGCCCGCGGGAGGTGGCCCGTGCCGCATGATCGACCGCCGCCCGTCGTTGTCCCGCTCCTATCGGGCAAGCCGCCGGACTTCGAGGTCGAGGTTCCGGCGCCGAACCCTGGCCCGACCTGGTGCCGTTCGGCATCGGCGCAGACCTGCCCCGACTGCGCCCCGACCTGCTGCCGGGTTGGGCGGGCTCCTACGCCGACGCGCTGGCCTTGGCCACCGAGACCCCGCCGGAGCTGGCCGCCGGGTTGACCCTGGCCGCCGCTGCCGTGCCATGCGCCCGCCGGCTGTCCGTCATGGTCACGCCCGGGCATATCGAGCCTACCTGCCTATGGGTCGCCGTCGCGCTGCCGCCCGGCAATCGCAAGTCTGCCGTTCAGTCTGCGGTCTGCGCCCCGCTGATCGCATGGGAGCGACAGGCCGGCGAGGCCGGCGCCCCGGAGATCGCTGAAGCGGAATCGACCGCGAAGACCCTACAGGCCCGCGCCAATTCCGCCCGCGCCGCTGCCGCCAAGGCCCGCGACCCGCTGGAAATCGAGGCCGCGACCCGCGAAGCCGCAGACCTGGATGCGCAGATACAGCCCCCGCCCGTGGTCCCGCAGCTATGGACATCGGACGCGACACCCGAGCGGCTGGGCGATGCTGGCGATCAAGGCGAGTGCATGGCTGGCTTTCGGCTGAGCCGGATTGTTCGACCTGTGGCCGGCCGCTACTCGCGGGCTCCCGACCGCGAAGCTGAAGGCATGGAGGCGGGACGAGCGGGTTGCCGCGCAAGCCCGCCGGTCCCGATGCGGCGGTTCGCTATCGGCCGTGCCGCGCGACGTCCTGCCGGCATCCATCACCCGGGTTTCGGGTCGAGACTGGGGTTCGCCGCGATCTGCTGGCCTCGCCGAGGGCGCCGACCCGGAGGAGCGCCCCGGCGCCGGTTCCCAGGCTGTCGAGGACGTTCGAGCGGTCGCCGCTGTTCGATTGGCCGATTGTGGGGATTCTGGGAGATGGAGAAAGGACCAGAGGGGCCTGTGTGCAGAGGCGCGATGGAGTGGTTGCTTGCTGAGCGAGACCCACGGTGCCAAAGGATGACGCTGGCGGTAGCACCAGTAGGGGTATGACGATGGAGGACGAGGAGGAATCGGAGGGCGCGAGGGTGAGCGGGTTGCCGAGAGGGGAGGATGGGGCCACGGCGTGGCCTGGCGAGGGCGATGAGCGGAGCGCCGCGAATGAGGGGGGGGTGAGATAAGGAGCGAGGGAGGGAAGGGGGGGGGGGGGGGGGACAGCCCGCCGCTGGCTTCGGCCTGCCGACAGGCCCGGGAGGCCGGACGTGTGGCACGCCGGCACCTGCGCTGGAGCGGCGGCCTGAGCAGAGAGCCGACCCTGATGCAGTCGATCCGGCGCTGGAAGACCCCAGACCATCCGACCAAGCGGAGCCATGGGGCGGGAGCGTCGTGTTGAGTGAGCGCGGACCGGGTGGGTTCGCGTTGTGTGCCGCGGCTGGGACATGGAGCCGCAGGGCGAACGGCGCGACGCTGGATGTCCATGGGCCGCGGGCCCAGCGCGAGCTGACTGGTCGGGTGCTGGTGTGCTCGACGTTCGCCCGGCGGCGCGCGGCGCAGAGCCCGAGTGACGAGGCCGGCGGTTCGATGACGAGCTACCCGTTGCGGCGCGGTCTTTGGCGCGTGCGCCCCAAAGCCGCGAATTTCCTAGCCGAACGCCCTATAGGCTCACCAACATTGAGAAACAATGCTCAGTCCTCACCAACTGGCTGAGCTGACCGGCGTTGACCGGCGGACGATCAAGCGACGACTCGGCGACCTGCCACACCGGCCAGGCGAGAATCGCGCGCACCTGTTCGATTCCGCCGAAGCCTTGCGCCGCATCATCGCCCGACCGGCACCGATGGCGAAACCTATCCGAGCGAGCGCGCGCTGTGGATCGCGAGCGGCGCCGCGAGCGAGATGAAGACCAAGCGCCGGCGAACTGATCCCGGCCGATGAGGTCGCCGAGGCATGGGTCGATCGGGTCATGCGGGCAAAGTCTCGGCTGCTGGCGATCCCGACGCGATGCAGTCTCAAGGCCGCCCGGATCACCGATGCGAGGGATGTCGAGCGGCTGTTGCGCGATGAGGTATGCACGGCGCTGAACGAGCTTGCCGACGAAGCCGCCAGCCACCGGGACCACGAGCAATGACCATGCAGCGCCACCCAGGCCGACCGTTGCCGACGGCAACCTCGCAGACCGTCGAGACCTTGCGATCCTAGAGCCCATGCTTGCTGATCGGCCGCGCCCATCGGCGCGTGGTCGAGACCGCCGCCCCCGCTGCGCCTGTGGGCCGTGATTGCCATGGGTCGCACGCGACGCTGTGCGGGCTTGTGGCCGCCTGCGGCCCCGCGGTTGTGGTCGCGGTTGGCGCAGGCGAGACCGTGAGCCGACGCCGACCCTGTGCCGCCCCAGGTTGAGCGCCTGCGCACCCTGGCAAGCATCCACGCGACGTGACCCATAGACCCGATGGGATGGAACGGGCGTTGCAGACGCGCCGATCCGTCTATGGGTTGCGGTCGTGCTCGCGAGCCGCCCCTGGCACTGTGGCCGGCGAGCAGCACCTCGTCGGCGCCCTTGCCAGTGTGCCTACCGCCGTCGGATGTTACCTACAGCGTTACCTATTCCGGCATTCGGGCAAAGAAAAGGGGCTTCGGTTTCCCGTAAGCCCCTGTTTTCTATGGTGCGCCCTGAAGGACTCGAACCTTCGACCACCTGATTAAAAGTCAGATGCTCTACCAACTGAGCTAAGGGCGCGATCTATCGCAGCCCGATAGTATAACCGAGGGTCGCCAGGTTCGGGAAGCACGACATAGCGGCGACGGTCCGGGCCGACGACGTCGGAGCTTCGCAATGTCGCCGCGAAGTTGCCGCGCTCGGACTCGGGACCCGTTGCCGCGATGCGCCAGCGTTGCGTTTCGGGCCGCTGGAGCGGCCCTGGATGCGTAACCGGGCTGGAGCGCCGGAACCATCACGACAACGAACGGACGGATTCAGCATGAGCCGAGAACCACCGCAAGCGCCGCCGGTCGCGACCGGCACCGCGGCCCTGCGCGAGCGCTGGGACCGACGCTGGTCGAGCGCGAACGGCCCATCGACGCCATTGGCGCTGCTCACCGATCGACGCGACCTGATCCCCGCCACGGGCTCGGCGCTGGACCTGGCCTGCGGCCTGGGCGCCAACGCGCTGCTGTTGGCGCGTCTCGGCCTGAGCGTCAGCGCCTGGGACTTCTCGGCGAGGGCCATCGCCCGGCTGCGCGCGGCGGCTGCCGCCGAGGGGCTGGCCGTCGATGCCCGGGTCCGCGACGTGCAGGCCGAACCGCCGGCCCCGGCCAGCTTCGATCTGATCTGCATCGCCCACTTCCTCGACCGCGAGCTGGCCCCGGCCCTGGCCGCCGCACTGCGCCCCGGCGGGCGGCTGTTCTTCCAGACCTGGGTCGGCCCGCAGCGCGGCGGGCGCGGGCCGGCGCGCTCGGCGTTTCGGCTGCGCGAGGGCGAGCTTGGGCGGCTGTTCCCGAGCCTGATCGTCAGGCATTGGCGCGAACAGGGGCCGCCCGGCTCGGACTTCCATGATCAAGCGCAACTGATCGCACAATCACCGGGCGTCCGGCCCATCGTTCCCTTGAGTGGCTCAATAGAAACCATTGATAATGCCCGGCGTTTTTGCCGCAAGAGCGGCCCACTGAAGAACGAGAGGAAACGAAAACCGATGAAGATTGGTGTGCCCAGAGAGACCGCGGCGGGAGAGCGCCGGGTCGCAACCACGCCGGACATTGCAAAGAAGCTCATCGGGATGGGCTTCGAGGTCCTGATCGAGAGCGGCGCCGGCGATGCCGCCCACTACCCTGATGACGACTATGCCGCCGTGGGTGTGACGGTGGCCGACCGCGCCGCCTGCATGGCCGCAGACATCGTGCTCAAGGTCCGCCGGCCGAGCGATGACGAGGCCGCCGCCGTGGCCGACGGCTCGGTCTACATCAGCCTGGTGGAGAGCTGTGGTGAAGACGCCCTGCTCTCCGGCATGGCCGGCCGCGGGGTCAAGGTACTAGCGATGGAGCGGATGCCGCGCATCTCCCGCGCCCAGTCCATGGACGCCCTGTCGTCCCAGAGCAACATCGCCGGCTACCGCGCCGTCATCGAGGCCGGCGTCCACTACGGGCGCTTCCTACCGATGATGATGACCTCGGCGGGCTCGGCCAAGCCGGCCAAGCTGATCGTGCTCGGCGTTGGCGTCGCCGGCCTGCAGGCCATCGCCACCGCCCGCCGCTTGGGTGCCGACGTGCACGCCTACGACGTGCGCCCGGAGACCAAGGAGCAGATCGAGTCCTTGGGCGCCAAGGCCATCGAGCTGGATCTCGGCGAGAGCGGCAGTGGCGAGGGCGGCTATGCGAAAGAGCTCTCCGACGAGGCCAAGGCCAAGCAGCAGCAGCTGCTCGCCGACCAGCTCGCCAAGGCGCACGTGATCGTCACCACCGCGCTGATCCCCTGCCGGCCGGCCCCGGAGCTGATCACCGAGGATGTGGTCAAGCGCATGCGCACGGGCTCGGTGATCGTCGATCTGGCCGCGGCCAACGGCGGCAACTGCAAGCTGACCGAAAAGGATCAGGTCGTCGAGCGCCACGGCGTGGTCATGGTCGGTCACACCAACTACCCGTCCATGGTCCCATCGGATGCCAGCGCCTTCTACGCGCGCAACCTGCTCAACCTGCTGGAGATCATGGTCGACAAGTCCGACAGCGGCCCGGTGCTCAAGGACCTCACCGAGGACGAGATCACCCAGGCGATGCTGGTCGCCAACCCCTGATGCCCCACCACCATCGGAGTCAATCGGATGTCTGAATCCCTACTCGCCCTGTACGTCTTTGTCCTTGCCTGCTTCATCGGCTACTACGTCATCTGGGGTGTCACCCCGTCCCTGCACACGCCCCTGGTGGCGCTCACCAACGCCATCTCCGGCATCGTCCTGGTCGGCGCGCTGCTGGTCGCCGGTCTGGAAGAGGCCGGCGTCACCGCATCGGCCTTCGGCTTTTTTGCCGTGCTGCTGGCCAGCATCAACGTCTTCGGCGGCTTCCTGGTGACCCACCGGATGCTGTCCATGTTCAAGAAGAAGAAGCAATAGGCGATCGTAACGATGGAATTGGTACTCAACCCCAACCAACAGGCCGTCGCCTATCTGGTCTCGGCCATCCTGTTCATCTTCGCGCTCAAGGGCCTGACCCATCCGAAGACCGCCCGCCAGGGCAACTGGCTCGGCATCCTCGGCATGATCATCGCACTCGGCGCGACCCTGCTCGGCGAGCATGTCACCACCTACTGGCTGATCATCGTCGCCGGCGCCATCGGCGCGGTCATCGGCATCGTCGTCGCGCTGAAGATCAAGATGGCGGACATGCCGCAGCTGGTGGCCGCCCTGCACAGCTTCGTCGGCATGGCCGCGGTGCTGGTGGCCATCGGCACCTTCATCACCCATGCCAACGCCGGCGAGCTGAACCCGGTGCTGATGGGCGAGCTCTCCGCCGGCATCGTCATCGGCGCCATCACCTTCACCGGCTCGGTGATCGCCTTTGCCAAGCTGCAGGGGATCATGGACGGTGCGCCGATCACCTTCAAAGGCCAGCATGCCCTGAACGCCGCCCTCGGTATCGCCACCGTCGGCCTGGCGGTCTACTTCGCCATGCAGGGCGCCACCGATCAGCCCTTCGCGGCCAACGTCATCATTGCGCTGATCGCCATGACCCTGCTCGCCTTCGTCATCGGCGGCACGCTCATCATCCCCATCGGCGGCGCCGACATGCCGGTCATCATCTCGATGCTCAACAGCTACTCGGGCTGGGCCGCGGCGGCCACCGGCTTCACGCTGCACAACAACCTGCTGATCATCGTCGGCGCCCTGGTGGGCTTCTCCGGCGCCATCCTCTCCTTCATCATGTGCCGGGCGATGAACCGCTCCATCATCAACGTGGTCTTCGGCGGCTTCGGCACCGGCGACAGCGGCGGCGACAGCGCCGGCGCCCAGGCCGCATCCAAGGGCGTGAAGTCCGCCTCCATCGATGATGCCGTCTACTGGATGGAAGACGCCAACCAGGTCATCGTCGTCCCCGGCTACGGCATGGCCGTCGCCCAAGCCCAGCATGCCCTCAAGGAGATGATGGAGCTGCTGGAACAGCGCGGCGTGCCGCTCAAGTTTGCCATCCATCCGGTCGCAGGGCGCATGCCCGGCCACATGAACGTGCTGCTGGCCGAGGCCGACATCCCGTATGACAACGTCCTGGAGATGGACGAGATCAACGCCGAGTTCCAGAACACCGACGTCTGCCTGGTGGTCGGCGCCAACGACGTGGTCAACCCCGCCGCCAAGACCGACAAGACCAGCCCCATCTACGGCATGCCCATCATCGAGGCGGCCAAGGCGCGCAACGTCTACTTCCTCAAGCGCTCCATGCGCCCTGGCTACTCCGGCGTCGACAATCTGCTGTTCTACCAGGACAACACCTCGCTGGTGTTCGGCGATGCCAAGGACACCATCGAGGGGATGGTGCAGGCGTTGAAGGGTGGGGGGCACTAGGCCGCTGCCCTGACCTGTCCGCGCCGGCGCCCTGCCGGAGCCTGTGTGCCAGGGATGGCCGCTGCCCGACCCCGACAGGCTGTTGTAGGATGCCCGGTATAGAGGTCAACAGCGATCCCGACCGGAGCCCCTAATGAACCTGCCACGTTTAGACCGAATCACCTTCGATCCCGCCGTCATGGGCGGCAAGCCCTGCATCCGCGAGATGCGTGTCACGGTTGGCATGATCGTCGGCATGCTTGCCAGCGGGCATGACCGCAACGAAGTCCTCAGACGCTATCCCTGCCTCGAATCTCAAGACATCGACCAGGCATTGAGCTAGGCCGCTTGGCGTGCGGAAGACGCCTTGCCGATCCTGCGCACCAGCCCCGACGCATTCGTCGCCGAGATGCGCCTCGCCGCGGCCGTCAAATGCTATCAACAACGTCGCATCTCCTAAGGCAAGTTGCGGAATTGGCGGGACTGAGTCGCCAGCATTTCATCGACGCACTCGCACGCTACGGTGTCTCCCCCACCCAGATCAGCCCCGAGCAACTGGAATGCGATTTCTTGGCCGATGCCTGAACGCCGCTGGGTCGTCAATGCCTCGCCCCTGATCTTGCTCGGCAAGATCGAACGGCTCGATCTCCTTTCATCACTGACCAGCCGACTTATCATCCCCAAGGCCGTCAAGCGAGAGGTCGACAGGGTGCCGAGCCTCGCGGACGACGGAGTTTGCTTCGTTGCCAGACAGCCAGCGCAAAATGCCCGCCGTGACTTACTCCATGGCAGACGTGCGCGTAGCGAACATCGACCAATAACGGCAATGGCGCGCCTTGCAGCGCCCGGCCAACGTTGAGACCGTAATGTTCTGTTCGCGTTGAACTTCCAAAAGGCAAAACATGTCACAGTCGAAAGAATTGCTGCCCCTGCTTGATGCGTTGAAAAAGCTAAGCGAAGCCGAGCTTCAACGCCGATTTATCATCCCGTTGCTTCAAAAATGGGGACATAAAGTTATCGAAACCTCCGGACAGTATGAGGGTGGCAAGGATCTCGTAAGCGAATATAAAGGTGGAGGGGTGTATTTACTATGTGCTCACCAAATAAAGAATCAACCCATTTCGGGCAACGCTGGGCATGGTACATCGTTCGGAGCCCTGTTGGAACAGGTCCGCCAAATGCGTGAAAATCCAATCCCGCCACCGATCGGGAACTGGAAGTACCCAACCAACGTCTTTGTTTTTAATCCGTACGAGATCCCACAGCTCGCGTATTCAGCAGACTCCGGACGCGCCGAAGCAAGAGAAAGGGATGGGCTTCACTTATATACCGGCCTTCAACTATTGGAGCAACTCGAAAAGCACTGTCTTAACGAGTTGCAAAAACTAGATGATTCGGCAGGTTACCTTACGATCGCGCGCGAGCACGATCGGATAAATGAGTCCGCCGCCTTCCCTGGTGCAAAGGAATTTTTGCTCAGCTATATCTATGTAGAGGCCGAGTTTGCTTTCCTAAGTTCAGTGGAAGTGCTCATTCGAGCACTCTTGCCTCGTATTTCGGAAACGCCAGCACTTAAGGGACGGGGCAAGAAAGAAGAGAAGGAACAAACAAACAGGGAAGCTGTTCCTTGGCTGCCTATGAGTAGAACGCTTAGGCCGGCTCAACCCCTGAACCTTGACGACCCTGCGTCCGACGCGCTAACGCTGCTAATCAACTTCTGCTACAGCTTGCGACAACAATGGAGCAGTTCGGAAAAAGGCTCAAGACTACAATGCGATCTGGACAGCGCTTTGACGACGATGTGCATTCTTCAACGCAATGTCCGAGTGCTCCTGTTGGACCTGCAACGCAGCGACGTCACAGTACGGTCGACGAAAGAGGTAAGGACCAAGTTAGAGACGTTGCATAAAGGACTCATCGACAAAGACTTCAACTTCTCGGTTAGCCGGCTCGCTGGAGTTCGCCACCCCATCCTCGTGCTGGGGCGCGCAGGAGCCGGGAAAACAAGCCTGCTTCGCATGCTCTATCGATGGATCAGCCAGGCTGATCCAAAATACCCCCCGGTGATGCTCCGCGCGATCGATATTGAGCAGGGAGACATCAACGGCATATTTAAACAAGCAGTCACCAGCTTCCAGAAGTACGAAATACAGATTCCCAAGCTAAAAGATGAGGTGCTTAGAGGAACCAGAGCGCTCATAATCGATGGCTTGGACGAGGCAAAATCGAACCAAGTCAATATGTTGAAGAAATGTTTGCCAGACCTACAAAAAGCAAACCCAAAGCTGAGGCTGATAGTCTCAAGCCGCGATTCGATCGACTTTAGAGATTGGAACGCATTTCTCCCGGTGATGCTTCAGCCGTTTTCGGACGCCCAACTGGAGCAGTACATAAAGAGATACTTTGTTCACGATGTGGAAGCGGCGGAAGGGCTGGAGACCTTCCTGTTTAGCAGCGATGGCAGCGCGCTTCGGGAGATTTGCCGAACGCCGATGGTGGCCTTTCTTCTGTGTAGCTTATACCAAGCAGGAGCCGACCTGCCCACCACGGAGGTTGAGCTTTACCAGAGGCGTTTCGAGCTGTTGCTCGGAAGATGGGAGCATGCCAAAGGGATAGCACCCATGCCCGCTCAGCAACGTAGAGATTGTGAGACAACCCTGCGCCGATTCGCTTTCTTCGTACACGACAGAGGGGCAAGAGAGTTTTCGCGCTCTGAGTTCTTAGAAGTTGCGAGAAGAAGCTTTCTGGCGGACGGAAAACGAACCGTAGTTTCGATGTTTGAAGACTTGATCAGTCGCGGTGTATTTGAGGTCGAAGAAAAGAACAGGTTCAGCTTCGGCCATCTGACTTATCAAGAATTCCTTTGCGCTGAATATTTTTTCTATTTTGCAAAGGTTCCGGAGTTGGCGAAGCGCTTTGGAGAGAAGCAATGGAGAAAGGTCCTCTTTTTCTGGGCCGCCATGGTTCAGGACATCGATGTTCTTAAACAATGTCTTAACTCGGAGATCGTTTTAAGGAACCGCGATCAGATCAGGGAATTGCTGCGCATTGCAAGGTTGTCGTCATGGGACCCACTCGGCGATCACCGGCACGGACCAGCGAAGCGGTCAGTTCAAGCGACCCAGGATCAGGTTTTGGGTTTCCGAATGCGCAGCGAGTAGGGTGGTCCATACTGTTATGTACATGGAAACGACACATGGCTACTATGACCAGTTGATCGCATGGTCAGGACAGAATGCGAGTATACTACCGATGAACGTAAACGTGGGGTATTGGAGTGAGCTGTTCACGCGCGACTATCTAACCGATAGTCAGAAGAACGTAGCTGCTGGCGCCTTTATGCTTCGGCGCATAATTGACCGTATCGGTGAATTAGCGGATGGTACTACGAGAGTTCAAGCAATCTCGTCAGTCTACAACTCCTTGAACGTGACAGAAGTGACTGACTGCGGTGCCAGAGTCGCCCAAATCTACAACCAAGCAGTCTATGCTCCGACCCCAGGTTCTCTTGAGCAACTCAATGAGCAGATGCGACAGTTTGAGAGACTCAGTCCGATGGAACAGGCGGAGTTTGTTCGCAGGATCTTTGGAGGCTGACCCAGAATGTTGAGAGCATTCAGTTACCTCTTGGTCGCATGGGTTAGCTTCGGTATTAGTCAAGTGCCGATTTTTCTGGCATCCATGGATTGGCCGTGATCATCCCTTGGTCCACCCAGCCCGGCAGAGCTTCCGCAGATTTCATAACGCATTGTTTTTGTGAAAATAAAAACCTGATACCTGACCCGCACGCAGGGTTGTTGACCAAACGATGATCAAGGCCCGACAATCTACCGGAGAACACGTTGACGCGATGGTAAAGGCGCAGCGGGCAATTGCATGGGCGCTTGATGACGTAGCGGGTGACAGCGATTGTGATTTCAACCATCAATGCTGGAAGCAGTGGCTAATTGAGAATATGTGATTTCGCCGAGCTTGATGTTGATTTTGCCAAGAGTCGCTCACTAAAAATGTCATCTTCAATGAAATGCTGACGCTTAGACAAGGGCAGTGGGACGCACTGGTCACGGCAGCGCGTGAGAGCTTTATTTCGGAAGTTTGCGTCGAAGTTCGACAACAGCATCCCGAAAAGGTGTCCGGCACAAGCGAATCCGACGTTCGTCAACAAGCTTTTCTCCTAATTCAAGATGCAGAATCCGCCGGCTTGAAGAGCAAGGTGATGATTAAGGAGTTTGCGCTCATGTCGGTAGAGTTCGGACGCGGGTTTAGGGAGTCGCCAAGTTGGGAGGAGATTTTGGCCGTCCTGAGAAAGTCGGATCTACATGAGGCACTAAAAGTGCGCGAAATCTCTCGCCTTGTGGGCAAGGCGACCTAGGCGCGGAGTTTGAACAGAGCTTTTGGTGCGATCCGTATCGTAGGTCTGGAGAGTACAGGAAGATGCCGGACTTTGAGCTGCGCGGTTATTGCAATCTTGGCCCCAGCGAGATCGCGACCTGCTGTTGGAGCAACGAAGTCGTAGTGGAACTGAAGTCTCGCCGAGACGACCAGCAGCCTCTTTCATTCTCCGCCGATCTTTTTCAAGGTGAAAAGCTAGTATCCAGCAGGGAACAATCAGCAGCGGCTTCCTGGCATGTCTCGGGACTTGGACCCGGTACCTATCGCTTGGACATTCATCCAGCGACTGGTGCGTCACATCACGACTATCGGCACTTGGCGCTACCAGACGACTTCAGGAGAACGCTGACGCTTGGCGTGAACGATACAGTCATCGTAACCGGATTTGTTTCAAGGAAGGAATCGATAATTTACGACATCCCTTACCAGTTTTTGGTTGAAACGAACGACCGAGCCGATGGAGGTGAGCCCTGGTATGAAATCTCCGGCTTTAATGCGGTCACGGAAAATGCCGCAGCTATTGCGACGGCGTCGAGCCGGTTTACTGTTCCTGAACGGCTCATCAAGTCCATTATGTACATGGAAACAACACACGGCTACTACGATAAGCTCATCTCGTGGTCCGGGCAGAATGCAAGCTTACTTCCAATGAATGTGAATGTTGAGTACTGGAGTAAACTATTCACTCGAAGCTATCTCGCCGATAACGAAAACAACGTCTTGGCCGGTACATTCATGCTGCGACGAATCATGGACCGTACCAGGGAACTAAAGGACAACGCCGCGCGCTTGCAGGCGATTTTCTCTGTTTATAATTCCTTGAACGTCACCAGGACAACTGATTACGCGGCCAGAGTGATGCAAATTTATAGTCAAGAGCTTTATGTTCCGAGCCCGAGCTTCTTCGAGCAGCTAAATGAGCAGCTTCGGCGACTTGAGGGGCTCAGCCCAGTGGAACAAGCCGAGATGCTGCGAAGGCTATTTGGGGGTTAGCGCGAGATGCGAAGGGCTATGAGCTACCTCATCATCGGCTGGATCAGCTTCGCTGTGAGCCAAATCCCGCTGTTCTTAGCATCCGTCGATTCGGCGTATTCGTCTTTCTGCAACACCGAAGCCTGGTTTGAGTTGCAAGTCTGTCTGTTTGAGCCCAGGTTGGCGATCTTGGGTGGATCAGTGCTATTTTTCGCGAGCTCGATTGTTGGGGTAATCGGGATTGAGCTGGTTTTCTGGCTCTTGCGGCGAAGTCGTTGATTTGGGAGATTGCAGATCCGTTAGTTTGGTGGTTCCGACGACAGCATGCCTAACCCAGAGACCGGTGTCAGCGATGACCATATCTTTCCTGCAACAGCCGATCCAGCTCTGCCTTGTAGGTCTGCGAAAGATCCGTACGCGTTGAGTCTGCGCATCCGATAAAGTCAGACTGCAAGAGTTGGAGCAGCGGATTGCTGGAATCGGCGTGAATCACCGACTTGGTTACGGGAACTGCGCCCGAATCGCTAGCGCGAATCAGCGCGCGCAACCCCAGCTCCAATAATGCTCGCTCTGAGGTGAGGTGAGGCCCGTGGCCTGGCGTGCTTGCCGCAGCAGCGCGTCGTCGAGCGTCACTTGGTAATTGCATGACGTTTGATCTCCATAGTTGGTGC
>CALOBA010000062.1:0-10056 GCA_942491465.1 uncultured Gammaproteobacteria bacterium
AAGCTTGTTTTTGGACCGTTACTTGGATAGGCTGTCAAAGAAGTTGTTCTGCGGTGGAGGCTCGGACCATGCGTTCCCAGTTAACGAACAGTCTGCTTTGTTTGCTGCCGATGTGGTTCGTGACAGACATCCCCAGTGCCGCTGCCGACGCGACCTTTGCCTACCAGATCGCACGGGATGGCGAGACGCCGGTCGACAAGACTTTCGCAGTCGCCCGCTTCTTCGTGCGTGTCGATTCCTCCGACGAACCCGGTGAGTATCTGCTGTTTCAAGCAGGTAAGTTCTTTCCGCTCTATCGTGTTAACACCAAGCAGCAGACCTACGTCCGATTGACGCCGCCGGTCGAGGCATGGCTCGGCCCGGACAGTCGGTCGAAGGCGCAAGCTGCCCGGCCTTCCTCGGATGCATCCGCAATGGACGTTACCGGCGATGCCGGCGGTGTTGAACCGGAAACGGCGGCAACGAACCAGGTTGCGCCGCCCGCACCCGTTGCCCCCGGCCGCCATCGGATCCCGCAGACGCGCGTGAGCCTGCCGAGGCCGCGCAGACCGACATGCCGGCGGCGTCCGCGGAAGCCGGGCCGAAGCCGGCGCCAGGCCGCAAGCTGCCCAAGGTCGCGCAGTTCAAGCCGACCGGGAAGACGGATACCGTCGCGGGCGTGCGCTGTCGTATCGTAATCGAACTGCTCGACGGTGAGCCGGGCATCGAGCACTGCATGGCGAACAAGGCCGCGCTCGACGTCACCGAGCGCGAGACGCGAACCCTGGCGCGCCTGTTCGGTCTGGCGCGAACACGCGGCTGGGACTGGCTTGCCGTTGCCACCGCGGACGAGGACTTCGTCTCGGTCCGCAGTCGCGACCTCGGTCAGGGTACGACGTTTGCGCTCCAGTCGATGTCCACCGCGGCACTGCCCCAGGGCCATCTGCGGATGCCGAAGGGCTTCGTACAGATCGAGTCCGCACCAGCTGCTGCAACACTGGAACAGGCCAGCACGAAGACGGCGGCCGAGACAGAGGCGCCGAGCGTCGACGTCCAGCCGTCATCCGCCGACAAGGACCGTGTCGTCTCCCCCGACTCTAACCGCTGAACCCGCGGCGCCGACCCAGGCGGTAACCGCATTGCCCCCGTTAGCGGGCGTTCAACGCGTGGCGCTCAGGCGCAGTGCGCGCTGTTTCCATAGCAGATAGACCGCCGGCAGTACGAACAGCGACAGCAGCGGGGCGGTGATCATGCCGCCGACCATCGGCGCGGCGATCCGCTGCGTGATCTCAGACCCGGTGCCCGCACTCAGCATGATGGGAAGCAGTCCCGCGATGACCACTGCCACGGTCATCGCCTTCGGGCGGATGCGCAGCACGGCGCCTTCCATGATGGCCGCCTCGAGGTCCGCGACCGACGAGAGCCGTCCCTCGTCGCGGTAACGCTTCAGCGTGTTGTCGAGATAGATGAGCATCACCACGCCGAACTCCGTGGCGACGCCGGCCAGCGCGATGAAGCCCACGGCCACCGCCACGGACAGGTCGTAGCCCAGTAGCCAGATAAACCAGAAGCCGCCGACCAGCGAGAAGGGCAGCGAGAGCATGACCAGCGCGGCTTCCCCGGCCCGCCGGAACGCCAGATAGAGCAGCGCAAAGATCACGGCCAGTGTCAGCGGGATGACCTGTTGCAGGCGCTGCTGGGCGCGCAGCATGTACTCGTATTGACCGGACCATGCGATCGAGTAGCCGGGCGGCAGATCGACCTGTTCCGCGACTGCGCGCCTGGCGGTTTCGACATAGCTGCCGAGGTCCACTCCCTGGATGTCGACGAAGGTCCAGCCGTTCAGCCGCGCGTTCTCGCTCTTCAGCATCGGCGGTCCGTCCACCACCTGGATGTCCGCCACCTGCGAGAGCTGCACCTGGGCCCCGGACGGCGTGACCAGAGGCAACTCCCTCAACTTGGCTGGATCATCACGCTGCTCACGCGGAAAGCGCAGGTTGACCGGGTAGCGCTCCAGTCCCTCGACGGTTTGCGTGATGTTGATGCCGCCAACCGCTGCGCTGACCAGTTGGTTGATGTCGTCCACGTTCAGCCCGAACCGTGCTGCCGCCCGCCGCTTGGGCGTGATCTCGATATAGCGCCCTGCCGCGACCCGTTCCGAATAGACCGAACGGGTGCCGGGAAGGTCCTCGAGCGTTCGCTCGATGCGTCGGCCGATGCGCTCGATTTGTTCGAGGTCGGGGCCGGCAACCTTGATGCCGACCGGCGTCTTGATGCCGGTTGCGAGCATGTCGATGCGGGTCCTGATGGGCATGATCCAGGCGTTGGTCAGCCCGGGAAAACGGACCGCCGCATCCAACTCCGCGATCAGTCCGTCGACGGTCATTCCCGGCCGCCATTCCTCGCGCGGCTTGAGCTGGATCAAGGTTTCGATCATCGTCAGCGGTGCCGGGTCGGTTGCCGTGTCGGCGCGACCGATCTTGCCGAACACGCGCTTGACCTCGGGTATGCCGCGGATCAGCCGGTCTGTCTGCTGTAAAAGCTCCCGGGCCTTGCCGATGGACAGACCGGGCAGTGTGGTCGGCATGTACATGAAGTCGCCCTCGAACAGCTCCGGCATGAACTCGGAGCCGAGCCCCTGGCCGAGCCCGCCGAGCACCGGGAGGTCGCCGAGGGTCCGCTTCCACGCCTGCGCCAGACCGGCCTGCCACTGATCGACCCGCGCTGCCGCGGAATCGGCGGTTTCCGGTGCGAGCGGCCGCAACAGCCAGGGCGGCCATTTCAGCGGCTCGAGCAGGCCGCCGATACCGTGCAGCGGCAGCAGCAGGCTGACCACCGCGAGCAGGGCGGCGAGCAGGGTCCTGCCCGGAAACGCCAAGACCGCTGCAAGGGCCGGCCGATAGATCCGGATCAGCCAGCGGTTGAGCGGATTGCTGCTCTCCGGCGGAATTCGGCCGCGTATCAGGTACCCCATCAGCACCGGTACCAGTGTCACCGACAGCGCCGCGGCCGCGGCCATGGCATAGGTCTTCGTGTAGGCCAGCGGCGCAAACATGCGCCCTTCCTGCGCCTGGAGCGTGAACACCGGCAGGAAGCTCAGGGTAATGATCAGCAGCGAGTAGAACAGGGCGGGGCCGACCTCTTCCGACGCCTGCCGCACGATGTGCCAGCGCTCGGTGTCGCTGAGCTTCGGCCCGGCCCGTTCGAGATGCTTGTGGGCGTTCTCGATCATGACGATCGCGGCATCCACCATCGCCCCGATCGCGATCGCGATGCCGCCAAGCGACATGATGTTGGCGTTAATGCCCTGGTAGCGCATCACCAGGAACGCCGTCAGGATGCCGAGCGGCAGGGTCACGACGGCCACGAACGCCGAGCGCAGGTGGAGCAGGAACAGCAGACAGACCAATGCGACGACGATCAGCTCTTCGACCAGCCGCTCGCTCAGGTTCTCCACGGCGCGCTCGATCAGGGCCGAGCGGTCATAGGTCTCGATGACGTCGATGCCGTCCGGCAGTCCTGCCTTCAGCGACTCCATCCGCGCCTTGACCGCGGCGATGGTCCTGAGCGCGTTTTCGCCGTGTCGCATGACGACGATACCGCCGGTCACCTCGCCTTCGCCGTCCAGGTCGGCGACGGCCCGGCGCATTTCGGGGCCAATCTGCACATGCGCGACATCGCCCAGAAACAGCGGAATGGCATCCTTGGTCAGGCCAAGCGGGACGTCCTCGATATCTTGCAGCGAGCGCAGGTAGCCGCGCGTGCGGATCATGTACTCCGCCTCGCCGAGCTCGAGCACCGAACCGCCGACCTCCCGGTTGGCGCGCTTGACGGCATCGATGACGCGCGCGAGCGGAATGCCGCGGGCGCGCAGCTTCTCCGGGTCGACGACGATCTGATACTGCCGCACCATACCGCCGACGCTGGCCACCTCCGCGACCCCCGGCACGGTCTGCAGCTCGAACTTCAGGAACCAGTCCTGCAGGCTTCGGAGCTGCGACAGGTCGTGCCGTCCGTCTCGGTCGACCAAGGCGTAGCTGTAGATCCAGCCGATGCCGGTGGCATCTGGCCCGAGCCTCGGCTCGACGCCGGTCGGCAGCGCAGCGGCGGCCTGGTTCAGATATTCCAGCACCCGCGTTCTGGCCCAGTACAGATCGGTGCCGTCCTCGAAGATGACGTAGACGTAGGAATCGCCGAAGAACGAGTAGCCCCGCACCGCCCGGGCGCCCGGCACGGCCAGCATGGTCGTGGTGATGGGGTAGGTGACCTGCTCCTCGACGACGCGCGGGGACTGCCCGGGGTAGCTGGTGCGGACAATGATCTGCACGTCGGACAGGTCCGGAATCGCGTCGAGCGGGATCTGCTTGGCGGAAAACCAACCCCATGCAGCCAGGATCACCGCTGCCGTCAGCACCAGCACGCGGTTGTCGATGGACCAGCGGATCAGTCGCGCGGGCACGGCGGTTTACTCGCCCATGCGGCGGAAGCTTGCTTGGAGATTGGACTCCGAGTCGATCAGGAACTGCCCGGACACCACGATCTCGTCGCCCTCGTCCAGCCCCGCGCGCAGTTCCACCTCATTCCCGCGCCACATGCCGGTCTCGACCTCGACAGGCTGGAAGCGTCCGCCGCCGAGCGCTTTCACCACCAGCTCACGCTCGCCGCTCAGGATGAGCGCCTCGCGCGGCAGGATCAGCACGTCCCTTTTCGGGCCGCCGTAGATGACCGCCTCGACGAACATGTTGGGCTTCAGTGCGTCATCCGGATTGGAGAACTCCAGCCGGGCGCGCAGCGTGCCTGCCTCTGGGTCCAACTCCGGATAGACAAACTCCACCGTACCCTCCCAGACGCGGCCCGGATAGGCCTGGGTAGTGATCTCCGCGGTCAGGCCGGGCTTCATCCAGGCGATCTGGTGCTCGAAGATGTCGACCATCACCCAGACCTCGCTGAGGTCGACGATGGTAAACATGTTGTCCGCGGGCGTGACGAACATGCCCTCGCGGACGTTGTGCTCGACGATAACCCCCCCCTGGGGGGCGCGGATCGGGATGATCGACTTTGGCTCCATGCTCCGTTCGAGACCCATGATATCCATGGACGGCACCTTGAAGTACCGCAGCATGTCCACTCCGGCGCGTTCCCGGAAGGCCTGTGCCGGGTCCTGGGCTCCGGCACCGCCGAAGGAGCCTAGCTCGCCCCCTTCCAGGGTCGATATGTAAGCCTGCTGTGCCCACAGCACGTCCGGCGAGAAATAGTCGGCCAGGTCGTCCTTGCGCTCGACTCGGACGCCGTCGGTGCGGACATAGAGGTTCTCGATCCAGCCGGGGGTGCGGGCGTGGACCTGAATCAGCCGGTCGTCGTCGTAGGCGACCTTGCCCTGGGTGCGGATGTACTTCCACAGGCTGCCCCGCTCGACCCGGGCGGTTCGCACGCCCATGTTCTGGACGACCGAGGCACCCAGGGTGACGGCAGGCCGTTCGTCGCCGGCCGCGTCGAGCGTCTTCGCCACCAGGTCCATGCCGCAGATTGGGCAGGTCCCTGGCTCATCGCGAACCACAGCGGGATGCATCGGACAGACATAGGTCGGATCCAGGTGCTTCGCGGCGTGCTCGAGCGCGGACTCTCCACCCCCGTTCGCCCGCTCGACCAGATCCATGCCGCAGATCGGGCAGGTGCCGGGTTCGTCGCGCACCACGTCCGGATGCATCGGGCAGACGAAGGTGGCGTCTAGGTGCCGCGCGGCGTGCGCCAGCGTGGACTCGCCCGCGTGCTGCGGCGGCGCGGGCGATCCGGACTCCGGGCCGCAGCCGGCGACGAGCGTCAGGGCCAGGAGGCCGATGACCGCCATTTCGGGTCCGGGGCCTCTCGGGTGCATCCAAAGGCGCGACAGCTCCATAGTTCCTGCGGTCCTGATTCGAACGACCGGCACGGCGCCGGCCGGTGGCGGTGGAGGGGCGGGCCCCCGTCCACCGTGCCTGGGGCTATTTCTGCTCGCCTTCCTTCGCCTCGGCCGGCGCCGGCGCCTCGTCCCCAACGGAGATCAGCTCCACGTCGAAGATCAAGGTTCGATGCGCCAGAGGGCCGCGACCGCCGTAGGCGAGATTTTGCGGGATATAGAGCTCGGCCTTGCCGCCTTCCTTCATCAGCTGCAGTCCCTCCGACCAGCCCTTGATGACCCCGTTCAGCCGGAAGGTCGCGGGCTTGCCGCGCTTGTGCGAGCTGTCGAACTCCATGCCGTCGATCAGGCTGCCCCGGTAGTGGACGGTCACCTGGTCCTCCGGACCCGGGCTCTTGCCCGTCCCCTCCTCGAGGATCTTGTATTGCAGCCCGCTCTCGGTGGTGACGACGCCCTCCTTCGCGGCGTTCTCCTCCAGGAACTTCTTGCCCTCGGCCAGGATCTCCAGCTCTTTTCCACCCAGCGCTTGCGCTGCTCGGCGACGACCTTGCGCTTCAGCTCCATCAGGGTACTGCGCATCTCGTCGGCGGACATCTTGCGGCTCGGCATCGGAGAGCGCGTCTTGGATGCCCTGAACCACGGCGTCGGTGTCCATCTCGACATCCTGGCGCTTGAAGTCCCCGCCGATCTGGTAGCCGAGACTATAGTTGATGCGCGTGCTCTCGTCATCGAAGTTCAGCGTGTCGTCGGCCGCAACGGCGGCCTGGGTGCCGGCGATGCCTGCGATGACGGCGGCTGCAAGCATGGGATGTTTCAAGGCAACTCCTCCTCGGATTACGACTGTTGTGTGGTCATGCGGCACGTCCGCGGTACCGGCCGCCGCGACGGTCGGCAGGCTCGCCTCCCGCGCCAGGCCGGATTAAAGCAGGCCGGACCGTCCGCGTCGACAGCTCGCCGCGGACCCAAAAAAGGCCGCCCGAAGGCGGCCCTGACGGGATGGGCGCGGGCGATACGGATGCCGCCCGCGCCATCGCCAACCAGGCTCAGAACAGCTCGGCCGGGCAGTCGACGCCTGGTGTACCCACACAGTACGGCACCATCATCTCGTTGTCCTCGTGGGACAGGATGTGGCAGTGCCAGACATAGAGACCGGGCACATCGAACAGCGCCTTCACGCGGGTGATCTCACCCGGATACATGATCGCGGTGTCTTTCCAGCCCGCTTCCCATGGCTCGGCCGGACGCGGTGCGCCACTGCCGATCACTTCGCGGTTGATCACCTCGAACTTGACCAGATGCAGGTGGATCGGGTGGGCATCCGCCGACCAGTTCCATAAATCCCATTGCTCGACAGTATCCAGTGCCGGATTCTGCGCGATGGGATCGTCCCACAACTGGACTTCGCCACCACCGGAGCCATTGACCCCGAGCACCGCAGCCTTCGGCGCGAACGGTACTGAACCCAGCACCGGATCACACGTTGGCGGCACAGAGTTCGGGTCCAGATCGATAACACCGGTGACCGCATCGATGGTCACGCACAGCAGCGCCGATTCTTCCTCGAGCAGTGCCAGGTCCTGGATCGCATCCGGGACGCCGAGCTTGGCCACACCGCCGGGGTTGGTGTCCAGCACCAGCGCCGGGGCCGGGGTGCTGGGGTCGACCCGCGGTAGCTGGGTCGCCGGGTCGAGCGGCACGAGCGCCGAGTTGACCACGAACTTCATGACCTGACCGGTGGTGGCCGGGTCGGCCGGCACGTCGGGGAAACCGCCGAAGGGCGCATCCGGCGCGGTGTTGAACATGATGAGCTGGTCACCGTCAGGCAGACCGCTGAAGTCGACGATCACGTCCGAGCGCTCGGCCGGGCCCATCAGCAGGGCCTGTTCGGCGAAGGTGCCGGGCACTGCAGGCACACAGCCGTTCTGCAACTTCCCGTTGGTATTCAAGCAGTCCGGACGTTTGGGATTCACATCGCAGCCGTCACCCGGCAGCGTGGTGGCAAAGCCGGTCTCGATGCGCACCACCGCGGGCAGCAGGCCCTGGTCGGAGCCGATCTGGTAGAACGGAATTTCACGCAGCTTGGTGCCCTGACCATTGACCAGCCACAGCGACAGGTTCATGAAACGCGAGTCACTGGCATTGACGAAACGCAGGCGATACTGCTCCGGCGCAACTTCCATCACCGGCCAGGTGTTACCATTGACCACCATGGTGTTGAAGAAGGCTTCCGGATTCCATACCGGCGCGATATCCGATGTGCTCTGTGGCAGGAACGGGATGTTCAGGTCGGTGTTCAGCTTGAACGTTCCGCCATCACCCAGGCCTTCGAAGAAGGCGCGGTCAGCCGGGTAGTACTGGGTGCCGTCGGCATTGAACGACTTCGGCTGGATCGCGAGCGGGATCTCGCGGATAGCGTTACGTACTGCCGGATTGCCGTTGGGATCATCGCCCGCCTTGGGCGCAGGTCCAGGCAGCACACCCGAAACCAGGCCGGTCTCACCATCAAGTGCATCACGGATCATCCAGAAGCCGGCGCCGGCCGCATACACGTTCAGCCGGGTCATGCCCAGCGAATGGTCGTGATACCACAGCGTGGTGGTGGGCTGGTCGTTCGGGTACATGTCGATCGCGTAGCCCTTGCCGATCGCATTGGCGGTATTCGCACCATTGGCGCTCTCGAAGAAGGTACCGTTGCAGTCGAAGTCATCGGTGGGATCGGGCGTAGCCGGATATCCAACGACATTGGTGCAGTCGATACCGGCGTCAGCGCCGGCAGCCACCAGGCTTCGGGGTAGCCGTCACTGCCCGGGCCAACGTGGGCGCCGTGCACGTGCACGACCATCGGGATTGGTCCTGTATATGGCAGATCGGAGGCGCCGCGGCAGTCGGTGCGCGGGATGCCGTCGAGGCAGTCCTGGTTCGGCGCCGCCCAGTGCAGGGTCTGGTCGACGATCGGCACGCCGTTCTGGTCCTGGATGATATGCGGTAAGAAATTGCCGTTGGCGTCGACCAGTTCATTTTTCCAGGTCACCGTGGTCGCGATGTCCTTGGTCACCTCGATGGTGAAGCCGGGGTTGTTGAAAGTGGCCGGGTTCGCTGGATCACCGTAGGCCCACAGCGGCGTGGCCGGGAACTCGCCGTTCGGACCACATGTTGCCCCTATACAGCCTTGGGTTGGCAGCACCTGCTGGTTAATTTGCCGGAGCGATACGTCGACGGCCATCGGAGCGCCGCCGTCGTCGTGCAGCACCGGCGGAATCACCAGCGGCGTCACGTACTTGGGAATGGTCAGCGGGTCAAGTGTCCCGCCCGGAACAGCCTGTGCCAGGGCGTTGCCGCAGGCCAGGCCAACTGGCAGGGAGGCAACAGCCCATAACCGTTTTCTAAGGCTCGATCTGACGTTCATCAAACTCCTCCTTCATGCTCGCCATATGGCGAATCGGATTTGTTCAGGGGCGTGCGATGAGTACCCGCCGAGCCCCCATTGACTGACTACTTTTCCAAGCCTGGCTTGTGTCATTTCTGCCTTCCAAACTCAGTCGCATTTTCGGGGTGTCGGCTGTAGGGTGGCCGCGATCGCAGATGCTCGAAGACGGCGGAGCCGCGGACAACGGTGTTACGATCGGTGGATCGAGACCGTCTAAGCCCTAAACTTGTAAGGACGAAAACCGATAGGTGTAATCCCCGATCCGACCGTGGCAAATGACACAATTCGAGGGTGACAGGATCGGCACAGCGGGTCTCTGGGGGGAGTTACCCATTTCCCGGGGGGGGATTACCCATTTTCCCTGGTGTCACGCCCCAGTTAGCTGTCGAGAGGAGGGAGGGGAAACCCGCCCCGGCAAGAGGGTTTCTATAT
This sequence comes from uncultured Gammaproteobacteria bacterium, assembly GCA_942491465.1. GTDB lineage: Bacteria > Pseudomonadota > Gammaproteobacteria > Chromatiales > Chromatiaceae > CALOBA01. The sequence goes on from CALOBA010000062.1 coordinate 9,735, forward strand.
CAACGGGGCGGTAGATCAGGAATCGCCGACCGCGTCACCGAGCCGGCCCCGGGGCATGCAGGACGGCGCAACACCCTCGATACCGGGTAAGTCGGCGAGATGGTTGTAGATGGGCTTGAGCTGGCGGCGGAATGCGTCCAAGAGGAAACCGTCGAAGCGATGCTGGATCTCGCCAGCGAAGATGGACACGCCGAGGTCCATGGCCTCCTGGATCTCGGGCGTGAGCTCCGGGAGCATCGACGGCACGCCGCTGACGTGAAAGCCGTCCATGGCGACCTGTATCTCGCGCTCGCGAAAGCGCTGGGCGATATCCATCCTGCAG
>CALOBA010000063.1:0-74774 GCA_942491465.1 uncultured Gammaproteobacteria bacterium
AGTGGCAGGCGCCGATGGCTCTGAGAAAGGCCGATAGCGGGTGGCCGCCGGAGACGATGTCGATGTCGAGAACGGCCTTGGCGATGATCAGGCCGAGCAGGAGGAGGGCGTTGAACAGGCCCCCGGAGATGACCAGGAAGAGCAGAAATTTCAGTGTCGGCATGATCCCGGACCTGATCCTGCGCTCATCGGGCGCCGTGCGGTCCTGTTGCCGTCGGTCTATGCCGAGGCTGAATACGAAGTAGTATCTCGGGAACAACGCAAGCGGCAGGACGCCGTGGATGTCGATCAGGTGGCGGCCCTTACCGGCTGGTCGCGTCGGGGCTTCCAGGAATGCGTCGGTCTCATCCGCTGTCCCTCGGCCGGCGACAAGGACGCCGTCTTGATTGGTTGGATTGTTCATCGGCACCGCCTCGTGGTCCACTGGAAAGGGTTGGCCGACCATTGGATGGCCGTCGGAGTCTCGATCGTCGTTGCGCCCATGGTTGCCGCGGGGGAAACACACAAGCGGTTCGGCGCGAACACGCGAAGGCCGCGAATACGCCAAGAGAAAGACCGGAATGTCAGTATGTTATCTCAGTTCCGTCCTTGGTGTCGTCTCGGCGCTCGCCCCCGTAGGTCAAGGTTCAGAAACAAGTGGTGCAGGCGAAACCACGAAATGGCCAATCAATAAGTCAAGGTTCAGAAACAAGTGGTGCAGACGCAACGACGAAACGGCCAATCCAAAGGCTCAGCGAGCGGGCGTCTGCACCACTTGTTTTTGAATCGATCCTAAGGTTCAGCGAGCGGGCGTCTGCGCCACTTGTTTCTGAACCGATCCTAGGTTGGCGCCGGCAATTCCCGCAGCCGTGTCCAATTGAATCTGGCCGCCGAATCCCATGACAACATCCCCCACCAACGCCGGCCTCGCGCAGATCATCCGTCGCCAAGGCGTCGTCGTTCTCGACGGCGGACTGGCCACGGAGCTTGAGCGGCGCGGCTGCGATCTGGACCATCCGCTCTGGTCGGCCAGGCTGCTGCTGGATGCACCGGCGCTGATCCGCGACGTGCACCTGGCCTATCTGCGCGCCGGTGCGGACTGCATCCTGTCGGCGAGCTACCAGGCGAGCATGCCAGGGTTGCTTGCGCAGGGACTGGACTTGGCGGGGGCAGCCGCGCTGCTGCGTGCGTCGGTGGGGCTTGCCGTGGAGGCGCGCGATGCCTTCTGGGCCGATCCGGCCAATCGTCGGGGCCGGCTGCGCCCGTTGGTCGCCGCCAGCATCGGACCCTACGGCGCCTATCTGGCCGATGGCTCCGAGTACAGCGGGCGTTACGGCCGCTCGGTGGATGCGCTGGCGGCCTTCCATGCGCGACGCTGGGAGGTCTTGGCCGGCGCCGGAGCGGACCTGCTTGCCTGCGAGACCATCCCCTCGCGGCTGGAGGTTGCGGCACTCGCGCGGCTGATCGGCCACACCCCGCACACCCCGGTCTGGGTCAGCGTCAGCTGCGGCGACGGGGGGCATCTGCGTGACGGCAGCGCGCTGGCGGAGGCGATTGCGCCGCTGCGCGGGCTGGGGCAGGTGGTCGCCATCGGCGTGAACTGCACGGCGCCCGGGTTTGTTCCGGCGCTGCTCGTGGAGCTGCGCCGGGTGACCGATCGGCCGGCGCTGGTCTATCCGAACGCGGCCGAGGGCTGGGACGCCGAGGCAAAGGTCTGGACCGGGCGCCTCGGGCCTGAGGCCTTTGCCGCTGCCGCCGTGGGTTGGCGCCGGGCCGGCGCCACGCTCATGGGTGGCTGCTGCGGTTCCGATCCGCGGCACATCAAGGCCCTGCGGGCGCGGCTGCTTCCCGGCCTGCGCAGCGACCCGGGCTCGGCGGGTGCACCAGGGCGAGAGCCCCATGACCGCTTGCGGTGAATGGATGATGACTGAGGGGCCTCGGGCGTCTGCAAGCGCTGCCCGAGGCGTCGGCTACAGCCGCAGCAGCCGGGGGTCCAGCCCGCGCAGGATCAGGTTGCGGAACTTCTTCGCCGCCAGCCGATCGGCATCGCGCCAGGGGTCGCAGCGCCCGCTGGTGGTCTCGACCCAGAGCTCGAACGACGAGCGCGGCGACAGGGTCGCGCTCTGGTCCTCGAACATGACGCTCTTGCGTGGGTCGCCGGCCCAGTGCACGGTCTGCGGCATCTCCGGGCGGAACCAGAGGAAGGTGCGCTCCAGCGCCATGCTGGCGATGCTGCTGACGGTGCGCACCGCGAGCAGACCGCTGGCCTGGGCGACGAAGGCGATGGCCGGCGGATACTGCTCGGACAGGGCGTTGGTGGCGAAGATCGGCTCGGCGGCATGCGCGCGGTGCAGCCATTCCACCATCGGCTCGAGGGCGTATTTGGGCGGCGTCTCGCCGAAGCAGGTGATCTCGCCGTCTTCGTAGAGCACGGCGCCGCCGGCGCGCACCAGGTTGAGCAGGCCGGGGCCGAGCTGGCTGGTGTCGCCCTCGTGCTCGGCCAAGTGCAGGCCGGCCATGACCCGCTCGATGGCATCGTCGGTACTGGTCAGGGCCGCCAGCCAGCGGTTGGACTGGTGCCCGGCGATGCCGAGCTGGAACACCTCGACCATCTCGACACAACGCTCGCGCAGCGTCAGTGCCAGCCAGCGCGGCGTGCGGTGATGGCAGGCGATCAGGCCCCAGAGCCGGCCGTTGATCACCACCGAGAACGACAGCGACGCGCGCACCTCCATGTTTTTCAGGTATTGGATGTGCACCGGCGAGACGGCCCGCAGGTCGCAGTGGGACAGGTCCGCCTCCTGCTCCCCCAAGGCCAGGATCGACACCGGCTCGGCACCCACGTCGGCGATCTGGCGATGGCTGTTGAGCATGTAGAGGTCGCGGGCGATCTGCGGGATGTCCGAGGCCGGATAGCGCAGCCCCAGGTAGGGCGACAGCCCCGCGGCGGCGTCTTCGGCGATGACCTCGCCGCTGCCGTCGTCGAGGAAGCGATAGACCATGACCCGGTCGAAGCCGGTGGCGGCGCGTATCTCGCGGGTCAGCAGCTGGCAGTAGTCGGTCCAGTCCGGCTGCTCGCGCGGGGCCTTGAACAGGCCTTTCAGGGCCTGGTTGATGGTCGGCGGGCGCTGGTCGTCGGGCAGGGACGGCTGCAGCTCCAGCAGCCAGCCCTCGTCGCTGTGGGAGAGCAGGCCGTCGAGGGGGCCGCGGGGGCCGTCGGTCAGCCGCGGATGGAGCTGGCGGCGGTCGACACCGAGCCCTTCCTCCGGCGTGAATCCAGGCAGCAGCGCGCCGATCGGTCGGCCGAGCACATCCGCGGGCTCGCGCCCCAGCCAGTCGGCCAGATTGGCGCTGGCAAAGCGCACGCGCGCTTCGCCGAAGCCGCTGCCGATCAGCGCGCCGTCGGGCTGGATGGCACCGATGCGGTGCAGTTGTTCGCGCTCGCATTCGGCGAGAAAGCCTGGCGGCAAGGGATCATTCATAGCGGGCTGCTCCTAGGCTGTATCTCAAACGCTGAAATCAATCAGCGGGTTGAGCCTGTGTGTCGGCGCGCGCTGGCCTGCCCGGGACCGCTGACCGGCCGGCGGATGCTCTGCATGGGGCCGGCAGTCGGGGCTCGGCGCTGCGCTCCGGCGTCACGCAAGTGGACGCGGGCGTTATATCATCAACACACGGTCTTCGGCTCGGCCGATGGCCCCGACTGAACAGATTTGGAGTGACCACCAAGATGAGCTCAGACACCACCGACCGGGTCCGGGAGTCCTGGGCGCGGATCAGACCGGATCGCAAACGCATCTGCGCCCTGTTCTACCAACGTCTGATCGAGCAGTATCCCGAGATGCAGCCGCTGTTCAAGGGCGACATGGACCGCCAGCGCGACCTGCTGGTGACCATGCTCGATACCGTGGTCAGCGCCCTCGACAACCCCGATCCGGTGCGGCGCCTGATCGAGACCCTGGGCGAGCGCCACGTGGGCTATGGGGTAACCCCGGCACATTACGTCCAGTTTCGCGGGGTGTTGCTGTGGGCGATCGAGCAGGGCCTCGGCGACGACTTCGACGCGTCCACCGCCAGGGCCTGGGGCGAGGTCTACGATACGCTGACGCGGACCATGCAGGCGGGTGCCGAGCGGGTGGCGGATTGAGTCCCTAGGGATCATGCATCACTGCGAACCGTGCCTAGCTATCTGGATTGCTGCACCAATCCCCATCTAGCCCCTTCAACACCGACGTCGCCAAGGTCCCACCGGAGCCCACGCCATGTCCCAACCATTGCCTTCCGCGCCTGAGCGCACCGGTCGCTGTCTGGTGTTCGGCGCCAGCGGCTATATCGGCAGCCATCTGGTGCCGCGCCTGCTCGACGAGGGGCTTGCGGTGCGTGCCTGCTCGCGCAACCGGGCGGTCCTGGAGGCCCGCGGTTGGCAGGGCGCCGAGCTGGCCGAGGCCGATGCGCTGGTCCCGGCCACGCTGCCGCCGGTGCTGGATGGCGTCGACATCGCCTACTACCTGGTCCACTCCATGAGCGCCGGCAAGGCCTTCGGGCGGCTCGATCTGGCGGCGGCGGCGAACTTTGCCGAGGCGGCGGAGGCCGCCGGGGTCGGGCGCATCGTCTACCTGGGCGGACTGGTGCCGGATGATGCCGACAGCGAGCACATCGTCTCGCGCCGCGACACCGGCGATGTGCTGCGCCGCGGCGCCGTGCCGGTCACCGAGCTTCGCGCCGGCATCATCGTCGGTCCCGGCTCCGCCGCCTTCGAGGTCATGCGCGATCTGGTCTATCACCTGCCGGTGATGATCACGCCGCGCTGGGTGCGGGCCAAGTCGCCGCCCATCGCGCTGGACAACCTGCTCATGTATCTGGTCCGGCTGCCGCAGATCCCCGAGACCGCCGGCCAGGTCTACGACGCCGGCGGCCCCGAGACCCTGACCTATCAGCAGATGATGCGCATCCTCGCCGAGGTCGGCGGCCGGCGGGTGCCGCTGATCATCCCGGTGCCGGTGCTCACGCCGCAGCTGTCGGCCCACTGGCTGCGCTTCATCACCGCCGTGCCCACCAATATCGCCCGCGCCCTGATCGAGGGCCTGAAACACGACTTCACCGCCGCCGACGCCGAGCTGCGTCGGCTGGTGCCGCAACAACTGCTCGGTTTCCGCGAATCGGTCGCCGCCGTATTCGCCGCCGAGCGCAGCAGCGCGGGCATCGTCGCCCGCTGGACCGAGGGGGCCTTTGCCGTGCGCAAGCAACGAATCGACTACGCCTACTACGCCAAGCGCGCGCGGGCCAGCGCCGAATCGGCGGCATCGCCGGAGCAGGTCTGGGAGGTGGTCTCGGGCATCGGCGGCGACAACGGCTGGTACTATCTGGACGGCCTGTGGCGGCTGCGCGAGGTCCTCGACTGGCTGGCCGGCGGCCCTGGGCGGGCCCGCGGCCGGCGCCATCCGACCCAGGTGCGCGTCGGCGATCAGATCGACTCCTGGCGCGTCTTGGGCGTCGACGAAGGGCGCCGCTTGAGCCTGGCCTTCGGCATGCGCGCCCCCGGTGCCGGCATGCTCGAATTCGAGCTGTCACCCCTCGCCGACGGCGGTACGCGGCTGACCATGACCGCCTACTGGCACCCCGCCGGCGTCTGGGGCCTGATGTACTGGTACGCCTTCGACCCCTGGCACGGGCTCATCTTCAACGGCACCGCGCGCGAGATCTGTGCGCGGGCGGAGCGGGTCGGGACCTGAATCCTGTGGCGCGCCGGGGCACAAAGGCGCAAAGTCGCCCCCGCAGCCCACCGGCCCGGTCTGTCCAAGCCCTCGGCTCCTGCCTATGCCGTCACCGCGGCAGCTGCGCGCGGGTCTGCACCGCCAGCAGCACGTCGAAGACCGATTGGCGACCGCGGATGAGCCGAGTGATCAGCTCGGCGCTGGCCACGGCGATCATCCCCGGCAGGATGATGTTGGGGTTGGCGGTCAGCTCCAGCAGGGCGGTGAGCGCGGCCAGCGGTGCGCGCAGCGTGGCGCCCATCATCGCCACCATGCCGATGGTGGCGTAGAAGGCCGGGGATGCGGTCTGGTCCGGGGCGAGCAGCCCGAGCGCCAGGCCCAGGGCCGAGCCGGCGGCGCCGCCGATGAACAGCGTCGGGCCGATCAGGCCGCCGGGGATGCGCAGGCCCACGGCAAAGCCGGTGGCAACCAGCTTGGTGACCACCAGCGTCGCCACCAGAAATAGGTCGCCCTGGCCCGCCAGCAGGCGGTCGAGGGTGTCGTAGCTGGTGCCCATGATCTCCGGGCGCCAGGTGGCGATGATGCCGGTGATGAGCCCCGCCAGCGCAAAGGCGCTGACGTTGCGCCAGTGGCGGGTGTGCAGCGCGATGCGCTCGACGCCGGCGATGAAGGCCACGGCCAGGGCCGCGGTGCAGGCGCCGAGCAGGATCATGCTCGGGTAGTCCCAGACGCTGACCAGGTGCTCGGGCTGGACCACGTAGCCCAGCGGCGCCAGCGGCAGCAGCCGGGCGGTGACGGCACCGACCACGGCGGCGACGATCACCGGCAGGAAGCGTCCGACCTCGTAGCGGATGCGCAGCACCTCGATGGCGAAGATGACCCCGGCCAGCGGCGTGTCGAAGGCGGCGGCAATGGCGGCGGCGGCACCGCAGGCGGTGAGCGTGATGTCCTCCTGGGTGTCTGTGCGCAGCCCGCGGCCCACCAGGCTGGCGCTGGCGGCGCCGATATGCACTGCCGGTCCTTCGCGGTCCACCGAGTGCCCGCCGACAATGGCCACCACGGCGCCGAAGAACTGCGTGAGCATGTTGCGTGCCGGCAGCCGCTGCCGGCCCGGGGCCTGCAGGACCTTGAGCACATGGGTCACGCCGACCTGGCGCATGGACGCCGGCAGCAGGTCGAAGATCAGGCCGAGGACCAGACCGGCCGCGGTGGGCAGGGCCAGGCAGAGCCAGGGCGACAGGGTCTCGTAGTTGCCGACGCTGCCGATGGGCAGCAGCCACAGCTGACCCAGCTCCACCAGGCTGCGAAAGGCGAGCACGCCGAGCCCGGCCAGGATGCCGCTGACCACCCCGAGCAGGGTCAATCGCAGCCAGGTTTCGCGCTCGCCTTGCATGGCTGCGGATTATAGCCGTTGGCCGCGGGGCATTCGCGCGCGGTCCGACGCGAACCCCTTGCCGGGAGCGCAGGTTGTCCTCGGACCCGAACGCTGCATGGGTGGCGCCGAGGAACCCGATCGCTCAGCGCTGTCGCGTCGGGCGCTGCGGCAGATCAGCGCTCATCGGCATCCACCGGGCTGCCCAGGTGCTGCTCCAGGCAGTGCAGGCGCTGACGCAGCCGCTCGATCTCGTCGAGCAGATCCAGGGCCAGGGCGGTGCCGGCGAGGTTCAGCTCCAGGTCGTGCTTGAGGCGCAGGGCGCGGCGGGCGCGGCGGACCTCGATGCCGGTGAAGCGCCATTGCCGGGGCTCGCCGCCGACGGGGTGCAGCACGCCTTCGCCGACCATCACGCAGATCTCATCGGTGCTGATGCCGCAGACTTGGGTCAGCTCGCTGATCCCGATCAGTGTGTGCTCGTCGAGCAGAATGCCTTCAATGTACGTGGTGGTGGTCATGGCTCAGCCCCCCAGCTTGGCGCGCGGGTTGAACGCCTCGAAGCGCGCGGCCAGCGCCTGATAGGCGCTGCGGTCCGCATCGCTCTCGGTCGGTGGATTGACGATCTCCAGCTGCACATAGGTGTCGCCGGCGGGCTTGCCGGGCAGTCCGCGGCCCTTCAGGCGCAGCCGCTGGCCGCTCTGGGAGCCGGTGGGGACCTTCAAGTTGACCGAGCCGTCGAGTGTCGGCACCGCGACGGTGGCGCCGAGGGCCGCCTCCCAGGGGCTGATCGGCAGCTTCATGTGCAGGTCCTTGCCCTCGCTGCGGTAGATGGGGTGCGCGGCGATCTGCACTTCCAGGTAGAGGTCGCCGTTGTCGCCGCCGCGACCGGGGTTGCCTTGACCCGCGAGGCGGATCTGCCGCCCGGCGGTGACGCCGGCCGGGATGCGCACATTGAGCGTGCGTAGGCGGCTGCTGACCCGGCCGCTGGCGTCGATCTCGGGCACCTCCATGCGCAGTTGCCGGGTGGCGCCGTGGTAGGCGTCCTCCAGGCTGATCTCGATGGTCGCATTCTGGTCCATTCCGCGTCGCCCCGTCTTGCCGCCGCCCATGCCGCCGAAGCCGCCCCCGCCGCCCCCGCCGCCGAAGATGCCGGAGAAGAAGTCGCTGAAGCGGGCGGCCTCTTCCGGCGAGAACTCATACTCACGCCGCCCACCGCCCTGGCCGAAGCCCGGCGGCGGGCGGAACTCGTCGCCGGCGTGCCAGCTGTTGCCCAGGGCATCGTATTCGGCCCGTTTCTGCGGGTCCTTGAGCACCTCGTGGGCCTCGTTGACCTCTTTGAAATGGGCCTCGGCGTCGGCCTCCTTGCTGACGTCGGGGTGGTACTTGCGCGCGAGCTTGCGATAGGCGCGCTTGATGGCGTCGGCATCGGCGTCGCGGGCCAGGCCCAGGATCTTGTAGTAATCCTTGTATTGCATAGGGTTCTCTCGGCAATGTTGCTTGGTCCCTCGCCGGCATGGCCGGAGCCAAGGAGCCAGGTCGAGCACTGCGCTCGAAGTCGTTTTCGCTTTGCGAGCTGAAAATGCCAGGACGGCATTTTCCAGCATCTCCTTAGGTGTGTTCCGAGGCGATGGAGAAAAAGGCCGCTCGGTCTGAACCGGCGGCCGAGCGCAGGCCAACGGACCATCATGGTCCGCTCAGGGAGCGGTCACTCCCGCCTGCCCGGACCCACCAGTGCCTTGGCAAGCCCTTCGATCCGGTTGCCGCGCAGCCGTGCCGGCGACTTGCTGTGGTTGTAGACGAAGATGCCGACGGTCTTGCGATTCTCGAACTGGTTCGCGATCACCTGCAGGGACTGATGCGCGTCCTCGCGGTTGGCCTCGCTGGCGAAGGCGATCGCCGTCGGGTTGTCCGCATATCGGCCCTGGATCAGATGATTGCCCAGGATCAGCGCCTGGCCGCCCTCGGGGATGTCGATCAGATAGCTCGAGGCGGGGTTCTCGTCGTTGTCGTGGATGCGGTTCTTGATGATGCGGTTGATGCGCGCCCGGGTCTTGACCTGATGGCCGGTCTGCGCCCCCGTCACCAGGGTGTTGCGCAGCTCGAAACGGTGGATGCGCCCGACATAGATGCTGTGCCCGAGCATGCCCACGCGTGCGTAGTCGGTGGTGTTGTCCAGGAATTGGCTGTCCTCGATGAGCAGGGTCGCCCGCTGGTTGTTGCTGGTCAGGATGCCGTTCTCGTTGTCCTGGAACAGGCTGTTGCGGATGACCAGCGACCTGCCTTCGGCGCGGATGCCGGCCCCGTTGTGGTCCGGGACCAGGGCGCCGAAGAAGCCGATGTTGTCGACCTCGACCCCGGCGCCGCGGATGACCCAGATCGCCTTGCCCTGGGCGCTGTTGCCGTCGGCATGGAGCCGGGCTTGACCGTTGATGCCGCGCAGGGTCAGGCCGTCTTGCCGCCAGACGGCGACGTCGCCGTGGTAATCGCCGGCGTCGATCTCGATCAGTGCGCCGGGCTTGGCGATGCGGGCGGCCTGGCTGGGGCGCTCCAGGGTCCTGCCGGGACCGACCTTAAGGATCTGGCGCGACGTTGCCGAGGACGCCGCGGGGTCCGTCTCGGCCAGCGCCGCGGCCGGCCAATGGCCGATGATGATCAGCAGACCGAGCAGCAGACCGAGCAACGCCGGCCGGCATAGGCCTGGGTTGGGACGGCGATCCGGGACCGATTGCGCTCGGGTCTCTCTGGTCATGAGATTCTCCAGCTGGTGCTCTTAGGATCGGTTCAGAAACAAGCGGCGCAGACGCCCGCTCGCTAAACCTTTTGACTGGCCATTTCGTGGTTGCGCCTGCACCACTTGTTTCTGAACCTTGACTTAGGATCGGTTCAGAAACAAGCGGTGCATACGCCCGTTCGCTGAGCCTTTGGATTGCCCGTTTGGGGGTTGCGTCTGCACCACTTGTTTCTGAACCTTGACTTAGGCTTGTACCGTGCGGGTGCGTGCCCAGGTGCGCAGGGCCGCGATCTGGTGGTCCATCACCACCGACAGCGGTTGGGTGCGCGACAGCTCGTTGAGGACGGCATCGGTGTCGGCGGACTGGGCCTCGGCGCGGCAGGCGTAGAGCGCCGAGACCACGGCCTGCTCGATGCCGGCACCGGAGAAGCCGTCGCTGGCGGCGGCCAGGGCGTCGAGGTCGAAGCGTGCCGCCGGCAGCCGGCGCTTTTCCAGGTGGATGCGAAAGATCTCGCGGCGGGTGGCGGCATCGGGCAGGTCGACGAAGAAGATCTCGTCCAGCCGGCCCTTGCGCACCAGCTCCGGTGGCAGGCGGCTGATGTCGTTGGAGGTGGCGACGATGAAGACCGGGGCCTTGCGCTCGGCCATCCAGGTGAGCAGGGCGCCGATGATGCGCCGGCCGGTGCCGCCGTCGCCGTCGCCACCGCTGGCCAGTCCCTTCTCGATCTCGTCCAGCCAGAGCACGCATGGGGCCATGACGTCGGCGGTGTTGAGCGCATCGCGCAGGTTGCGCTCGCTCTCACCGACGTACTTGTCGAACAGGGCGCCGAAGTCGAGCCGCAGCAGCGGGATGCCGAAGCGCCCGGCCACGGCCTTGGCTGCCAGGCTCTTGCCGCCGCCCTGAACGCCGAGCAGCATGATGCCGCGGGGGCGCTCGCTGTCCTCGCCCTGGCTGCCGGCAGCGGCGAGCAGGGCGTCGCGGCGCAGATCGAGCCAGGCCTTGAGGTTGTCGAGGCCGGCCACGTCGGCGAAGCTCGCGGTGTCGTACTCGAAGGAGACGGCGCCCTCGGGACCGAGCAGGGCGTACTTGGCCCGGGTGACCTCGGTGACGTCGTCGTCGGTGATGGCGCCGTCGTTCTGGATGGCGTTGCGGATCAGGCGCCGGGCGTCGGATTCGGTGACGCCGAGCAGGTTGCGCGAGAGTCGGTCGACGGCATCGCGATTGGCGCGGACCCGCGCCCGCGCCGGGCCCTGCTGCCAGCGCTGGGCCTCTTCGCGGATCAGCGACAGGATGCGGCGGCGATCCGGCAGACGCAGGCTGAAGCGGGCGCTTAAGTGGCGCAGCTCCGGCGGGGTCTCCACGGCGTGGCTGACGAGCACCAGGCGGCGGCTGCGCTCGGCCTGATCCTGGCCGATCTCCTTGAGCAGGCGCACATGCATCGGCTGGTCGAGAAACGGATGGAAGTCGAGCAGTAGATAGATGCCGGGCTCGGCGGTGACCTTCAGGTGGCGCAGCAGCTCCAAGGGCGGGGCCAGCTCCTGCTGGGTCGAGCGCTGATACTCGATGCGCCGCAGACCGTCGGTGAGGGTCCAGCAGTACACCGGCTGGCCCAGGTGCATCCCCAGGCGCGTGAACAGGCCCAGGATGCGCTGCTCCTCCAGCGACTCGATCAGCAGGATCGCTGTCTCCGAGCGCAGCAGCAGCTCCAGGTCGTGCAGGTCGGTCATGCTTGTGCTCGCTTAGCTGGCAGGTTGCAGGTGGCCGGTACAGCCCACCGAGAAGACCTCGATGGGCTTGCGCTTGCGCACGCGCACCGCCGTCAGCGCCCCGCCCCAGAGGCAGCCACTGTCCAGGGCCCAGATGTTGTCGGAGGCGCAATAGCCAAGCGTCGACCAGTGACCGAAGATGATGCGGGTGTCGCGGGTGCGTCGGCCGGGCACCTGGAACCAGGGCACGGCGTCCGCGCTCTGGGTGCCGGGTCGGCCCTTCTCGTGCAGCAGCAGGTTGCCGTCGGCGTCGCAACAACGCAGCCGGGTCAGGCAGTTGGTGATGAAGCGCAGCCGCTCGGTGCCCTGCAGGTCGTCGGACCAGCGGCTCGGTTCGTTGCCGTACATCAGCTGCAGGAATGCCTGATGGTCCGGTCCGCGCAGCACCTGCTCCAGCTCGCCGGCACAGGCGACGGCCTGGTCCAGGTCCCATTGCGGCGGCAGGCCGGCGTGGATCATGGCGAAGCGCTTCTTGGTGTCCAGGTGCAGCAGCGGGCGGTGGCGCAGCCAATCCAGCAGCTCGTCGCGATCCGGGGCCGCGAGCACCGCATCGAGGGTGTCCTTCTTGCCGCGCGCATCCACACCGGCGGCCACCGCGAGCAGGTGCAGGTCGTGATTGCCGAGCACCACCACGGCGCGCTCTCCGAGCCCCTTGAACCAGCGCAGCACCTCAAGCGATTGCGGGCCGCGGTTGACCAGATCGCCGACGCACCATAGCCGGTCCTGGTCGGGGTTGAAGCCGATGACGTCGAGCAGGCGGCGCAGCTCGTCGTAGCAGCCCTGGATGTCGCCGATGGCGTAGGTGGCCATGTCGGGTCAGTGCAGCCGGGCGTGACTGGACAGGGAGAAGGGCGGGATCTCGGCCTCGAACCGGGTGCCGTCGTCGGCGCGCATGGAATAGCTCCCGTGCATGCTGCCCACCGGCGTCGGGATCTGCGTGCCGCTGCTGTAGCGGTAGGACTCGCCGGGCTTGAGGTGGGGCTGCTCGCCGACGACCCCGGCGCCGCGCACCTCCTGGGTCTCGCCGTTGGCGTCGGTGACGATCCAGTGCCGCGACAGCAGCTGCGCCGGCTCGGTCCCCAGATTCTCGATGGTGACGGTGTAGGCGAAGGTGAACAGGTCTGTCGTGGGGTTGGACTGTTCGGCCAGGTAGGTGGAGACGGCGTTCACGGTGACGCGGTAGCGGGCGGGTTCGACAGGGGTCATGATCGGGCTCTCGGAGCGGATGGGGCGGATGCGATGGCGGCGGGTGCCGACGGGCTTGGGCGCAATGATACGGCAGGCGGTGGTGGCGGATCGACCGGATGAGCGCGTTCCTGACGCGCCGGCGTGATGGTCCGGGCGATCCGGGGGCAAGCTGTCGCCGCCGGCGTGGACGCAACAATCCCTATCACAGGTGCCGCCTTCGTGGGCATTGTTGCAGCAGAGCAACCCCAACGGGGGCAAAATGACCGATAATGCGTCGCTGTCGGGCTGCCGCCGGTCATGCACCGGAGGCCGCCCCCTCGCGACGCCCGCCGCGCTCACCGGTCCGCTCCCCTGCGGGCGAGGCAGGCGCAGGCGCTCGAAATGATGTCCAGTTTGAACGAATCATGGGAGTATCGATGAGCTATCGGCGCCGCCGTTCCAAGCCCGATCTATTTGCCACGCTGCTGATCCTGGTCCTGGTGGGCATGTCGGTGACGCTCGCCTACCAGATCAGCGTCTACCATGGCCAAGCCGAGCAGCCGATGGCGCGGCAGCCGGCAGTGCTCGACGACGTTGGAGGTTGAGATGGCGGATGTGCATCGCTTGCGCGTGGGCGTGGTCGGCGTCGGCTACCTGGGACGCTTCCATGCCCTGATCTATTCCCGACTGGCGGATGTGGAGCTGGTGGGCGTCGTCGACGTCGATGCGGCGCGGGCGCAGGCCGTGGCGGAGGAGGCCGGTTGTCGGCATTTCGCCACGCCGGAGCAGCTGATCGGCGCGGTGGACGCCGTGAGCGTCGTCGCGCCGACCACGGCCCATCTGCAGGTCGCCGCGCCGCTGCTGAAGCAGGGCGTGCACATGCTGCTGGAAAAGCCCATCGCCGTCGACGCGGCCGAAGGCGCCGAGATCGTGCGTCTGGCCGACGAGGCCGGCGTGATCCTGCAGATCGGCCACCTGGAGCGCTTCAACGCCGGCATCATGGCCCTGGCGGAGCGCATCGACGCCCCGCGCTACATCGAGGCCCAGCGCATGGGCGGCTTCACCGAGCGCGCCACCGACGTCGACGTGGTCTCGGATCTGATGATCCACGACATCGACATCATCCTGGCGCTGATGCCCACCGAGCTGGTCGACGTGCGCGCCGTCGGCACGCCGGTGCTCACCACCCACGTCGACATCGCCAGCGCCCGGCTGGAGTTTGCCGACGGGGCCGTCGCCAACGTCGTCGCCAGCCGTGTCTCCGACCGCAAGATCCGCCACATTCGCGTCTTCCAGCCCCAAGGCTACCTGTCGCTGGACTTCATCGAGCAGACCCTCGACATCGCCGCCCCCCGCCCGGTCCCCGGGGCCGAACGCCCGGAGATCGCCCGCGAGCGCATCAACGTCGAGCCCATCAAGCCCCTCGACGCCGAGATCGCCGCCTTTGTCGACGCCGTGCGCCACCGCCGCCGACCCCTGGTGGACGGGCGCGTCGGCCTGCGGGCGCTGGAGGTGGCGCTTAAGGTGCGCGAGCGCATCGGCGGCTAGCCCAAAGGCGTCGGGCTTGCGCGCTAGTTGGGCGACTTTGTTATTCATCGATTAGAGAAAGCGCTGGATAAAACCATTAAACACGCCAAATTCCGCAAGTCTTTCCGTTCGGCGAGCTGTTGCCTCGCGTTGCTTTGAACTATCTTTCGGCGGCAACCAGATAGTGGTCATTTACATTGTCGGGCCCAACGTCAACCGCAGCCCGCGCCAAACTGCGGCCACGCGCGAAGCGCCGGCCGCAGTTTGGCGTCGGGCTGGCGGACTTGTTGGGCGTTTTCATTCATTCGATCTAACGACAATTAAGCCTAACCCCGCTTCCGAAGGAATTCAGCTATTGCCTCAGGAGGATCGTATCGTAGTTGAACCCCATTCGGTTTCATCGCTCGTCTCGCTGGGATTGAATTTGAGAATTACGTCTTTCCTTTTTTCAAGACGAAGGTTCAATTCGGCTTGTAGAGAAGGACCAGGCTCTACCAATTTGCTTGAAACAACTTTATAGGTGTGCGACCCATCCGTGTTGGTAACCTCTATTAGCTCTTCAAGTCGAATCGCCCTCGGCGCCTGCCTTTTTAGCTTTCGGAGCGACCCATCCGGGTTGGTAACCTCTATTAGCTCTTCAAGTTGAATCATCCCCGGCGTCTGTCTTTTTAGCTTTAGGAGAGAAATCACGGCAGCCGCAAGAGAAGCAAGCGCGCCGCCGATACCAATAACTATGGCGATGTACTCAAAGCTCATTATTGTTTCTCCGCAAGTATGACGCAGCCGCCGCTGGCCGCTATAGTGAGAAGCAATATGACTAGTGAAGTCTCCGCTACCCTGTCGTCGTTAATATTTGGAGACCCGGCTCCGGAAACAGCGGCGAACAATAAAGCCGAAATTATCACAAGAAGGAGGCTGCCGCCAGCAGAAACGGCTTTTAGTGTGCGATATTCGGAACCGGTAGCAATCAAGTTTCCAGCGGCGCTTGCGCCAAGTGCAACGGAGATGATGAACAACTCCCCGCGTGAAATAACTTGAACGTAATCCGGCTTGTCCGTAAGAAAGTAAAAAATCAGGCTGAAGAGGATCGGCGATAGCGACAACAGGACGCCAAAGATCACCCATACAGTCAATCTGTGCAAAGCGTCGCTGGCGCCTGCACGAACAAGAAAAAAATACGTGACGGCAATCATAGTCAGCGCTGACATCACAGCGGCACTGTAGACCATGTGCACCTCCGTAGCTTTATGCCGCCTAGATTAGAGCGGATTTGTGGAAGACCGTTCCGTAAGCTCGCGAGATCCTTGCCAGCGCCCAACGTTAAGCCTGGCCCGCCGCCCGTTGCCGCGCCGTTCGCGAAGCGACGGCGCGGCAACGGGCGGTCGGGCCGAGGCGCTTGTTGGCCGCTTGCTGCGCCGATGCGCCCTTGGCAGCCGCGCTGAGCCGAGGCGCCCTGCGGCTGCCGCGGTCGGCGGCGCACCTGCATTCTGCGCGCCTTGCCGGCAAGCGCCAAGCCTGAGCGGCGATGCCCGGCTTTGCCGAGGCCGCCCATGGCTTCCGCCGCGGCTGGCGGCGAATTTGCATTCTTCTCGACCTTGCCGGAGCCGCCGGGCTTTGCGGACTCCGCGATGCATTTGCCGAAGGCGCTGAGCCAATGCATTTGATGTCCGCGGATGGCGGCGTCTTTGTTGCTGCGGCCAACGTTACGCGCAGCCCGCCGCCAACTGGTCAGCCGTCCGCGCCAGCGGCGGCTGGCCAGTTGGCGGTCGGGCTGGCGCGCTAGTTAGACGCTCGTTTGAAAAGACCTGCCGCGCCTCTCCATTACAGACCAGCGCCGGTTTACAAAGCCTTTGCTTTCGCGTTGCACTCTGCGCGTAGACTCTTCAGTCGCAGAGAAATCCAGTTCAAGGTTCTGTCCAACTAGCTTGACGGGAATGCCGCTGGTCTGGGCGGCGAAGCGATTCAGCACCGAATCTTCGGTGATTAAATGCGCGCCTTCTTCCAGCGCCACAGCCAAAATAAGTATGTCGTTTAATGAGTTCCGGAAGTTATCCTTAAGGTTATTATTTGGTGGAATTTGAGAGGGAACCGGGAGCCGGTTGGGTGGGGGGGCTCTTTGAGGGGCGTGCAGTAAACACGGGTGGGGCTAACAAAAACGCCATCCTGTCTCGCAGCTTCTTCTGTGTCTTCTTGTAATGTGTGTGTGGGGGTGGGGTGGCGCTGCTCGTCGCCAGAGTGTATGTCGTCTGGCGGTGGGAAGGCATCCTCAACAGGGGGGGAAAATTGTTGAAAAATTTAATATAGATTTTGGGGGCGGGTGGGGGGGGGGATATTGTGGTATTTTTACGGGGGGTTCGGGGGGGGATTGTGTAGCGGGACATTTGGGTGTGCGCGGGGATGTATGGGGGGTTGTTGCTGGTTGGTTGTGTATGTCTGTAGAGTTGGCGCGACGGCGGAGCTGATGCACCCCGCGTTGCCCGCGTCGTCGGCCGCGGTAGGCGTGTGGAGTCGAGTGTGTGGGTCGTCGTCTTCTCCACAGTTAATTAGGCCGGAACCTCTGTTCGGCGTCTTAGGCGGACTGCGCAACTAAGCCTCGTAACATGGGATCCGACGTTCATTAGGTGTACGCGACGTGCCCCGCCGCGCGTCCTCGCCGGGGAGTTTGACGGGAATCATCCCGCTGGTGCAACGCGAACTTAGTGATCAGGATCAAAACGGCGTTAGATTTGTGGCAAGAACTTTGCCGTCGGTCGGGCGAGCGCCGGCACAAGCTGTCGTCTCGGCCAACTCAGCCTGTCCACGTTAAGTCTTATACCTCGGAACCCTGGCTTTGCGCCTTAGGCGGGCCCCCGGTGTTATGGACTATTCTGGAATTTTGTTGATCGCGAAGTCGCCGATGGGTAGCCCGGAGGTTTCATCAATGTCCACAGAAGCTCCTCGAAGCCACGCGGGTGCGGCAAGGTCCGGGCGGTCCACTCGGGGGCCGCAGGCGACGCCGCCGCGAAGGGAGGGGGGGAAGCTCTCAAGCTGGGACCAATTACGGTGACAGTGCGGCCTGGCAAGGCCGCGTGTTCTAGCGGGTGGAAGTCTCGCCTGGGTAATCGTGAGCCGCGAGCTCAGTATCGAGACACGCGGAAACCAGGAAGGTCCGCGCATCGGTTCGCCGGAGGCGGGCACCCGTTAACAAGTATCAAATCGAGGACGCGGGCGGTGTTGCGCCTTAGTCGGAGCCATCCGTCGGAGCCATCCATAGTCGCTTTGAAGCTGGGTAATGCTGGGGCAGCGTTGCGGGGCTGCAAAGAGTTCTTGAGTGCATCTCTCGAGTCCAGCTTGGAGGCGTTCAGCCGCGAGCTTGAGGTGACACGGAGGCCATGTCGCAACGACCGCACAAGCCATCGCTCGGTCCGGCTGCGCCACTTGTTTCTGGACCGATCCCTATGAGGCGCTGGAAGTCCCGGTCAGGGTCGGGCGCTAAACGCCGAGGGTGGCCGCTTCCCGTCATACCAAGGCTCCGACCGCCGTCGCTGACCTCGCTGTCTCAGGCCGCGGATTCCTGTCCCGACGCACGGAGCGGCATCCGGTGTGGAGTATCGCAAGGCTCCACCGCGTCCTCGGCTTGTTCCTGGTCCCCGTGCGGTTGCTGAAACTCAGGTTAAAGCGACGACAAAGCCCTGAGCAGAAACGACAAGCCCCGACCTTGCCGGCATCCCATGCCAGGCTCCTTCAGGGCTTGCAGGCTGGGCTAGAGAAAAACGCAGCGACCGCGATCAGTCAGCCGCCACACCGACGGCCATGAACATAAACGCCTGCGCGTCACGCTCACCGCTATGCGCATCCCGCGTCTCGGCAACAAAGCCCTTGGCAGCGCTGACCTGATAAATCTGAAACACCGGCGCCTCGCGGCTCTCGCTGACGCAGTTGCCGGTCACCGCCGGCTGCCCATCGAATGTTCCCGGCGCGAAGAAGATGTCGTAGAAGCCGGGCTCGGACTCCTCCGACACGGTGAAATCACCGGAGCCGGACAGCACATTGCCGTCCTCGTCGACATAACCCCAAACGATTTTGGTTGCCATTGGTCAATACCTCTTGTTGACATGGTTGGAAATAGAAAACCGAAATTCGAGCGATGCGTTCGATGGCAGACGGGCCTGGAGTTGGCGTTGACTGGGAGGTGCCGACCGAAGTCGGCGTACCCCGGGCTCAAGCCGCTAGCTTTTTGTTGATCCGCCGCGCTATGTAGCCGGCGAACGCCTCGCGGTTGTCATAGCCGTATTCGCGCGCAACCTCGACGAGGGCTTCGACGGCGGCGCGGGTGCGGGCGATCTCGTCGTGGGTGCGGCCGCAGCCGCGGCAGTGGGTGCCGTCTTCGGTGCAGGCTTCTTTGCCGGTGCAGGGGGCGAATTGGGTCATGCGCCTAGGGCCTCCTTTACCGGGGCGGCGGTGCACAGCGGGGAGAGCTTGAGCAGGGCCTCGGCCTGGTCGCGGCAGGCGTCGCGGATGTCGTTGTCGAGGTAGCGGACCCAGCGGCCGGGGATGGCGGTGGGGCCGTAGAGGGCCCCGGCGATCATGCCGAGGATGGCGCCGGTGGTGTCGGCGTCGCCGCCGCGGTTGACGACGTCGATCAGCGCGGCCTCGAAGCTGTCGGTGGCGAACAACGCCTGGAACACGGCGCGCAGGGTGTCGACGATGTAGGCGCTGGGGTTTTCGGTGCGGCGGCGGTCGAAGCGGAAGTCGCTCTCGGCGGCGACCAGATGATCGGTGAGCAGGCGCAGTTCGGCCTTGTTGGCGCCGAGCATGGCGGCCTGGACCATGCGCAGCACGCACAGGGTGCCGGCGTCGGAGACCGCGTTGTTGTGGGTGACGTGGGCCTGGCAGCGGTTGGCCAGGTCGACGCTGTCCTCGTCGGCGCCGAGGGTGGCGAAGGCGACGGGCAGGGCGCGCATGCAGCTGCCGTTGCCGGCGTCGAAGGTGTTCTCGGGCATCTCCGGGCGGCCGGTCTGGCGGTAGGTGGCGATGCCGCGGCGAATGGTGTTGCCGATGTCCACGGGTTTGGTGCGCATCCAGTCGCTGAAGGCCTCGGCGGCGGCATAGGCGCAGACCTGCCCGGAGCAGAGGATGCTCTCGCCAAGGGCCAGGGACATGCCGGTGTCGTCGGTGATCTGACCCTTGCGGAGCTTGAGCCAGCCGCCGCCGGTCATGTCGCGGTGCTGGCCGATGTCGGCGCGAATCTCGCGGGGGGTCATGAATTCGACGGTGGCCCCTAAGGCGTCGCCGACGGCGAGCCCCAAGTACGCGCCGATGGCGCGGCGCTTGACGGTGTCGCCGGCGGTGGCGGAGGCCAGGAACAAGACTTCACTTCTCAGGCCCGAAACAAGCATGATAGTCCGTGCAAACCTCACACGATGGCGCGCGGCAGGTGTAGATCCCTTCTGCCTCGCACAGCTGTTTGTACAGGAACCGTTTCCATTTCATGTCTTTGACGTTGCGCGCGGCGAGCGCCGGGAAGTTGCGCCGCATCAGCGCGGTGAGTTCCGCGCGCTGCCAGAGACCGAGGTCCTGCCAAAGGTGGTCGCTGGCCATGCAGCCGGCGGCCACCACGTGGGCCATCCAGACCTCCGACGGGGAGTCCCCCGCCTTGTCCATCAGCATCAATTCGACAAGCTCGTTGCGCTCGTCGTTCCGTCGTTCGTTGTCCTGCCGCCCCAGGGCCGCTCGGCTGCCGAGTTCGGCGCCGGGGAAGTGCAGGTCCAGCATACAGCCGAAGGCCGCCGGTTCCAGTCCGAGCCAGGCGGGCATGGCGCCGTCGCCGGTGCACAGGCTTGCGATCATGCAGGCAAAGGCGTGGTCGTTGCCATGACCTGCGGCAGTCTGCATCAAGCCCGCGTACAGCCGCGGGCCGGGGCCGGCCGGCTCCCGCGCGCCCAGCGGGCGGCGGCGCAGGTCGATGAGGATCTGGCCGGCGGGCGCGCGGGGCGCCTGCCGTGTCTCGCCGATACTGACCTGCGCCACTGGAGCCGGCGGGGCCATGGGTCAGTACTCCACTAGAACGTCTTCGTCGCGGACGATCATCTGGCAGGCCAGACGCCATTCGCTGGGCATGTCGTCGACGTGCATCTGCTCGATCTGCTCTTGGGTGACCTTGCCGAGTTCCTTGAGCACGGTCTGCTCCTTCTCGGTGAGGTGATAGCCCATGCGGTCCTTGTCGTCGACGCTGGTGACGCGCACGACGCAGTTGCCGCATTCGCCGTCCTGGCAGTCGTGGTGGACCGGGACCTTGTGCTCCTTGGCCAGTTTCAGCAGCGTCTCGGTGTGGCTGCCGGCGACCGCGTAGACGGTCTTGTCCTTATAGTCGGGGTTGGAAAAGGTGATGAGTGCCATTGGGGATTGCTCCGGATCGGAATGCTGTCGCGGTGGGTCTTCAGGCGGGTTTGACGGTGCAGTCGCCGAGGACCTGGGCCTGGCAGGCGAGGCGGTCGTGGCGGGCGGCCATGTTCTCGCGCAGGACCTTCTCCTCGAGCACCGAGGGCTCGGTGAGATTGTTCCAGCCTTCGGTGACATGCATCATGCAGGTGCCGCAGTCGCCTTCGCGGCAGCCGTAGATGATGCCGGCGCCGACCTTCTCGGAGACGTCGATGACGCGGATACCGGCCGGGACGCTAACGGTCTGGTCGATGTCTTCAAACTTCAGTTTGGCTTTTGCCATGGGGTCAGACTCCTACAAATTGTCTGGTTTCGATGGATTGTTGGCTCGTTTGAGCCGTGGGTTTTCACCGCAAAGGCGCGAAGGGCGCGAAGGACGTTCCACCGCGTTGGTCGCCGGCTATGTTCGGGCTCCCTTTGTACCCTTTGCGCCTTTGCGGTAAATCAGCGACGACTAGGCGAGCGCAGACCGCGCCTCAGCCAAGCTCGGCAAAGTCGAGCGTGGCCGCGGCGGCAGCGGGCCGCGCGATGGCCTGCGCAAGCCCGGCGCCGAAGGTGCGGCATTCGCCGAGTTCGTCGTCGGTCGGAATCAGTTTGAGCCGCAGGCCCGCCACCGGCACGCGCAGCTTCAGCCCGCGCAGGCGGTCCTCGATCATGCCGACGGCCTCTCCGCTCCAGCCGTAGGAGCCGAAGGCGGCGCCGACCTTGCCCTGTAGGCCCACCAGGGCCAGCGACGAGAGTAGGTTCCAGACCGGCTTGACGGCGTCGCCGTTGATGGTCGGCGAGCCGATGGCCAGGGCGTCGGCGGCCTCCACCAGGTCGACGAAGGGGTCGGTCTCGCCGCCCTCCAGGTCGTAGAGTGAGACACGTACGCCGCCGGCGGCCTCGGCGCCCTCGGCGATGGCACGGGCCATGCGCTCGGTGCTGCCGTAGGCGCTCATGTAGAAGATCACCATGGACTTCAGCCCGGGCTCCAGGTCGTAGTCCATCCCGGCGCTGGAGAGCTCGCGGTATTGGTGGACGTAGCGGCGCGGGCGATCGCGCAGGATCGGGCCATGGGTCGGGGCGATGAGCTTCAGCGGCAGCGGCTCGATGAGCTTCAGGGCCTTGAGCACATGCTCCTTGAACGGCCGCATGATGTGCGCGTAGTAGTAGTCGAAGGAGAAGCGGAAGTCGCCGACGCGGTCGTTGAACAGCCGCGTGTCGCAATAGTGACAACCGAAGACGTCGCCGGAGAACAGGATCTGCTCCTCGACCAGATAGGTGCACTGGGTGTCGGGCCAGTGCAGAAACGGGGTGTGCAGGAAGCGCAGGGTGCGGTTGCCGAGATCGATCTCGGTGCCGGTATCGGCCGTGCGGTAGGCCAGCGGGTCGTCGCCGGGCTTGAGCAGGGCCTTGAGCATCTGCGGCGCGCGCTTGGAGATGATCAGCTCGGCCTGGGGGGCGCGGCGCATCAGCTCGGGCAGGGCGCCGGTGTGGTCCGGCTCCAGGTGATTGAGGACGATGACTCGGATCTCGTCGTAGCGGGCGACCGCCTCCAGCCGGGCGAAGAAGTCATCGGCCTGCTCGGCCTTGACGGTGTCGATGACGGCGACGCCGTCGTCGCCGCGCACCGCATAGGCGTTGTAGGTGGTGCCGTTGGAGGTGCGCAGGATGATGTCGAAGGTGCGCAGACCCGGATCGAGCGCACCGATCCAATGTACGCCGGGGGCGATGGGCACGGCGCCGGGCAGGCCCGGGGCCAGCGCGGCCGCGGGTACGCCGGCGGTGACCGAGGCGACCATCAGGCGACCCCTGGGGTCGGACAGACCGGCAGCGCCTCGCCCCGGCGCGAGCAGGCGCTCAGCGCGTCGGACGGGTCGGTGTCGACGCCGAGCGCGCTCAGCACCGGGTTGTCGTCGAAGCCGGCGCAGCGCCCGGTCGGGGTCTCCAGCAGCGGGCGGCGAATCAGCAGCGGGTCGGCGAGCATGGCCCTCAGCGCGCCGTCGGCATCGAGCCCGGCCGGGTCGACCAGGCCGTCGCGCACGGCCGGCGCGGTGGGGTTGAACCAGTCGGTGACCGGCCGATCGCCGAAGAAGCCGCGCAGGCGCTCGGCGGTCCAGGGCTCCACGAGCAGGTTGCGCACCGCGAGCCGATGGCCGAGCGCCACCAAGCGCTGCTTCTGCTTGAGGTTGGTCAGGCAGCCCGGCTTCTCGTAGAAGACGACGTCGGTCATCGGGCGCGGATCTCGGCCTTCGCCTCGGCCAGGCGCTGCGGCGGGATGCCGGTCAGCGAGCCGGGCGGGTTCAGGGGCACGCCCAGGGCATCGATGATGACGCCCTCCACCGGACAGATGCTCGCGCATTGCGGCTCCGCGAAGTCGCCGTCGCACTCGGTGCAGGCGGCGGCCGCGATGATGAAGTGCGGCTCGGCGGGCTTGACGGCCTGGCTCGGGCAGACCATCTCGCAGGCCCAGCAGTTGACGCAGCCTTCGGTGATGCTAAGTGCCATGGTTGTCGATCTCTGTTGCGGCAATAGACGTTGGTTAGCGGGTCACGCCGTCAGCGCCAGATCGGAGTCGGCGCCCGGATCGAGCCGCCCCTCGGCCCCCATCTCGGCATAGACGGCGGCGACGGCGTCCGCGATCGGTTCGTAGGCGTGCTCGCCGTTGGGCATGATCCCGGCCGCCTCCAGCTGCTCCCAGGGCTCGAAGCCGATCTTTGAGCAGAGCACGGCCTCGCAGCCGGCCAGGGCCCGCAGCGTCTTGGCCAGGGCCGTCTCGGCCTCGCCGCAGGTGCTGTCACCGCTGCAGTAGCGGGTCACGTCGCGGGTGCCGATGAGGCGCACGCCGGTCTCGCTGGCCTCGTAGATCAGGAACTCGCGGGCGTGTCCGAAGTGCTGATTGATGACGCCGCCGCCCTCGCTGGCGACCGCGAACTGGACCGGGCGGCGGGCCGGCTTGGCCTTGGCCGACGGGCGCTTCAGTGCGGCCAGCGACACGAAGGTCTCGCTGCTGCCCTGCTGCTGGGCGGCGCGGTTGGCCTCGATGGTGGCGTGGACCTCGGCGCGGCGGACCATCGCCGCCTCGTAGTCGATCTCCATCTGCTCGATCTTGTCGAGGGTGAATTCGGCGCCGCGGTCCTCCCCGAGCATGCCCACCGCATCGGCGCGGCACTGGCGGCAGTGGCGCATCATGGCCATGTCGCCGGCGCAGGCGTCCTGCAGGGTCTTCAGCTCGTCATCGCTGGGGCCGCGCTGGCCCATCAGGCCGTAGAAGGTGCCGTGCTCGGGCTCGGCGATCAGCGGCATGACGTTGTGCAGGAAGGCGCCCTTCTCCTTGACGACGCGGCTGACCTCTTTCAGGTGCTCGTCGTTGACGCCGGGGATCAGCACCGAGTTGACCTTCACCAACACGCCGCGATCGATCAGCATCTTGAGGCCCTTTTGCTGCTGCTCGATCAGGATCTTGGCCGCCTTGACGCCGCGGATACGGCGGTTGTTCCAGAAGATCCAAGGGTAGATCTTGGCACCGACCTCGGGGTCGACGCAGTTGATGGTGATGGTGACGTGGTCGATGTTGTGGGCGCAGATCTCGTCCACCAGCTCCGGCAGGGCCAGGCCGTTGGTGGATACGCACAGCTTGATGTCCGGGGCCTTCTCCGACAGCTCGCGGAAGGTCGCCAGCGTGCGCTCCGGGTTGGCCAGCGGATCGCCGGGGCCGGCGATGCCAAGCACCGTCATCTGCGGGATGTTCGCCGCCACCGCCAGCGTCTTCTTCACCGCCTGTTCCGGGGTCAGCAGCTCCGAGACGACACCCGGGCGCGACTCGTTCGAGCAGTCGTACTTGCGGTTGCAGTAGTGACACTGGATGTTGCAGGCCGGCGCCACCGCCACATGCATCCGCGCATAGTGATGGTGGGCATCCTCGGAGAAACAGGGGTGATTCGCCACCTTGGCGCGGATCTCGGCGGGCAGGTGCGCGAGCTTATCGGCATTGCTGCCGCAACCGGAGGACGAGCAGCCGCCGGCGCTGGCGGCCGTAGCGGGGCTGTTCGCGGCGCTGGTGGCGGAGATCGAGCGCATCGGCTCCATAGTGGATCCTCATCGACTGTTCGGCGGATGGAACGGCACCGGCGTCGGTGCGGCCAAAATCGGCTTTCGCAGAGGATTAAGCAGGAGCCGTGCCAGATAGCTGTGAGGCTGCTAAGTCGTTGATCCGAAGCCGCTGCGGCCCGCGACCAGGGGGTGATTGTCGGTCTTGCGACAGGGTAGGGCGGCGCCATTGTGAGGTCCGGGACGCGATCACCAGCCCCTAGCGCCGCGGCTGATGCGTCCGCCCCCGCGGGCGGCTGCCTGCCCCGGGGGGCAGGCGAGCGCGTCAGCCTTGCTCGGGCTCCAGCACCTCGGCCAGGATCTCCACCAAGTGCCTCGGTTGGTGGCTGGTATGCGCACGCACCTGTGCCCGGCAGGAGAAGCCGTTGGCGACAACGGTGGCGTCCGGGGTGTCGCGCAGCCGGGGCAGCAGGGCGGCCTCGGCCATGTCGACGGCCAGGTGGGCGTGCTCGCGCTCCAGGCCGAAGGTGCCGGCCATGCCGCAGCAGCCGGCGTCGAGGAGCTCGAAGTCGAGGTCTTTGACCTGCTTGAGGACCTTGCGCATGGGCTTCATGGCGCCGACGGCCTTTTGGTGACAATGACCGTGCACCAAGACCTTGCCGGCGGCATTGACCGCCGCGCCGTCGATGGGCAGGGCCAGGCGCTTGGCCATGATCTCGCGGGCCAGGAATTCCTCCAGCAGCAGGCAGCGCTCGGCCAGCGCGCGGGCGTCGTCGCCGAGTCCGAGGGCCAGGTAGTCGTCGCGCAGTCCGAGCAGGCAGGAGGGCTCCAGGCCGATGATCCAGCGCCCGGCGCGGACATGGGGGAGCAGGGCGGCGAGCATGCGCCGGGCCTCCGCGGTGGCCTGCGCGATCATGCCCTGGCCCAGGTAGGTGCGCCCGCAGCAGAGGGGGCGATCGGGCTCGGCGTCCGTCGCCGCCGGCTCGGCGACGTGGACGCGATAGCCGGCGGCGCCGAGCACCCGCAGCGCCGCGTCGGCGATGGCGGGCTCGAAGTGGCGGGCGAAGCTGTCCACCAGCAGCACCACCTCGGGCCGCTGCGCTGCGCCCGGCTCGACCGCTGCCGCGGCGGTGGCGGCAGGGGCCGGGGTGAAGGGCTTGGCGGCCAGCTCCGGCAGCGGGACATCGGCGGCAATGCCGAGCAGCCGCTGGGCCAGCCGCGCCAGCCAGGGCCGGCGGTTGCGCGCCCGGATCAGCCAACCGGCGAGCGCCCGGTGGTGATGCAGCCAGCGGGGCAGCCCGGCGAGCACGCGGGCACGAGTACTGAAGCCGTCGCGCTGCGCCTGTTGCGCCTGATACTCGGTCTTGATCAACGCCATGTCGACATTGTTCTCGCACTCGCGCTTGCAGCCCTTGCAGCCGACGCAGAGATCCATGGCGCGGGCCAGCTCGGGCTCGGCCAGGGCGGTGTCGACCAGCTCGGCGTTCAGCGCGGCCTTGAGCAGCCGCACCCGCCCGCCGGTGGACAGGGCCGGATCACCGGTGACGCGGTAGCTCGGGCACATGAGGCCCTTGGGGGTATCGGCCTCGCACTGGCGGCTGTTGATGCAGACCGCGACGGCCTTGGCGAAGTCGCCGCCGTGGGTGGGGATGTCGGCGTAGGCGTCGCCCATGCCGGCGTCGGCGTAGGCGGACCAATCGAGGAGGGTCTTCATGCGGTTGCGGGCTCTGGAATCCATGCTTACGGGGTTGGGCCTGATCCTTCCGGGCGCCGAAACCACCAGGATGTTGGACAACACAAGGTAGCGATCTAAGCAAGAAAGATGCCGATATCGAGGTCGGAATGGGTATCGCTCAGCGCTGCTGGTCCGCGAATCCTGTGCCGAAGCGACGATGGAGACCGGCCATCAAGGCCCCGGCTCGCGAACGCGCAGGAAGCTCGCGAACCGCGGCAGCCCGTTGCTGGTGCGACCATGGTATTTGAACGTGACGATCGCCCCGATGGCCGGCGGGTGCCGCCGCTCGGCGTCGCTGAAGCCGGTGCCGATGCGAAAGCGCGTGCCGTCGGGCTCTTCCACCAGCAGCGAGCCGAGCATGCCCTGGTACTTGCCCTTACCCGGCAGGTGGGCGACGACGCGGGCCTCGGCGTCTTGATGGGGCTTGACCTTGAGCAGGTCGTCGCTGCGCCCGGCCTGGTAGCGGGAGTCGTCGCGATGCAGCATCAGGCCCTCGCCGCCGGCGGCGACCACCGCGTCCAGCCGCGCCATCAGCGCCGCGTGGTCGGGGATGCGCCCCTGTGGGATCAGGCGGATGTGCGGCCCCGGCGGCGGCTTGAGCAGCCCGCGCAGGGCCGCCAGGCGCTCGCCGAACGGGCCGGGGTGGCAGGGCAGATCGAACACCATGTAGCGGACCTCGGCCCAGGCGGCGGGGTCCGGCCGCAGCCGGCGGGCGATGCCGGAGACCTCGGCGAAGCGACCGTGATCGATCCACAGCTCGCCGTCCAGCGGTGTCGGCGGAAAGCCCTGACTAAAGCCCGGCGGGGTGCGGATCGGGTGGCCGCCGCGGCTGATGAGGCCCGTGCCGTCCCAATAGGCGCGCACGCCGTCGAGCTTCTCGCTGACCCAGTAGTGCGCGAGATCGATGCCCGAGCGGTAGCGCTCCGCGAGCAGCAGCGGCGGCGAGCCGTCGTCGGCCAGCGCCGGCGGATGGGCGCACTCCGGGGATGCTGCGGCCGGTGTAATCCGCTCGGCGCCCCCGTCGGCGGCGGCGCCGAGGGCCAAGAGGGTCAGCAGCACGACGACGACAGGACGGGTGGCGTGGCGGGGGGGCATGTGCATGGCTCGGGGTGATCGGCGGTGGCTTGTTGAAGTGTGCTGATTCCGGACTCGGCGGTCTTCGCCGCCAAGGACGCCCGGGCGCCAGTGCTCGAAGCGGGATGCGACCTCTTTCAACGTCAATGTCCGGTTTCGGGGGCAGCGCCCTGTTGGCGGTGCAGTTCGTTACCCGGGACCGAGACCTGCGCCGAGGTGCTTATACTATCCAGTGCTGTGCCCTGCCGTCTCCGCAATGCTAGGACTCTGTTGGTATGCCACCCACTTCGCCCCCCTGGACCTCCATCGATGCAGCCAAGACGTCCCTGCTGCTGATCTTTGCCTTCCTGTTGCTGGTCGCGGACAAGCTGGGCTACTGGCTGCCCCGGGATCTGCTCAGCGATGGTCTGGACGCTTGGGTCTTGTCGGGCTGGCTCATCGACTATTCTTCGGGCTTTGTCCGCCGGGGTCTGTCGGGGGAACTCATCGGGATGATGCATCCGCTCCTGCGCGCCGAGCAGTTGGTGGGCATCCTGGCCTGGACGGTGTTTTTGCTGACGACCTGGGGCTATCTGCGCCTGATCCTGCGCGTGCGCTCGCAGCTCAGCACGCTGGCGCTGCTTGGTCTGCTGTTCCTGCCGAGCCTGTTGCCCTTCTATCTCTACGACCATGCGGCCTTCGGGCGCAAGGAGACCCTGGGCTTCCTGTTCCTGCTGTGGCATCTGCTGATCCTGGAGCGCTGCTGTCCACCGCGCGGGCGCGTCGGCGGCTACCTGCTGCGGCTCGGGCCGCTGTCGATGCTGGCACTGCCCGTGCATGCGCTGATGCATGAGGGGACGGCGTTGTGGTTCGGGCCCACCCACGCCCTGCTGACGCTGGTGGTGCTGCTTCGGGGGGCGGGCTGGGGCTGGTTGCGCGCCTTGCTCACCACCGCAGGCTGGTATCTGCCGCTGGCGCTTGTGTTGGTGATCATCGTGCTGTTTGGCCGGGGCTCGCCGGACGACGCCCTGACGATCTGCCGCCATTGGCAAGCAGAAGGCGTCTTCGGCGCGGCCGTCTGCTCGGACTACGAGCGCGGCATCATGCTCCAATCCGCCCCGGCCATTCATGCGTTGGGCTGGACCTTCCAAGAAGCGATCCAGATCGCGGTCAATGCACTGCCTCCGAAGTCGATCGCGCTGTGGCTGGTGCTGTTGCCGACGCTTGCCGTCGCAACCTTGGCAGTGGGGGGCATGGCGTCCCGTGCGATCGCCGAGGGTCGGCCGGCGGAGGGCTTCTTCAATTGGCTGTCGCCGCCGGCCTCCGGTCTTGCGGTGTGGTTCTTCCTGGTGCCCCTGCTGTTGCCGGTACCGCTCTACATCGTTGCCCATGACTTCGGCCGCTGGTTCGCGGTGGCCTGCATCAACTACGCGATGCTGAGCCTTTCGCCGGAGGTCGTCGGTCTGATGAAGTCGCGTCGCGTGAGCCCGCAACCGGCGTCGGCCCCTGCCGTCCCGTGCGGTCGGCGCTGTTGGATCGGATTCAGCGCCAAGGCCCTGTTTTTGATGCTGTGCATCAGCGCCTGGTACCTGCCCCACTGTTGCAGCGGCTTCCACACCTTGGCGCCGTCGGTCCGCACCCTGATCGAGAACCTCTCGGCTCTACAACCTGCGGCGGCACATCCAGGCCCTTGAGCACAGTTTGGAGACGCTGAGTCCGGCTAGGGCCTGCCGGCTAGGGCGGTCTTGGTCGGAAACTCCCAGGTCACCGGGCCTGTCTTGACCAGCTCGCGTCCCGGCTCGCCGAGGCGCTTGCCGTAGCGCAGCAGCGCGATCAGGTCGGCGCTGACCTCCGGGTTGGAGGTGAAGTAGGAGTGGCCGAACAGGTCGGTGCGCTTGCCCTCGTAGCTGATGATGTCGGTCTTGCCGGTCTTGGCCAGGAAGGCCTGGGCCTCTGTGGTGAGTTCCTTGGCGGTGACCTGGCCCAGGCGGTCGCGGCTGCGAAACAGGATCTGCGACACCCGCAGGGCACGATCCCTCGGCGATGAATAGATGGTCAGGCGCCCTTGGATATTCCGCGGCAGCCGGTCTTTCGGCCAGGCGCGGACCAGCTCGGGGTCGGATAGGTAGGTGGTGACACGCTGGGCGGCGATATCCAGGTCGATGTCGGGTGAGAACAGCACGACCTGGCCAAGGTGCAGGGCCTCGATCGGCTCGCGGCCGCCGGCGATGGTCTCGACGATCAGGTGGTACAGGGCGTCCAGGGCCACCGCGGTGCCGCGGCTGTGGGCCAGGACATGGACGCGTTCGACGCCGGGGTGCGTCGCCAGCAGCCGCAGCATCTTTTTCAGGTGCGGCACCGCGTAGGTGGCGGATTCGGTGGTGCTGGTGTAGGAGATCAGGAAGTTGCCGGTGCTGGAGGAGGGCCAGGTGAAGAAGGCGCAGAGGTGCTCGCGGCCGAGAAAATGGCACAGCTCGGCGGTGGTATAGGCGGCGCTGGCGAAGGTCTCGTTGAAACCGTGCACATAGAGGATGACCTCGCGGTTCGGCGTCTCGGCCAGACGGCGTTCGATCTCGGCCATGAGTTCGGCGGTGGCCCGGTCGTGCGCGTCATCCACCGCCGGCGCGCGGACCAGCGTACCGCTCGGCAGCTGCTCGATCCCATAGGGCTCGCGGGGAAAGGCCCCAAGCTCGCGGACGCGGCCGAGGTCGAGGGTAATGGGCTCGGTGCGCTTGCCGAGCCGGCTCTGGGCCTGCAGCCCCTGCCAGCCCAGATCGGGCTCCAGCCTGACCTGCGCCGAGCCGAAGGCGATACGCTTCCCGCGCGACTCGCCATAAACCAGGCTTGGGTCTTCCGCTTCGGCCGGCTTACCGCGGTCGGTGAGGTAGAGCAGGTCGACGCTGGAGGACCGGCTGGTCGGGGCGGTAAACAGCGCCGGCGCGTCGTCGGCCTGGTAGACCAATGGGGTCGGCATCAGCTGCCGGCCGGTGCTGGCGCAGCCGGCGGCGAGGGCGACCGTGGCGGCGAGGGCGAGAAGGCGAGCGCGTCGATTCGTCGGCATAAAGGCTCCTTGTTAAGCGTTGGGCGATTGGGCTGTGCCGTTTTCAAGGCGCTCTGCGGAATCTCCGTCTCTCTGCGCCACTTGTTTCTGAACCGATCCTTAGTCCCCGCCGAGCACCTGAAATGGCCATAAACGGGCTATACCCCAAGCAGCAATCGCGTCGGGTCCTCCAGGGCCTCCTTCATGGTGACCAGCGCCTGCACCGCGTCGCGGCCGTCGATGATGCGGTGGTCGTAGGACAGGGCCAGGTACATCATCGGGCGGATGACGACCTGGCCGTCGACGGCGACGGGGCGCTCCTGGATCTTGTGCATGCCGAGGATCGCGCTCTGGGGCGGGTTGATGATCGGCGTCGACAGCAGCGAGCCGAACACGCCGCCGTTGGTGATGGTGAAGGTGCCGCCGGTGAGCTCCTCGAAGCTCAGCGAGCCGTCTTTGGCCTTGGCGCCGAAGCCGGCGATGCCGCGCTCGATCTCGGCCATGTCGAGCTGATCGCAGTTGCGCAGGATCGGCACCACCAGCCCGCGCGGGGAGCTGACCGCGATGCCGATGTCGAAATAGCCGTGGTAGATGATGTCCTGGTCGTCGACGGACGCGTTGATGACCGGATAGCGCTGCAACGCCGCGACCGCGGCCTTGACGAAGAACGACATGAAGCCGAGGCGCACGCCGTGGGCCTGCTCGAAGCGCTCGCGATGCTCGGCGCGCAGGCGCATGACGGCGCTCATGTCGACCTCGTTGAAGGTGGTCAACATGGCCGTCTGCTGCTGGGCCTGGACCAGACGCTCGGCGATGCGGGCGCGCAGCCGGGTCATGGGCACGCGCTGCTCCGGGCGCTCGGCGTCGCCACGCAGGCTCGGCGGCTGGGCCGCCTCGGCGGTGCCCGCGGGCGATCGCGGGACATCCGGGTCGACGGCCTTGGCATCGGTCTCCTGGCGGTCGAGCCAGGCGAGCACGTCGGCCTTGTGGACGCGACCGTCCTTGCCGCTGCCGGGAATCTGGGTGGGGTCGAGGTCGAGCTCCTTGATCAGGCGGCGGGCGGCGGGGGCGATGACCGGCGCCGCGCTGGCGGACGGCGGTGCGGCCTCGGCTGTGGCTTCGGGACGGTTGGTCGGCGCCGGCGCCGGCGCCGTCGCCGTCTCGTCGATCAGCCCCAGCACCGCATCGGCACTGACCACATCGCCGACGCCGACGCGGGCCTCGGTGAGGACGCCGTCGCCGGGCGCCGGCACCTCCAGCACGACCTTGTCGGTCTCCAAATCCACCAGGCTCTCATCCTTGCGCACCGACTCGCCGGGCTGCTTGTGCCAGGCCGCGACGGTGGCATCGGCGACGGATTCGGGGAGGGCGGGGACGCGGACTTCGATACTCATGGGTAGGTCTGATCAGAGGTTGTGGGGGGAGCGAAACGCAAACAGGCTCTCGAGTTTGCGCCGTTGCGGTTGTCAGTCGGCTGAGACAGGGATGCGGCGGTTCATCCGCGGGTTGATTCGGCCGGTCAGGGCCTCGTCGACGAGGCGCTCCTGCTGCTCCACATGCATGGGCCGATGGCCCACGGCCGGCGCCGCCGAGGCCGCGCGGCCGACATAGTAGGGCTGTTTGCCCTCCAGGATCAGGGAGTGGAAGCGATGCTTGATCTGGTCCCAGGCCCCCTGGTTTTGCGGCTCCTCCTGGCACCAGATCACCTCCTTGGTATCCGGATAGCCGGCGATGATCTCGTCGAACTCGGCCTTCGGGAACGGGTAGAGCTGCTCGACGCGAACGATGGCCACGTCGGTCAGGGCGCGGGCGCGGCGGGCCTCGAGCAGATCGAAATAGACCTTGCCGCTGCAGAACACCAGCCGGTCTACGTCGGCGGACTCGATGGGGTCGGACTCGGGAATGATCGGCTGGAAGCGGCCCTCGGCCAGCTCCTCCAGCGACGACACCGCCAGGCGGTGGCGCAGCAGGCTCTTCGGCGTCATGACGATCAACGGGCGGCGGAAGTCGCGCAGCATCTGCCGGCGCAGCAGGTGGAACATCTGCGCCGGCGTGGTGGGCACGCAGACCTGGATGTTGTGCTCGGCGCACAGCTGCAGAAAACGCTCGATGCGCGCCGAGGAGTGCTCGGCGCCCTGGCCCTCCATGCCGTGGGGCAGCAGCATGACCAGACCGCACTGTAGGCCCCACTTGGTGCCGGCGGAGCTGATGAATTGGTCGATGACCACTTGGGCGCCGTTGGCGAAGTCGCCGAACTGGGCCTCCCAGAGCGTCAACGCGCCGGGCTCGGCGCTGGCGAAGCCGTATTCGAAGCCGACCACCGCCTCCTCGGACAGGATGGAGTCGATGACGATGAACGGCCCCTGGTGCGCCCCCAGGTGCTGCAGCGGCGTGTATTCGCGGCCGTCGGCCTGGCAGTGGACCTTGGCGTGGCGGTGGAAGAAGGTGCCGCGCCCGGAGTCCTGGCCGGACAGGCGCACCGGGTAGCCGGCATCGAGCAGCGTGGCATAGGCCAGGTTCTCGGCAAAGCCCCAGTTGGCGAGCTGATCGCCCTGGGCCATCTTGCGCCGCTCGGACCAGATCTTGGTCACCCGCGGGTGCAGCTCCAGGTCGTCGGGGACCGCGAGCATGCGCTCGGCGAGTGCCCGCAGTCGCTCGCGCGGGATGCCCGTGTCCACCGGTAGGGTCCAATCGTTGCCGCTCAGGGCATGCCAGTCCACGCGGTAGGCGTGGTCCAGCCCGCAGAGCACCGGCCGGGCGACCACCACGCCCTGCTCGATGCCGTCGCGGTAGGCGTCGATCATCGCCACGGCGCCGTCGCGGTCGATGATGCCGGCATCGATCAGCCGGTCGGCATAGACGGCGCGGGCGGTGGGGTGGGCGCGGATGCGCTTGTACATCATCGGCTGGGTCACGGCCGGCTCGTCGGCCTCGTTGTGGCCCAGGCGGCGGTAGCAGATCAGGTCGATCACCACGTCCTTCTTGAACTGGTTGCGGTAGTCCAGCGCCATGCGGGTGACGAAGATCACCGCCTCGGGGTCGTCGCCGTTCACATGGAAGACCGGCGCCTGCACCATCTTGGCCACGTCGGTGCAGTACAGCGTCGAGCGGGTATCGAGCGGATTGCTGGTGGTGAAGCCGATCTGATTGTTGACGACAATGTGCACCGTGCCGCCGGTGCCGAAGCTGCGTGTCTGCGACAGCTGCAGGGTCTCGGTGACCACACCCTGGCCGGCGAAGGCCGAGTCGCCGTGGATCAGCACCGGCAGGACCAGGTCGCCGGTGCGGTCGGCGCGGCGACGCTGGCGGGCGCGCACCGAGCCCTGGATCACCGGGTCGATGATCTCCAGGTGCGACGGGTTGAAGCCGAGTGCCACATGGACGATGCCGCCCGGGGTGTCCACGTCGGTGGAGAAGCCCATGTGATATTTGACGTCGCCGGCGGCCTGGCTCGGCTTCAACGGGCTGCGGCCCTCGAACTCGGCGAAGATGTCCTGCGGCGGCTTGCCGAGCAGGTTCACCAGCACATTGAGCCGGCCGCGGTGGGCCATGCCGATGACGATCTCGCGCACGCCCTTGCGCCCCCCGCGCTGCACCAGCTCGTCGAGCAGCGGGATCATCGCCTCGGCACCCTCCAGCGAGAATCGCTTCTGGCCCACGTAGGCGGTGTGCAGGTACTTCTCCAGCCCCTCGGCCGCGGTCAACAGGGTCAGCAGCCAGCGGCGGTCGGCGTCTTCCAGCTCCGGCCGGGCCCGATAGCCCTCCATACGCTTCTGCACCCAGCGCTTCTCCTGCGTGCTGGTGATGTGCATGTACTCGGCGCCGACGGCGCCGCAGTAGATGCGGCGCAGCAGGGCGAGGATCTCGCGCAGCGTCATCCGGTCCGGCGCGTAGAGCGAGCCGGTGTGGAACACCAGGTCCGCGTCGGTCGGCTCGAGCCCGTGATAGTCGGGCTCCAGGTCCGACACCTTGGGATTTGCGCGCAGGGCCAGCGGATCGAGGTCGGCGACCTGATGGCCGCGATAGCGATAGGTGTTCACCAGCCGCAGCACCGCGGCCTGTTTCTCCGCCGCGGCGGGTGCCAGGCGCTCGGTGGAGCGCGCCGTGGCGCGGCTGCGCCGCTCCGTGGCCAGGCGCGCGAAGTTGTGCCGAACCGGGCCGTGGGCGACCTCGTTTGCGGCGTCCAGGCGGATGGCGTTGAAGCGTTCACGCCAGGCTGGATCGATCGCTTCCGGGTCGCGAAGGTACTGCTCGTAGAGGTCTTCGATGAAGGCGGCGTTGCCGCCGTATAACGCGGACGAGCTGCGGAACAGCTCCAGCTGGGCGCTCATGATGCTATGCTCGCGTCGACATGATCTGGATCGGTCACTGTATATCACAACGACGCGGTCGGATGGGTCGGGACCTCGGCCGCTGCCGCGGGCGGCACTGCGTCGACGTTCATCCAGGTAGCCCTATGACCAACGATGTGGAGCCCACGCGGGCGAAGAAAGAGCGTCTGCGCAGAGAGCGTTACCATATTGCCAAGGGCATGGCGGACCTGGCCTACTTCCAGGCCAGACTCAGCTTGATCGACGGACAGACCAGCACCGGCGCCCGTGCCGCCTTCAAGGCGTTCACGGCGTTGCAGAAGGTGCAGAGTCACCAAATAATGCGCCAGCGCCGTGATCCCAAACAGGACCCCGGCAAGGGCGGTTGACCGCTTGGCGTGATGAAGCCTGCGCCGGCCGCGCCATGCCGGGCTCTTGCCGGGGCGGCCAAGATTTGACTGAGGCTGTATGGTGCAGAACATCCTGATCGTTGAAGACGAGCCGCGGCTGCGCGGGCTGTTGGTCGACTATCTCCGAGCCGCGGGCTTCGCGGTGCAGGAGCATAACGACGGCCGCGGCGTCGTCGAGCGCGTGCAGGCCGAGCGTCCTGACCTGGTGCTGCTCGACCTGATGCTGCCCGGCGGCGACGGCCTCGACATCTGCCGGACGCTGCGCTCGACGGTCCCGGTGCCCATCATCATCACCACGGCGCGGGTCGAAGAGATCGACCGCCTGCTCGGCCTGGAACTCGGCGCCGACGACTACATCTGCAAGCCCTACAGCCCGCGCGAGGTCGTCGCCCGAGTCAAGGCCGTGCTGCGACGCGGCGGCGCACCGCCGGCCGTTGCCGGCGGTGCGCTGAGCATCGACGCGGATGCCCTGCGCGTGCGTGCCGAGGGGCGCGAGATCGAGCTGACCCGCGTCGAGCTGGCCCTGCTGCAGACCCTCTACGCCGCCCCGGGGCGCATCTTCTCGCGCGAGCTGCTGATGGGGCGGATGTACGACGACCACCGCATCGTCTCCGACCGCACCATCGACAGCCACGTCAAGAAGCTGCGGCACAAACTCCAGGACCTGCTTCCCGGGCGTGAGCTGATCCATTCAGTCTACGGGGCCGGCTACCGCTATGAGGAGCGTGCGGCGGGGTAGTCGGTCGGTGGGCGTTGTTGGGCGCGGCACGGATTTGTCGATTGTTTGTGCAGTTCCTCCACGGCCGTTGCACGTTCTCGGCCTACCTTATAGCCATCGGAACCGCAGCGGTTTCGATCCAACAGCAACCAACCTGCACAGGAGCAATCGGATGAACCGACAACATGCACACCACACCCAGCTTCGCCGCCGTCTAGCCGTCCTGGTCGCCGGCCTGGTCCTGAGCGCCACCGCCGCTGCCGGACCTCAGGGCCCCGGTGCCGACCGCGGCCGGGACATGGAGGCGAAACTCGATCGCATGACCGAGCAGCTCGCCCTGACCGAGGCCCAGCGCGATCAGATCCAAGCCATTTTCGACGAGCAGCGCGCCGCCACGGCCGAGCGCCGGCAGCAGACCCGCGCGCGCATCGATGCGGTCCTGACCGACGAGCAGCGTGCCGAGCGTGATTCCCTCCAGGCGCAGCGCATGGATCGGCGTCTCGAGCGCATGGCCGATCGACTGGACCTCACCGAGTCGCAGCAGGAACAGATCCGCGCCATCTGGGGGGACAAGCAGGCCGATACAGCGCGGACGCCGGGAGCGCTGCGCGAGCGCATCGACGCGGTGCTGACCGACGAGCAGCGTGAGCAGCTCGCCGCGCGCGGCGGCCGTCGCCACGGCGGCGGTCCGCGCCACGGCGGCGGTGATCGGGGCGAGTGGTAATCCCCGATTCGGCAGGCAGCGAACAGCTTGGCTGACGCTGCCCCGCGTCCCTAGACCTCTGGGTCCAGCGTCGCCGTAGCGACACCGACGGCGCTGGCAACAGCGGCCAACGGCATGGGCTTGTGCCAAAGGAAGCCTTGTCCGCGTCGGCAATCGAGCGCGCTCAAGGCCTGTGCCTCCTCCGGCTCCTCGACGCCCTCGGCGATGACTTCGGCTCCGGTCGCGGCTGCCAAGCGGATGATGGCCTCTACGACCCCCTGCTTGGTCGCGTCGCGATGAATCCCGCGCACGAAGGACCTGTCGATCTTCAATTCGAAAGGCTGGATCTGCTGGAGGTACTGCATGGAGCTGTAGCCGGTGCCGAAGTCGTCGATGGAAAGACGGAACCCGTGCGCCTTGAGCTGCCGCACCCTGTCGAGGAAGCCCACCGGCTCATTGGCCGCCGCCGTCTCCGTGATCTCCAAGACCATGCGTCCATGTTCAATACCATGCTGGCGCAGGGTCCGGCACAGAAAATCCGTTAGACCCTCGTCCGCCAGATCGATCGCGGACAGATTCACCGAGACGGGTAGGTTCGCGAACGGATGGTCCGCGTCCAGCCCGGCGAGCCATCGGCAAGTCGCGTCGATCACCCAGCGGGTGATGCGGCGGATCATCCCGCCCTGCTCGGCCAAGGCAATAAACTCCCCGGGGCTGACCAATCCCAGGGTCGGGTGTTGCCAACGGAGCAGCATCTCGCCGCCACAGACGCACCGCGTATCGAGTTGGCATTGCGGCTGGAGGTGAAGCCGCAGTTCATTGCGCGACGCGGCGCCCCGCAGCTCGTGTGCCACGAACGCGCGGCGCTCGATGACGCGACCCAAACGTTCGTCGTAACAGGCCCAATGCTCGCCTCTCTCCAAGGCCATCAACAAGGCGACCTGTGCTTGGCTGTAGGCGCGCTCGATATCGAGGCCGACCAGTCGGCTGCCGCCGATGGTCATGCGCGTCCTGACCTTGAGAGACTCGCCGAAGCTGAAGCGTTCCGCGACCGCGACCAACTTGCGCATCTCCTGTTCGAGGTCCCGACCATCGGGCAAGCGGCTCAGATCGATCAGCGCGAATAGCTGTTCCCCCGGCAATACGGCCAGATAGACGGGGGAGCCGGTTGGCATCGGCAGCGCGATCGACCAGGCTTTTCTGGCCAAATAGGCGCTGATGTGATCCGTTTGCCAGCGAAACCCGCTGCCCAGGGTCTCGGGTCCATAGAGACCCACCAGCTCACGATATCCGGTCAGGCCCGCGACCAGCACCATCAGGTCGGACCCCGGCTTGCGCATTTCCGGCAAGTATCCCGGCAAGCGTTCCTTCAAGTATCCAAAGCTGGCCACCCGGGCGTCGGGATAGAGTAGGGAGCGTTCCAGCGATTGCCTTTCCATATCCCGGCTGCGATAGGCAAGGGCGACCGAAAACAGCAATAGCTCGCCGACGATGCCGATCAACAAGGCGTTCAATGTCAGTGGGGTCTGCGGTAGCTTTTGCGTCCATGCGGCAAAGCCCACCGCGCCGCCACCGATGCTAAAGACCCAAGAGATCATGAAGAAGCGCGCGGCAGTGGAGCCGTTGCGGTGGGACTGCCAGGCCATCGATAGGGTGAACAGCGCCGCGAGCCCAAAGGCCAACGCGAACATCGGCAGCATCCGATGCTCCGGCACGAACAGGCCGGCGACGGCCCCGAGCAACAAAATCCCGGACAGGATCTTCTCGACGCGTGCATGCCTCGGCGAGATGGTCTTGGCATCGAGCAGCGTCGTGGCGAACCGCAAGAGCAGAAACACCAAGATGAAATCCAGCGTCAGGATATGCGCGGTGAGCAGCCGTTGGAACTGGATCGGCCACAACAATTGGCCGAATCCCATCAGCGCGGCCAGAAACGCAAAGGCTGCGACATGGAACGCCAGATACCATCCGTAGGCCCTGCTCCGATAGATGACGTAGATCAGCAGGTTGTATAGCGCCATCCCCGCCAATAGGGCGATGGCCCCGCCCCACAGTCGATCGCGCGCACTCAACCAGTCCACAGACGCGTCGTGGCGCAACAAGCGCAGAGGCAGCGGCGCCGGCCCCTCGCCCTGCTTGCGAATGAGCAGCGTGAGGCGCTGCCCGGGCGAGATGTCGAACGCAAAATACGGTCCCTGGTGGCCGGCCCCCGGCTCGGCAGACGCATCGGTGACGGGATCGTCCAATCCGAATCCTGCAGCGCGCAGCTCGTCGCCGGCGGCGAACAGGAAAAACGACAGATGCCGCAGGATGTACACGTCGGCGACCAGAACGAAGTCCGTGGCTCCGTCCAAGCTCTCGCCCCCGATCAGATCGATCCGGTGCCAACTGATGTGGCCCCCCGGGGCACCCGCCTGCTCGAACAGGCCGTCGGAGAATGCCTGATTGAGCCAGAAGCCCGGGTCGTCCGCGGCCTGATGGCGCGCATCAATGATCACGGTCGGCAAGTCGCGGGGGAGCTGGATCTCAGGGCGAGCCTCCACCGCGATCGTCGCCGCGAACGCCTGGTCCGCGAACCCGAGCACGAGCATTGCGATGAACAGCAGGCGTGTCATCACCGACTTCGGGACAAGAAAACCCTCGCTCCGCGGTCGGCAATGCGCCCCTGCAACAGGTGGCATGTAAGCCGGAGAACCGGCCCGGGGATGCGGGCGGAACCCTCGGGATTCATCTTGCGTGACGGCTTTGACGATCGACCATTGCGGCGGCCATGGCAATGGCATGCTCCAGGCTGCCGGGGTCGGCGCGGTTGGTCGCGGCGAGGTCGAGGGCGGTGCCGTGGTCGACGGAGGTGCGGATGATGGGCAGGCCGAGGGTGATGTTGACGGCCTCGCCGAAGCCGCCGGCCTTAAGTGCCGGGAGGCCTTGGTCGTGGTACATGGCGAGGACGGCGTCGGCCCTGGCGAGCTGGGCGGGGATGAAGGCGGTGTCGGCGGGCAGCGGGCCGATGAGGTCGAGGCCATCGGTGCGCAGCGCCTGCAGCACGGGGATGATGATGTCGATTTCTTCACGGCCGAGGTGGCCGGTTTCGCCGGCGTGGGGGTTGAGGCCGCAGACGAGGATGCGCGGGTGCGGCAGGCCGAAGCGGTGTCGGAGGTCGGCGGCGAGGGTGCGGATAACGCGTTGGAGCAGATGCGGGGTCAGGGCATCGGCGACTTGGCGCAGGGGGAGGTGGGTGGTGGCGAGGGCGACGCGCAGGTGTGGGGTCGCCAGCATCATGACGGGCTCGGCCTGGCAGCGCTCGGCGAGGAACTCGGTGTGGCCGGTGAAGGCGATGCCGGCGTCGTTGATGATGCCCTTGTGCACCGGGCCGGTGACCAGGGCGTCGAATTGGCCATGCAGGCAGCCGTCGCAGGCGGTGGCGAGGGTGCGCAGCACGTAGTCGGCGTGCGCGGGATTGAGCTGGCCGGGGATGGGTGCGGGCGCGCCCGTGGGGATCGGCAGCAGGCCGAGGTGGCCGCCGCGCTGGGGTCGGGGGGGGCCGGTCGGGTCGATGGGGTCGAGGCGCAGGGGCAGGCCGAGCCGCTCGGCGCGGGTGCGCAGCAGGTCCGGGTCGGCGACGGCGATCAGCGCGGCTCGGTGGTCGTGCTGGGCGATGCGAACGCAGAGGTCAGGGCCGATGCCGGCGGGCTCCCCGGGGGTCAGGGCGATGCGTGGGATGGTTTGGGGCTCGGGCATCGGGACGGTTCGTTTGTGGCCTGGATTCGGCAGGTGGGACACAGGGGCGCTGCCGAGACCGAGCTCGACGCCCCGTGCCAAACGGCTCAATCGGCGAAGTCGTTGTTCAGCCGTAGCTCGACGTAGGCCTCGTCGCGCAGCTGCTGCAGCCACAGCTCGGTGGCCTCTTCGGCCTTGCGCTGGCGGATGGCGTCTTTGGCGCGCAGGCGCATGACCTCGTCGCGGGTGTCCTGGCGACGCCGTTCCAGCACCTGGACAATATGCCAGCCGAACGGGGAGTTGAAGGGTTGGCTGATCTGATTGTCGCCGAGGCTTGTCATGACCTCTTCGAATTGGGGCACGGTCTCGCCGGGGCTGACCCAGCCGAGGTCGCCGCCGTTGAGGGCGGAGCCGGTGTCGTCGGAGTGGGAGCGGGCGAGGGTGCCAAAGTCGTCGCCGCCCTGGATGCGCAGCCGAAGCCGTTCGAGGCGCCGCTTGGCGTCCTCGTCGGAGACGACCTCGTTGGTGCGGATCAGGATGTGCCGGGCGTGGATCTGGGTCAGCGGCTCGGGCTCGTCGCCGCGGATGTCGCTGACGCGGATGAGGTGGAAGCCGCTGGGACTGCGGATGGGGTCGGACACCTCGCCCTTGGCCAGATTGTTGGCGGGCTCGATGGCCAGGCTCGGGACCTCGGCCATCGGGAACCAGCCCAGATCGCCGCCGTCCGCCGCGCGACCGCCGTCGGAATGGGTGCGGGCGAGCTGGGCGAAGTCGGCGCCCTTGCGCAGGCGGCCCGCCAGGGTCCGGGCCTCGTTTTGGGCCTGCTCGACCTGCTCGGGTGTGGCGGGGTCGGGGACGGCGACCAGGATGTGCTGCAGCCGGACCTCGCTGCGGTCGATCAGGGCGTCGGACTCCTGTTCGAGGAAGCGCTCGACTTCCGGGTCGCTGACGCGGATCTTCTGGATCACCTCCTGCTGCTGGAGTCTGGAGGTGAGGATCTGCATCCGGGTGTCTTCGCGGAAATCCGAGAACGCGATGCCGTTGGCGACCAGGGCCTCCTGCAACCCCGGCAGATCAAGGCCGTTGCGGTTGGCGATGTTGGCCATGGCCTGGGTCAGCTCTTCGTCGTCGATCTCGATACCGATGGCCTCGGCGCGCTGCATCTGGAGCCGCTTGGCGATCAGGCGGTCGAGGACCTCCTGCTCCAGGGTGGCCTGGTCGGGGATGGCGGCGCCGGCCGCCTCCAACTGCGGGCGAACCAGGTTAACCTCGCCTTCGAGTTCGCTCTGGACGATGACGTCGTTGTTGACGACGGCAACGATGGAGTCGAGCGGCTGGATCTGCGCCGTTGCGGACAAGGGGGTCGTCAGCACCCAGAGTCCGGCAAGCAGCAGCCCGGTCATGCATGATGCCTTCAGCCAGATCCCGGTTCGGTCAATAGTCATAGATCTCCTGCTCCAGAAACGACGTGATTGGGTTGCCAATGGCCCCAAGTCCGGCCAGCTCGACCTGGACCATGACCGAGGTCCCGGCGGTGGCGTCGGGGCTGTTCTTGAAGTGCCGGCCAAGCAGGCGCAGTCGCCAGCAGCATTGGCCAACCTCGATGCCGGCAAAGGCATCCATGGTCTCGCCGTGCTCCATGGAGTACAGCCAGCGCCCGACCAGCTCGACGTTGTCGCCGAAGGGCAGCCGGAACGAGACGTCGGTGTTCTCGTAGCGGTCGTCGGCGCTGTCGCCCTCGTCGAATCGGTAGGCGATGTTCAGCAGGCGCTGGCTCGGGTGCTGGTATTGCAGCTGCAGGGTGCGCTTGCCCCATTGCTCCGTGGTTGCATCGGGATCGTACTCGGCACTGGCGCGTCCGCTCCAGTGGTCGAAAAAATGGGCAGCCAGCTCGGCCGCGTAGGGAGACGATGGGCTCGTTGCCGTGCTGTCGGAGATCTGCACGCGCCGATCGCTGAAGTAGCGGATCTGGCCCAGGCTGACTCGGAACAGCTCGGTTCCGGTGCTGCGGTCCAGGGTGCGTGAGGTTAGGGCCAGGGTGAGCTGATTGGCGTCGCCGATGCGGTCGCGCCCGGTGAAGCGGTTGCTGCGGAATAGATTGGCGAAGTTGAAGGCCAGCTCGGAGCTGTCGAACACGGGTGTGTCGGACTGATCGACGTAGGGCGTGTAGAGATAGAACAGTCGCGGTTCAAGCGTCTGCATTGCGCTGTCGCCGAGCCAACGGGTCGCGCGCTCGAAGACCAGACGTCCGTTGAGGTCGAAGGACGGGATGGCGTAGGTCGGGGTGTCGTCGCCGCCGCTGGTGTTGTCCTCCAGCGAATAGCCGGCGAGGTGCAGGTTTGCGCTGGGGATCAGGTGGCCCCAGCTGCGTTCGAAGGGCATGCTCAGCCCTGGCTGCAGGGCCAGCCGCGACCCGTGCACCTTGTGCTCGTGGGCGAAGTAGTCGTACTCGGCCTCGAGACCTGTCTCGATGCGAACGGGCAGACGCTGGGCGATCTCCCGAGGCTGCAGGGTGAGCAGGATCTGCGGCAGCCGGTTGTACGGATAGGAACTGGGCGACTGGTCCGGGTCGACGTTTTGGTACGCCTGGATGCGGGTGCGCAGGTTCCATCCGCGGCCGGAGTAGCGGATTTCGCCGTCCTGGTCGAGGTTGCGCTGGCTGGTGATGTCGAGATTGCTGCCCAGGTCCTGCAGATACTGGTCGTCGGAGACGGCGCTGAAATCCACCGCGGTGGACCATCTGCCGGCGAATCGGCCTTCCTGCTCGATGTGAACCGCCCCGCGCATGCCGCCGTCGTACTCGGCGTCGTAGGGCAGGATCTCGGCTTGGACGGTGCCGCTGTCGGCTTCTGTGAGATAGCGCAGCTCGCCGCCGAGCATCAGGCCGCGCTTGCTCATCAGTCGCGGATAGAGCGTGGCATCCAGATTGGGCGCGATGTTCAGATAGTAAGGAACGGTCAAGTCGAAGCCGGTCTCGTTGGAGCTGCCGAAGGTCGGGATCAGGAAGCCGCTGCGCCGGCGATCGTCGAGGGGCCAGCGCAGGTAGGGGGTGTAGAGCACCGGCACGCCGCGGATGCGTATCCGGGCGTGGCGTGCGGTGCCCAGCCCGCTGTCCTGATCCAGCTCCAGGTCGCGTGCGCGCAGGCTCCAGGCATTGTTGCCGGGGCGGCAGGTGGTGTAGGTGATGTCGCGATAGCGGGTCAGCGTCGGGCTCAGCAGGTCCGCCGATTCGGCATGGCCGCGCAGGTTGATGCGCCCGCTGAAGCGATATTGGGCGTCGTCGATGTGGCCGTCGTTGCGCTCCAGATTGAAGCGCGCGCCGGAGCCCACGATGCGCAGCCCCGGATACTCCAGGTAGGTGATCCCGGCGGTGGTGACGTCGCCGCTCGGTTGGTGATAGCGGATGGCGTCGGCCTCGATCCGCTGGCTGCCGCGCTCAAGCGTGATGCCGCCATCGAGCGTGAGGACTTGCTCGCGCTGGAGGTAGGTGACGCCCGCGGCATCGATGTCGATCGGCGTCGACGGGGTTGGCGGCGGTGGCGTCTCCGGCGGGGCGATGCCTGCCGGGGTCGGCCCGCAGAAGGGCCAGTCGAGCCCCCGATGCAGCCGAGCCTCGCGGGCCTCGGTGAGGCTGTCGACCGGGCGCCGTCCGATCCGGGAGATGCTGTCGGGGGTATCCAGGTAGCCGCGCTCACGGCCGGGATAGCTGACCGCGTACGGGCTTGGGTACTCGACGCTGCCCGGTTCCGGGATCAGCTCCGGGGGTAGGACCCACAGCGGCTCGACGCCGGGCTCCGGCGTGAATTCGGGTGTCGACGGTGCCACGCGAGACAGATACGGACTGGGGGGCTCGATCGCCAGCGCGGCGGGGTCATCGAGCATGCGCGGGGCCGGAGGGACCTCCGCCGGGGCATCCAGGCGCGTCGCGGTCGCCACCGGTGCCTGCGGCGCGCGCGCAGGCTCGCCGGTCTGCGCGGTGGCTGGTGGTGCAACGGCAGCCGTGTCCGCCGAAGCCGCCGCGAGCTGCCCGACCGGGCGAAGCTCCGCCGGCGGAGAGGCGGGCTGAGGGCATACGGCAGTGTTCTCGTCGCAGTCCCCGGTAGGCGCTGCCACCGATAGGTGACTCGCGCCGACGAGAAGGCCGCTGAAAATTAGGAGTTTCGGCAGGTGCATCGGCTGGCCCGGCCTTTGGATTCGCCCGCTCCAGGGTGCGGTGCGGTGTCGGACGATCCCGGCTTCGACAAACGCGT
Source organism: uncultured Gammaproteobacteria bacterium (assembly GCA_942491465.1). Lineage (GTDB taxonomy): Bacteria > Pseudomonadota > Gammaproteobacteria > Chromatiales > Chromatiaceae > CALOBA01. The sequence goes on from CALOBA010000063.1 coordinate 44,643, forward strand.
ACAATCGCACATTTGTCGACTGGCATCAATCATATCGTCCGGGACCTGTTGCCGGGCTCCGCTATTGTTGGAGGTTTATCTTGTCCGATCGAAGGCCGCAGCTCGAAGCTTGGCTCCAAGCGGTGCGCGGTGCGCCGCCGGTGGATCTGCGCCGGGCCTCGTCTGATGCCAGCAGTCGTCAGTACTGGCGCCTGGGGCGCGGCAGGGATACGCTCATCGCCGTTGATGCACCGCCACCGCAGGAGGATGTCGAGCGTTTTGTACGCTTGGCGCGGGAGTTGCGCACGATCGGTCTCAATGCGCCCGAGGTGTTTGCCCAAGATAGCGAACGCGGCTTTTTGCTGCTCGGCGACCTGGGCCGACGTGCCTATCTGGATTGTCTCGACGAGCAGAGTGCCGATCGCCTCTACGGGGACGCCATCCGTGCCTTGATCAGGCTGCAGACCGCCGGACCGCGCAACGGTCTGCCTGACTACGATGCCGCCTTCCTTCGCCGCGAGCTTGCCTTGTTCGACGAATGGCTGATCGGCGCCCTGCTGTCGCAGCCGCTGACGCCGGCCCAACGCCGCGTGTTGGACGACGCCTACGCGCTGCTGGTCGAAAACGCCTTGGAGCAGCCGCGGGTCTGCGTGCATCGCGACTACCATTCACGCAATCTCATGCTGACCGATCGGGCCAATCCGGGCATCCTCGATTTTCAGGATGCAGTGATCGGTCCGGTGACCTATGACCTGGCCTCGCTGCTCAAGGACTGTTATATCCGTTGGCCGCGCGCGAGGCTCGAGGGCTGGGTTGGGGTCTGGGTGGACCAGGCGATCGATGCCGGGGTGCTGCTGGCCGAACATAAGCCGCGGGTGCCGCGCTGGCTCGACCTGATGGGGGCGCAACGTCATCTGAAGGCCGCCGGGATCTTTGCGCGGCTGGCGCTGCGCGACGGTAAGCCCTCGTATCTGGCGGATCTGCCGCGCACGCTCGGCTATCTTGCCGAGCTCGACGGGTATGTCGGGGAGATGGCCGACCTGACGGCACTGATCCGCGAGCTGATCCTGCCGGCCTGTGAGCGTGCCTGCGCCGTCCCCCGTTAGAGGGACGTTCCGGGCTAGGCGGACCGCTGCGATCTCGGCGCCAATCGGCGCAGCGTTTTCCGTCCCAGGTGGGCTGCGAGCAGACCCGGCGGCATCCGCAGCCAATGCGAGCGCAGGTAGAGCAGGCCGAGGCTCAGCCGAGGTGGACGCCGATAAGGATAAGCGGGTGTCAAGGCGCGTTGCAGCAAGCCGTTGACCAGTGCCTTGCCGAGACGTCCCGGGACTTCGCGGTCGAGCGTGCGGAGGATTGGCTGCGGGATCGGCGTATCCAGCAGGGTGTGGGCCGTGTTCAGTGCGTAGGAGAGCGGGCGGGTGAGCTCAAGCTGTCCGGCGCGCTCCAGGAGTCTGTCCCAGAAGTGCGGGTCGCGGCCGAAGTCCGAGGCCATGTCGTGGATATCGAGCAGATCGCGCAGGTTGCCGTCGATCTCGCTGTCTTGAAAGCCGTGGGCCGTGCTGTGCAGGAGCATATCCGGCGGGCTCGGAATCAGGAACGGCGGTATGACGCCTTGGCCTGCCTGCTGCCAGATCAGCGTCGGGTCCGGGTGCAGTCGACTGGACAGCGGTAGGATGCCGTGGTGCACGTCCAGCTCGACGCCGCGCTCGGGGTGCCGCAGCGGCGGGATCTCATGCATCCAGCGTCGATAGTATTCCTGGTCGTAGGCGTTGGGCGTGCTGCCCTCCCAGCCCGCGGCGCGCAGTGTCCGCTCGACATCGGCGAGCCTGTCCCGAGGGATCAGGATGTCGAGGTCGGCGAAGACGCGCCCGCGCGCCAGCGGTAGCTCCGCGAGCAGGTAGGCGGCGCCCTTGAGCGCCATGATCGGGGTGTCGACGTCGGCCAATGCCTTGCGGAGCTTGCGCAGCTCAAGGCGCGTTCTTGCTTGGATGAACTGCGGATAGAAACGCTGTGCAGCCAGCTCGCGCCAGGCGCGCGGCGGGCAATGGTCGATCAGGCCATGGTCTTCGATCAGCCAGCTGACGCGGGCACTCAGACGTTGGGAGCGGATCTCGCGCATCAGCAGATCCCAGTCGGATAATGCCAAGCGCTCGATGCTCGCCGGTGCCCGCAGCAGCCGCAGCAGCAGGCTCATTGTGGTTTCAGACCGGTGATGTCGTCGATGGCGGCGATGGCGGCGTCCAGATCTCCATACTCCAGGCTTGCGCAGTGGCAGTCGCGGATCAGCTGGCTCAGGCGGTCGAACCCGGCAGCCCCGAGCAGCCGATAGTTGAAGGCGTTGTGGGACAATCGGGTGAAGGCCAGGCTCTTTTCGAGGGCTTTGACGCGCACGTCGAGGCCCGCGATGTAGCGCGGAAACAGGATCCAAGTCGGCTTGGCCGTCTGGGCTTGCCGATCCAGGCTTGCGTGCGGGGGGCGAAGATGGGCCACGGTGCCCTTGCGTGTCTTCTCGAAGCGAGGGCCGATCTCATCGACAAGTCCGCGCTCCGCAATCAGCGCGATGGAGCGGTTCTTCAGCGGGATGGCGCGGGGCAGGGGATGTAGCTGCCCGGTCTGATGATCGACCAGCCCGATCTCATCGGTCAGAAAGCGCCAGCTCGAGCGGCTCATCGCCGCGCACAGGGTACTCTTTCCGGCGCCGGGCATCGCCGGCAGGATGAGGGCGCGTCCGCCCCTTTCCAGCACGCCGGCGTGCAGCATCAGATACTGTTGGGCGCGCATGGCGATGGTCCAGTTGAGGCCCCATTCGAGGGTCGGAAAGGCGTGGCTGGCCGGGTAGGGCTCGAAGGGCGTGGCCTGCTCCATGCGAAAGCGCACCTGCGGACGCCACCAACGGCGCAGTCCGCGCGGCCGGACGACGGCGACGTTCAGCTCGATGACATCATCGGGAATCGGGGCAATGACGTCGCCATAGCACCACGACAGCAATCGGATCAGCTCCGGGAGGTCGGTATCGAGGCGGACCGTAAATGGGCCGGTCCGGAATGTCATGCTGCGCACGGTTCGGGTGATTGGCGCTCTCGGCCTTCGGTCAGCGGGCGTGCTCGCCGAGCTCGGGGTCATTGGTCTCGGCAATCTCCTCGATCAGCTCCAATGCCGCGAGGGAACTCAGCACCGAGCAGACCTTGTGTTGCCAGTCGTTGGTATTGTCGGTCTCGCAAAGTGTTGCCAGCTCCTGCGCGAGGCGCCCGGAGGTTGACGGTCCCGCCTGCAGGAGTTGCAGGGTGGATGCCGGCAGCTCGCTCAGGATATGCGTCTCGCCGGTATCCCCATTGAACAGCGAGTAATCGATCGGCCAGGCCTGCCAGCGCAGCTGCTTCGGTGCGCACAGTCGCCATCTGCTTACCATGGGAGGCTCCCCGCTCGGCCTTGGCCGGGCGGCAGCCGCCGGCGCCGATAGATCGATGTCGGGCCTGAGCAGGTCGGCATTGCCGCGTCAGGTGCACGTAACGTCATTCGGGTTGGCGATGACCGAGCAGAGGCAGGTCTGGGCCAGCGCTGTATCGCCTCCTGGTCCAATTTCACGCACCACGATCGGATAGACGCAGCGGTCCGCGGGATCTGTGGGGGGGGTGCCGGTGTCGGCGCAGTTCAGGACACCCGTTGGAGGATTGCCAATGGGCTTGTAAAACTGGAGTACCTGCACTGCTTCGGACCCTAGCAGGGTGTATGGCGGATCAGTCGGTGCCTGCGCAAGCTCCGTTGCAGGCAGAGACTCGTCGTCCGCGTTAGTGCCGCTGACCACGTACTCCCAGTAGGTTGTAGACTGATCCGAGGCGGTAATGGTGTAGACCTTGACTCGCACGGGAGGTTGGGGCTCAAGCCTTATGTAGGTTGTCAGCGTGGCGTTTCGAACGACCCAGCCCTCTTCCCAACCGGCCCCGGATGTGGGATTTGGGTTGACGTTCGTGGGGACGCCGGCGTCGCTTTCGTCCTTGCTCGTTACCAGGCATTGGGACACGCTTGCCTGTGCCAGCGCCGCTCCGGACGGCAGCGTCGCGATCAGCGGTGCCGCTTGCGCGGCATGCTTCATGAGCCGCCGCCGAGAAGAATCAAAACGTGGGCGATTGAAGTTCGACATAGTAGGTTGACCGTGGGGATACCGTCGCCGTTCTCTTACAGATGAATCCTGATGTGCTTGCCCTAAGCATGATTCATGCCTGAAATTCGCAGATAGCTGAAAAAACTCAATATCTTCGAGTCGGGATTGATGGCGTGCAGCGGTGATTGTAAAGAATGCTGACACCTTGTCGGCCACCGATAGCGCGGTGCTGCGATGCTTTCGCCGCACCTGCGGTCCGGCTCGGCGTCCACGCTACAGGGCTCGGTGACCGATGTCACGGCGAAAGTAGGCGTCCGCGAAGCGGATGCCGGTGATGAGGTCGTAGGCGCCATCTCGGGCAGCCGCAATATCGTTACCGATCGCGGTGGCGCAGAGTACGCGACCGCCAGCGGTTACCAGGCGATCCCCATCAAGACGCGTTCCGGCGTGAAACACCTGCCGGTCCGGGCCGGGGGCCGCATCCGTGCCCTCGATGAGGTGGCCTTTGGCGTAGTCGCCGGGGTAGCCCCCTGCGGCCATGACCACGCCCAGCGCCGGGCGCGGGTCCCAATCGGCCTTGACCTGATCCAGGCGCCCGTCGAGGGCGGCCAGGCAGAGGGTGACCAAGTCTGAGCGCAGCCGCATCAGAATAGGCTGCGTCTCAGGGTCACCGAGGCGGCAATTGTATTCCAAGACGCGGGGTGTGCCGTCGTCGGCGATCATCAGACCCGCGTACAGGAAGCCGCGATAGGGCATTCCCTCGGCCGCCAAGCCGGCAACGGTGGGGCCGATGACCTCGTCCATGATCCGCTGATGCAGCGCCGCGGTGACCACGGGTGCTGGGGAATAGGCGCCCATGCCGCCGGTGTTCGGGCCTTGGTCGCCGTCGTCGCGGGCCTTGTGGTCCTGCGATGTGGCCAACGGCAGGACATGCTCGCCGTCGACCAGAACGATGAAGCTCGCCTCTTCGCCGCGCAGCATCTCCTCGATGACCACCCGCTGGCCGGCTGTACCGAAGCGACCGGCGCCGAGCATATCCTCGATGGCCGCCTCGGCGCTCGCCATGTCGTCGGCGAGGATGACGCCCTTGCCCGCGGCGAGCCCATCGGCCTTGATGACGATCGGCGCGCCGACCTCGTGCAGATAGGCCAGCGCCTCGGAACGTTCCGTGAAGCTGCCGTAGGCGGCCGTGGGTATGTCATGTCGCGCGAGGAATGCCTTGGTGAATGCCTTTGAGCCCTCAAGCCGCGCCGCGGATTGGCTGGGGCCGAAGCAAGGCAGGCCGGCGGCATTGAAGGCGTCGACGATCCCGGCGACCAGCGGGGCCTCGGGGCCGATGATGGTCAGGCCGACGGCGTGCTCGCGGGCGAACTGCACCAGCGCCGGGATGTCGGTCGCCGGGATCGGCACATTCTCGCAACCGGCCTCAGTGGCCGTTCCGCCATTGCCCGGGGCCACGTAGACGCGCTCCGCCCGGGGCGATTGGGCCGCTTTCCAGGCCAGGGCGTGCTCGCGCCCGCCATTGCCGATGATCAGAATATTCATTGGGATTGGGGTTGCTCGAAGCTGATCACGCCGCGACGGCTGGCGCGGATGAAGTCGACGACGGCCTCGGTCTCGGCGCCGGGGTGCTCGTCTAGGGCGCGCTCCAACGCCGTCGCCCGCGGGAGCCCGCTGCGGAAGATGAGCCGGTAGGCGGCCTTGATCCGGCTGCGTTGATCGGCGGCGAAGCCATTGCGCCGCAGGCCGACGGAGTTCAGCCCGATGATTCGGGCGCGCTGGCCGTTGGCCATGACGAACGGGGGCACATCCTGGGAGACGCCGCTGATGCCGCCGACCATAACATAGGCGCCGATGCGCGCGAACTGATGCACGGCGACCAGGCCGGCGATGAAGATGTGGTGGTCCAACTCGCAATGACCCGCCAGCGTCGCGCTGTTGGCGAGGATGTTGTCGTCGCCGATGATGCAGTCGTGGCCGGCATGGGCGTAGGACATCAAATAGTTGCGGCTGCCGATGCGGGTGCCGGCCTCGGACTTGGTGCCGTGGCTGATGGTCACCCCCTCCTTGAAGTGGTTGTCATCGCCAATGGTCAGCGGTGTGGCCTTCTCCGGCGTGAACCCGAGGTCCTGGGGCTCGGCGCCGAGGGCCACGCCATGCCCCACCCGGTTGCCGCGGCCCATCCGTGTATGCCGGTAGATCCGTGCGCTGGTCTCGATGACGCAGTCCGCGCCCACCACGGCGCCGGCCTCGACGATGCTGTAGGCGCCGACGCTGGCGGACGGATGCAGCTGGGCGCCGGGCTCGATGATGGCGGTGGGATGGATCGACATGGGGCTGGTCGAAGCGCTCGGACTCAGTGCCGGAAGTGGCGCATGCCGGTAAAGATCATCGCAATGCCGTGCTCGTCGGCGGCGGCGATGACCTCCTCGTCGCGCATCGAGCCGCCGGGCTGGATGACGGCGCTGATGCCGGCCTCGGCGGCCTGATCGAGGCCGTCGCGGAACGGGAAGAAGGCGTCGGAGGCCATCACCGCGTCCTTCACCGCCAGCCCGGCCTGCTCGGCCTTGATGGCGGCGATACGCGCCGAGTTGACGCGGCTCATCTGCCCGGCGCCGACGCCGATGGTCTGGCCGCCGCGGCCGTAGACGATGGCGTTGGACTTCACCATCTTGGCGACCCGCCAGGTAAACAGCAGGTCTCGCAGCTCGGCCTCGGTGGGCGCGCGCTTGGTGACCGTGCGCAGCTCCCGGCTCAGGGCCAAGTCCGCTCCCTGCACCAGCAGCCCGCCGTTGACCCGCTTGAAGTCCAGCCGATGGATCTGCTCGCTGGACCAGTCGCCGCATTCGAGCAGGCGGACGTTCTTTTTCGCCGCCACCGCCGTGCGTGCCGCCTCGCTCACCTGCGGGGCGACGATGACCTCGACGAACTGGCGCTCCACGATGGCGCGGGCGGTGTCGCCGTCGAGGGCCTGATTGAAGGCGATGATGCCGCCAAAGGCGGATTCGGGATCGGTGGCGAAGGCGCGGTCATAGGCGCTGAGCAGGGTCTCGCCTTCGGCCACGCCGCAGGGATTGGCGTGCTTGACGATGACGCAGGTGGGCGCGTCGGCGAACTGCTTGACGCACTCGATGGCCGCGTCGGTGTCGGCGATGTTGTTGTAGGACAGGGCCTTGCCCTGGAGCTGCCGGGCGGTGGCGATGCCGGCCTCCGCCGGCGTGTGCTCCAGGAAGAACGCGGCCTCCTGATGCGGGTTCTCGCCGTAGCGCATGGCCTGGGAGCGCAGAAACTGCAGATTCAACGTGCGCGGGAATTCGGCGGGCTCGCCGTCCTCGGTACCGACCCGTCGGCCGAAGTAGTTGGCGATGGCGCCGTCGTAGCGGGCGGTATGCTCGAACGCCTTGACCGCCAGATCGAAGCGCAGGGCGTCGTCGACGGCGCCACCGCTCGCTGCCATGGCCTCGCGCACGCGCGCATAGTCATCCGGGTCGGAGACGACCGTCACCGCGGCGTGGTTCTTGGCCGCCGCCCGCAGCAGCGTCGGGCCGCCGATGTCGATGTTCTCGATCGCCGTGGCCAGGTCGCAGTCGGCACGGGCAACGGTCTGCTCGAACGGGTAGAGGTTGACCACCACCAAGTCGATGGGACGGATCTCGTTCTCGCGCATGACCAGGTCGTCGGTGCCCCGCCGACCGAGGATACCGCCGTGCACGCGCGGATGCAGCGTCTTTACCCGGCCGGCCATCATCTCCGGGAAGCCGGTGTAGTCCGAGACCTCGACCACCGGCACACCGGCCTCGGTCAGCGCGGCGGCGGTGCCGCCGGTGGAGAGGATCTCGACCCCCATGCCGGCCAAAGCCTTGGCGAACGGGATGAGATCGGACTTGTCGGAAACGCTGATCAGTGCACGTCGAATCGGATGCATGGTGACCTTAAAAGGGTTGGGTTGATGTGGGCGGCCGGCAACGGGCTCAGCCGATATCGTACTTGGCAAGCTTGTTGCGTAGCGTGCTGCGGCTGATGCCCAGCATCTTCGCCGCTGCCGTCTGGTTGCCGCTGGCGTGTCCGAGCACCGTCTCCAGCAGCGGCCGCTCGACCTCCTCCATCACGAACCGGTGCAGATTCGCCACGCAATGTCCGTCCATGTTGTGTAGGTAGAGCGACAGGGCCGTGCGCACGCAGGCGGCCAGCGGCTCCCCGGTGCTCGCCTCCGGCACCGCCAGCGCCGCGCCGGCTCGGTGCCGATCTGCTGCTTCCGCCTCGATGTCCGCCTCTGTCATGGCCTTTCCCCCATTGACCGATCGGCCAGCAGGTGCTCGCCAACCCGTGCCAGTTGTTCTTTTGCAGTTTGCGCCTGCTGGATCGCCGCAATCGTACTTCGGCAGGCGTCCGCAGTGACCTGCCCCGGGTGCCCGGGGCGGCGCTGCAGATACCAGGCGATGTGTTTGCGCGCGATCCGCACGCCGCGGCCCTCGCCGTAGAAGGCATACAGCGCCTCCAGGTGGAGCGGAAGGATCTCGCGCACCGGGCTGCCGGGCGCTTGCGCAACCGCCCGCGGGTCGCCGAGGGCGTCGGCGATGTCGCGAAACAGCCAGGGCCGGCCCAGCGCCGCGCGGCCAATCATAACAGCATCGGCGCCGGTCCGGTCCAGCACCCGGCGCACGGATTCCGGCGAGTCGATGTCGCCATTGGCCACCAGCGGGATGCGCACCTGATCGCGGACGGCGGTGAGGCTGTCGTGCTCGGCGTGGCCGTTAAAGCCGCAGGCGCGGGTCCTGCCATGCACCGTCAGCAGGCTGATGCCGCAGTCTTCGGCGATGCGGGCGATGCGCGGCAGATTCCGGGTCTGCGGCGACCAGCCGGTGCGGGTCTTCAGCGTCACCGGAATGTCCACGGCGTTGACCACCGCCGTAAGCAAACGGCCGACCAACGGCTCATCGCGCAGCAGGGCCGAGCCCGCCGCGCGTCGGCAGACCTTCTTCGCCGGACAGCCCAGATTGATGTCGATCAGATCGGCACCGAGATCGGCGTGCCGGCGGGCTGCTGCCGCCAGGGTCGCGGGCTCGTTACCCAGGAGCTGCACGGCGATGGGGCCGGGCTCGCCGCCGTAGTCGAGCCGCTCGCGGCTCTTGCGCAGGTGCGCCAGACTCGAATCGGCCGAGACCATCTCGGCCACCGCCAGCCCGGCACCGAAGCGGCGGCAAAGCGCGCGGAACGGAAGATCGGTGATGCCGGCCATCGGTGCCAGGATCAGGCGGTTCGCAAGCTCGACCCGGCCGATCCGCAGCGGTGAGCCGATGTCGATGCCGGCGGGCGATGGTCCGCCGATGCCAGTTCGCATGAGGCTCCCCCGTAAAAAAGACGCGCGATTCTAGCCGAGACCGGCGCCGCTGTCCCGGCCGTTCGTCGCTGGTCACGCGATGCCGCGCCCGCGCTTATCCCACAGGGGCTCGCGATGCTATGATGCACGGCTGTGCGGACCGGCGCCCAGTGGCGGCGCAGGCGCGACGAAAGGTGCAGCGGCGGCCGTTGGGTTGAGATGCTGGCCCCGAGAACGATCGGGCCGTCCGGCATCGAGACCGGCGACCCGCCGCTCGCCCACGGCCGGACCGATCCCGAGGTCCGGTGCCGGCAGCGGCAGCCCGGATGCGCCGCTATTTCCGCCCGGCGGCAGCTTCGCAGCGCCGGGTCCAGAGGCAGTCATGGCGGGTGATCGCGATCCCGGCCATGCGCGCCGCCGTCGGGCAGGAGCGGGCCGGCGGCGCGGACCACGAGCAGGCGCGTATGCAATATCGAGTCTTCTATCTGATAAACCGCTCCGGGGAGAGCATCTCTTCCAAGAGCGCCGTGCCCATGAGCACGCAGGCCATCTGCGAGCAGCTGCTCGACCGGCTGCACAGCGAGGACGACTATCTAGGCATCCTCGACGCTGGCGAGAACACCCTGCAGATCCTGCGCGAGCCCGACGGGCGCTACTACGTCGAGGTCCCCCTCGACGCCGCCAAGGCCTCCTACGGACGCTATGTCGACCGTGACGAGCTCGAGGCCCTGATCCGCGACCTGCCGCCGACCTTCAGCGAGCAGAGCATCCCCGGAATGACCTATCGGCCCTGGTAGCCCGGCGCCGCAGCGCGCAAGCGCAACCGAGTGCCTGCTCGTCCCCGGACGCCGTCCCTGCAACTCGGTGCTGGCCGCCGCGGCGGCCATCGCCACCTGCTCGACAGGATGCAGATCATGAGTGACTTCGATGTAAACCCCTACGCCCCGCCGTCGTCGCAGATCGAGGCCCCGGACAGGCCGCTGCAATACGTCGGCTTCTGGCTGCGGGTGCTGGCGACCCTCATCGACACCGTGCTGATCGTACTGCTGACCATGCCGTTGCTGCTCTTGGTCTACGGCCCGGCCTACTTGGACAGCACCGCCCTGCTGGAAGGGCCCCTAGACCTACTGATTAGCTATGTGCTGCCGGCCATCGTCGTCGTCGTGTTTTGGGCCTACCGGTCCGCGACCCCCGGCAAGATGCTGATCGGCGCCAAGATCGTCGATGCCGACACCGGCGGGCGACCGACGCCCAAACAGCTCATCGGGCGCTATCTGGCCTACTACCTGTCGTCGCTGCCCCTCGGCCTCGGCTTCTTCTGGGTGGCCTGGGACCGGCGCAAGCAGGGCTGGCACGACAAGCTCGCGCGCACCGTCGTCGTGCGCCCCACCGAAAGCCCCGCCCCCGGCCTCGAATTCAGACCGGTGCCGGACCGGATCAATCACCGCGATCAGTGATCCCGGTGCCGTAGACGACACCCCGCCTGTGGTGTGGTGCGCCAGCTAAAGCCGGCGCGGGCCGCCAAGGCCAGCGACCAAACAGATGCGCCCCGCCACCGCCTATCCGCCGCCCGGACCTCGCCGCACGGCCCGCGCCTTCAACAATCACCCCCCCACCGCAAGGTAGACTTTCGGCAGACGCAATCGCCGGGAGATAGACACTGGGCATAGGGCCGGATCGGCAGGATTGGCAGGATTCGCTGGCCTATCGCACCCGCCTCACCGCGCATAGCCTGCGGCTGCGCCACGCCTGGATGAGGCACGGCCGGGGTCAAGTCTGGGCACGACCGGGGTCTTGTATTTTGTACAAAATACAAGATTTGCCCTCAGGCTTTGTTGGGCGTCTCTTCATTGGTTGAGAGTGTCAGTTATTGAGCCAGGAAATTGATTTGCTCCTTCTCGGCGAGGTGGTCGTTGGTGATGATATTGGGCGTTCCCAAGCCATCCTCGGTCGGTCGCTTCGCACTCCGCCCAGTATCCCTACGCCGCGAGCCGGGTCAAGGTCGTACGTCCTCGCTTCGCTGCGGGCGCTCCACCTTGACCCGGCTCGCGGCTCCGGGCTCCTGGCTGCGTGCGAAGCGACCGACCGAAGATGGCAGCCGTGGGGGCACGCTGTGCTGAAGCAGCACCGGGGCGGCCTGGAAATGTGCTCGCTCCCTCCCAAGGATGGCCCCGGGAGCGTCTACGCGGCCAGCGCCTGGCGGGTATCGGCCGGTTGGTCCTCAAGCACGCGGATGCGGTAGGGCTCGCCGTGCTTGAGCATGCGGAAGAGCACGCGGCACAGATGCCGCCCCAGCGAGCGGACGGCCTGGTTGTGGGTCTTGCCTTCGGCGCGCTTCTTCTCGTAGTAGCGCTGCGATTCCGGCACCTGTTTTCGGTGTCGATCCACCCCGGTCATCATGGCGGCCTTGGCGCGCTTGTTGACTTGCCCCAGCGCCTGGCGCCCTGGCGCTCGCCGGGCTGTTGTCGAGGTTGGCCATACCGAGGTGGTGGCCGAGGCTGGCCTCGCCGGCGAAGCGGTCCAGGGTGCCGATTTCGCCGGCGGACTCGATGGCCGCCCAGCCGGGCAGGTTCCTCGTCGGTGTCGGCAGCTGGGAAGAGGAACGGGTCACGCGTCAGCTGCTGCTGCCGGAGCAGTCGGATGAGGCCGGCTACCTCGATGCGCTGGAGTCCCTCATCCAGCCGGACGCGGTGCTGGTCTCGTACAACGGGCGCACCTTCGACTGGCCGCTGCTGGTCGCTCGCTACCGGCTCCACGGCCGCACGCCTCCAGCCCACAGCGACCACCTCGACCTGCTGCCACTGGCGCGTGCCCTCTGGAAGCACCGCCTTCCGGATGCCCGGCTTGCGTCGGTGGAGTCCGGCATCTGCGAGGTCCGTCGCGACCACGACCTCGCGGGGGCGCTCGTGCCGGGCCGCTACCTGGACTACCTGCGCCACGGCCGGGGCACGCTGCTGCGCGACGTGCTGGAGCACAACCGGCAGGACGTCGTCTCCATGGCCATGGTGCTGCTCGTGCTCTCGTTGGACCTGGCACCGGTCGCGCACAAGGCGACCGCCCGTGGCTTCGTCCACCCGGGGGATCTGGGTGGGCTGGGGCGGGCCTACTCGCGCCGGAAGCGCCACGAGGAAGCCCTCGCCTGCTACGACGCGGCCCTCGAGCGACTGTCTGGTCCGTGGGAGACGCAGATCCATGAGTCCATCGCCATGGATCGAGCGCGCACGCTGACGCGGATGGGGCGGCGGGCGGAGGCGGAAGGCGCCTGGCACGCCATCGCGCTGGAGGGTGGACCTCACGCGGCCTGGTCCTGGCTCCACGTGGCCAAGCATCGCGAGCACGATGGACGCGACTACGCCGCCGCCCTGCAGGCCACCGATCGGGCCCGCGCGCTCGCAGAGCGAAGCCGTCTCTTCGGCCGTCGCGATCGACACGTGGAGCGAGACCTGGCTCGCCGCGTCCCACGGCTTCGTCGCCGGCTGGCCGGCGCGGCCCAGGCGTAGGTCTCGGTGCCGGGTGGCCCGCAGGGCCCGCCCGCCCGGCATGCGCTAGGGTTCCCTCCCATGGGTGACGGCAACGGCGCAAGCGCGGCGACCATCGAGTTCGAGCATGTCTCCAAGCACTACGACGCCGCCACGCTGAAGTCGGGTGCGCCCGGAGCGGTCGACGACCTATCGCTGACGGTGCCGGCGGGTCGGATCTGCGCGCTAGTCGGGCCGTCAGGCTGTGGCAAGACGACCACGCTCAAGATGGTCAACCGGCTCATCGAGCCGAGCGCTGGTCGCATCCTCATCGACGGCGTCGACATCGCCAGCCAGGATGTGACCGAGCTGCGACGCGGCATCGGCTATGTCATCCAGCAGGTCGGTCTCTTCCCGCATCAGTCGATCGCCGAGAACGTCAGCACCGTGCCCCGACTCCTGGCCTGGGACAAGACGCGTCGGGACCAGCGCTCCGATGAGCTGCTGCGGATCGTGGGCCTCGAGCCCGGGAAGTATCGCGATCGCTACCCGACCCAGCTCTCGGGCGGTGAGCGTCAGCGCGTGGGCGTGGCCCGGGCCTGGCCGCGGACCCACCGGTGATGCTCATGGACGAGCCCTTCGGCGCGGTCGACCCCATCGTCCGCGAGCGTCTGCAGAACCAGTTCCTGCGACTGCAGGAGGACCTGGCCAAGACCATCCTCTTCGTGACCCACGATATCGACGAGGCCATCAAGATGGGTGACCTGGTGGTGGTCATGCAGCTCGGCGGCAAGATCGCCCAGGTCGGGGCGCCGGCCGAGCTCCTGGCCGAACCCGCGTCGGAGTACGTCGCCCGTTTCGTCGGCGCCGACCGCGGCCTCAAGCGACTGTCGCTCTATCGCGTCCGCGATGTCGACCTCGAGCCGGCCCCGGTGGCACGCGTGGGGCAGCCTGTCGGCGAGCTGGTGGCCGAGCATCAACGGACCTACAACGGCTTCGTGCTCCTCATGGACGATGACGATCGCCCGATCGGCTGGGTGGAGCTGGCAGAGCTCGACCCCGCGACGATGCTTAGCGTGGAGCTCGCCGATCCCATGTCGCCGCTGCTCGATCGGCGCGCGACTCTCAAGGACGCCACCTCTCGACTGCTCGATGAGGAGGTGCGCAACGGCGTCGTCACCGATCGAGAGGGACGGGTCCTGGGACTGCTCACCCTGCGCTCGATCATGGACTGGATGCGAGGACGATCGGTCGCGGGACGTGCCGACGACATCGCCGAGGCGGTCTCCGAGGCCGTTGTCAGCGATGAGACGCCCACGCCACCGGTGGCGTAGAGCGAGCCATGGTCGAGATCCGCTGGGAATGGATCGCCGCCAACCTCGACGAGGTCGCTGACAAGACCGTGCAGCACGTGTGGCTGCTGGTGGTACCCATGGTCGCACGGGCTTCGTCATCGCCTTCGCCCTGGCCGTACTGGCCATGCGCCGGCCCGGGACGGTCGGTCCGGTCACCGCCGTCACGGGGCTGCTCTACACCGTCCCCAGCCTGGCTGCGTTCGCCGTACTCATCCCCATCACCGGCCTGTCACCGCTGACCGCGATCATCCCCTTGACCACTTACACGCTGCTCATCCTCTACGTGAATACCGTGGCCGGCTTGCGCTCGGTGCCGCCGGAGGTGAATGAGGCTGCCGATGCCATGGGCTACACCAGGGCTACGCGTCTGCTTCGGGTTCAGCTGCCGCTCGCCATCCCGCTCATCATGGCCGGCGTCCGCGTAGCGGCGGTCACGACCATCGGCCTCGTGACCGTTTCGGCCATCGTCGGCGGCCAGCGCTTCGGAGGGCTGGGCCAGTTCATCACCGAGGGCCTGCAGACGGACTTCGATACGAAGATCTACCTCGGGGCCGTGGGCTCGATCATCCTCGCCTTCGTCGTCGATGGGCTGCTGGTGGGCGCGCAGCGCCTCATGACACCGTGGACGCGCGCGCGAGCTGAAGGCCGCTAGCGCATGGAGCAACTGGTCGAGTTCCTGCTCGACGCCGCCAACTGGGAAGGCGAGCAGGGCATCCCCAACCGCGTCATCGAGCACCTCTTCATCTCGTTCCTGGCGGTCGGCACGGCCTCGATCATCGCCCTGCCGCTGGGTTTCTACATCGGCCACACGGGCAAGCTGCAGCTGCTGGGCATCAACATCGCCAGCATCGGACGAGCGATCCCGTCCTACGCGGTCATGGTTATGCTGCTGCCGGTCATGCTCGGCCTGGCGCCCGTGCTGGGCTACGACCCACGCCTGGGACTGCGCTTCTTTCCGATCTTCCTGGCCATGGTCCTGCTGGCCATCCCGCCCATCCTGGTCGCGGCCTATGCCGGCCTGCAGGAGGTCGATCGCGATCTCACCGAGTCATCGCGCGGCATGGGCTTGACCGAACGACAGATCCTCACCGGGGTCGAGCTGCCGCTGGCCCTGCCGGTGCTGGTCGGCGGCTTCCGCGTGGCCCTGCTTCAGGTCATCGCCACGGCCACCATCGGGGCCTTCCTCGCCGCCGGTGGCCTAGGCCGCTACATCATCGACGGCATCGCTCGCCGTGATGACGGCATGCTTTACGGGGGCGTCCTGCTGGTGGCGCTCCTGGCCATCGGAACGGACGTCCTGCTCTCGTGGCTGCAGCGGCGGCTGACCCCGCGCGGCGTCAAGCTGGCCGCCGAACTCGAAGCTCAGCGTAGCGGCGCCACCCTCTTGAGGCCCGCCACACCGAATCTGCAGCGACTCGTCTAGGGTTTGGGCTGACCGCAGTCGCCAGATGGCGCCCGGTCACCGAACCAGACAGGGAGGTTACCCATGCGGAATCCCCGCAGACTCGCCCTTGGGGCGTCGATCCTGGCCGCCGTCGCGATGGTCGGAACGGCGGGTGGGGGCGCGACCGTGTCGGCCCAGGACGACCCCGGCCTCATCGTCGGCTCGGACGGCTTCTACGAGTCCGTCCTCGTCGGTGAGATCTACGCCCAGGCGCTCGAAGCCGAGGGCTTCAGCGTTGCCCGTGATGGACTGGCCATCGGCGCCCGCCCGGTCCGTATCGCGGCGTTCGATTCGGGCCAGATCAACCTGATGCCGGAGTACGTCGGCTTCGGGCTCTCGTTCTTCACCGGCGGTGAGGACGTGCCCGAAGACATCGCGGCCATCATGCCGACCGGCAACCTCGATACCGACGTGGCCAGCCTGCAGCAGGTCTTCGACCTGCGAGGCGTGCCCGCCACCGTGCTCGCCCCCAGCGCAGGCGAGGACACCAATGCGGCAGTCGTACGTCCGGACACTGCGGAGGAGTTCGGCCTTTCCACGATGAGCGATCTCGCGGCCGTACAGGACGAGCTGACCTGGGGTCTGCCGACCGACTGTGAGACCAACCCGCCGTGCCGGGTGGCGCTCGAGGAGACCTACGGCATCGACTATCCGCCGGCGAACCTGGAGCTACTCTCCGCCTGTGACGCACCGATGGCCATCGCCCTCGAGGGCAACGCCATCGACGTGGCCTGGCTCTGCTCGACGCAGCCGGTGATCGCGCAGAACGGTTGGATCGTCCTCGCCGATGACCAGGAGTCGCAGCCGCGCGGCAATCTCGTGCCGGTCGTCCGCAACGACGTGCTGGAGCAGATCGACGGTGGTGCTGACGCCATCGCGGCCATCCTCGACCCCATCTCAGCCGCCCTCACCACAGACGTGCTCACCGAGCTCGGCGTGCGTGTGGCGGTCGATCAAGAGGCCACTGAAGACGTGGCCGCGGACTTCCTCGCGGGCCTCGCCGGCTAGCCCCCTCGCGATCGTCGGAGCGAGCGGCCCTGGGTCCGACCGGGGCCGCTCCTCTGTGCCTAGAAACCCCCTCGCGCGCAACCACTCGCGGTTGCGCGTGTGCAGGGCCAGCAACGCCTCCGGTGTGTCCTCGTCCTTCACGAAGCGGTCTTGCTCGACCGTGATCCAGCCCGTGTAGGCGCGTGCCTTGAGGGCCTCGAGGAACACCTCCAGGCCGGCCGTACCCAGGCCCAGCTCGCAGAACACGCCGCGATCCCAGGCCTCGGTCATGCCGCCACCCGACTGACAGACCTCGCTCAGCAGCTGCAGGTCGCAGTCCTTGACATGCACGAGCCGCACCGCCTCACCGTAGGACTCGAGCAGCTCCAGCGCATCCGCTCCACCGATGAGGGCATGCCCGGTATCGAGACACATGCCCACGACGCTGAGGTCGAGTACGTCGAACACGCGATGGATCTCGGAGCTGCTCTCGCAGTAGCTGCCCGCGTGGAAGTGCAGCACCGGATCAAAACCACGCGCCGCTGCCACCTCGGCCGCCCGGTGGATGTTGTCGACGAAGACCCTGAACCGGTCGTCCGGCAGGACCACCTCCGGATGCTCGTCGATCTGACCGGCCCAGCGCATCCGTTCCGGTTCGACCGAAGCATCGGCCAGCACAGCCTTGGGCATGACCTCGTCCGGCCGACCCTGCTCGAGCAGGTCGAGCACGCCGGACATCCACTCGAGGTCCGCGTCGAAGTGCTCGGGCCGACTGAAGCGCAACGGCAGGAACGAGCCCACCATCGAGAGCTCACGCGAGGCCAGGCGGTCCTTCATCACGGCCGCCTCGCCGAAGAAGCCTGGTGGCCCCAGCTCGGTGCCGGCATAGCCGGCGGCGGCCATCTGGTCGAGCATCTGCTCTGGCCCCAGCTGGCGCGGGTCATCCCCGGTCTGTTCGAAGACCCCCCACGACACTGGGGCGGCGGCGACCTGGATGTCATTGCTGTGCATCGGGCGCATGTCCTCCTCCCCCTGTCTGAACACGGCGGTCCATCCGGGCCGCCGCCTAGTCGACCTCGAAACGCGAGGCCGGCAGGAAGCCGATCCCTTCCGGCTTCATGAACTGGTTCTCGAGCACCCTGGAGAAGCCCGCCACGCGCTCCTGGCCGAGCCGCCTTCGTGGCCAGGTTCCTGAGCCGGCGCCGGATGCGCGACGAGGTCGTAGAGCTCGCGCTCGCCGTTGCGGTACTCCACGTACTGCCAACGCACCCCGGTGGCGTAGGAGCGGGTGGTCACGAAGCCGGTCCACGGCGGCATGCCCTCGTTGGGATGCAGGTGCTCCATGAAGATGTACTTCCGACCCAGGCGGTCGGCGTTGCCCTTCAGCAGCGACAGGATGCTCTGGCCGTCGGGATCGTCCATCGAGCAGCCGGCCAGCTGGCAGAAGGTGGGCGCGAGGTCGATACCCTGCACGGGCTCCTTGACCACGCGTTTGGTGGCTCCCAGCGCCTTGGGCCAGAGCATGTACATGGGAATGGGCGTGGCGTGGGGCCAGCGCTTGCCCGCGGGCTTGCGGTGGTCGCCCAGCAGCACCCCGTTGTCGGCCATGAAGACGAAGAGGGTGTTGTAGAACCGCTGGTCGGCCTGCAGCGCCTTGCGGATCTGGCCCACGACCTTGTCTACGCTGAGCATCTCCTCACAGCGCGTTCGCAGGCTCTGGGCCCTGGCCTTGAGCAGCGGCTGCTCGCGGATGTAGGCGGGCTTGTCCGAGACATCACGCTCGTTGTAAGCCCCGCCACTCCAGGGCTTGAGGTCCTTGCACTTCGACGAGCCCACGTGCTCGGTGAAGGCGATGTTGGGCGTGTGGCCGCTGTAGACCGAGGCGACCGCGAAGACCGGTTTGTCGCGTGGAGCTTCGCGGATCTGCCTGGCCACGCGGTTGCCTACCACCCGGGTCGAGTGGTCGTTCGGCCGGGTGCCCTTCCAGCTCGTGCTGTAGCGGGTCTTCCAGTTGTACTTGTAGAAGCTCTTGAACTGGGACTTGCGCTTCCAGATGATGCCGAAGTCGTGCCAGCCCACAGCGTAGCGCCTGACCTCCGGGCCATCGGTGACCAGGCCGATGCCGTTGATGGGCTTGCCGGCGAAGATCGTGTGGTAGCCGGCGTCCTGCATCCTGGTCGCGATGGTCGAGGTCGGGTCGAAGCGCGAGAAGGCCTCGCCGCTGTTGTCGGTGACGCCGTTGTTGTGGCCGTATTGGCCTGTGAGCAAGCTGGCCCGGGCGGGTCCGCAGATGGGTGTGGTGCCGAAGGCGTGCCTGAACTCGACGCCCTTCTGGCAGAACTTGGAAAGGTTCGGCGTTCGACTGGTACACCACAGCCGGCGATGGATGGGGTTCACGTCGTCGAGGTACACGACCACGATGTTCGGCCGCGGTTCGTTCGCCGCCACGACCGGCTGGGTCGCACCGGGCACCAACGACGAGGCGCAGGCCACCGCACCAAGGCCCACCGCGGCGAGCGCTGCCCTCAGGCCCATACCAGCCCCTTCGAGCTCGCCCGGAGGCGGCGGCGGACGGCCCGGGCCGCCACCGACACCAGCCCGCGAGCCAGACCATCGAGTCGCGAGGACGGGCCGACCACTACAGGAAGCGGCGCGAGCGCACGAGGTCGGACTCGTATTGGCGTCGAGCCGCCCGCACCTGCTCGGAATCCGAGACCTCGGCCACGGGCACGTCCCACCAGCTGTCGTAGGCCGGGACGCCGGGTTCGGGGTTGGTCTCGACGACGACCACCGCCGGTCGGTCTGCGACAGCGCGCGCATCGCGCAGGGCGGCCTCCAGCTCGGCCGGGCTGTCGGCCGTGAAGGTGACCGCTCCGAGGCTGGCCGCATTGGCCGCGAAGTCCACCGGCAACACCTCGCCGGTGAAGGTGCCGGTCTCGCGGTCACGAGCACGGAAGTCGTTGAAGGCGTTGTCCGCGCCGCATGCGCCCGAGAGGTTGCGGATACAGCGGAAACCGTGGTTGTCGAGGAGCACGATGGTGAGCGCGAGCCCTTCCTGGCGCGCCGTAAGGATCTCGTTGGCGAGCATCAGGTACGAGGCGTCACCGACCATCACGTGCACCCGGCAGTCGGGTTCGGCCAGGGCCACACCCAGGCCGCCAGCGATCTCATAGCCCATGGTCGAGTTGCCGTACTCCATGTGGTAGGAACCCGGCCTCGAGGGGCGCCAGAGCTTGTGCATGTCGCCCGGCAGCCCACCCGCAGCGCAGACCACGATGTCGTCGCCAAGTTGCTCGTTGACCAGGCGCATGGCCTCGGGCTGCGAGACGTGGGTCTCGGCCGACAGCCGCAGGACCCGGTCGGACTCGGCCTGCCACTCGTTGCGCCGGCGCTCGATCCAGGCCCGACGCTCGGTTCCGACACCGGCCCAGCTGCTGTGCTCCAGCGCTCGACCCAGCTCCTGCAGCGTGGCCTGGGCATCGCCCACGAGTGGCAGCGCGGCAGCCTTGGCGGCGTCGAGCTCAGCCACGTTGATGGTCACGAAGCGGACGTCTGGATCCTGCCAGGCGGACCAGCTCATGGTCGGGAAGTCGGACAGTCGCGTGCCGATCGCGAGCACCACGTCGGCGTCGCGTGCCGAACCCATTCGCCGCGATGGTGCCGGTAGAGCCGATCGCACCCATGTTCAGCGCATGATCGCAGGGCAGCGCCCCCTTGCCCGCCTGCGTCTCGGTGAAGGGGATCCCGAAGCGCGTCACGAACTGGTCCAGGGCATTCGCGGCGTCGCTATAGACGACGCCGCCGCCGACCACGATCATCGGCCGCTGCGAGCTCAGGAGGAGGGCCACGGCCGCAGCCAGCGAAGCTGTATCCGGGCGTGGACGGGGCACGCGCCAGACGCGCTTCTCGAAGAACTCTTCGGGCCAGTCCCAGGCCTCGGCCTGCACATCCTGGGGCAGGGCCAGGGTCACGGCGCCGGTCTCGGAGGGTGAGGTGAGCACGCGCATCGCAGCCGGCAGGGCGTCGATGAGCATCTCCGGCCGCTCGATCCGGTCGAAGTAGCGCGACACTGGCCGGAAGACATCGTTGGCGCTGACGTCGCCGGCGTCCGGCACTTCCAGCTGCTGCAGGACCGGCTTCACCCGGCGCGTGGCGAAGCGATCACCAGGCAGTAGCAGCACCGGCAGCCGGTTGACCGTGGCGTTGGCGGCACCGGTGACCATGTTCGTGGCCCCAGGGCCGATCGACGACGTACAGGCGAAGGTGCGCAGCCGCCGGGACTGCTTGGCGAACGCTGCAGCGGTGTGCACCATGGCCTGCTCGTTGCCGGGCATGGTAATACCGCACGCCTGCTGCGCACGCTCGAGCGCCTCACCCAGGCCGGCCACGCTTGACGTGGCCGAAGATGCCGAAGACGCCCTCGAAGAAGCGCGCTCGCCGGCCGTCCCGCTCCACGTACTGATTGGCCAGCCAGGTCACGAGGGCCTGGGCCACGGTCGCTCGCGGCATGTCGCTCCCCTCCTTGTGCTCGCGCGCCGGCTACGCCTTCACGTCCGGGTTCGGCACCAGCAGGTCGTCGATGGTGCCGACCAGCTCCCAGTACGAGGCCACGAAACCGCGCAGCGTGCGCCGGGTCGCACCGTACGTCTCGAACTCCTCGATGGAGAGACCATCGGGCTCGTAGGCCTTGGCAAACTCGGGCACCTTCTCGAGGAGCTCATCGAGGAACGCGGGCGGGACCGGGTTCGACCAGCGATCGACGACCGGAACCGAGGACGCGTTGAAGAGCTTCTGCCAGCCATACGGGATGGTCATGGAGACGTCGCCGCCGATGAGCTCGGACCAGTGCAGGTGGTGGCGGTAGGCCGCTGCCAGCAGACGGGTTCGGTAGCCACGCTCCTCGAAGATCCCCGCCGCGCGCTTGAACACGGCGACGCCGGCCCAGTCGGCTGCGCCCGGGGTCAGGGTCACGCCCTCGCGCTTGGCCCAGGCCTTGATCCAGTCGTCCGTGCGCCCGATCATGATGGTGGCCACCGGCGCCATCCAGGAGGTGTCGTGACCGGCCGCTTCGCGCTTGGCCAGGGCGCGTTCCATGGCCTCGCCGACCGCCAGCGCCTGGGGCACCGTGAAGGAGACCGTGGCGTTGATGTTGATGCCTTCCTCGGCCACGGCCTCCATGGCCTCGATGCCGGCCTTGACCGCAGGGAACTTGATCTGGACGTTCGGCGCGAGGGTCTCGAAGTGGCGAGCCTGCTCGATCATGCGCTCGGGCGAGCGGTTGAGCGTGGGGTCGATCTGGATCGACAGCCGGCCCTTCTGGCCGTGGCTCTGCTGGTACAGGGGCTCGAGCATCTTCCAGCCGCGCACCGCCATCTCCTCGATCACCTGCCAGGTGATCTGCTGGTCGGTCCAGGTAGGGTTGGCGGCCGCGATCTCGCGGACGCGCGGGGCCCAGATCTCGTACTCCTGCTGCATGACCGCGCCCACGATGGTGGGGTTGGTCGTGGCACCCACGGCCCCGTTCTCCATGGCATAGCGCAGCTCGCTCTCGTTGCACGAGTCGTTCCAGTAGTCCGTGGGGAACTCGCTCGCGGTCCGTTGCAGTGGGCTGGCGGTGCTGGTCGCGGGCGTGAGGGTCTCGGTCATGGGCGCGCTCCTGTGTTCTGCCCTATGCGTAGGCTTGTTCGGGTCCCAGTTCATCAACCAGGCATGGTCGGGGTCGACGCTGAAGTGCCAGGCCCGGTTTGGGCCGGCCATCGCGTTGAGGTAGTAGGCGTCGTAGCCGGCGGGCGCACCGAAGGGGTGGTAGCCGCGGGGCACGAGCAGCACGTCCCGATCGCCTGGCGCGAACGAGACGTCAAGAGAACGGTCGGGCGTGTAGACCCGGGCGAAACCCCAGCCCTCCCGTCGCCGGAACCGGTAGTAGTAGAGCTCTTCGAGATAGGCCTCGGCCGGAGGATCCTCGGTGTCGTGCTTGTGGGGGGGTAGCTGGACCAGTTGCCGCCCTGCGTGAAGACCTCCAAGAGGATGAGTCCTGCCAAGCTGCCTCCGTCGGGCGGCAGGTCATGGATGTCGATGGTGCGCTCGGTGATGCCCTCGCCGCGGGTCTCGACGTGGATGTCCCCGGGCTCGAACAGCTTCGTCCTGCGGGTGGTCGCGGCGGGAGCATCGGCAACCACGATCGTGGCCTGCGACTCGGCCGCCACGTGAAGGTCGAGGCCGGGATCAACCAGCACCACCGGCGGCGGCGGCCCATTGAAGACCGAGGCACGGCTGCTGCCCAGCGACGACCAGCGGTGAGCGCCCGCCCCGACGCTGGCCGCGCCTTCGAGCACCACCAGCGCGCGCTCACGGTCCCCCCGCTGCCAGCTGGATCGTGTCGCCCGGACCGACTCGATGCTCGGCAAAGCAGACGTACTCTGACCAGAGCCCGACGTCGGCGTGATGGCCTGTCCGCATGTACCGTTGTCGTCAACACGCGTCGCAGCAACCTCCCCTGCTCCGACGGTCGTGAGGCCCATGCGACATACCCTTCCACGCTGCCAGGACGGATCGGCGCGCGGCTCCGGCGCGTGCCGGGCCAGTCAAGAACGTCCGGTCCGGGTACCATCATCCGCGATGACGTAAACGTTTACAGGCCGACCGCCGCGGGCCTGGAGCGTCCAAGGCAGGAGCCAGCGATGCCCAACCACAACGACCCGACCAAGCCCGCCACGATCCGGGAGGTGGCGGCCAGAGCCGGGGTCTCCACCGCCACCGTCAGCCGGTCCCTGCGTGGAGGTGCCGGCGTCGAGCCGGCCACGCGCCAGAAGGTCGAGGTGGCCGCGCGCGAGCTGCGCTATCGCCCGTCCGGCGTGGCCCGTTCCTTGAAGTTGCGCGCTACCAGCACGCTCGGGCTCATCGTCACCGACATCGAGAACCCCTACTTCCCACAGATCGTGAGCGCGGTCGAAGACGCTGCGCGCGAACGGGGTTACATGGCGCCTGGCCGACGGACGACGCGATCCGGAGCGAGAACTGGAGTCGCTGGACATCCTGGCTGAGCGCGAGGTGGACGGCATGATCATCGCCAGTACCGCGGTCTCGCGCCGGCACCGCGAGCGCATCCTCGAGCTTCACTGTCCCGCTGTCATCGTCAACAGCGAGTCGACCGTGCCGGGCGTCCCGGCCGTGATGTCGGACAACATCATGGGCGGCCGCATCGCCGCCGAACACGTGCTCGACCTGGGTCACCGATCGATCGTCTTCGTGGGCGACGATGATGACCACAACAGCGCCGTGCAGGCCCGCATCGATGGCGCCCGGATGGCGGTGACCGAGCGTGAGCGGTCGGACCCAGGGTCCTGGCCGTGGTATCGGTGAACATCAGCGATGGCACGGTCGAGAGCTGGAACTCCGCGCGCCCCGAGAGCTGGTCGAGGCCTCGTTCGAGGAGACAGCCGTGCTCTGTCGCAACGACCTCAGCGCCATCGGCGTCATGCGCGGGCTCATCGACGCGGGGCGCCGCATCCCCGAGGACATCAGCGTCGTGGGCTACGACGACATCGAGCTGGCAGCCTACGTCGACCCTGCCCTGACCACGGTGCGCCAGTCGACCGAGGAGATGGCGCGTCTTGCGGTGGAGGACCTGTTCGGCCGCCTGGGCCGGGTATCCAGCGGATCAACGAGGGTGAGAAGCGATGCGCCCGGGGGCGAGACGACCCAGGTCCCGGTCGAGCTCATCGCACGTCGTTCCACCGGTCCGGCACCGCCCTGATTCCGGACACGGCCCCGGCCAACATCCGCATTGCCCGAAGCCGTACCATGTGCCTGCTTGATGAGGCAGGCGGGGCGCTGCCATGCGAGGAGGAGGACGCCGCGCGGATGAGGATCGCGATGTTCGGAGCGGGGGCGGATCGCGCCGCTGCACTCTCGCACGCTGAAGAGCTCTCCCGAGGTCTCAGCCGTCTCCATCACCGACCTGGTGCCCGAGCGTGCCGCACATGTCGCGGAGGCCGAGCTCGGCCTCGAGCATGTGGCTTCGGCCGACGCCGCCATGGATATGGCCGACGCGGTGGTCATCGTCGCGGCCACCGATGCCCATGCCGGCCTTATCCGCGCCGCCCTCGCGCGTGACCTGCCCACCTTCTGCGAGAAACCGCTGGCCTCGACGCTCGAGGAGTCGGTCAGCCTGGCTGCCGAGATCGGTGCGGCCAAGGCGCCGGTACAGGTCGGCTTCCAGCGTCGCTTCGACCCCGCCTACGTGGAGGCCCGAAGGCTCATCGAGTCCGGCGAGCTGGGTGACATCTACACCGTCTCCATGCGCAGCCACGATCCCGAGCCGGCCTCGGAGGAGTTCATCGCCTCGTCGGGCGGGATGTTCAGCGACCTCTCGATCCACGACCTCGACGTGCTCCGCTACCTGACCGGACGCGAGGCCACGGAGGTCTACTGCGTGGGCAGCGCCGAGGGCTTCCCGCAGTTCGCCAAGTACGACGACTACGCCAACGCGGTCGCGATCATCTCACTCGAGGGCGGCATCCCCCTGACACTGACCTGGACGCGACACGATCCGTTGGGCCATGACGTCCGGGCCGAGGTCTTCGGCTCGCGCGACAGCGTGGCTGTGGGCCTTGGCCCGCGAACTCGACCATCCGCTCGGTCGAGCCTGGCGTCCCCCGCCGACGGGACCGGCCTGGACGATCTTCCTCGACCGCTGGGACGAGGCCTATCGGGACGAGCTGCTGGCCTTCGTCGAGGTCGCAGCGGGCCGACTCTGAGAATCCCTGCACGGCCAGCGACGGGGTCGAGGCCTGCGCCTGGCGGTGGAGGCGCTGACGGTCTCCGCCAGCATTGAGCACCGGATCGTCCGCCTCGACGAGGTGAGCGCGTGGTGCGACGCGTCGGCCACCGGGACCCCGGTCATCGAGGCGCGCAAGATCTCCAAGCACTTCGGCCACGTCAATGCGCTGGTGGGCGTGGACCTGGTTCGACCAGGGCGAGGTCCTGGGTGTGGTCGGCGACAATGGGGCCGGCAAGTCCACCCTGATGAAGGTCCTGTCGGGCGTGCATCCAGCCAGCAGTGGCGAGCTACTCGTCGAGGGTGCCCGGGTGCGGTTCTCCAACCCTGGCGACGCGCGCCGCCTGGGCATCGAGATGGTCTACCAGGACCTCGCGCTCGCAGGCAACATGCGTATCGACGAGAACATCTTCCTCGGACGAGAGCAGACGCGTCGGATCGGTCCGATCACGCTCGTGGACCACAAGGCCAACCAGGAGCGCTCCGTCGAGCACCTCGACAACCTCCAGATCCACGTCAAGAGCGTGGGCCAGCTAGTCGAGGAGCTGTCCGGCGGTCAGCGCCAGGCGGTGGCCATCGCCCGCGCCACCGCCTTCCAGGCCAAGGTCGTGATCATGGACGAGCCGACCGCCGCGCTCGCGGTCAAGGAGGTGGCCAAGGTCCTCGATCTCATCAAGGGCCTGCGCGACAAGGGCATCGCGGTCATCCTCATCAGCCATCGGCTCGACGACATCTTCTACGTCTGCGATCGCGTGATGGCGCTGTACCACGGGCCGCAATTTCGCCGACGGCAGGCTCGAGGACACCGAGCGCAACGAGGTCATCGGCTGGATCATGGGCAACGAAGGGTGGCAGCCGGCACCGAAACCGCCGTCGACCACGACTAGGTGACCGTGACATGTCGGAACCCGATGTCCGCCCTCGAGACCGCCGGAGCTCGAGCTCGACGACACCACCACCTGTCGGATCATGCTGGGGTGGACCGCTCGCCTGTTCGTCGTGCTCGTGATGATGGCGGTCCTCGTCGTCCAGCCGGATGTCTTCCTGAGCGGCGCAGAACCTCGCCAACATCCTCCGGCAGAACAGCCTCTACGCGATGCTGGCCCTCGGCATGTTCGTCGTCATCGTCACCGCCGGCATCGACCTCTCGGTCGGCTCCACGATGGCTCTGGCAGCCATGACCACGGCCGTGCTCGCCGATGCCGACACGCTTGCCGTGGCCAGTGGTTCTCCTGGCGGCCCTTGGTGGTCGGCCTCCCGGTGGGCACCATCAACGGCTTCGGGCTGACCATGCTGCGACTGCCGCATCCCTTCATCATGACCCTGGGCACGCTCTTCGCCGTCCGAGGCCTCACCAACCTCATATCGGGCGGCGTGCCCATCAGCGGCCTGCAGCCCGGAGGTCCGCTTCCTCGGGCGCCGACAACATCCCCGCCTTTCGGCGCCAGCGCGTCGCGTTGCCGGTCGAGCCTGGTCGTGGTCGTCCTGACCTATCTCCTGGTCTGGCTCTTCCTGAACCACGCTCGCCAGGGCCGTCACATCTTCGCCATCGGCGGCAACCCGCAGGCCGCCCGGGTGAGTGGCATCAACGTCGATCGGACGCTGGTGCTGGTCTACGCCTTCTGCGGCACTTCGCGGGCTTCGCCGGCCTGCTCCTGGCCGGACGTACGAACTCCGGCTTCCCGGCCGCGGGCACCGGCGACGAGC
Organism: uncultured Gammaproteobacteria bacterium; assembly: GCA_942491465.1. Lineage (GTDB taxonomy): Bacteria > Pseudomonadota > Gammaproteobacteria > Chromatiales > Chromatiaceae > CALOBA01. The sequence continues at coordinate 71,774 of CALOBA010000063.1, forward strand.
TCTACGCCATCGCGGCCGTCATCATCGGCGGCGCCAGCTTCTTCGGCGGCCGCGGCACGGTCCTCGGCGCTTCCGGCGTGCTGGTCATGGGCCTGCTGCGCAACGGCTCAACCTGCAGAATGTCGGCGTCTTCTGGCAGCAGGTCGCTGATCGGCGTCGTGATTATCATCCGTCGCCTTCTATCGTCGACGTGTCGCTGCGTCCGCGGACAGCGTCCGCCGAGGTGCGGATCCTGGTCGACGCCCAGCAAGGAGGTGGCCATCCGGGCGAGCGTGCTCGGCGGGGCATGAGCGGTGAAGCCCGGGAGCGCACCGCCAGTCGTCAGGAGGATGAAAGCATGAAAACCTGCCATCGGACTGCGCGGGCGTGCGCTCGGTGGCCATCGCCCCCGTCGTCGCGCAGGACGAGCCAACGCGCGCCGCCGCGGACTCCAAGCTGTACGTGAACATGAAGGGCCCCGGCGCCGGCAATCCGTTCTGGGCGGCCGTCGAAGCCGGTGCCAAGGCAGAAGGGCACCGACTCGGCGTCGACCTGATCGTGCTTGCACCGCCGACGGAGTCCGACGTACAGCGCAGATCGCCCAGGTCGAGGACGCTGTTGCTCAGGGGCGTCGACGGCATCGCCATCGCCCCCACCGACCCCGAGGCGCTGGGTCCGGCGCTTGACGACGCCATCGCCCAGGGCGTGAACATCGTGTACGTGGACTCCAACGGCAACAACGAAGGCGTGACCTTCATCGGCACCGACAACCAGGCCGGCGCCGCTATCGCCGGCCAGTACCTTTGCGACAACCTCGAAGAGGGCTCCAAGGTCGCGCTGCTGCAGGGCATCATCAGCACCACCACCGGCCAGCTGCGCGCGACCGGCGGTGCTGAGGCGCTCAAGGCTTGCGGCCTCGACCTCGTAGCCGAGCTGCCGGCGGATTGGGACGTGCAGAGGGGCCAGGCCGTGACCGAGGACATCCTGACCCAGCATCCGGACCTCGCAGGTATCTTCGCCAGCAACGACAACATGGCGCTCGGCGCCATCGAGGCGCTGCGGCTCCAGGGCCTGATCGACCAGGTCACGGTCATCGGCTTCGATGCCAACCCCAATGCTGCTGACTCGATCCTTGCCGGCGAGATGTCGGCCACCGTCGCTCAGAACCCGTTCAACATGGGCTACTTCGGGGTCGAGAGCCTGATCGCCCTCATCAACGGCGAGACGCTCGACCCTGTCATCGACACCGGCACCGTGCTGGTCGACGAAAGCAACGCAGCGAGTTCGCCTCCGCCGAAGTGACCCTCGTAGTCGAAGCCGCCCGCACCCTCAGGGTCGGGCGGCTTCTTCGTGCTTGGCCTTCCAGCGCATGCCCGTGGTGCTGATGCGCGCGCGAACAACTGCCCGAAGGTGAAGCACGGAGTTCATGCCAGGGCCCTCCACGAAGCTGGCTGGATGCGGCGGCGCCCAGGTAGATGTCACGCCCCAGCCGTTCACCCTCGGGGCCTGCCACGAGACGAGCCGCGACGAAGCCGGCGAGCATCGTGTCACCAGCGCCCGTGGGGTCGATCGCTTCCACCGAGGGCACGCTCGGGTAGGCCCGGGCGTCCACGATGCGTCCAGCACGCATGCGCAGCAGCAAGCCACCCACGAGACCGGCGGTCAGGAGCACGTCGCACTCGTCGCCGACCCAGGCGCCGATCTCGCTGCAGCGAAGGTCTCGCTGGACACGTCGTGGCGGCTGGGAAGGCGAGGATATCGGCGCGCTCCAGGAAGGGCGACGGGCCCGGCAGCCTGGGCGTCCCCGTTCTCCGGCCGCGAGGTTGCGCAGGATGCCCTGCCAGGCGAAGGCGACGCAGGCGGAGGCCGACGGCACATCCACCCACTCGTCCGGGATCTCGGAGGCGATCGGCGCGAACACGAACGCGGGCGCCTGCTCCCAGCCCGCGGGCAACGCCTCTACCGGCACCGGGTCGCTGAGCGAGCCGCATGTCTGCACCCGGCCGGCCAGCGTCTCGACGTTGGTGAAGACCGGTCCGTTGGCGAGCGGCACCTCTGCGATCTCCGCCCCGGCATCACGGATGAGCTCCAGCTCCAGGGCCGTCGCGGCCTGGTCGTCGACGCCGAGCACGAGTCCGGTTCGAAGCCCGAGGCGCGCCAGTGCCAGCGCTCCGAAGGTGACGCCGCCGCCCAGCATCCAGCCGCGTGGATCCTCATCGCTGAGGTCCCGCGTGGCCGAGCCGACCACGACCACGTCAGGTGTCTGCATCGCGCCTCACTTCGTTCCTGCGTGCCGTTCGGTACCTCGTTCGGGCACGTGAGACAGAAGCCTATACTCGGCGCTGTGACTACGCGCGACGGGGTTGCCCCCCTACTACTTCTACGAGCTGCACGAGAGCGACACCGACCTGTTCGCCGACGTGCTCCTGGCCCACGAGACCGAGTACGACGAAGCCGAGTTCCTCGAGCTCGTGCTCGAGGCTCGCGAGAAGGTCCTCGATCGATTCGAGGCTGACTCCCTCATCGAGGCCGTGGCGGTCGAGCTCTCCGAGCGGGCCGGCTTCCTCATCATCGACGACTCGCAGCTACGGGTCGCGGTCAATGTCTCCGCCTCCGAGGACGAAGCACGTTCGGCCCGGACGTCGACAGGCTGGTCGTGTGGGCGGGAGCACAGGGCGATTCCTTCCGCACGATGCTCGTGGACGTGGAGCCTGATGACGCCGCCTGGGGCGTGCCCGACGGTCAGCGAGTCCGGCGACGATCGCCTCGACATTCGCTGGGCCTGGTCCGGCTCAGACGTCGAAGAGGACCTCGAGTGACGTCGCCGTCCTGGACTTCGTAGGTCTTGCCCTCGGAGCGGACCTTGCCCGCCTTCTTGGCCTCGGCCATGGAGCCCAGCTCGAGGATCTCCTCCCAGCCGATGACCTCTGCCCGGATGAAGCCGCGCGCCAGGTCGCTGTGGATGGCGCCCGCGGCGGTCACGGCATCCGAGCCACGCTTGATGGTCCAGGCCTCGTCTCGT
>CALOBA010000064.1:0-199286 GCA_942491465.1 uncultured Gammaproteobacteria bacterium
CGACATGAGCTGGAACGGACCGCGCTCGGTGCCGCCGAGACATACCTGGAGCGATGGCGAGCTCATGCCCGAGTCGCTCACGGGCTCGGCCTGGGCGAGTCTGAGCGCGGATGCCCAGTCGACCTTTCGGGTCGTGCGGGCGGTCAGCGAGGTCGAGTGCCTCGGCTTCTTCGGTATTCGCCCCGACAAAGACCGAGACGACAACCGCAACGGCGCTGCGCTGTTTTCCTCCAGCCCGCGCAAGTATTCAGCCTGGATCGAGCGCGCCAACGGCATGATCCTGCGCCTGCACATCCGCGGCCCGGCCTGGGTCGTCAGCGGCGGCAACGCCGGCGCACGGTTCACGGGGGCCTTGGCGCGAGCCAAGACCGCTCAAGCCCGTCTGAACTGGACCGGGAGCCCTTCCGCGTGGACCGATGCCCATGAGACGGCCCTGATCAGCGGTCTTACCGCAGCGCTGTCCGCCCACGCCAGCGCGCAAGACACAGTCACCTATGTGCGCAACTGGGCAAGCTCCCGGGGCAACAATCCCCGAGGATACGCGCTCGACCTGACCAGCGTGGGCAACGAGTTGGACGATGCGCGCGACAGCTTCACCCTGGACCAGAGCGGCCTGCCATCGGCGCCGCCCTAAGGCGCTCCATCGGCGACGCCCTCACCATCCAACACCCGGAGCACAGATGCCGTCCAGTCTGCCAAGATCCCGATCCTTCATCATCGGGGCTGCCGTCTTCGGGCTCGCGCTTCGGCTCGGCGGTGCCGCCGCCGACCCCTTTCCGTGGGCCGATGCCGAAGTCGCGACCGGCGGCGAGCGCCTGGTCGACGGCGACCAGGTCCGCTTTCGGTCCGGCTCCTTGCTGCTCGGCGACCGGTTCGATATCGCCGTCGCGCTGACCACTGCCAGCGGCGGGGAGCAGGAGATCGTCCGCACCATGGCCGACTCGCTGCCGCGGATCGCAGTTCGGGGCGATCTCATCGAGGTGCGCTGGACGGTATTCCCGATGGGCGCCGAGGCCGAACGGGTCGTTGCCGCCTGCTTCGGCTACGCATCGGGGCGATCTGCCTATGTCGAGCGGCCCTGCGCGGACGCGGACCAACACCGCGTTCGATTCAACGCTGCACAAAAAACTCGCAGGCAAGCGCTGAGGACTTGAGTTGTTGCTGGAACAGTTAAGCCTCTACGAATTACGGTGACAGTGCGGCCTGGCAAGGCCGCGTGTTCTAGCGGGTGGAAGTCCCGCCTGGGTAATCGTGAGCAACGAGCCCAGTATCGAGCCTTGCGGCGCGACTGGTAACAGGCGCGTCGATGCGCAGGCGCAAAAGCAGGCGAGGCGCAAAGGGTAAAACGGGTGATGCCGACCCTGAAGGTGTTGAGCCCCCGAAAATAGTGGTTGGAGAGTGCCAACGGTTTTGTCACGCCGGCAGGCAACAATCCGTGTCGTGCTCTGGCGAGCGGCACGGATACTCCCCAGGGTCCTAGGCCGTGTCGAGTCTGACATTGAGAACACGCGGTAACCAGGGAGATCCGCACATCGGTCCGCGGGAGTGGGCACCTGCGAACAAGTGTAAAAAGCGAGGACGCAGGCGGTGGTGTGCGGAAGTCGGAGCCATCCATACGAGCTGTGACGCCCGGTAATGCGCGGTCAGCATTGCGGGTGGCGGCCCGAGATAACACGCGGGTGAAACACGGCCCTACGCTGAGAGGATTATGCCCGTGTCAACGAAGCTCGCGCGTTTCACGCAGTTGGCGCGCCCGCCCTCTGGGCGCTGCGCGGGGAGGCTGTGCGTAGGCTGTTCAATTTCCCACCGCAGCACCTCAAAACGTTCATGCAGCTTTGATGTCGGGTTTGAGGGCACGCCGGCGGCGTGCGAGCATGGACGGTCCGAGGTGGGTTTCGACCCACTGCGCGACATCGATGCTGCGCACCGTGGTCATCGCGTCCCGGATGGCCGGGGCGCTCAAGTCCGACAGGAATGCCGGAATCAGCAGCACCAGGCGGCCGACTTCCTTGAGCGGGCCGCGGTCGGTGAAGGTCTTGTACTGACCGAAGACCGATTCGATGATGTCGGAGGACGCCAACCAGGTGACATCGGCGGGAAGCTTGGCCGCTTCGTGCTCGACGTGCTTGAGGACCCGCGTGCGGAAGTCGGCCACCGCAGCGGCCAGCGGTTGCAGCGCGGCGAGCTTCGCCTGCACGACGGCGGGTGTGGTGCGCGAGAGCCCCTCGGTTTTCAGAACCGTCTGCACGGTCTTGGAGACCTGGATCGTCTGTCTCCACGCCGGCAGGACCTGCCGATAGGCCAACACCCACGCAAAGGCTTCGAGAAAGCGCGCATAGCCCGGATCGGCCAAACGCCAAAAGGCATCGTCGAGATCGTCCACCAGCGCTGCGGCGCCCTTCGCGCACAGTGCCTCGCACAAGGCGGCACGCGTGTCGTAGGAGCGTCCGATGAGGATGCGCAACGCAGCGGCGCGGGGCTTGCCCTGCACCGCACACAGGTGCGCCCAGGCGTCGGCACTGAACACGCATCCGCGCCCGATGAGGCTGAAGTCGCCCCGATCGTGATGGTCGATCAGACGCTGCGCCCACTCGACATGGGCATCGACGGCCATGTAGCGCGCCTTGGTGCGCTGGCGCGGCGGCAGCAGAAAGGCCAGGTCGGTCTGTTGGAAGCGGCTCAAGGTGGTGCCCGCCTGTTTCAGGAACGCCTGCCAAGGTGCGTTGTCGCGCCAGTGCGCCTTCAACTGCGCGGCGACGGCATGGGAGATGTCGTAGGTCTCCACGCAGCTCGGCGCCTGCTGGCGAAACAGCGCGATGCCCTTACGAAGATCACTGCCGTGGTCGCAGACGATCTGCACCGGCATCCCCGTGCGCGCGCTCACCTGTTCAAGCACCGCCGCCACCCGCACACCGCTGCTGTTCGCCATCACCTCCACGGCCAGCACCGTCATGTCGCCATGACGGGGCGAATACCCGGTCTCGGACAGCCGCGCGGCGGCAATGCCGAGCACCACGAAACACTTCAGCTCGCCCAACGCCACCGTGTGGTCGATGACGAAGATCCAATCCCCGCGCCGCTGCGGCACACGCCGCAACACGCCCAACCCCAGCCGACAGCACCAATTCAGGACGGTGGTCGAGGCCGGAACGCCCGGCGGCAGGTACCCCGCCAACAACCGCAGTACCCAACCGACTCCGCGGCAACCGAACCCACCATGCAGATACAGTTGCAGACTCAACTGCATCACCTCCAAGGGATGGCGATGGTTGGCGACACGCGTCGGTGCCGCCGCATGCGGCGGTTCGTCCTCTTCGTCCTCGTCGGCTTGCCCGCCCGAGGCAGCGCTCGCCGTCGCGCGACCCTCGGCCGACAACGCCCGTTCCTTCCAGTAGGCACGGCTGTACTCCAAGTCGCGAATCCGCACCTGCGCCGCACGCAGGCGCTTCTGGCGTTCCAGCGCCTTGGCCTTCCAGCGCTCGCGTGCACTGCGAAGCAGACGCAGCAGCCGCGAAACGGGAGCCTTGAGATCGTTCATACGTGTCGGGCCTCGGATCGGACGCAGACCAGGCAAGACGCAGCGATGCGCCCCCGGACCCAAGAATTTTCGATGGTTGCGAACGCTTCTTCAAGCCCGCCATTGCTTCTGTCCGTCAAGCATCTGTTCTGCATGAACTACTGAGAGCGGTTCTGGCACAAATTGAACTACCTTCAGAGCATGGCGACTGCCGTCAGTGCAATTACGGTGACAGTTTACTAAAAGGACACTTAATACACCGGACGGTTGCCATGGTCAGTTTTGTGTCGGGTGTACATGGGCCGCGCGGCGTTCGGAACGAGCCCTGCCGAACCATGTCGCCAGGTGATTAGTGCCATACTCACCACCAGGGGCCTGGGGCCGCTTTTCAGGGCAGGGCCGTGTACGCGCGCAGGTGTGAACCAGGCGGCGGAGGAGGGCCGCGGGGGAGACGCAGGAGGTAGGGGGGGAGGGGGGCGCGAGACGTGGCGATAGTTGACCCGGTATGGCCTGGTAGGGGGCGAATTGTCGAAATCAAATCGACATACGACGATGGCGTCGAAGCGCACATGCTTCGGCCAGCCCCTCATCGTTGAGCTCGACGGCGGCGACGAATGGCGACTTGTTCTTCGACCCGCGCCCCGGCTTGCCGGCATGCACACCGCCGAGCACACCGTCATCGGCAATAACCACGCCTTCGAGCAGGCGCACATCCTCGCGTTGCGCCATGGCTTCGAGCAGCTTGTGCTTGACCCGCCAACCGGTGCGGTAGCACACGCCGATCTGGCGCTTCAACGAGAGCGCCAAAATGTTGTTCTTGTTCTGCGTGACCAGGTAGATCTGCTGGAACCCTTCGTCAGGGGCAGGCGCATGGCATGAAACAGGGTTCCCGAGCGCAACGTGGTCTGCTCCCGACAGTGGGCGCATTGCCAGTAGCGGCGCCCGTGGACAACAAAGCTCGAGTGCTCGCATCGAGTGCATGGGGGACAGACGAATCCTGTAGGCCAACGCGCCCGCAGCAAGGCCGCTTCACACGCTTCTTCGGTGCCGTAGGTCTCGATGAACGTACTCAGGGACATGCCGCGTTGGAACTGAATCGGTTTTTGGGGCATTGCAGGCGCTCCGTTGGTGAACACGCTGCGTAGTGTGCGCCTGCCGCAGGCTCAGTCCGTGAGCCCGCCAGCTAAGGGATAGCGCTAATCACCTGTCGCCAAAAGAGTTGATCGGTCCGACCGCCAAAAACCCTCGAAAACGCGGACCTAAGGCAAGCGATCGCGACGATAAATAAGTCTATTTAGTGCCTGAACGAAAAGCCCGATATTTTCACGGCCAGCCTGCCATGGAAGCGATTGCTCCACGACCTATGTTTGCTAATCTTGGAGAATTTTGCGGCCCTGTCCGGCGAATTGCGAATCCTTCTTATCAATCCCCGATTTTGGGCAAACCAATCCCTCGATCCATTGTCATTCGAACAGCCTGCGGGGTTACGCTGCGCGTTTTCGCCGACGCTGCTCTTCTTCCGCGTCGCGGGCGATCAGGATCGCGCCGATGCGGTGAATATTGCGCGCCACCACGGCCATGGCAACATAGCGCTCGAAGCCATCAATGCCGTGATCGGGGCACCGGTCGAGCCCGTGCACCTCCAAGGCGTTGATCGCCGATTCGACGGCGGAATGGCGGCGACGCAGACGCGCGAACCGAGGTTGGGATTCGTAGGCCGCTTCGTCGGCTGAACATTTGCCTTTCTTGGGCAACACCGGAAAATTGACGACGTTGCGCAATGCCTCCTGATTGGCGGGACTGTGGAACCCCTTGTCCATGCTCGCGCTGCTGATGCTCGGGAAACGCTGCACGGCCTCTTCGACCAGCACGACGGCGATTTGGTCGTCGGTTTCGTGCTGCATGACGCGGTGATGAAGTACGAATCGGTATTGGTCTTCAACGATCGCCACACGCAGGCCGAGCTCGACGGGAACGCCGGCCTTGCCCTTGCTGATCCACTCGGTGTGTTCCTCGAAGATCGAGAACACCTTCTCGGCATGGGGGATACGCTCGCCTTCGAGCACGCGGCGGCGCACTTGCGCGATCTGCCGTTCGCCGTGGGCGGTGTAGTAGTCCAGTTCGTGCAGCAGAACCTCAGGCAGCTTGTGCACTTCGCGCAGCACCTCGCGCGTTGCGCGGGTGCGCCCGAGGAAGCCCGCGGCCAGGTCGAGGTAGTCGCGATAGGCCTGCTCGATCTCGGCGTCCCGCGCCTTGCGCTTGTCCTCGTCCTTCGCACCCGAGCGCTTGAGCTGCTGCACGCGCCGGTAGGCGTTCTTCAAGCAGCGCACGTTGTAGGCGCTCTGGCGCCAATCGCAAATGCCCACGTCCTCGCACAGCTTCGCGCTGGTCTCGATGCCTTTCCGCACCGCGTCGTACAACAGATTGATGTCGGTGGGATAGTGGACATCGGTTTCCACGACGAACGAATCGCAACGGACCTCAAGCCCGTCGAGCAGGCTTTTTTTTACCAGCGTATGACCGGCATTGACAACAACCTGGTTGATGCGCTCGAGCACGTCCGGGGTAAACAGGCGCAGATTGTCCTTGATCGTCTGCAGGTGAAAGTGCTTGGGCTCATCCCAATCACTGCAGCGCAGCATCTGGCGGATGGTCACGTGTTGGTTCGACAATTCGTGAATGCGGTCGTAGTCCGCATTCAATCCATGGCGCAAGGTGCCCAGCACCAACAGTTGCCATTGGTCCATGCCCGGGCGTCCGGTTTCGCTACTCACCGCACCGCCACCATCGGCACGCTACGCTCGGCCAGGATCGCTCGATCTGCTTACGCACCGACGGGGTCATGTAGATAAATAGCCATGTAGATGTATGCAGCCCGCGCAACAGCCGCGGGATGTCGTGTCGCGCGATTGCGGGTCGAGCTTGATGTCGGCAATGTCGTAATCGCCGAACTGCCGCTGGGGATTGAAGAATTGCCGCATCTGCTTTTCCCGGAACGAAGTTGATTCGAAGCCAATTTCGAGATCGGAATGCTGATGGTATCAAACGGGCAAGCCCACTGCCACAGCCGATATGAAACAGCAACTTAAAGATCTAGCGCACGTACCGTGTAATTCTTCGTGTCGCCGACTTCGACCAAGGGGCCAGATTATAAGTGCATGGCGCAGCAAGGAAATTCGTGTTTTCGGTCAGGCACTATTTAGCAAACTGTCACCGGAATTTCACCGCAATTTCGAGGGGTTGGAGTGCAGCGCCTCGCGCGGCACCGGCCGCTTCACGGTGCTGGTGCTGAGTGCATCACTGGCGGCGATCCTGCTTTGGCTGATCGGTACTGCCGCCGAGCGTTGCGCCCTGCACGAGCGTCTGCGACCGGGCGCGCGCAAGCGTCGCGCCTACTCGCGCCTGTTCTTGGCCCGGCTGCTGCTGACGCTCGAGGATTGCCGCAGGAGCATCGCCGAACTGTTCGATTCGATCGGGCCGCCGGGTCAATGGGTCGCGATTGACCATGATGCGGTGCTCGCTGGATGACCGCGGAGCGGTCGGATTTGTGGGGGTACCTCAGGGTACGTCCCCTATTTCCCCGTCCCCTACCCCCCGACGAGGGCGTATCATGAGTTGCTCGCGGCATGATCGCCGAAGGGCAGGTTTGTTGGGATTTCTCAGCTACGGGCCTGGTTTTCTCGTCAAATTGAAGTGAAAAGATGCAACAACAGGATTTCCTTGCCCTGATACTGCGACGCTTAGAAGGCTTGGAGCGCCGGCTGGAATCCGTCGTCGACCGTCGATTGACGACTGAGGTCAAACGCGCCATCGATATCGCGAAGGTGGACCTACCCTTTGCGCTGGTCAAGGCCGGCTATGTGTTGGAAGTGATCGTGCGCGACATCTACCGTCGTGAGCTACCTAACGCCAAGCCGAAGCCGTTATTCGACATGACCGCGGCGCTGTGCGAGCAACCGGGACTCTTCGGGAAGAAGATCGCTACTGATATCAACTATATCCGTATCAATCGCAACCTCATTGCTCACGCCCAGGATGAGCAAGTGGCAGTCACCGAGGGTGAGGTCGAGTCGATCCTGTTGATGACCGCAAACCTCGTGGAGTGGTATCTCTTCACCTACATTCCGGGACGCCAAGGCATAAGCGCGCCCGGAGTGCCGACGCCAACACCCCTGCCCAACCCATACCGTGGCCTGCTGGCCTTTCGCGAGGAGGATGCCGCGAACTATTTCGGGCGGGAGGATGAGGCTAGCGAAGTAGTGGCTCTAATCGAACGCGATGCCCTGGTGACCGTGGTCGGCCCGAGCGGCAGCGGCAAGTCGTCGTTGGCCTTTGCCGGGGTTGTCGCGCGCCTGCGGACCGCCGGATCCTGGCGCATCGCATCTTTCCGACCCAAAGGCCGGCCATTCTACGAACTCGCTCGTGCATTGGTGGGATTGTGGAGAAAAGAGTCCACACAAGCCCTGACCGAAACCGCAGCCCTAGCCCAAGCCTTTAGCGCCGGTCACGTAGAGCTTGCGGATGCAGCACGCCCGGCAGTCGCCGAGGGGGTCGAGCGATTGTTGTTGGTGCTCGACCAGTTCGAGGAGCTTTATACCCTGGTGGGCTCACCGGAAGTGCGAGATGCTTTCGTGGACATGCTGATACGCACCCTGGCGCTCACCACCCTAGGGTGTCCTGGGAGTCGGCCGCCACTCTGCCTGCTGATCACCCTGCGGGCCGATTTTCTCGGCCACCTCCTAGCCCATCCTGGTCTGGCCAAGGCTTTTGACCGGCACCCCAAGAAGTTCGTCGGATCGATAAGCGAGTCCGCTCGACTGCGCGCCATTATCGAACAGCCGGCGCGCCTTGCCGGAGTCGAGCTGGAGCCTCTGATGGCGGAACGACTGCTGCGCGACCTCGGTCGAATTGATGCCACCGGGACACATGCTGCTCCGAGCCTGCCGCTTCTGGAGTTTGCTCTCAGCGAGCTATGGCCGCGTCAACAAGAACGACGCCTGACCCATGTTGCCTACGAGGAACTGGGCGGCATCGCCTTGGCACTCTCGCGGCATGCCGATGCGGTCTATGCGCGATTCGACAGCACCGACCAACAGCGGATGCGCCAGTTGATGGTCCAGATGGTGCGCCCTGGCGAAGCAACAGCGGACACCCGCCAAGTCGCCACCCGCACCCAGGTGCGCCCGGAAAACTGGCCTCTTGTCGCGCGCTTGGCCGATGAACGTCTGGTCATCACCGGACACGATGAGCAAAGCGGCGATGACACCTGCGAGCTGATCCATGAGGCACTGATTCACCATTGGCTGCCCCTGCGTGACTGGTTGAACGAGGATCGGGCCTTTCGGCTATGGCAGAACGGATTGCGACTGGCCCTCATGGAATGGGAGCGGACAGGGCGAGACGATGGCGCGTTGCTTGCCGGTGTGCGGCTCGCAGAGGCGGAGGAGCAGTTGGGCAGCGACCGCCTGGCCGACCCGGAGATCAACTACATCAAGGCCAGCCTCGCCCGGCGTGCGGCAGAGCTGGCGGCGCGCGAACAGCAAATCCGGGAACAGGAACGGTTGCAGCGGCAATCGCAAGAGCACTTGGTCCAAGCAATGCACTACCAAGGCTCGGTGTTTCTGGAGAAGGCGGAACGCTGCCTCGCCGACCGGGATCTGAATGCGGCAAGGTTGCACGCCTACCATGCACTAAAACACTTCGGCCAATCAAGATCAGGATCAGGATCAGGATCAGGAAAGACCGTTGGGATTATCATGGCCAATCCGGTATACCCACTTGTTTTTGATTCGTGTGCAACCAAGCCCCATCGAGTTGGTCAGGTGGACAGCATCGTCTTCTCCCCGGACGGTCGGTTGCTGGCCTCAGGAGGGGGCGACCATACCGTAAGATTATGGGACATCGCGACCGGTAAGCTGAGGCTAATGCTGAGCGGCCATCGAGAGAAGGTTACCAGCCTGAGCTTTTTCCCGGACGGACGCATTTTGGCCTCGGCTTCAGCCGACGGCACGATAAGGCTATGGGAGACAACGACCGGCACTACAAGAGGTGTGCTCGCGGACGCTGCGGTAGCCCTCAAAAGCGTAAGCTGTTCCCCGGACGGCCAGAGTATCGCCACCGCGGCAACAGACAATACCGTTCGTCTCTGGGATCCGACAACAGGTCGCCAAAAGGCGGTGCTGACCGGCCATTCTGCGCCGGTTAACTGCCTGAGCTTTTCCCCCGATGGGCAGACCCTGGCATCCGGTTCTTCCGACAACAGTATTCGGCTCTGGGAAACCGCTAGCGGGAAAGAGCGTAGGGTATGTTCCGGCCACTCCGCTGGGGTTGTCAGCGTGACCTTCTCGCCAGGCGGCCAACTACTAGCATCGGGCGCCAATGATAAGTCAATTCATCTCTGGGATGTCGGAGCCGGCACCGAGAAAGCAGTGCTGCACGAGCATGGTTTGCCGGTTCGTAGCTTGGACTTCTGCCCTGATGGCCGGACGTTGGCCTCATCGAGTGAAGGGACGTTGCGTTTATGGGATCTGGAAATCGGGGAACCGAAGGCTACATTAGAGCCTCCGGCGGGACGGTCCGGGTCGGTCAACAGCCTCAGGTTTTCCCCGAACGGCCTAATCCTAGCAGCGGGTACATCCCAAATCGAGCTATGGCAAGCAGCCACAGGCCGACTCAACGCGGTAAAGCCGGGCCCGTCTCAGCTCGTCACCAGCCTGAGCTTTTCGCCCGATGGCCGCAGGCTGGCCTCAGGATTCATCAATGGCAGAGGCTGGATTTGGGATGTGGTGACCTGCAAGGTTGAGGCATTTCTTTCGGGTCATCGCTTGATGGCTGAAAGCCTAAGCTTTTCTCCGAATGGTTGCACCCTGGCGTCTATTGGCGCGGATCGTACCGTCCGGCTGTGGGACAGCCTGACAAGAAGTGAAAAGATCATTTTTGGCCCGTGCTCGAAAATCATTTCCGGGGTGGTTTTTTCGCCCGATGGGCTCACCCTCGCCTGGGGCAGCGAGGATAAGACCGTGCGGCTGTATGATGTTGCAAGCGGAGAAGAGAAGGCGGTCTTGAAAGGACACCGCGCCGGTGTAAATACGGTCGCATTCTCCCCCGACGGCAAGACCCTGGCGTCGGGAGCAGGGGATTTGGTCATTCCTCAGAGTGACTTTGTCATCCGGCTTTGGGACTTGCAGACGGCTGAGACGCGCGCGCTCTTGGAAGGACACACGGCTCGCGTTGTCGCCCTGAGTTTCTCTCCGGACGGCAGAACCCTGGCCTCAGGTTCGAAAGATGGCACCGTCCGGCTCTGGGACGTAGCCAAAGCCAAGGAAGATAAGTTGTTGATGCGGGTTTCCGGATCCGTGCGCAGCCTCTGTTTCTCGTCGAACGGCCAAACCCTGGCAGCGTTGGACGGATCTAAGACAAGGCTTTGGAATGTGGCAACAGGCACGCAGCAGGCGTCATTCACCCAGCAGGCAAACTGCCTCTGCTTTTCCCCCGATGGGCAGACCCTGGCGGCAGGCTTTGACGGAATCCAACTTTGGGAGGCGGCGACCGGCAAGATCACCTGGACACGAAAAATGAATGGAAAAGAATTGTTGGCGTTAGGGTTCATGCCGAACAGTAACGCTCTCATCGCGCATCTGTCCGTCCCTGGCAAACAGCTCATGCAAGTATGGAAGGTCGCCACCGGGCGGCAGATAGCGCTGCTGGACGGGGATGCATGTGCGCTCTCCAGCGTGCTGTTTTCACCAGATCATCAGACGATTGCCGCCGCGACAGCCGTTAACGACTCAGACTATTATGATTTCATGATCAAGCATTATTGGCCGGACGGTCGCGGGCATGGCGATCCCTGGGGAGACAACATCGTTCTCTGGAAGTTGGCGACCGGTGAGCGAGTAGAGCTGAGAGGGCACAGCGACAGCGTTACCATCCTGCGGTTCCCGACCGATGGACAGACCCTGATCTCAGGTTCCCGTGATGGCACCATCCGACTATGGGATATTTCGACCGGAGAGACAAGAGCTGTTTTAAAGGGACATGCCAGCTGGATCACGAGCATGACAATTTCTCATGACGGGCAGACGCTGGCCTCGGGTTCATGGGATAACACAATCCGCCTATGGGCGCTGGAAACAGCGATGGCGGGATTGGTGCTTGAGGGGCACAGCAAGAACGTCATCAGCCTGGGCTTTTCGCCGGACGGGGAGACTCTAGTCTCGGGATCGGGAGGACGGTACCATTCGGCTATGGGATTTGAAGAATGGCAAGGCAATAGCGTCAGCGAGGGCAGATGGGAATCACGTTGCAGAACTGAGCTTCGCCTTGGATGGTCAGACCGTAACATCGACGACAAAGGAAGGAGCACGGCGGTCGTGGAAGTTGGACCGTAGCAAGGGACGGGCGGCCTTGATCGAAATTGCAGAAAAGGACCAAAAAGACCTGGAGTTGGAGGGAGATAGGAAACATCCCCAGGAACGAACGGTTTGCGACGAAGACAATGTCTTAGCCGAAGAAACCAACGATGAGACGATGCAATCAGGGGAAGTCATGTCTGGCAAGAAAAGGGAACCGCAGTGGCGTAATCCCGCCTACCGGCGTCATCGTGCCCTTGGGGGAAGTCGTGTCTGGCAAGAAAAGGGAACCGCAGGGGACACCGACAGAATGGACCTATTCCGCGGATGGTAGTTAAGGCGCACGCCTCCTCTCTGTGGGATGAAGCAATGGGTGAGATAGTAGTGAAGCTGGTCGATGGCGAGGGGCTGATTGGTCAGGTAGATGCAGTTTTCCCCTGATGGGCAGACGCTAGCATCGGCCTCCCAAAACAAAGAGCTTCGGGTATGGGATTTGTCGTTCTTCCGCAATACCACATCTATTGATGAGCAAATCGAAGCCGAGGGCGAGCAATGCGGATTGCGATTGGCAGATGAAAACGTCTCGCCTATACCTGCTCCTGAATCGACTTTGTATGGAACGGTGCTAAAAGCACCGAAATGGTCTGACTCTCACCCGCTGCACTGGCTACCGGCCGCAGAGCAGGGGTGACTCTCGCGCACATGCTGCAGATAGGTCTTATCTATGATCGTGCCAATGACTTGAGGCGCGCCGAGACTTGGTATCGCAAGGCGGCAGCGGCCGGAGTGCAGTATGCCGAGGAATTGCTCGTGGCGCTTGCTCGTTCTAGGAGCGGTTCTGGCTGTAGGAACTCGTTCCGGCACGCCCTGACGCCAGCGGTTGAGGCAATCGAGATGCTCGGGGTCTCGCTGATGGGGCGTCAAAACTTATTCCGGCGTATGTTGAATCAAGGGAGAATCTTAGGCGCTCAAGCGGCCGTAGGGCCCGCTTTCTCATCTCTCTGTCAAGGCATCCCCCTTGCGCCAGCATCACCGCGGCAGCTCTTTCTCCCCATCAACAACAAAAAGCGGCCGTAGGGCCGCTTTCTCGTCTCTCTCTCTGTCAGGCATCCTGCCGCTTGCGCCAGCGTCACCGCGGCAGCTCGCTGCTCCCCATCAACCACTCATCGACCGCGCGGGCACACTGAATTACAGTGACAGTTTACTAAATACACCAATTCCGTCTGCCGGCTGCCGTGGTAGGCTCGGGCAGGAAGGTGAAGTGGCCGACCAAGGCTGCAGCGAGCCTCATCCAAATCAGTTCGCCCAACTTGGCGGCAGCGTAACCCGACAATCAACGGGTTACGGACTCGCATCGTCGGGTTAGGCTTCGCTAACCCGACCTGCCGTGAATCCTTGCCCAGTCTCCCGTGCGACGGGCCGTCGAGCGGCGCGGCATGGGCAAACGTTCGGCTCCGGGCTTGCGAGTCGCACGCCGGCTGGAAAGCCGGCGCTCCCAGTCGGTGGCCGCTCGCCGTCGAATACCATCTCTCGGCGGAATCTCAGGCTTAGTCAAGGTTCAGAAACAAGTGGTGCAGACGAAACCACGAAACGGCCAATCCAAAGGCTCAGCGAGCGGGCGTCTGCACCACTTGTTTTTGAACCGATCCTTAGTGCAGCAAGGCGTCGAGCGAATCGGCCTTGAGGATGCGCTTGGACCAGTGGAGCAGGGTGTCGGGGTCGGCGCTCATGACCTGTTGACGGATGGTCTCGTCGGGCTGACCGAATTTCTCCTCGATCTGGCCCAGCAGCAATATGGCCGAGCCGAGCTGGCGGCCCTGTTCGCGGCCCTGTTCGCGGCCCTGTTCGATATAGCGGTCGATGAAGGTCTGCATGATCGGCTCTCCGGAAGGGATCTGTTGCAGCAGTGTGCGGGCGGCGGGCTCGTCCACCCGTTGGGTGCCTTGGACATAGTAGCGCAGCAGGGATTCCAACACCTGCACGGCCGTTTCGCGGTCTTGGACCTGCGCGATCAGGGCGATCAGCGCGCGCAGGCGCTCGACCGGGGCCTCGTCGAAGATCCAGCGCAGCGCGAGCTGGACCAGCCGGGTCAGCACCGCGCCCTTGACCTCGGCGTTGGTGCGCGCGGACAGGTCGACCAGCGCATAGGTGAAGCCGGGCACATAGGGTGCGATCGGCGGCGGCAGCGGGTCGATCAGGTCGTGGAACTGGGCCGGGGCGCGCCATGTGCGCTTGCCGTGGTAGATCAGGATCGGCAGCACCGGCGGCAGCCGGCGGGCATCCGGGTGCTGCTTGCGGTATTGCTCGGCCTCAAGCGCGATGTAGCGCAGCAATTGGAGCTGAGCCCAGTGCTCCGGGCTGCTCTTGTGCTCGAACAGCAGATAGATGTTGAGCTGGCCGTCGCCGCAGCGCACGCGGTAGACCAGGTCGGAATAGGCATTGCGCAGGTCCGCGGCGACGTAGCTGTCCTTGGCGATCTGGAGGCTGTCGAGGTCGATGGCGGCGAGCACCGCCGCCGGGAGCTGCACGCGCAGGAAGTCGCGGGCGACCTCGCGGCGGGTGAAGCTCTCGCGGAAGTAGGTGTCGTGGGGGCTGGGGATGGGGTCCATGGGCGACAGCATAGCGGCAGGTGGCGCCGGCTTCCAGCCGGTTCGGGCTGGTTGCGAGGCTACGCTTCGCGGGTGGGGTACAAGGAAGGAAATCTGCGCGTCAGCGCGCCCTGTCCCGTGATCGGCGATGCAGGTGGGCTTGGGGCGCGGAGTGATCGGGCTTCGCCCTTGCCGTGCCCCTGCTTGGCTTCGGATGCGGTGGTCGAGGTGCCCCGCTCGGCCATGAGGTGATACGCTCCGCGTCGGAATCGGAATCGGAATCGGAATCGGAATCGGAATCGGAATCGGAATCGGAATCGGAATCGGAATCGGAATCGGAATCGGAATCGACTGTGCGTGCCTGGCGGAACCCGGTTCCGGGCGCCTCGATAGCGATCACCGTCGGGTTAGCGATAGCGTAACCCGACGACGCGAGTCCCTAAGCCGTTGATTGTCGGGTTACGCTATCGCTAACCCGACTTACGCCTCTGGCCGACCTGGCACTCTGGGTGAATTTGGGGTTGCGGTGTCATCGCCTTGCCATTGCTGAAGATTCGAGGTGTGAGCGATCAGTGTGTTCGCGGTGCCTCTAAGGGCGGGATTGAGGAACGAAACCCAGCGACGGGGTGAGCTGGGGTTCCTTACGTCAACTCAGCCTACGCGCTGCTCTGACGCCGACAATCGGCACCCTGGAGGCCGTCCAATCCCGCTTTCCATGCTAGGCTTGCGCCGGGCCGAGTGCAACCACGTCGGCACGGCAGTCGATCACTACACTAGGACACACCCGATATGGCGCGCATCATTCCATTTTGGCATCGGATTCCTTCGGTCTTCGGCTACGGTCTGCGCCCGGCACCGATAGGGGTCGCTGCGCTCGCCGCCTTTGTCGCCTGGGCCGCGCAATTTCTGATCTGGCCCTTCTTGATCGCGCTGGTGGTGTGGGCGGTGATCCTGAAATACAGCTTCCATGTACTTGAGCGCAGCTCGGAGGGCGACTGCAAACCGCCGACGTTGGCCGATGGTCTGTCCGGGGACTCCCACATGCCGTTGAAGCTGCTCGGCATCCTGATTCTCTTTGTCCTGTTGCTGGAGCCCCTCGCGAGCTTGGGCGCGGTCGCGTTCTGGTCGGGTCAGGTGCTTGGCGCCGCATTGCTGCCGGCCTCGCTGGTCTTGCTCGGGGTCACGGGCAGTTTCGTGCGGGCACTGAATCCGGTGCTACTGTTCGGCTTTGTCCTGCGCATCGGTGCCGCGTATTGGCTCCTCTTCATTTTTGTTCAGCTACTGATGACCGGCTATTCGACGCTGAGTGGATTCATAGGCAGCGCACTGTCGCCGGCAGTGTCCCCGTTGTTTACGGTCGCCCTGGCGACCTATTTCAGCATTGTGATATTCCACCTGCTGGGGTACGTCGCCTATCAGTATCACGAGCGGCTCAGCGGGTCGGCACCGGAAGCGGTCCGCGCTGCCGAGCAGGCCCCGGAGGTTTCGCGTTACAGCGACTTCGAGCGCTTCATGGCGGAGGGCAATAAGGATGCGGCAATCGCCGAGCTGGAGGGTGTGATCGCCTCGAATCCCGACGACCTGGAGCCCTACAAGAAACTCAATACGCTGCTCATCGTCGAGCAGCGCACCGATCGGCTTGCGCGTCACACCGACGCCTACGTGAGCGCGCTACTAAATTGCGGGCGCGCGCCGCAGACCGCCCAGGTCGTCGAGAACACGATGCGGCTGTTGCCGGACTATCGTCCGCGCCGAGCGCCTCTGTATGAGCCGGTGATGGCGGCCTTGCGCATGGCCAATAAGCCGAAGCTCGCTGTCGCCCTTGCGAACGGCTTTCATAAGCGCTGCCGCAATGCCGATGTCGTTCCCCGCGTCTATCTGCAGGCGGCCCGTATCTATTGCGAAGACCTGCAGCGCGAGGACCTGGCCGAGCGGTTGCTGCGGTTCCTGCGCAAGAACTATCCCGATCATCCACTCGATGCCGAGATTGCCGACTATCTGCGAGTCGTTGCAGGCGCGGCCCCTTGACGGCCCTTTGGGTCATTGCTCTTTGAGCCGTCGTTGCCAGCCTCGGCAGCGCGCCAGGCCTTTGGCATCGGAGGCGTTGCGGGCCACATCCGCAAGCCCTGCGACGATCGCCGGTAGCTGCGGACAGTGCGCCGCCTTTCTGATCAATTGGGTTGTCAGCATCGTCGCCGCATCGATCTTGTGCTCGCGCACGAAACGAGAGGCCAATCGGCAAGCGAGGCCGGCATTGATGCGCGGCTTGGGCCGTGCATGGGCGAGGTAATCGTCGAAGGTCTCGTGCACCAAGGTGCGCGAGCGCAGATCGGTACCCGGCAAGTCCATCAGCTGTCTCGACCAGGCGTGGTAGTCCTCGCTTGCGGTGTCGGTTCTGGCGGTCTCGCGCAGCAGCGCCAGCACCTCGATGTTGTCGGGCTCCAGTCGCAGCAGTCGCCGCAGCAACGTCCTCGCTTTGTCGTAGTCGAGCCGGCGGCACAGCGCCGCCGCCTGTTCAAGACCTTCTTCGACCTCCTTGCGATTATCCTGCCGCTCGACCCGCGCCATGGAAAAGCTCGGAACGAGCCCGCGGATCAGGCCTCCGATCAGCGCACCCGCCAATAGACCACCCAGGTGCGCCAGGTAGTTGATGTTGGAGTCTTGGTCGAGCCATAGCTGCACCCCTTCGCGGCCCACCCAGAGCGGCAGCAGGATGATTGCGGGGAGGCTGACGTAGTCGAAATAGGCGATAAAGAAATAGAAGAAGCGTACCCGGCGGGTCCAATACAGCACGGTGTACATGCCCATCAGGCCCGATATGGCCCCGGAGGCACCGATGCCCGGACTCAAACTGGGCTCGGCAAACAGGTAGTAGAGGCCGGCCGAGGCAAGGCCGGCAATCACATAGGCGACCAAGAACGCAAGCCAGCCCAGGGTCATTTCCACCAAGAAGCCGACGGCGATCAGGAAGAACATGTTGCCCAGCAAATGACTCCAATCTGCGTGCAGGAACATGTGGGTGAATGCGTCGGCAAGGCCCGGATCGGCGGTGCGGAATCCATGTTCGAGCAAGACCACGCGTTGCAGCAGCGCTTCGAAGTGATCCCGTTTGACTCGCCACCTTGCATATCCGCTCTCCCCGCGGGAGACGACCGCATCGGTGGCAACCGCCGTCTGAAATGCGGGGTCCATGAGCATCGCCACAGCCAGATCGTCCCGAGACTTGTCCGCGAGGTCGTGGGAACCGAGCTCGCGCCGCTTGAGCCTGATGTAGTAGGGGATCTCCTGCGCGGCCAGTCCCGATTCGACGTAGTAATCCATCGCGACATCGAGCCTGGCGTCGTCACCGCTCTGCCACAGCAGAAAACAGGCAAGGTTGGCAACGACCAGCACCAGGGTCATCCAGGGCGGACGGCTCCAGTCGATTTTTCGATCAAAGGGGATCAACAAAAACATTGTTGGCAGGCATTCGTGTCATGGCGAGCTTGCGCAGCAGCGCGGTGGCGTAGGCGCCGGCGGGCAGCGCGAGCTGGTCCGGGGCGGGTTGGTCCCAGGTCAGATCGATGGGGGATGATGCGGAGGAAGGACATCGTGAACAGCCGATGGACAACGCCAACGCGATCCTGACCGGCTCGAATGCGCGATCCGCGGTCCCCGAGGTCCTGGAGCCGATCGGAGCGGGGAGGGGACAAGGTGAGGGGCGTCCTAGGCGAGAAAGGTCTTGATGATGAGGGCGATCACGCCACCGATGACGATCCCCGTCATCCATTTCAGCGCGGTGAATTCTGTGCGTAGGGGAGCAAGCTCGCGCTGCAGTGCGCTGTCCAGATACTCGCGGCTGACCAGCTCCTGTTGTGCCTCCGAAATTACGCGCACGACCGCCTCCGCCTGCTCGTCCGCGAAACCGGCGCTTTTAAGCTTGCCCACAAGCTCCAACGTGTCGAAGGTTACTGTTGCCATGGGGGCAATATAGGCCGCTTTCGGTGGCAATGAAAGTGAGGACGGTTCCTCTCGATGATGGCCTCCCGTCCATCTTCAGGACGACTCGCCGACCCTCGGCACCTTCTCACTCCAGGCTGACGACGAACCGCCTGCGACGCTGTTCCACGGCCCCGGTGAGGACGATTTCAGTGATGGGCTCTTCCACGGTGACGATCTCGTAGGTCTCGTTCGCGTCACCGCGGTCGTCCACCACGCCGAGGCGTACTTCGTACTCGCCGGCTTCTGCGTAGACATGATTCGGTCATTGGATGGCAGCGGATCGGTACCATCGGAGGGTCGCTGCACCAGCAGATTCGGGGTGTCTTCCCGGGCATCGGAGATCTTGTCGGCCGCGGCGTCGTCTTCCAGGATTGTCGTCACTTCCGCCACGGTCATGCTCGGGTCTTCTTCGAGCAACAGGGCGGCGACACCCGTCACATGAGGGGGCGGCCATGGAGGTGCCCCTGAGCACCTGTGTCGCCGAGGCGCTGGTGTTGTCGGCGGAGGTGATGCCGGAGCCGCTGCAATCGAGCACGCGCAAGGTGTACAGGTCCACGTCCTTGGCGACGCCATAGGTGCTGCCGCCGACGGTGCCGGCGACGTGGGGGCCGTGTCCGTTGCAGTCGTTGCAGTCGTTGCCGTCCTCGCCGTCGTCGATGGCATCGTATGCCGCCTGGGCGCGCGCGCCGAACTCATCGTGAGTAGGAGGCGGCGAGCAGGGCTGGGCTTGAAAGCCAGTCCCCAGCGTGCGACGACCTTGCCGCGCAGTGCCCCAAAGACGGTGGACCGGTGAGGGGGAGATCGGGCGACCGGGCCTGTCGCAGTGGCAAATGCGCGCGCTCGGGGGCCTGCGTCAGTGCACCAACTTCTCGTGATCGATCAATACTAGCCCGGCCGTTCGTCGATGTCCGGCGCGCAGGCCCGCTCCCAGGGTCTGCCGTGGCAGATGGAGCGGGCGTCGAGCAGCAGGGAGAAGGCCTCGTGCAGCCGCTCGGGGATGGGGATGGCGCCGTCGGCGCCACCGTACTTGTGGGCCAAGAATTGGCGCGGGTGCTTGGTCAGGTCGAACAGGTCGAGCAGGTACATGTTCCACTCGTCGAAGTAGGCCGGACCGATAGGCTCGAAGGAGATCAGGCGGACGTCCTGGTGCCGCGGATCTTGGACGATGCGCCCGTAGAGCCGATTGACGGCGTCCGACGGCCCCTCCAAGACCTGCAGGAACTGATCTCCCGAGAGCAGCAGCAGACCGGTAATCCCATCGGCGCGATTGTTCTCGGCGCTTTGCTCCACAAGCTTGCGCATGGCCTCGTTGCTGATGAAGCCACCGGCGCAGGTGCTGCGGTAGATGAGTCGGCAGTTTCCCATGGCGGCGTGCGTGTGCTCCGGTATCGGTGGTGACAGAACCGGAACGTTAGCAGACATGGCCGCATTTTCAATGCCGCAGCGGCGCGGAAAGGCCCGACAATCAGCGCAAAAAAAGGGGTTGGGCACGGATGTGCCCAACCCCATCGCAGGATTGACGGCCCCTCCGGGCCGCTGTCCTCCGTCCGTACGGGATTACATGATCACGCGGTCGACCACGTGGACGACGCCGTTGCGGGTGAAGATGTTCGGCCGGACGATCTCGGCTCCGTTCACGGCCAGGTGGCCGTTGTTGCTGATGGCGATCTGGCGGTTGTTGAGGTCACGCACCGGCGAGGAGACCGTCTGCAGCATCTCGGTCGCGGTGATACGGCTGGGGATGACGTGGTTGGACACGAGCTCGGCCAGGGCCTGCGGGTCGGTCATGATCGCCTCCAGCTGATCCTGTGGCAGCTTGGCGAAGGCGTCGTTGGTTGGGACCAGGACCGTGTAGGAACCGCTGCCGTCCAGCTCGGCCTCCATCTTGGCCGTCTCTAGGGCGTCCTCGAAGGTGCTGAAGATGCCGGCGCCGGAGAGGACATCGGTCAATGACTTGTCGGCGGCGTAGGCGGGGGTGCCGTCGGGCGCACCGTAGACGGAGAAGTCGTCGCGCGGCTGAGCGGTCTCCAGGGCGGCTTGAGCCCGCTCCCAAGTCTCTTCGTCGGCATACTTGGTGCCGAAGGACAGGGCGGTCAGCGGGCCGAGGGCCATCACCAGACCCAGGGCCATGGCACGATTGTTCAGCTTGCGGAAGTTCTGCTTGGGCATTGGTCGAATCCTCGCGTTGATTTGGTTGAATGCGCGTGGATGGACAGAACATGAACAGCTTGGTCGGCCTTGCCGACAATCATTAGGTTTCTGCCCCTCACGGGGACAGATGTTAGGACATTTCCAAACAAACGCAAGCATACCATGATCACGCCATGGTCTTTTCGTGGGCGGCCTGATCGGGGTGTCCGGCGGCTGCCCTTCAGCGCCGCCGGCCGAGAGTCGCCCACTGGTACCAAAGTAGTGAGCCCGCCCAGGCGAGAGCCAGCAGCATGATCAGGCTGCCGACGACATGACTGGCCTGGGCCAGGCCGTGGTCGAGATGGAGCAGGCCGCTCTCGGTAAGGAGGAATTCCCAATCGTGAAAGCCGTAGGGTGCGGCGTGGCCGACGTTGCCGCCGATCAGCGGCAAGGTGCCGGAGCTGGCGTCGTTGATGTAGGGCGCGATGTCGAGGAAGTTCTCCCCGAACCACCAGAGACAGACCGCCGCTCCAAACGGATCGCGGGTCTTGATCAACAGTGTGCCCAGGCAGATCAACGGCATCAGTAGCTGACCCAAGGTGCCGCCCAGGGAGGTGATGAATTCGCCGAAAGGCCGAAAGATTACGTGACCCGCCTCGTGGAAGGGCAGGTTGATCAGGTGCAGAAAGGACTTGCCGGCGGCGTTGCTCTCCACCGACGCGCCGATTAGGCTCAACCCCCAGACCGCCAAGATCAGCAGGAGGACGGCCCGCGCCCAGAACGCCAACGGGTCGGTCGCGGGCCGGCGCGGAAAGAGCAGGGCGCGGATACCGGTCTCGGTATCGTCGTCCGGGTCAGCGGGGGCATACCGCCCGGACCGACGGGCCGGCTGCCGGCGCTCCGCCCGCACGTCGGGCGGACCGGCCGCATCGCTCGTCGGTGCGGCATCGGGACGCGGGTGATATTTCCAGTACTTCTCGAAGTAGATCCCGCAGTGGTCGCAACGGGCATTGCCGTCGGGCTGGGACTGGCCACACTTCGGGCATTGCATCGGTTACCCCCCTGGCTCGGGCCGCAGACGCTCGATGATGGCGCTGGTGCTGCGCTCATCCACCAGGTCGACCAGCACCAGGCGACCGCCCCAGCCCTGGACCTCGGCGGCGCCGACGACCTGGTCGGGACGATAGTCGGCACCCTTTGCCAGTACGTCCGGGCGCAGGGTCTTGATCAGCCGCAGCGGTGTGGGCTCATCGAATAGGATCACCGCGTCCACCGCCTCCAGCGCGGCCAGCACCCGGGCGCGGTCGGCCTCGCCGATCACCGGGCGGCTCGGTCCCTTCAGCGCGCGTACGGATCGATCGGTGTTGAGGCCGATCACCAGTCGCTGTCCGCACCGCTTGGCCTGCTCCAGGTAGGCGACGTGGCCCACATGCAGCAGGTCAAAGCAGCCGTTGGTGAACACCACCTGCTCGCCGCGGGCGCGCCATTCGGCGACCCGGGCCAGGGCGGCATCCAGGCCGCAGACCTTGCCCGCCTGCTCCAGCGCGCGCTCATCACCGATGGCGACCTGCAGGTCGGCGGCGTTGACGGCGGCGGTGCCGACACGGCCGACGACCACGCCGGCCGCGAGGTTCGCCAGGTGCGCCGCATCCAGCGGCTCGAGGCCGACACTGATGGCTGCGGCAAAGGTTGCGATGACCGTGTCGCCGGCCCCGGAGACGTCGAACACCTCCCGCGCGACGGCGGGGATGCGCTCCACCGCGGGCTGCCCGGAAGCGGCGCCGACCAGGGCCATGCCGAGTTCGCCGAGCGTCACCACCAGCCAATCCAGACCGAGCAGGTCGCGCTCCTTGACGGCCGCGCCCAACAGGCCGTCGAGGTCGTCCACCGGGTGGCCGGTCGCCAGCGCCAGCTCGCTGCGGTTGGGGGTGATCAGGGTCGCGCCTCGGTAGCGGTCGAAGTCCATGCCCTTGGGGTCCACCAGCACCGGCACGCCGCGGCTGCGGGCGGCGGCGATCAGCCGACCGCACAGCGCTGGGCCGAGCACGCCTTTGGCGTAGTCCGACAACAGCAGCACGCGGGCGTGTTGCAGCTGCGTCGCCACGGCGACGAACAGCCGATCCTGCACCTCGACGCCGATGGGGTCGGTGACCTCGGCGTCGATGCGCAGCATCTGCTGATGGTCGCCGACGACCCGGGTCTTGGTCGTGGTTGGCCGGTCCGCGGCAGTCACCAGGGCCTCGACCTCGACACCGTCCGCGGCCAATAGGCCGCGCAGCCGCTCACCGGCCGCATCGGTGCCGACCACGCCGCCGATGGCCACGTCCAGACCGAGCCCGACCAGGTTGCGGGCAACATTGGCGGCGCCGCCGGCGACCTCGGTCTCGCGGGTGAGACGCAGCACGGGCACCGGGGCCTCCGGCGAGATCCGCCGCACGTCGCCCCAGAGGTAGCGATCGAGCATCAGATCGCCCACCACGAGCACGCGCCTGCCGTCGAAGCCGGCGCGGATGCAGTGCAGGACCTGTTCAGGGTTTTGAAACATCATCAGACCTCGAAGCGGGCACTCAGCACATCGGCTCGCGCCCGGCGACGGTCCGGCGCTCGATCAGGTCGCAGAGGAGATGGCCGATGAGCACATGTGCCTCCTGGATACGGGCGGTGTTGTCGGAGGGGACCACCAGGCAGCAGTCCACCAGCGCGCACAATCGCCCCCCGGTGCCGCCGGTGAGCCCGGCCCGTTCCACGCCGAGGGTGCGACCGGTCTCCATGGCGCGCAGCACGTTCGAGCTGTTGCCGGATGTGGAGAGCCCGATCAGCAGGTCGCCGGGCCGGCACAGTGCCTCGACCTGGCGAGCGAAGATGCTGTCGAAGCCGTAATCGTTGCCGATGGAGGTCAGGATCGAGCTGTCGGTGGTCAGGGCGATCGACGCCAGTCCGGGGCGCTCGCGCTGAAAGCGGCCCACCAGCTCCGCGGCCAGGTGCTGACTGTCGGCGGCACTGCCGCCGTTGCCCATCCAGAATACGCGCCCGCCGCCGGCAAGGCAGGCGCAGGCGCGCTCGGCGAGTTCGATGATCGGTGCGGCCAGCGCGGACAGGGCCTGGATGACCTCCACATGGGCCGCCAGCGTCTGCTGGACGAGCGCTTCGGGGCTGCCGGATGGGCGATTGGGCATGGAAGGCTCCAGGATCGCGGGGTTCAACGGGGATTTTTCTGCCCGCAGTATGCCCCGGCCGACTCCGACTGCCAAACGCCGTGCCCGGTGACGCCAAGGTCGCCGCGCTTTCGGGTGGCGGTCTATTCTTTGCGCCAACCTAATGAAGGCCGTGTGAATTTATGCACGACGCATCCGCCACGGAGCAACGCCCAGGCGGTGACCATCGCCCGGCTGTTCAAGTCCCGCCTTGAGTTGATCTGTGCGGTGGAAGACGAGGACCGGCCGCCGGAGGCCGTCGCCGAGATCGAGCAGTCCCGCAAGGCCCGTCTGCGCCAAGTCGCCGACGGTCTGTCCGGCTGGAGATTCGTTCGTCGCAGCCGAAGGCTGCCGCGGACGTCTAGCGGGAGTAGGCCGGGAGGGCTCGGGCTGGGGGGGGGCGCAGCGCACGGAAACATTCGGCATCAAGTGAGCCGGGGCGTGGCGTGGCGGGGCTGCGCAAGGCGCTCAAGTCGACGGCGACCGTCGCTCGGACCGATCCCGAAGGTGAGGATGGTAGAGCAGCGCAGACGCGGGAGGCGCGGACCGCGCAGAATCAGATGGGGGGAGCACACATCCCTGTGCCTGAACTACTCCTTGTGCTGGCGGTACTGCAAAATCCGTCAGCAGGGTCAGATGACCGGCACTAAGCCGGCAGCCAAATTACTTGGCTTCGGTCTGAGCCGGAGCAGCGGGGGCAACCGGGGCGCCGTAGGGCATGCCGTAGGGAGCGCCGTAGCCGTAGCCCGGAACACCGTAACCGCCGTAGGGGTAGCCGCCATAGTAGGGGTTGTTGTAGCCGTAGCCGTAGCCGCGACCGTAACCGCGACCACGGCCCCAGCCGCGACCGCCGCCGGACATGCTCATGTTGAAGTCGCCGTAGCCGTCACCGAACATGTCGTTGAACCAATCGCCCATGCCGGAGCCGTAGCCCGGACCGCCGTAACCCGGGCCGCCCCACCAAGCGGAAGCGGAGGCAGAGGCACCCAACAGAGCGGCGACAGCAGCGGCGGTAGCAAGCTTTTTCATCTTGTGATCTCCAAGCAGTTTCTGGTTTAGCAAGCGATGACGCCTTGTCAGCGCCAACGGTGCTTATAATATTAGAACTTCATTAAATTCGCAATTTATTATTCCTATCGACCTTCCGGTGGCGATAGTTGTGCCGGCGGCCCTCCGCCCGATCTGCCGTCGTCGGCGACCATCCGCCGGATGCCCACCGCATTACCCCGGCGAAGCACAGGCCGCTAGGGTTTGGAGTGGTCGCGATGGGGCTCCTTGCTTACGGCCCTCGGGGCGGCCGCAGCGCCGGGCCCCGCGACATCGCGGCACCCGAACGGCGCCGTATTTTGCATAAAGCGACAGAGAACGCAAACCGTTTGATGATTGGGGAGAAGCGCAGCACCGGCGACGTCTATTCGCGATCTCGGCAGCCCCGGGTTAGGCTAGGTCGAGAGCGATGGCCTTCGCGGTCGCCGCAATCGTCTCAAGCGCCGCGCATCGCGCCGTTCGAGTCCTGAGCCCGCCCAACGCACGCCCCGCGTACCGACGACCATGCCCAACCCGAGACTCCTGCTCCTGGCCGGCTTGGCCTTTATATTGGCCTGCCCCCGGGCGAGCGGCGCGGCCGACAAGCCCAACATCCTCTGGATCAGCGCAGAAGACATCGGCCCCGATCTGGGCAGCTATGGCGACCCGTTGGCCCGGACGCCGAATCTGGATGCGCTTGCGGCGGACGGGCTGCGCTTCGAGCACGCCTACGCCAACTTCCCGGTCTGCGCCCCGGCACGCTCGACGCTGATCTTCGGCATCTACGCCAGCACGTTGGGCACCGAGCACATGCGCAGCTTCCGCCCGGTACCGCGCTGGTTCAGGCTCCTGCCGCAGTACCTGCGCCAAGCCGGCTACTACTGCAGCAACAACCACAAGACCGATTACAACTTTCGCGGCAACTGGGGGGCGGCCTGGAACGCATCCGGCCCCGATGCCCACTGGCGCAACCGCCCCCCGGGTCGGCCGTTCTTCAGCGTCTTCAATATCGAGACCACGCACGAAGCCCGCCTCAAGCCGGCCCACGTCGATGAGGACGTGGCCGCGGGCATCGTGCCCGCCGAGCCCCGCGTCGCGCCGGAGCAGGTGGTGCTGCCGCCGTACTATCCCGATGTGAAGGCCCTCCGCACCGACCGGGCACGCCTGTACGACTTGATCGACGCCATGGATGCCGAGGTCGGCACCCTGCTGGGACAGCTCGAGACCGATGGCCTGGCCGACGACACCATCGTCCTGTTCTTTAGCGATCACGGCGGCAGCCTGCCGCGCAGCAAGCGCTTCGTCTACGACACCGGGACCCGGGTGCCGCTGATCCTGCGCATCCCGGAGCGCTTCGCCGATCTCGCGCCCGAAGGCCGCACCGGGGTCAGCGAGCGACTGGTCTCGTTCGTCGATTTCGCCCCGACCATGCTCCGCGTTGCCGGCATGCTCCGCCCGCCGCAGATGCAGGGTCGCGCGTTTCTCGGTGAGCCTGTGGACGCGCCGCGCGCGACGGTCTTGCTCGGCCGGGGCCGCATGGACGAGCGCGGGGATCTGGTGCGCGCGGTGACCGACGGAAACTGGCGTTATGTGCGCAACTTCCAGCCGCAGCGCCCGGAAGGGCGGTATCTCCAATTCCCGTTCGAGATGCAGCGCGGCTGGAAGGCCTGGCGGCGGGCCTGCGAGGACGATCGCTGCGATCCGCAGCAGCAGGCGTTCTGGCTGCCTCGGC
This sequence comes from uncultured Gammaproteobacteria bacterium, assembly GCA_942491465.1. GTDB lineage: Bacteria > Pseudomonadota > Gammaproteobacteria > Chromatiales > Chromatiaceae > CALOBA01. The sequence goes on from CALOBA010000064.1 coordinate 26,520, forward strand.
CCGCCGAGATGCTGTTCCATACCGCCGTCGACCCCTGGGAGGTCGACGATCTGGCCGCCGATCCCGAGCAGCAGGGACGCGCCTACAGCATGCGCCAGGCCTTGATCAGGCGTCTCATCGAGACCCGGGATACGGGCTTCATCCCCGAGAGCATGCTCGATACCCTCAGTCGGCCGCGAACGCCGTATGACTATGCCCAAGGCCCCGACTACCCGATCGCGCGCATCGTCGGCACCGCCTTCGCCGCGACCGATCCGCGACGGTCGTCGGGCAAGTCGCTGTTGCCGCTGCTCGACGACCCGCATCCGGTGATCCGTTACTGGGCGCTGATGGGTCTTGTCCTCGACCCTGACTTCGCCGCGACGGCGCCTGCGGCGTTGCTTCGCATCGGCGCCGATGATGCCTTCCCCGCCAATCGGGCCGCAGCCGCCGCCGCCTTGGCGGGCATCGGCGAAGAGGCGCCGGCGCGCTCCATCCTGCTGGAGCTGTTGCGGCACGACCATGACATGGCCGTGCTCGACGCGATGAACAGGATCGAGGACCTGGATGGGGTCGATGCGGTCCCGATCGATGAGATAGACCGCATCATCAGCGCACGCAAGACCCATCCTTGGTCCGCTCGGCTCGCCGATCACTGGCACGCTCAACGCGGCTGGCGGCGCTGGTGGCCATGGTGAGTGAGTGGAGGGCGGCAGCACCCCAGCGACATCGTCAAACCCTGGTTTATCCGCATTGAATAGCCCATCCCTTGTACGGTTTTCCAAGGGGCGAGACCGAGGTTCAGCTCGATGCCGACGCGCAAGCGCTGGCCCGCATGCTGCCGGCCCTGGGCGCCGGTCCCTGGTCCTATCGCATCGCCGGAATCGCCACCGTGGCCGGCGTGATCCCGATCCCGTACCGATATTCAGGCACCATCGATCCATCCGGCATCCGCCCCTGGTGAGGCCCCCGATGTCGGTTGCGAGCCGTCTCGCCCTGTCGGCTTGATCTGCGCCCCTCCTTGATTTGCACCATAACGGTGCAAATAACCCGCGATCGCACCATTATGATATACGCTGACGGCCCGGACTCCGCCATGTGCGCCTTATCCGAAGGCGAGCAGCGCTCCGGCGCGAGCCAGTGTCCTCAGGCTCCACCCCGAAAGCTCGACGCAAGCCCCCTGAAACACCGATAAGTCACTGTGTATTGGCAGCGTGCCCGCCGCCTTCGACGGCCACGGCGCCGCTATGACGGCACGCTTTGTGCTATACGCCGTGGAGAACCGGCGCACGTCTGGTCTTTCCGGTCGATCGCTTAATCCCGATCGGCCCCGTTCCCCTTCTAACTCACCTCGACCACTACTGGGAGAACCACATGTCTGCAAACGTGATGAAGATGATCAAAGACGAGGAAGTGAAGTTCGTAGATCTTCGCTTCACGGACACCCGCGGTAAGGAGCAGCATGTGTCCCTGCCCGCCAGCATGGTTGACGATGCCCTGTTCACCGACGGCAAGATGTTCGACGGCTCCTCCATCGCCGGCTGGAAGGGCATCGAGGAGTCGGATATGGTGCTGATGCCCGAGGCCGACACCGCCGTCATGGACCCGTTCTCCGATGAGAACACCCTGATCGTGCGTTGCGATATCCTCGAGCCCTCCACCATGCAGGGCTACGAGCGCGACCCGCGCTCGGTGGCCAAGCGCGCCGAGGCCTATCTGAAGAGCACCGGCATCGCCGACACCGCCTTCTTCGGCCCCGAGCCCGAGTTTTTCGTCCTCGACGACGTGCGCTGGGGTGCCGACATGAGCGGCGCGTTCTATAAGGTCGACTCCGATGAGGCCGGGTGGAACTCCGAGCGGGTCTTCGAAGACGGCAACATGGGCCATCGCCCCGGCGTCAAGGGCGGCTACTTCCCGGTCCCGCCGGTGGACTCGCTGATGGACCTGCGCTCGGCCATGTGCCTGGTGATGGAGGAGATGGGCGTCCCGGTGGAGGTGCATCACCACGAGGTCGCCACCGCCGGCCAGTGCGAGATCGGCACCAAGTACACGACCCTGGTGGAGCGCGCCGACTGGAATCAGATCCTCAAGTACTGCGTCCAGAACGTCGCCGCCGCCTACGGCAAGACCGCGACCTTCATGCCCAAGCCGCTGGTCGGCGACAACGGCAACGGCATGCATGTGCACCAGTCCCTGGGCAAGGACGGCAACAACATCTTCTCCGGCGACAAATACGGCGGCCTGTCCGAGACCGCGCTGTACTACATCGGCGGCATCATCAAGCACGCCCGCGCCCTGAACGCCTTCACCAACGCCTCGACCAACTCCTACAAGCGCCTGGTCCCCGGCTTCGAGGCCCCGGTCATGCTCGCCTACTCGGCCCGCAACCGCTCGGCTTCGGTGCGCATCCCGCATGACGCCAACCCGAAGGCCCGTCGCATCGAGGTCCGCTTCCCGGACTCCACCGGCAACCCGTATCTGTCGTTCGCGGCCATGATGATGGCCGGCCTCGACGGCATTCTGAACAAGATTCATCCGGGCGACGCCATGGACAAGGACCTCTACGACCTGCCGCCGGAGGAAGAGAAGGCCATCCCGCAGGTCTGCTACTCGCTGGACATGGCCCTGGATGCGCTGGACAAGGACCGCGAGTTCCTGACCGCCGGCGGCGTCTTTACCGACGATGTCATCGACGGCTACATCGCGCTGAAGATGGACGAGGTCACCCGCCTGCGCATGACCACGCACCCCGTCGAGTTCGACATGTACTACAGCCTCTAAGGCGATTGCCGGAAACTTTCATACCAGATGACGCAGGATTGACGTTCGCCTTCAAGGAGGGCTGGCGAGAGCATAGCGAGCTATGTGACCGCCAGCCCGACGCCGAAGGCGGGCGTCAAGACAAGTCAGATGGTATGAAAGTTGACAGAAATCGCCTAAGGCCGGCCCCGGCATGCCGATCCGCCTGCGGATCGGCGCAGGTTGCCCGAACGCCCCGCAAGGGGCGTTTTTCGTTGCGGATCACCAGCCCTCTGGGTATCCTTTCGCCCCATGATGCTGCCATCCCCCCGCATTGTGAAACGCCGTCAAGCCGGCCCGCTGGCGCTGACGATGCTGCTGCTCGCCCCCGGGTCCGCGGCCATCGCCGAGGTCTACAAGGGGATCGGCCCCGACGGGCGGATCTTCTACTCCGATCAGCCCATTGACGGCGCCACGCCGGTCGACCTGCCCGATGCGGCCGCGACCGCAGACAACGCGCAGACGACCGACGAGCAGCCCGCGACCGATGATGCCGCGCCGAGCGCCGGGCCCTATGCCAGCCTTGAGATCCTGACCCCGACCGAAGGCGAGACCATCCGCAACGAGGAACGCGCGATACGGGTCAGCCTGCTGCTGGAGCCGGCGCTGGAAGACGGGGATCGGCTGAGCATCGAGGTCGACGGCGTGCCGGTGACCGGCACCGACGGCAGGTCCACCCAGGTCCAACTCGGCGGGCTCGCGTTGGGCTCCCACCGTCTTCAGGTGCGTGTGCTCGATGTCGACGGCGGCGCCGTCGCCCAATCCCCGGTGGTCCATTTCAACATTCGCCGCCCGCTGCCGGAAACGGCCCTGCCGTAGTCTGTCGCTCCAGCCTGGACCGCGGTCATCTTGGCCTGTTCGTCATCGTTGACCGCGAAGGCGCAAAGCAGATCCCGTTGCACCCGATTGCGGGTGCCGAGCGCCCCCTGGCGTCGGCGCGCACCATAGTAGTGCGCCCCGCGGGCCGTCCGCTGCGCCATCTGGAACGCCCGAAGCGCACAATCAGGGTGCAAGCGCCCAAGTGCAGCGCCAGTCTTCCGGTCTGGTGCAGATCTTGCTAGACCCTGGCGAACCCGTCTAGAGACTAGCTGAGCGGCACCGGCATGACAGAGATTTCCGCCAACGACGGCCTCGCGTGGCGTGTCCTCGACAACCTGAACACGGCCGTGCTGCTGTTCGATCACGACCTGCACCTGACCTACATCAACCCGGGTGGGGAGTACCTGCTCGCCGTCAGTGCCAAGGTGGTGCTGGGGATCGGGGCCGGACAGCTCGTCCCCTGTCCCGCGGATGCCATGGAAGAACGCCTGCGCGAGGCCCTCGATACCCGCCAGCCATTCACCGAGCGTGAGGTGGAGCTGCACCGCCCGGATGGCCAGCCGATCCGCGTCAACTGCACCGTGCTGCCGTTGCAGACCCCGACCACCAGCGATGAGCTGTTGATGGAGCTGCATCAGGTCGACCGACAGCTGCGCATCACCCGCGAGGAGCACCTGATCACGCAGCACCAGGCGACCCAGGCCCTGCTGCGCGGTCTCGCCCACGAGATCAAGAACCCCCTGGGCGGGCTGCGCGGCGCGGCCCAGCTGTTGGAGCGCGAGCTGCCCGACCTGGAGCTGCACGAATACACCCGCATCATCATCGACGAGGCGGATCGGCTGCAGGCCCTGCTCAACCGCATGCTCGGCCCCAATCGGCTGCCGCAGCGGCGCGAGGCCAACATCCACCACATCGTCGAGCACGTCCGCCAGCTGCTGGAGGCCGAGCTGCCCGACGGACCGGAGCTGATCCGCGACTACGACCCGAGCATCCCGACCTTCGAGGCCGACCCGGACCGGCTGATCCAGGCCCTGCTCAATCTCGGTCGCAACGCCGCCCGCGCCCTGGTCGAGAGCGGCGCCAAAGGCCGCATCATCCTGCGCACCCGGGTCCTGCGCCAATTCACCTTGGGTAGCACCCGTCATCGCCTGGTCTTGGGCGTCGAGATCGAGGACAACGGACCGGGGATTCCCGAATCGCTGAAGGACCGCATCTTCTATCCGATGGTCTCCGGTCGCCCCGGCGGCACCGGCCTGGGGCTGCCCATCGCCCAAGAGCTGATCAACCAACACGGCGGACTGATCGAATGCGAGAGCCGCCCCGGCGAGACCATCTTCTACGTCTTCCTTCCACTGGAGTGCCAAGATGAGCAGAGTGCCAAGGATCTGGGTCATCGATGACGACCGCTCCATCCGCTGGGTGCTGGAGCGTGCGCTGCGCCAGGACCGGATGGATGTGACCAGCTTCTCCAACGGCGTCGGCGTCATGGACGCCCTGGAGCGCGAGCAACCCGACGTCATCGTCTCCGACATCCGCATGCCCGGCATCGACGGGCTCGACCTGCTGCGCCAGGTCACCCACAAGCACCCGGGGCTGCCGGTCATCATCATGACCGCCCACTCCGATCTCGACAGCGCCGTGTCCGCCTTCCACGACGGCGCCTTCGAGTACCTGCCCAAGCCCTTCGATATCGACGAGGCCGTCGCCCAGGTCCGCCGCGCCTGCCGCCACCAGGACGCCGCCGCCGCCGACGCCGAGCCGCTGACCCACAGCCCCGACATCATCGGCGAGGCGCCGTCGATGCAGGAGGTGTTTCGCGCCATCGGCCGGCTGGCGCGCTCGCATATCACCGTGCTCATCAACGGCGAGTCCGGCACCGGCAAGGAGCTGGTAGCCCGCGCGCTGCACCGCCACAGCCCGCGCTCGTCCGCCCCGTTCATCGCGTTGAACATGGCCGCCATCCCCCGTGACCTGATGGAGTCGGAGCTGTTCGGCCATGAGCGCGGCGCCTTTACCGGTGCCCTGACCCGTCGCGAGGGCCGCTTCGAGCAGGCCGACGGCGGTACCCTGTTCCTCGACGAGATCGGCGACATGCCCGCCGAGCTGCAGACCCGCCTGCTGCGGGTGCTGGCCGACGGCGAGTTCTACCGCGTCGGCGGCCTGACCCCGGTCAAGGTCGACGTGCGCATCATCGCCGCCACCCACCAGGACCTCAACGAGCTGGTGCGCCGCGGCAGCTTCCGCGACGACCTGTTCCATCGTCTCAACGTCATCCGCATCCACCTGCCGCCGCTGCGCGAGCGCCGCGAGGACATCGAGCTGTTGATGCGCTATTTCCTCGCCAAGGTCGCCGGCGAACTCGGCTGCGAGACCAAGCTGCTTGCCGCCGACGCCCTCGAGCGCCTGGAGCAGCTCGACTGGCCCGGCAACGTCCGCCAGCTGGAGAATACCGCGCGCTGGCTCACCGTCATGACCGCCACCAAGGAGGTCCACGCCGGCGACCTGCCGCCGGATCTCAGCACCACCGACGCCGAGCCCAGCACGGACGAGCACTGGGAAGGCGCCCTGCGCTCCTGGACCCGGCGCATGCTGCGCCAAGGCGAATCCGGCATCCTCGACCGTGCCGGCCCCGCCTTCGAGCAGATCCTCATCCAGTGCGCCCTGGAGCACACCGGCGGCCGTCGCCAAGAGGCCGCCCGGCTGCTCGGTTGGGGCCGCAACACGCTCACGCGCAAGATCAAGGAGCTGGGGATGGACCTGGAGCCCGGCCCCATGGACACCGAGCCGGAGCCCGAGCATCCGGCCTGAGGGCGTAGGGTGTAGTCGGTGGATGCCCGCGAGTGGAATCCACGCGCCTGCCCGACCGTCTCAGGCCCGCTCGATGGGGAAGGCCAGCACGGCATCGATCCGATCGACGCCGAGCACTTGCATGAGCAGCCGATCAAGCCCCAATGCGACACCGCTGCTGGCCGGCATGCCGGCGGTCAGCGCAGCCAGCAGGTGCTCGTCGAGCGGGGCGTGCGGCAGACCGAGGTCGGCGCGCCGACGCTGATCGGCCAGAAAGCGCTCGCGCTGCTCGACGGCGTCGGTCAACTCGTGGAAGCCGTTGGCGATCTCGATGCCGTTGAGATACAGCTCGAAGCGCTCGGCCACCGGAGGATCGCCGCCGATGCGGGCCAGGGCCGCTTGGCTTGGCGGGTAGTCGCGCAGGAAGCTGATGCCCTCGCGACCCAGGTCGGCCTCCAGGCAGTGGGTCAGCAGCAGGTCGAGCCAGCCGTCGTGGTCCAGGTCCAAGGTCTCGGCACCGGGGATTTGTCGGTCTCGGGCCTGACGGCGCAGATGGTTGGGCGTTGCCGTCCAGGGATCGATCCCGAGTCGCTCGCGGAACAGGGCGCGGTAGCGCAGTTCCTCTGCCGGCAGGTCGGGCCGGTCCAGCAGCAGGCGGACCAGATCGGCGACCTCATCCATGAGCTGCTCGATATCCCATCCCGGTCGGTACCATTCGAGCAGCGTGAATTCCGGGTGGTGCAGCCGGCCGCGCTCGCCGTCGCGAAAGACCTTGCAGACCTGGAAGATCGGCCCGCTACCGGCGGCCAGCAGCCGCTTCATCGGGAATTCGGGCGAGGTGTGCAGGTAGTGCGTGCCTGCCGCTGCACCGCCGAGATCGGCCCGCAGACTTGCCAGGGCCGGATCGGTGCCGGCGGCCCGCGACAGGGCCGGCGTTTCGACCTCGAGCAGGCCACGGTGGTCGAAGAACACCCGCAGCCGGCGCAGCATCTCGGCCCGGGCACGGATGGCGGACAGGCCGCAGGCGGGGGGCCAGGACGGGTCGTTCGCCTGCGTGACGGCCATCTTGGGTGATCGATTCGGCACCGCGGGGGCCGCGCTCAGTCGTCCTTGGCGCGGGAGACGTAGCCGCCGATGCGGGTGTCGACCTTGATCATCTCGTCGATCTGCACGAACAGCGGGACGTTGACCACGGCGCCGGTCTCCAGCGTCGCCGGCTTGCCGCCGCCGCCGGAGGTGTCGCCCTTCAGGCCGGGGTCGGTCTCGGTGATCCTAAGCACAACGAAGTTCGGCGCCTCGACGGTGAGCGGCTGGCCGTTGTAGAGGGTCACGGCGCACATGTCCTGCTCCTTGATCCACTTGGCGGCATCGCCGACGGTGGTCGCGTCGGCGGTTAGCTGCTCGAAGGTCTCGGTGTCCATGAAATGCCACATCTCGCCGTCGTTGTAGAGATACTGTAGGTCGGTATCATGGACATCGGCGGCCTCCACGGAGTCGCCGGACTTGAAGGTGCGCTCGACGACGCGCCCGGTCTTCAGGTTCTTGATCTTGACCCGATTGAACGCCTGTCCCTTGCCGGGCTTGACGAACTCGTTCTCGACGATGCTGTATGGGTCCCCATCCAGCATGATCTTGAGTCCGCCCTTGAACTCATTGGTCTTGTAGCCTGCCATCATGTCTCTCCAAATCTTCGGGAAAAACCTTCAATGTTAGCGCGAAAGGCCCGCGGATGTCAGACCCCTGTCTGGCGGCGCGAGCTCGACGAGGCGTTTACCGACCCGCGATCGCTGCTCGCATTCGTCGGTCTGCCGGGCGGGGATGCCCCGGCCTGCGAGCAGGCGGCGCGCAGCTTCCGCATGCGCGTGCCGCAAGGCTTTGCGGCCTTGATGGAGCACGGCAACGCCGCCGACCCACTGCTGCGCCAGTTCCTGCCGAGCGCTGCGGAGATGGCCGCCACACCGGGCTTCAGCACCGACCCTGTGGACGACCGGGCCGCCCGTACGGCGACGGGCCTGCTGGCCAAGTATCAAGGCCGCGTGCTTGTGCTGGCGACGGCCGAATGCGCGGGGCATTGCCGTTACTGCTTCCGACGGCACCGACAGGCCTTCCGCCGGCTGCCCGGCAACGCGGCCGCGTTAGGCGCAGATGACTGGGATGAGGCGTTGGCGCGCATCGCCGAATCGCCCGATGTGGATGAGGTGATCCTCAGTGGCGGCGATCCGCTGCTGCTCGACGATGCGAGCCTGACCGTGCTGATTGCGCGCCTTGCGGCGATCCCGCAGATCCGACGGCTGCGCCTGCATACGCGCATCCCGGTGCTGTTGCCGAGCCGGGTGACGCCGGGACTGTTGCAGGCCCTGAACACCAGCCGACTCGTGCCGGTCGTGGTCTGCCATATCAATCACCCGCGGGAGATCGGCGCGGCATCTGCGCAGGCGTTGTCGCGGCTGCGCCGGGCAACGGCGGCGCTGTTGAATCAGTCCGTATTGCTGGCGGGCGTCAACGACAGCGCGGCGACCTTGGCCGAGCTCAGCGAGACCCTCTTCGCCCACGGCGTGCTGCCCTACTACTTGCATCAGCTTGACCGTGTCGCGGGGGCGGCGCACTTCGAGGTCCCCGATGCGCGTGCCCTGGAGATCTTCGATGCGCTGCGCCACGGTCTGCCGGGCTATCTGGTCCCCCGGTTGGTGCGGGAGATGCCGGGGAGCCCCTGCAAGCTGCCGCTCGCCGAATGTCTTCCGCGGTGATGCCTGCCGATTCGTGTGGCAGCGCGATTTCGGCAACGAGCAGCCTTCCCTCGCGGGTGGCCTAGGGCGATAATCCCCAGATTACTCCCGACAGACCGGACACAGGATGCAAGTGCGTTGACATGGCAAAATCGAACGATCGTCCATCGATCCTCATTCTGACAACCGACGCCGATGAGGCTGCCGAGATCGTCAAGGCACTGCATCGGGCGCAGGTGTCGGTGCGCGGGATGTACACCCAGAAGACGCACCGACTCGCGGAGCTGATCGAGAAGCACCGATGCCGCGTGCTCATCACCTGCCTCAGCGAGCAGATGCCGGCGAAGACGCTGATCGAGCATTTCGAGCTCCTCCGCCGGACGGTTCCCATGGTGGTCATCGGCGGCCAAGATAGCGAGCCGCTGGAGCTTCTCGGTCTGCTGCGCGCAGGCATGGCCACCTTGGTCGGCTCGCGCAACGACGAGACGCTCATCGACGCGGTTCGACATCATGTCGATTACGCCCGGCAGAGCACCCGGGGCGCTTCGCTGCAGCGCGCCTTGCTTAGCTGCGAGGAATCCCTGGTCGCGTGCAGCGACCGGCCGGCGGAGCCCTCGGCCTGGGTCCTTGACGGACAGCTGTTGATCGTCAATCAGGCCTACCGCGCGCTCTTCGGTCTGGCGCCGGGCGAGTCGGTCGAGGGGCGTCGCTTCGTCGATGCCGTTGCCGCCAATCAACGTGGCGTTGTCGAGAGTGCCCTCGCGCAGGGCCACAGCGACAACATCCCGAAGAAGATCGACTTTGTCGGCTCGGAAGGTGAGCAGATTGCTCGCAGCCTGTATATCCGCAAAGGGTCCTATCAAACCGCGCCGTGCCTTCAGGTCGCCTTGACGTTACGGGCCGCCGCGGAGGGGAGACAGCCGGCGAAAACGGCCAAACCCTTGCCTGCTCCCGCCCCCCTCCGCGGTGCTCCGGTACAGCCGAGCATCATCCGCCGCGAAGGCGATGAGGCACTGATCTCGCAGATTGAGCGGGCGCTGCGCGACGATGGCTTCAGCATCGTCTTTCAGCCGGTGGTCAGCCTGCATGGAGACAACCAGGAGTACTACAGCGTCCTGCTCCGCCTGCTCGACGAGAACGAGATGATGGTCAACGCCCGCGAGTTGCTCGGCCCCGCGGCACGCTCCGGAAACCTTCCCAGCATCGACCGCTGGATGGTTCAGCACGCCCTCGACCAACTGGTGAGGCGACGCAGGGCAGGCCAGCGCATCAGCTTCTTTCTAAGCCTGTCCGCGGAGACCTTGATCGATGACCGTCTGTTGATCTGGATCTGCGACTCGCTACGGGAGTTCGAGGCGCGCGCCAGCTGGGTGTCTTTTCAGTTTCAGGAGTCGGACGTCATCAACCACATGGACGCGGTCGCGGAGCTCGCGAGCGGACTCAAGAAGATCAAGAGCCGGATTACCATCAACGGCTTCGGCTTGGCGGATGATCCAGGGCCGATGCTGGAGCGGATCGGCCCCCAGTTCGTCAAATTCCACCCCCAGTTCGGGATCGGCCTCGCGGATGACGAAGACCGGCAGATGCGCCTCAAGGCGCTGGCCCGCCAAGCCGAGGCGGTGGGCGCCAAGACCATCGTCAGCGCCGTCGAAGACGCACGTACCCTGATGGTCCTATGGTCCGCCGGCATCAACTACGCGCAAGGGAATTTCCTGCAGCTGCCATCGGCGTCACTCGATGCCGAGGAGCCGCTCCAGGGGGACGAGTCGACGGATGTATCGTCGGGGGTGTCGCAGGGCCTCTCGTCGGCCGTGACCAACGAGGATAGCGACGCCGACGGGGATTCCAAGAAGCCCTGAGCCGTCGCTGACTGCTCCGGGTTGTCGTCGCCGTTGGCGACGCCGTGAGGCACATGGCCGGTGGCGACGATCCCCTGCGCCTCTTGGCAATGGCGAAGTTGGTCATCGAAGAAGATATCCGCATCGAACGCCTTCAAGAACCGGCTTTTGGCCAAGCCGCTGAGAAACAACGCCTCATCGATGCGGATATTCCATGCCCTGAGGGTGCGAATCACACGCTCGTGGGATGGCGCGCCGCGGGCCGTGATCAACGCCGTGCGCAGTGGCGACTCCGCCGCGGAAAACAGGGACTGAATCTGTTGCAGGGCCGCCAGAAAGCCCTTGAACGGCCCGGCGGCCAGTGGCCTCATGGCCGCTGATACCTCGCTGGCGTTGAAGGCTTCGAGCCCTCCTGAACGGAAGATCCGCTCCGCCTCGTCGGAGAACAGCACCGCATCCGCATCAAAGGCGATCCTCAATTGCGGCCGAGCCCGGCCTTCTTCCTGTCCCGCACCCGGCTCGGCCAGCAGCGTAGCGGCGGCGCAGCCATAGCGAAGCGCCTCACGAACATCTCTCGGGTCGGCGGACAGGAACAGGTGCGCGCCGAAGGCGGCGACATAGCGGTAGGGACTGGCGCCACCGGTAAACGCGGCTCGCTCGATGGCCAACTCGTGCTTGTCGATGGAGTGGAAGATCCGCAAGCCGGTATCTGAGCTGTTGCGGGACAGCAGGATAAGCTCCACGCGTCCACGATCGCCGAGGAGATCATTCAGCGCCAACAGCTTTTTTGCCAGACGGAAGCCGACGCCGGGCTTGAGCAAGTCGGTCTCGTGGGCTATCTGGTAGGCCCGATAGGCATCGACGCCCTGTTCCAGGAAGACCTTATGTGACGCGGAGAGGTCGAACAACGCGCGCGAAGAGATGGCCACGACCAAGCGGACCGGCGCATCGATTGCGGCGGGATCGGTGTCTCCGGAGGCCGACATCAAGGTCTCGGCATGCCGGTCACCCGGTCACCCGGTCACCCGGTCACCCGGTCACCACGGCATGAACCAATTCATGAAGTGCATCGGGCGGCTGATGTTGCGATTCATCACACCGAAATCATCGCGCATGACCGCGGTGTTCATATTCAACGACTGCATGGATTGCTCCATGGTCTGGATCGCCGTCAACATCGGCTCCAATGTGCTGACATCGCGAGACATGGAATCGACGCTCACGGCCATGGTGCGCACATTCGCGCTCATCTGATTCATGTGGTCCGACATCGACTGCATGTTGCTCGCCATGACCACCATGTTCGAGTCGACACTGATCGACAGATGGTGCACGTCCTTGGCCAGGCTGAAGACGAGATAAAACCCGTAGGCGGCAAGGATGATGAACGCGAACAGGCTCGGATAGACGATCAGCTCCCAACGGCGAGCACTGGTCTCAAACGCCTGCGACAGGCGATGCATCGCCAAGGCGTTGGTCTTGACATCGACTTCACCCGGCTCGTCGGACTGATCGTTCTGGGGGGTTTCTATATCCGCCATGGGATGGAGCTCGCTGACCGGGACGGAGGCGGCCAAGCCGATCGCCTGGCTGCCGCTATGGCGCCGGCACGGCCGAGGGGGGTTGCCGTGCCCGCTCGCACCGGATTTGTCTGGTGATCGACTGGGTTTGGTCCCGTTGTGGCTGGCCTGCGATCCTGCCGACAGCGCGCTTCGCGCGTGGGCGAGACAGCAGAGGAAAATATCATAAAGATATGCAGCAACGGACGGGGAAGGGTATCACAATCTGCTGATGGAACAAGCAAATTGCGCAGCGGGTCCATCGCCGCACGAGCGCTCAGCTGAGCAGATGCGGGAACAACGCGGCGGTCAGGGCGTAGAACTCCTTCGCACCTTTACCCCGCGGCTCCAGCTCAAACACGGCCAGCCCCTCGCTGAACGAGCGCCGAAACAGGGTCCGCTGTGACAGACGCGCCTTGATGAAGCGGATATTCGGCAGGGATACCAGGGCCGCGGCGGCCTCGTTGGTCTCGCGCACCGCATGGTGGGTATCACCACGGTTGATGAAGCCGATGATGTCCGGCGGCGCACTGCGATCACTGGCTTCGATCATGTGAATGAACCGCTGAGTGGACCAGATATCGGCCTGAGACGGAGGCACGGGGACCACCACACGATCGCACAGCGACAACGCCGTCTGCACCGCGTCCATGTCTGCGGTGCCGATATCGATCAGCGTCTCTTCGGCCTCGGCCAAGGCGTCCGGCGTCAGCGCGGAGCGATCTCGCACATTGAGCACCGGCTCGAAGCCCTCCTCACGCCGAACCTCGGTGACATCCGACAAGGTCGCCTGCGGGTCTGCATCGATGAGCTGGACGCCGACGTCCGCCATGCTCAGCCAGACACCCAGGTTGAACGTCAGGGTGCTCTTTCCGGAGCCGCCCTTGAGCGAGCCGACCACTGTGATCATAGCAAGTACCCAGCCGTTAAATCATTCGCCCAATGGGCCATATCTGCGTCACCAACGGCGCTCAGGGCCTGGGCCCCGGCCGCCAGTGATAGTCATCTTCCGTAGCGCCGTCTGTCCAGCGCCGTTGCTCGCGCGCTGTCGGCGGCCGAAATCGGTAGCCCGATTGCCGCGATGGCCGCGTCAACGCCTCAAGTTCCGGGTCTTCGCGAAAATGCCACCCGCCGGGGACCTCGCGCGCTCGCCATGCCTGCCGAGGTGTACGCGAGGCATGTGTCCCGGGTGCAGAGGGGCGGTCCGGACCTTGCCAAGGACGACCCTCGGAGCGGGGCGGCGGATTGTCCCAATCTCGATCCTCAGCGTCGGGCCAATCGGCATTCCCGCGTCGATCGGGCCACAGGTCTTGCTGTTGCCACCACGGGGTCGATGCCCCATTGCGATCCCAATCCGCATCGCGCTGCGCCGCAACACCGGCGGCGCCGAGCAGCAAACAGATCGCGAGCATGAGTCGGCACCATCGAAGACAAAACGGCATGAGTCAGCGGTTTCCGTTGGTAGGGGTTGCGAGCGGCATCCCACAACGGCACCGGGGCGCGCAGGGTCGGATGATGCGGGTCCGTTCAATCGATCGATATACCCGGGCCGTCATCCGTCTTTCGATATGCCCGGGCCGTCATCCGTCTTTAAGCGAATACCGCGCCGCGGCGCGCGCTTCTGAATCCGAGCGACGGCGTCGACTACCGCGGGCTCGACCTTCTTCTTCGTCGGCCGCCGCGCCGAAGCACCGGCGGTGGTCGTCTTGGTTGCGGACGACCTTGTCGCGGCAGTCTTCTTGGTCGCGGTCTTCTTCTTAGCCGCGGTCTTCTTTGCCGTGGTCTTCTTGCTTGCCGTCCTTCTCGGCCGGGCCGCTGGCGCGGCATCGTCGGCGAGCCCTGCCGACGGCCCCGCAGAGATGGCTGAAGCGCCCTCGCGGCTCGACAGGGCGTTTCTAATGACCGGCTCGCGCTGCTGCGCATCGCCTGCCTGGGCCTGACCGGCAGCACCGCCGTCTGCGTCATTCGGTGCTGATCCCGAGGCTCCACCGGCGTCCCCGCCGGACGCGCCGCCGGGGCTCGAGGGGGAGCCCGGCCCCGCCGAACCGGCGGGTGGCTTGTTGCCGGGCGGATTGGAGGGGCGCCGACGCTTGAGCCATCCCTTGACCATATCAAGCAACAGCAGGCCGATCCCGCGGAAGAAGTACAGCACCAGCATCAGCGCGCTGCCGATCTTCGACAACGCCCCGGCGATGGCCCCGGGGCCGCGGGTGGGTCGATCCTGCCGCTGCTCCTGTTCGAATGCGTCCGCCCCGAGCGAGTCGGCGCAGGGCACATCGACCCCCGGCGGTGCCGAGGCCACGGCCACCTCGCACAGATCCCGGCTCGCGGCAACGCAGCCCAGCGGGATGACGATCAGCGTCAGCAGTGTGGATACAAGCACGCCGGAGGCCAGCGAGATCGCCATGCCTTGGAAGATCGGGTCGGTGACGATGACGCTGGAGCCCGCCACCAGGGCCAGGGCGGTGATCACGATGGGGCGGGTTCGGGTCTTGCACGCACGAATCACCGATTCGGTGACGGAGACGCCCTTTTGCAGCTCATGGATGGAGAAGTCCACCAGCAGGATCGAGTTGCGCACGATGATCCCGGCCAACGCAATCCAGCCGATCATCGACGTGGCCGTAAACTCGCCGCCGAGTCCAAGCTGGAAGACGACGAAATGGGCCGGGATGATGCCGAGCAGCGTCAGCGGGATCGGCGCCATGATCACCAGCGGGATACGGAAATTGCCGAATTCCCAGACGACCAGAACGTAGATCAGCACCAGGGCGACCATAAACGCGGCACCCATGTCGCGGAAGGTCTCGAAGGTGACGGTCCACTCGCCGGCCCACTCCCAGGCGGAGGTCTGATCGGAAGGCGGCGGGCCAAGCCAGTAGCCCGTGGGACTGACGCCGTCCGGGGCCTTGTAGCCGGTCTCCTTGAGGATGTCATCGATCTGGAACATGGCGTAGACCGGGGCGGCCAGGTCGCCGCCGACGTCGGCGACGACATATTCGACGCCGCGCAGGTCCTTGCGATAGATGATGTCCTCCTCCGGTACCCGCTGAAAGTTGCCCAGCTCACGCAGCGGCACGGTGAAGCCGGCGTTGGAGCGGATCGGCAGATCCCCCAGGGTGTCGATCTGTGACCGCTCCGACAGCGGTACCTGCACGACGATGCGCACGGGCTCATGACCGGCCTTCAGCTTTACGTCTCCGAGTTCGGCCCCACCCAGCGCCATGGCCAGATTTTGATTGATGGTGTCGACGGAGATGCCGCGGCGCACCGCCTTCTCGGTGTCGACCTCGAAGCGCCAATAGTCGTAGCGTTCGCGCAGATAGTTGTCGACGTCACGTGCACTCTCGGCCTTGGCGAAGATCTCGGTCAGCTCGCGGGCGAAGTCGCGACGGATCTCGGCGTTCGGACCGTGGACCTCGGCCACTACTGCCCGCAGCACCGGCGGACCCGGCGGCATCTCCACCACGGCATAGCGCGCGCCGTACTCCTGGGCCATGCGCTTCAGCATGCCGCGGGCCTCGACGGCGATCTCGTGGCTGGTGCGATCGCGGTCATGCTTGTTGGTGAGCTGGACCTGGACCTCTCCGAGCCAGGGGTCGGAGCGCAGGTAGTAGTGCCGGACCATGCCGTTGAAGTCGAACGGGCGGGCGGTCCCGGCGTAGAGCTGGATGGCGGTCACCTCCGGGATCGAGCGCAGACGCTCGGCCATCTGGTGGGCCAGGTTCGCGGTCACCGGCAGCGCCGTGCCCTCGGGCATGTCGAGCACCACCGAGAACTCCGGCTTGTTGTCCAGCGGCAGCATCTTCACCGGCACCCACTTGAAGTAGAAGAACAGGCAGGTGAAGAGGAACGTGCCCCAGAGGACCAGCCGGAATATGGTGCGCTTGCGCCGGCTCTGAATCAGCGGCGTGAGGATGCTCACGTAGATGCGCTCAAGCCCTTCGGCCTCGCGATGCTCGCGCTTCTCGGCCACCTCCAGATAGCGCATCGACGGGCGCAGCCACTTGGAGATCGCGAGGTACGGCGTGAAGACGAAGGCGGCGAACAGCGAGATCAGCATTGCCACCGAGCCCAGGGCCGGGATCGGCTCCATGTACGGCCCCATCATGCCGCTGACGAAGCCCATCGGCAGCAGGGCGGCGATGACGGTGAAGGTGGCAAGGATGGTTGGGTTGCCCACCTCGCGCACGGCATCGACGGCGGTGTGCTCGTCGGTCCGACCCTCCTCCAGCCAGCGCCGGTAGATGTTCTCGACCACCACGATGGCGTCATCGACCAGGATACCGATGGAGAAGATCAGCGCGAACAGGCTGACGCGGTCGATGGTGTAGTCGGTGATCCAGGCGACGAAGATGGTCATCAGCAGGACCACGGGGATCACCAGCATGACCACGATGGCCGGCTTCAGCGCCCGAAACGCCGCCAGCACCAGCAGGAATACAAAGAAGGTCGCGATGAACAGCTTGAAGATCAGCTCCGAGACCTTCTCGTTGGCGGTCTCGCCGTAGTTGCGGGTGACGCTGACCTCGACATTGTTGGGGATGCGGGTGCCCTGGAGCTCCTCGAGCTTGTCGATGATGGCATCGGCAACCGTGACCCCGTTGGTCAGCGCCTTCTTCGCGATGGCGATGGTGACCGCGGGTGCGCCGTTGGCGACCACGCCTTCCGCGGATGCCGGTCCGGTGTAGTAGGCCACCAGCTGCGTCGCGTCCTCCGGGCCGCGCTTCACCTGGGCGATGTCGTAGACGTAGACCGGGATCTCGTTGTAGGTGCCCACCACCAGACGATTGATGTCGTCGGCCCCGGTAAGGAACGAGCCGGTGGTGACCGAAAAGTGCGAGCCGCTCGATTCGACGCCGCCGGCGGTGGTCTCGGCATTGGCCGTGCGGATGGTGTTGGCGACCTGTCCCAGGCTGATCTCGAATCCCGACAGCCGCTCGGGATAGGCGTCGACGGTGATCTGCTCGCGCCGGCCGCCGACGATGAAGGCGTTGCCGGTGTTCTTGACCTCCTTGAGTACCTGCAGCATATCCTGGGCGAGCAGGCGTAGCTGGCCGTCATCCACGTCCGGCCGGCCGTTGCCGTCCGTATCCTTCGACCAGAGCGTGAGGGTGACGATGGGCACATCGTCGATCCCCTTGGTCTTGACCAGCGGCGGCATGACCCCTGGCGGGATCTTGTCCATGTTGGAGGCGATCTTGTCGTTCACCTTCACCAGTGACGGCCCCATGTCCTCGCCGACATCGAACTCGACGGTGACGATGCCCTGTCCGCGCTGGGCCGCGGAATAGACGTGCTTGACGCCCGGGATCTCGCTCATGATCCGCTCGAGGGGCTGGATCGCCAGGTTCGAGACCTGCTGTGCCGAGGCCCCCGGATAGGCGACCATGATGTCGATCATCGGCACCGAGATCTGCGGGTCCTCTTGGCGTGGGGTCGCGATCAGACCCAGCAGTCCCATCATCAGCATCGCTACATAGAGCAGCGGCGACAGGGGCGAGCGGATGAAGAATCGGGCTGTGCGGCCGGCGAGGCCGAGACTGGCCTCGTCGTAGCCTGGCTCATGCGGCGAGTCTTGCTGTTTCTCGCCGTTGAGATTGGCTCTTGGGGTGTCGTCCTGGCTCATTGGGCTTTGAAGTCCGGCAAGGCTGGCGGGCGCCGGTCGCTTGCGACCGACACGTTAACGGAGACGCTCGGATGGGGCGCCGCGGGAGGTCACCGGTCGGGCGCGCCCTGAGGGGACCAGCCGCTGGCCACACCCGGGCCCGGGTTGATGAGGATGCGCTCCCCTGCGCGCAGGCCGCTGAGGACGCTGATGGCGTCGGGCTGGTCCGGTGCCGGCTCGCCGAGACGGACCAGCCGCAGCTGCGGCTTGCCATCGTCGTCGAGGACGTAGACGCCGGGCAGGCTGCCGTTGTAGCGGATCGCCGAGCGCGGGATGACCGGGTTGACGCGGGCCGGGGCGCCGAAGTCGGGCACCAGCACCCTTGCGTACATCCCGGGCTCCGAGACGCCCTGGGGCAAATCGAGCTTGATCTTTACGGTATGCCGCTGCGGGTCGGCCATCGGGAAGATCTGTGCGACGCGCACCGGCACCCGGCCATCCGCGCCCATGCCCGGGATCGGTGCCTGGGCGCGCTGCGAGCGCACGCCCGGCTTGCCGCGGGGCACGTCCAGCTCCGCGCTCAGCATCATGCCCTCGCGCAGGTTGGGACGCAGCCGCGCCGGGATATCGACCTCCACCTGCAGGTACTCGATATCGGCGTAGTTGAGCAGCGGTTGGCCGGGCTGAACGGTATCGCCGACCTCGATGAATTTCTTGACGATCACGCCGTCGAACGGGGCGATGGAGCGGGCATCGCGCAGCTTGGAGTCCAACGCCCGCAGCTCCGCCTGTAGCCGCATCATCGCATGCTGGGCCTCTTGGATGCGGGTGCCGGAGTCGTACAGATCGGCGGATATCTCCGCTCCCTGATCGCGGTCGCCGATGAATTCCTCCATCGGCCGCGTGAACATCTGATCGAACAGGTTGGGGATGGCCATGCCGCCCGGGGGGGTGCGCGATCGTGGCGAGTACAGCTCGCGGCTGTATTGGACGCCGGCGTTGCGGACCTGAGCATCGGCGCTGGCGATCTGGGCCATCAGCGCCTGGCGCTTCGCGGCCAGCTCGGCCGCATCGAGCGAGACCAGCAACTCACCCTCTTCGAAGCCGTCGCCCTCGATGCCGGCGAGGAAATTGACCCGCCCCGGCAGTTGAGCGGCGAAGGTGACCTGCTTATAGGGGATGACGGTGCCGCCGACCGACACCCGCGGCGTGTTGTCCGCGAGCTCGACGACATGAACCTCGCCCATCGGGGCGGCGGCGCAGACGGCGCCTGCGATCACCGACAGACCAATCGCGGCGATGAGCGCGCACTTGCTAGACTTTCCCATAATGCTTCGGGTACTCGGATACAGATGAAGGCAGGTGTGCGGGGAGACGCGTACCACCGGTGCCGGTGCCGCCGGGGCGTGCGGGTGCCGGGTCGAATCGACGGGACTTGGATCGAATCAGTCGCGGGTGTCGATCAGGGTACGCCGCTCCCCGGTCGAGTCTTGGTAATCGGATGACCGGCGGCCAAACCGGCACAGTATCCGCAATCGGGACGCGAGGATCAAGCCAGGGTACCAACAAAAACTTATTAATCAGACGATTACGATCTTTGTCAGGGCTTCCGGCGGCTTCGGTCGACGGCCGTCCCCGGGCACGCAAGCGTTTGCGCTCGGGGCTGCGGAGGTACTGGCAACCGGGGCACGCGCGGCGGACGCTTGATTATACGCAACCAGGGCGCGGACAAGAGGCTATCGTCCGCCGGACAAAGTGTATAGTATCGCGACACCACGGCCGAACGGTCCCGCCGTTCTCCTCGGCCGGAACCATCTCCCCACCCTCGGCAGCCGCCGTGGACCCATCCGTTCGACCTCGCCCGCGCTCGACCATGCCGGGCCGGTCCCTTGCACCGTTTAGACTACAGGAGCCCAACGCGATGCCATCTGCGGTCGCACCAGAGAGCGTACAGCAGCGCCTCGAAGACCTGGAAACCCATCTGGCGCAGGAAAATCCCGTTCTGCTGAACGCGGTCCAGAGCTTCCGCACCCTCGACCACGTCGCCTACGACATGGGCCTGCTCAGCCGCAGCGAGTCCTTCGCCAATCAGATCCCCTGGTGGCCTCTGGTGTCGATCCTGGGTACCTTCTCCGCCGGCAAGTCGACCTTTATCAACGACTTCCTCGGCCAGTCGATCCAGCGCACCGGCAACCAGGCCGTGGACGACCGCTTCACCGTCGCGGTCTACAGCCCGGAGCCCAAGAGCCGGACCTTGCCCGGCGTCTCGCTGGATTCGGACCCGCGCTTCCCGTTTTATCAGATGTCGCGCGAGATCGAGCGCGTCGCCGGCGGCGAGGGCAAGCGCATCGACGCCTACCTCCAGCTCAAGACCTGCCGCAGCGAGCGCCTGCGCGGCAAGATCATCATCGACTCTCCGGGGTTCGATGCCGACGCCCAGCGCACGGCCATCCTCAGCATCACCGACCACATGATCGACCTGTCGGACCTGGTACTGGTGATATTCGACGCCCGTCATCCGGAGCCGGGGGCGATGCGCGACACCCTCCAGCATCTGGTGGTCGACACCATGAACCGTGCGGATTCGAGCAAGTTCCTGTTCATCCTGAATCAGCTCGACACCGCTTCGAAGGAAGACAACCCCGAGGACGTGGTCGCCGCCTGGCTGCGCGCCCTCGGCGAGGTCGGCCTGACCACCGGACGGTTCTACACCATCTATAGTCCGAACGCCTCGCACATCATCGACGATCCGGCGCGGCGCACCCGCTTCGAGGCCAAGCGCGACGCCGATCTCGAGGAGATCTACGAGCGCATGGACCGGGTGGAGGTCGAGCGCGCCTATCGCATCATCGCCGCCTTGCGCCAGAACGCCAATTCCCTCAACGACGAGACCATCCCGCTGCTGCAAACGGCGGTGCGCCGCTGGCGCAACCGCACCCTGTTCACGGAAGGATTGATGCTCCTGGCAGCGGCCGCCGCGTTCTTCTACTGGAGCATCGGCGCCGGCCATTGGCACGATTTCCACTACGAGCCGGCCTGGCTGGAAACGATCAAGGATGCGGTTTCCTGGAGCGTCCAGGGCATCGAGGTGGCGTTGGTGGCGTTGCTCGTCGGCGCGCACTTCGGTATCCGCAAGCTTGCCGCGCTGTCGGTGCTGCCCTGGCTTAAGAAACAGGCTGCCTCCGAGCAACTGCCGGGCGACCCGGTGGCCGCTTTCCGCTTCAATACCCACAAGTGGCACACCGGACTCTCCGGGCGACCGCAGGGCTGGAACGGCTGGGCGGAGGGGCGCGTCAGCAAGGTCCTGCACGACTGCGAAGAGTATGTCCAGCGCCTGAACGAGCGCTTCACCAACCCGAAGGGGCTGAAGGAGCCGACACCGCTGAACCCCGCGCCGGAGCAAACCGACTAGCTCGCCGCCGGCAAGCGGCCTCGGACCTGTCTCAGAGCGGCCATCGCCCATGCGCATCGGGATCGATCTCGGCGGTACCAAGATTGCCGCCATCGCCCTCGGCGCCGATGGCTGCGAGCTTGCCCGCCATCGTCGGCCGACGCCGCGCGACGACTATCAGGCTACGCTCGGCGCCATTGCCGAACTGGTGCATCGGCTCGAGGCCGACTGCGGGCGGCGCGGCAGCATCGGTGTCGGCACCCCAGGCGCGATCTCGCCGGCCACCGGCCGGCTGAGAAACGCCAACTCGGTCTGGCTCAATGACCGCCGCCTGGACCAAGACCTGACCCGGGTCATCGGTCGCCCGGTGCGCATCGCCAACGATGCCGACTGCTTCACCCTGTCCGAGGCCCGGGACGGATCGGCCGCGGGCGCCCGCACCGTGTTCGGCGTCATCATCGGGACCGGTACCGGCGGGGGGCTCTGCGTGGACGGTCGGCTGCTCGGCGGCCCCAATGCCATTGCCGGCGAATGGGGACACAACCCCTTGCCCTGGCCGAGGGCCGACGAGCTCCCCGGACCGGACTGCTATTGCGGCAAGCGCGGCTGTATCGAGACCTTCCTGTCGGGACCGGGGCTCGCCGCCGATCACGCCCGCGTCACCGGTCAGGCGCGTGATGCGGTCGCGATCGCCACGGCGGCAGCCCGCGGCGAGCCCGCTGCCTGCGCGACATTGCAGCGCCACGCCGAGCGCATGGCGCGGTCCTTGGCCACGGTGATCAATCTCATCGACCCCGACGTCATCGTCCTCGGTGGCGGGCTGTCCAACCTCTCGGGCCTGTATCGCAGCCTGCCGGCGCTGACCCTACCCTACCTGTTTGCCGAGCGTCTCGATACCGCGATCGTCCCGCCGCGTTATGGTGACGACAGCGGCGTGCGCGGCGCCGCCTGGCTGTGGCCCGGCACCGCGTCCTGAGTCGATCGAGAACCGCCGGCGCCGGCAATGTCGATCCGCCGAGCATACGCACCCCATTGATTGTCTATACTCAGGGGACGGCAACTCGATACGAAAGTACAAATGGCACGACTCCCCCGTTTCATCCTCCCCGGCTACCCCCAGCACGTCATCCAGCGCGGCAACAATCGCCAGCGCATCCTCTACGACGAAGAGGACTACTGGTTCCTGTGGGCCCGCCTACGTGACGCCGCCGCCAAGTTCGGCTGCGATATCCACGCCTACGTGCTTATGCCGACGCACTTCCACTTGGTGTTGACGCCATGGCACGAGAGTGGCATCGGCAAGCTGATGCAATACGTGGGCCGCTACTATGTCCAGCACGTCAACGCCCGCTATGAGCGCACCGGAACCCTATGGGAAGGGCGCTATCGCGCGACGCTGCTGGACCCGACCACATTCCTGCTGCCCATCTCCCGCTATGTGGAGCTGAACGCCGTACGCGCCGGGCTGGTGGCCGCGCCCGCGGCCTACGACTGGTCCAGCTACGCCGCGAACGCCTGCGGCGACGAAGACGACCTGGTCACGCCGCACGCGGAATACCGCAAGCTCGGACGCACCCCGAAGGCGCGGGTCGAGGGCTATCGGGCACGCTTCGACGCGCAGCTCGCACCGCCGCTGCTTGAGCGCATCCGCGCAGCGACCAACAAGGCGTGGGTGCTCGGTGACGCGGAGTTTTGCCACTCCATCGAGACCAAGCTCAACCGCCGCCCGCTGCCCCGCCCCCGCGGCGGCGATCGCCGGTCCGCAACCTATCGGAGCACCACGGCCACAAGCGCCTGAGCTTCACCATGGATCTGTGCCGACACCGGCAAGCCTGTGCCGTGCTCGGCTTCGACGGCGTTTAGGTTATAGTCTCGTGACAGATCGAAGGCGCCGCCCCCGGGGGGGGGGCGGCGCAGCCACTCATGATGACTGGAGCCCGCCATGTCCGAGATCCATATCGTGCGCTCGCATCAACTTGGCCTCGAGGTCGCTCGCGCCGAGGTTGAGCGCATCGCGCAGCGGGTCCAGGAGGAGCATGGCGCGAGCTACGCATGGGATGGCGACATCCTGAGCTTCAAGCGATCCGGCGTGAGCGGCTGGATCGAGGTACAGCCGGACAGCATCAACCTCAAGGTCAAGCTCGGTCTGCTGTTGACCGCCATCAAGGGCCAGCTCGAAGCGCGTTTGGCCGCGAAGATAGACGATGCGTTGGCGCGCTACCAGACGCCGGAGAGCGGGACGGAAAGCGCAGCGGGCTCCGACCCCTCGGGCACAACCTGAGGCGATCGCGGTCGTTTCCGCCGCCGGCCAGCGCAGATCGGATAAGCATGTTTCATAGATTCCGAGCGCAGGGGTCGCCCAAAGCGCGCTGTGCGCAGACATCCGCGTCCGCGCTACCGCCGCCAAATGTTGAGCTGCGCTTCGGCCTCAGTGCCACCGCGCTCGGCGGCACCCGCGGCTGGTGGCCCGGGCGGCGCAAGCGCTCGGACGATACCCGCCAGGGCAAAGGGAGCGGCGAACGTCTCTTCGAGCGCGTGCATGGGGAGCTCAAACGCGAGAACCGCATCCGCATGTCCCCGGCCAAGCGGATGCGCCGGGCCGAAGCGACAGCGCAACACATCAGCGGCCCCGTCGAGGACACCCTAAACAAGGCTGCTCGCGAGCGCAGTGGCGTCCCGGAGCCCCTGGCTCAGCGACATCTGCTCGACGCCCTCGATGCATGCCTCGACAGCCTGGGGGACAGTCTCCGGCTCGTCTTGCAGGACATCTCGGCCGCGCCGCGCAGACCCGCGGCGGTGAAGCTGCTGCTGGGCGCCGCCTGCCGGCTGATGGAACTCGTCAGACGTCGCCAAGCGTTGCGTATGCTGCGCTTCCAACACCTGGAGCCCGATGACTGGAGAACCGCGAACCTGGTGTTTACGGCAATCGCCGGGCTCGGCGCCGAAGCGACGCCGATGCAGGGCCTGCTCGGCCCGCGGGCGACCCGGAACCCCGACGGCAGCATCAACGTCCTGCACCTGTACAAAGAGATCCAGATCATCGGTCTGTTCGACACCTGCGGCTGGCCGTTGCGCTATCACCCCATCGTCGATGCCTATGCGCGACAGGTCGAGCAGGCGATGACGGTGCGCTTCGACCTACAACCTTCAGCGGGCTCCGGTCTGCGCTTTGCCCATCCCTACGCGGCCGAGCCGCCGCGACCATCGTCCATCGGCGAGCGCTGCATCGTCCTCGATATCACCCGCCTGCTCGCGGCCGTGCGCACCGACTGGCGCCATCTCGACGACGTCGCCGCAGCGGCCGGCTGGCGGCCTGCGCTCGCCAACTGCCCGCCGGCCACCCGCTATGCCGTCATCCGGCTGCTGGCCCGCGATCTCGGCGTAGCCGATACGGATGACCCGCGCCCGGGGCCGGCACCCGCACGGGGTGAGTTGCACCTGCAGATCGGCATGGACGACCTGCGCAATCACCTGCGCTCGCTGTTCGCCGGCAGTGGGCTCGTGCGCGAGCAGTTGCAATTGTTCGACGCCTTCTCCGGCAGCTCGGCCAGGATTGGCGAAGGCCACGGCAGCGCCGATGAAGCGCAGTGGCGCATCACCGCCTCCGCCCCGCAGACCCTGGTTGCAGAGACCAAGGAGACACGCTGGACACGCCCGCTCAGGACGGGCGCCCCGGCGGCCATCGGCATCGGCCGCGACGGCCTGAAGCAACCGAGGCTCGGCTACATCGACCGCATCGAGCGCGACACGCTAGGCGCCGTCCATATCCGGCTGACCGTTTTCGCCCGCTTCGGGACCCTGGTTCAGGTCAGTGACGCCGACGTTGACGACGCTCAAAGCCGCCACGTCGATCATCTGAGCTGCCTGCTGGTCTATGACGACGACAACGGCTGGGCACTGCTGACGCCGCCCCAGGAGCGCTTCACGACGGGGACGCAGGTCGCCATCCGCACAAAGCGACTGCGGATGACGGCGCGCCTGCGCGAACTGCGCGAGAGCACACCGGAGTTGATGCTGTTCCAGCTGCGGCAATCGGACCTGTCCTTGAGCCCCCCGAGCTATCCCGGCGCGCGCCGGCAGCAACCGCAACGCGATGCCCCCGACCCAAGACCGCAGCACCGGTTCTAGGAGGGTGCCGGTGGGCACAAGCAGGCGCTGGGTAACTGCGGCTGACGCGCTGCTCGGCCCCTCGCGCACCATCGGACCCGCTCGCCGTTCGCTGTGCCCCTGCGGAAAGGCTTCGGCCCCGCGCTCGGCGGTTGCCGTCAATCCTGCCGAAAACCCCTGATACAACATTAAGAAACGATCGGATACTGCTGACTAGGCTCATAAAAAGTGTCATCAAAATCTTGCCGTCTCGGCCTGTTGCGCCTATGCTAAAGGCACCACGGTTATCCATAGAGGTGTAGCAATCCCGCCACATCCGGAGACCGAAAACGGACCGTAGATTCATCGGCGAAGCCGGCACTGCATTCGGGGGCATTCAGATCATGAGGGGTACGATCGAGCTAATCGCGACTGGGGACCACGCGGACCACGCGGACCACGCGGATCAAGCGGACCAGCGGACCACGGGTCGGGAGTGGAAGGTATCGCGCGCCGCGAGCTGTTGCTCGGCGTCGGCGCGCTGTCCAGCGCGCTGCTGCTGGGACTGCCGCAAACGGCAGCGGCGGGTCGGGGGACCTCGCTGCAGACGACGGTCAATCGGCAGGTCCAGCGTTTGCGGGCCCAAGGCATCATCCGCTCCGATGAGGAGACCTCCTGGTCGGTCTACGACTTCACCACCGGCAAGAAGCTGGTCGCCATCAACGAGGACCTCCCGCGCCAGGCGGCCAGCATGATCAAGCCGTTTGTCGCCCAGGCGTTCTTCTACACCGCGGCCCGTCGCGGCTCCGGCCTGACCTACACGAGTTCCCACCGCGCGCTCATGGAGCAGATGATCCGGCGCAGCAGCAACTCCGCCACCAACCGCCTCATCGATATGGTCAGCCGCTACAACGGCGGCATCGGCCCGAAGGCGGTGGAGAAGGTGCTCAAGACCAATGCGCCGGGAATCTTCAGCCAGACCAGCGTGGTCGAGCGCATCCCGGCCGGTGGGCGCACCTACCGCAACAAGGCCTCGGCCCACGACTACAGCCGTTTCCTGTATGCGCTCTGGAACGACCGCTTGCCCTATGCCGCCGAACTCAAGAAGATCATGGCGCTGCCCAACCGCGACCGCATCACCCACGGCGTCAGCAACATCCCCGCGCATGTGCGCGTCTACGACAAGACCGGCTCCACCGCCCGCCTGTGCGGCAACATGGGCATCATCGAATGCCGCGACAGCCGCGGACGACCGCGCCCCTACACCTTCATCGGCATCATCCAAAAGCGCAGCCGCACCGGCGCCTACGGCACCTGGATCACCAAGCGCAGCAACGCCATCCGCTCGGTCTCGCGCGTCGTCTACGACTACATGAAGCAGCGCCACCGCCTCGCCTGACGGCGCCCGCCGCGCTCGGGCGGTCAGCATCGCCCGAATGCGGCAGCCTGATCGGCCCGAACGGGCAAATCAATTCACGGACAGGGCCGACGCCACATGCCAGCCGGGTCGACCCGCCAGCCTTCGAGGACGACCCCATGCCCCAGACCTTGGGCGATGCGCTGAAGATCGGCATCACCCGGCTTGACGCGGCCGGCTGCGGAAGCTCGCGCCTGGAGGCGGAGATCCTGCTCTGCGAAGCCGCCGGCACCACCCGCACCGGCCTGATCGCCTGGCCGGAGCGCCCCCTCGACCCGTCGCAGTCGGCGCAGTTCGACGACCTGCTGCGGCGACGTGCCGACGGTGAGCCCATCGCCTACATCCTCGGTCATCGGGAATTCTGGGGACTGTCTCTGCGGGTCACGCCAAGCACCCTGATCCCGCGTCACGAGACCGAGCTGCTGGTGGAGTCGGCATTGGCCACGCTACCGGCGGACAAGCCGCTGATCGGCATCGATCTCGGCACCGGCTGCGGCGCCGTCGCCGCCGCCCTGGCCAGCGAGCGGCCCGGCTGGACCCTGATCGGCAGCGACCGCTCCAGGCCCGCCCTGCAAGTCGCCGCCGACAACGCCCGCCGGCTCGGACTCGACAACCTCCTGCTGGCGCAAGCCGACTGGCTCGCGCCCCTCGCCGCGGGGCAACTCGACTTCATCGTCTGCAACCCGCCCTACGTCCACGGCAAAGACCCGCACCTGGAGCGCGGCGACCCCCGCCATGAACCGCTGATGGCCCTCACCGACGGCGCCGACGGCACCACCCCAGCCCGCATCGTCGCCGGCCAGGGCCGTCGCTGCCTGCGCCCCGGCGGCTGGATCAGCTTCGAGCACGGCTGGGACCAGGGACCGGCAGCGCGGCAGATCCTCACCCACCAGGGCTACCGGGACGTGCAGACCCTGCGCGACCTCTCGGGCCATGACCGGGTGACCTGCGGCCGGGCTTGAGCGCTGCGCCAACACCCACTCGGCTGAACGAAGAGACCGACCGCTTCGAGGAAGAGACGGCCAAGGTGTTCGGCGTGCCCGTCGAGTTGGTGCCCTTCAGCTGACGGGATTGCGCAGCGACCGGGCGACATCGGCTCGATGCGCGCACAAAAAAGCCGCCCGTAGGCGGCTCATTTGCTTGGCGTATTTGGTGGCTACGGCTAGATTCGAACTAGCGACATCGGCATTATGAGTGCCGCGCTCTAACCAACTGAGCTACGTAGCCGACAAGATCAGCAAGGATAAGACAGGCGGCATCCGTCGTCAAGCCGAGGTGTCGCTCGCCGCCAATGTCCGCGCCATGCACCACAGCGTGCGTGCGAGCTTTCCGAGCGATCCCGGAGACGGCGCTGCTGGGAGGAGCCTATCCGACTTAGGCTGTCCTCGAGAGCAGACCCGCCCTGCCGCAGGCCGGCGGCGCTAGGTGACCAGATTGGCCGCCCCTTCCAGCGACAGGTCGTCGATGCGGCCCGCGGCGTAGCGGTAGGAGGCCAGGCAGGCGACCATGGCGGCGTTGTCGGTGCACAGGCCGGGGGACGGGTAGTAGAGCGTCAGGCCCTTGTCTCGGCAGGCCTGCTCGAAGCGGTCGCGTAGGGTTCTGCTGGCCGCCAGGCCCCCGGAGACGGTGATGGTCTCGATCCCGAGCCGGTCTGCCGCGCGCAGGGTCTTGACGATCAGCACCTCGGCGATGCTGTCGAGCAAGGCGGCGAAGACGGGCCCCGCCGGGGCATCGGGGTTGGCGGCCCGGAAGTCCCGCAGCGCGGTCTTCAGTCCGCTGAAGGAGAAGTCCAGGTTGGGCTTGTCGAGCATGGGGCGGGGGAAGCGGTAGCGGTCGGCGGGATGCGCCTGGCTGGCGCGGTCGACGGCGGCGCCGCCGGGCATCGGGAAGCCGTAGAGCTTGGCGACCTTGTCGACACACTCGCCGGCGGCATCGTCGACGCTGCGGCCGATCACCTGCCACTGGAAGTGGGCCTGCTGGTGGATCAGCAGGGTATGGCCGCCGGCGACGATGAGATGGATCGCCGGGAACGGGAACGGTCCCTGCTCGATGATGTTGGCGTAGGGGTGGGACTCGATGTGGTTGATGCCGATCAGCGGCCGGTCCAGCGTGAACGCCAGGGTCTTGGCGACGGTCAGGCCGACGAGGATGGAGCCGAGCAGGCCGGGGGTGTTGGAGACGCCGACCCAGTCCAGGTCCGCATAGCGTACGCCGGCCTGCTTGAGTGTCGCCGCCAGCAGCACGTTGATGACCTCCAGATGCTTGCGCGAGGCCCGCTCCGGGACCACGCCGCCGAACTCGGCGTGGTCGTCGAACTGCGACAGCGTGGTGTTGGCCAGCAGCTCGCGATGGCCGCGCAGGATGGCCACGGAGGTGTCGTCGAAGGTGGTGTCGATGGCGAGTCCGATGGCATCCATGGCCTCAACCCCCTCGCCCGGGGGCTCGCACCTCGGGCTTGATGTAGATCGGATCGAGCGGGTAGCGCGCTGGGGCGTGGGCATCGGCCAGCAACAGTGCACGCCCAAGCCGGAGCGCGTCCACGGCCAGCGCGTCGCCGACGGTCATGTCGATCAAGCGCGCATCCGGCGGCGGCACGATCGGGACCGGTGCCCGCTGCGGCACCCGCTTCAGGATCACGGGCGCGCTGCCGGCAGCACACCACAGCTCGTCCAGGCTACGCTGTTCGATGGCGCTTGTAGCCTGCCAGCCGGTCGCGTCGGCGATGAATCCCTGCATGTAGACCTCGTCTGCAAAGGTGTTGACGGCCGCATATAGGGTCTGGCCGTCGGTGGGCGGGATGCGCGTGGCGAGGGCCCGCAAGGTGTCGAAACCGATGGCGGGGATGTCCAGGACCTGGCTCAGCGTCTTCGCCACCGCGAGCCCGATGCGCACGCCGGTGAACGCCCCGGGGCCGCGCACGGCGACGATCAGATCGAGTTCCCCGACGCGGAGGCCGGCGCCGTCGAGCAGTGCGGCGAGCACGCCGTGCAGGACCCGCGCCGTGCGGATGCCGGTGCGCCCCAGGTAATGGGCAACGATTGCGTCATCCCGCGCCAGCGCCAATTCCAGGCTGTTGCAGGCGGTATCGATGGCCAGGGTATTCAAGCCGGTACCCCTTGTGTGGCGGGATACCAGAGCGGCGGCGGGTAGGGGGGGCTAAGGGCCTGTGCACCGGGGCAGCGGCCGAGCGCCTCCAGCACCGGTGCGTAGGCGTCGTCGATGGCCGCTGCGACCAGCTCATGCCGAGCCGAGCGCTCGGCCGCTTGACGGGACAACAGCAGGCGCAGCGTCGGCAGGTGCTCAAGCAGGGGCCGAGCCACTTGGGGCCATTCGATCAGGGTCATGCCCTCGGGGTTGATCCAATCGTCCATGTCCATCTCGCGCAGCGCCTCGGGGCCCTCGATGCGATAGAGGTCGACATGGAACACCGAACGACGACCGGGGTAGATGTTGGTCAGGGTGTAGGTGGGCGAGATGACGATGCGTGGGTCGATGCCGAGCGCGGCGCAGATGGACTTGGCCAGGGTCGTCTTGCCCGCGGCCAGATCGCCGGTGAGCAGGCAGATGGCGAGGGGCGGCAGCCGCTCGCCGATCAGCCGACCGACGTGCTCGGTGGCCTGCGGGTCCGCGAGCGGCAGTCGGAGGGGCGGGCCGATGCTTGATCGGTCATTGTGGTCGCCGGTCTTCATGGCAGGATGCCGGTCGGCCGGTTACGGCTCGACCTGTTGGCCCGGCGTTTGCGGTTTGGGCTCCAGCGGAATTCTTGCATGTTGCTATGGTGCCTCTAATCTGCGTTCATCTGCGTTAATCTGCGCTTTCCAAGTGCCTTTGTTCTGCATCCACCTCGGTTCCTTCCGCGTCTTCGGCCCATCGCCGGCCGCAAGGACCACAGCATCCCGGCGCCCTCCGCCGCTCACAACAGCCGATCCATGATCACACCCGCAACCTCGGAAAACGTCGCCCGGGCGGCGCATGTCATCAAACAAGGCGGTCTGGTGGCCTTTCCCACCGAGACGGTCTACGGCCTCGGCGGCAATGCGCTCGACCCGATGGCCGTGGCCCGAATCTTCGCGGCCAAGCAGCGCCCCGACTTCGATCCGCTGATCACCCATATCGCCGAGCTTGCCATGCTCGATCGCATCGCCGACGTGCACGATGATCGGGTCCTGCAGGCGGCGGAGCAATTCTGGCCCGGCGCGCTGACGCTGATCGTGCCGAAGCGCGCGGGCATCCCCGATCTGGTCACCTCCGGCCTGCCCACGATGGCGGTGCGCATGCCGGACCATCCGGTGGCCTTGGCGCTGATCCGCTTGAGCACCGGGGCGGTGGCGGCGCCGAGCGCCAATCCCTTTGGCTATCTGAGCCCGACCTGCGCCGAGCATGTGCGCTCGCAGCTCGGCGATCGCGTCGACCTGATCCTCGATGGCGGCACCTGTCCCGTCGGCGTGGAGTCCACGGTGCTGGATCTGAGCGGGCGGATCCCGCTGGTCCTGCGTCCCGGCGGCATCCCGGTGGAGGCACTGCGGGAGGCGTTCGGACAGGTGGAGGTACTCAACCGCAAGGTCGCCTCGCCGACCGCCCCCGGGCAGCTGCCGATGCACTACGCCCCGCACAAGCCGCTGTATGTGGTTGCCAGCCTGGCCGCCGTGACCGATCGCGCCCGCGCCGGTGCGCTGGTGCTCGGCGCGGTGCCGGCCGATGGCTTTGGCGCGGTGAGGAATCTGAGCCCCGGGGGGGATGTGGTTGAAGCGGCGGGCAACCTGTTCTCGATGCTGCACGAGCTGGACCGCGAGCCGGGCGTCGAGGTCATCTACGCCTTGCGCATCCCCGAAGAC
Organism: uncultured Gammaproteobacteria bacterium; assembly: GCA_942491465.1. Lineage (GTDB taxonomy): Bacteria > Pseudomonadota > Gammaproteobacteria > Chromatiales > Chromatiaceae > CALOBA01. Next base: position 58,364 of record CALOBA010000064.1, read on the forward strand.
GGCATCGGACTGGCGGTGATGGATCGGATCTACAAGGCATCGCAGAAATAGCTAAACATTGAAGCGGAAGTGGATCACATCGCCGTCGGCCACGACGTACTCCTTGCCCTCGCTGCGCAGCTTGCCGGCCTCCTTGGCACCCTGTTCGCCGTTGCAGGCGACGAAGTCCGCAAAGGCGATGACCTCGGCGCGGATGAAGCCGCGCTCGAAGTCGGTGTGGATCACGCCGGCCGCCTGCGGGGCGGTGGCGCCGCGCGGGATTGTCCAGGCCCGTGCCTCCTTGGGTCCGGCGGTGAAGTAGGTGTCCAGACCGAGCAGCCGATAGCCGGCGCGCACCACGCGATTCAGCCCCGGCTCGTCGAGGCCGAGGTCGGCCAGGAACTCGCCGCGCTCGGCGTCGTCGAGTTCGACGATCTCCGACTCGATGGACGCGCAGACCGGCACCACCTCGGCGCCGACCCGCTCGGCATGCTCGCCGATGCGCACGAGCAGCGGGTTGTCCTCGAAGCCGTCTTCGGCCACATTGGCGATGTACATGGCCGGCTTGGCGGTCAGCAGGAACAGCCCGCGCAGTTGGACGCGCTCGTCGTCGGTCAGGTCGAGGGAGCGGATCGGCAGGACCTGGTCGAGGTGTGCGGCCACGCGCTCGAACAGGGCCTTTTGCGCCAGCATCGCCTTGTCGCCGGCCTTGGACTGCTTGACGGCCTTGTCGAGGGCCTTGGCGACCGTCTCCATGTCGGCCAGCGCCAGCTCGGTCTCGATCACCTCGATGTCGCGCAACGGGTCGACATCGCCCGACACATGCACCACGTCGTCGTCGACGAAGCAGCGCACCACATGGGCGATGGCATCGGTCTCGCGAATATTGGCCAAGAACTTGTTGCCGAGCCCTTCACCCTTCGATGCCCCAGCCACCAGCCCGGCGATGTCGACGAACTGCATCGTGGTCGGGATCACCTTTGCCGACTGGGCGACGCCGGCGATAGCGTCGAGGCGCTCATCGGGCAAGGGCACAACGCCGACGTTCGGGTCGATGGTGCAGAACGGATAGTTCTCGGCGGCGATCCCCGAGCGGGTGAGCGCATTGAACAGGGTCGACTTGCCGACGTTGGGCAGACCGACGATGCCGCATTTGAATCCCATGACGCCTTAACCTTCTGCAAAAAGCCGACTATTCTAGCGGCAAAACCGATGTTGCGGCGGTCGCATCGGTGTCTAGCGGCAAAACCGATGCTGCGGCGGTCGCATCGGTGATTTCTCAAGCAGCGGCATCCGGGTCGGCTTGGCTATCCGCGCCGCCGCCGTCGGTCAGCCGCACGATGTCGTCCTCGCCCAGGTAGCCCCCGGAGCGGACCTCGATCAGCTCCAGCTCGATGGCCCCCGGGTTCGCGAGCCGGTGGCGCGCGCCGACCGGGATGAAGGTGGATTGGTTCTCGGTGAGCAGGAAGGTCTTGCCCTCGCAGGTGACCTGGGCGGTGCCGGAGACGATGATCCAGTGCTCGGCGCGATGATGATGCATCTGCATCGACAAGGATTCCCCGGGCTTGACCACAACGCGCTTGACCTGATAACGCTCGCCGGCGGCGATGGCCTCGAAGGAACCCCAGGGGCGATGCACGCGCTGATGCTGGCGCAGCTCGCTGCGCTGGGCATCGTTCAGGAACTGGGTGACCGCCTTGACGTCCTGGGCGCGCTCCTTGTGCGCCACCAAGACCGCGTCGGGGGTCTCGACCACGATCAGATTGGAGACGCCGACGGCGGCGACCATGCGATGTTGGGCGAGGAGCAGATTGTCGTTTGAATCGTGCACGAAGGCGTCGCCTTCGAGCACGTTGCCGGATTCATCCTGATCGCGCACCTCCCACAGCGCCGACCAGGCGCCGACATCCGACCAGCCGACGTCCAGCGGTAGCACCAGCGCCTGGGTATCCACCGCCGCGTGATCGGCGGACAGTTGCTCCATCACCGCGTAGTCGATGGAGTCGCTCGGACAGCGGGCGAAGCTATCGGCGTCGAGGCTGACGAAATCGCCGTTGCGCTGCCCGACACGCCAGGCGTTCTCCACTGCATCCCGCATGTCGCCGCGCAGTTGCCCGAGCAGTTCCAGCCAGACCGAGGCGCGCAGCATGAAGATGCCGCTGTTCCACAGATAGGCGCCGGAGGCGAGATACTGCTCGGCGGTGGCCAGATCGGGCTTCTCGACGAAACCGTGCAGCCCATAGGCCGCCCCGGCCAGATCGGGGTGGGACAGGGCCTTGCCCTGGCGAATATAGCCATAGCCGACCTCGGGCTTGGTGGGTACGATGCCGAAGGTGACCACGGCGCCGTCCTGGGCGAGGATGTAGCCGTCGGTGACGGCCGCCCGGAAGCCCTGGTCGTTGACGATGGTGTGGTCGGCGGGCATCACCAGCAGGACCGGATCCTGGCCGTCGTCGCGCGCGCTCAGGGCGGCCAGCGTCAGCGCCGGGGCGGTGTTGCGACCCATGGGCTCGAGGATGATGGCGGCGACCTCGCGCCGGAGCAGTCGGAACTGCTCGGCGACCAGGAACCGATGGGCGGCATTGCAGACGACGATCGCCGGCAACGCCTCGATCTGCTGTTGCGGGTGCTCATCGGCCAGCCCGTCGAGACGGGTCAAGGTCTCTTGGAGCATGGTGCGCTCGCTGGTGAGCGCCAGAAACTGTTTCGGATAGGCCTCGCGTGACAGAGGCCAAAGACGCGTCCCCGAGCCACCGGAGAGAATAACGGGTTGCAGAGACATCGAGCCCTCCTGAAGGGACATTGGCAAGCCCGCGATTAGAGCAAGTCGGCGCAGGGGGGTCAATTTTGCGAACCTGAGATGCGCAATGGTACCGGAGATCCCGCCCAATCCTGCTATGCTGACCTCCGGTGAGCCACCAAACCGTCCTGCTGTGTCAATCCACATATTCGACCAAGACCGCCTCAGTATCGGGTAGCACGATGGACATCGAGATTATCGGCTTCGATATCGACCGTGGCTGGTCGCAACCCCTGCCGCCGCTGGACTCCGAGCAGACGCTGATCCTGGCGTTCGCCGACCGCCGCTTCAGCGACCAGCCGGAGCCGCTGCGCGAGCTTGCGCGGCGGTATCCCCGCGCCGCCATCCTCGGCTGCTCCACTGCCGGTGAGATCCGCGACGGCCACATCGGCGACGGCGGCATCGCGGTGGCCATCGCCCGTTTCCGACAGACACGCCTGCGCGCCGTCTGCGCGCCGCTCGCCCCGGACGGCGATGCGCGCTCCACCGGCATCGCCCTTGCCCGCATGCTCACCGGGCCGAATCTGCGCGCCATCCTGGTGCTGAGCGAGGGGCTGCGGGTCAACGGCAGCGCACTGGTTGCCGGCATCAACACCGCGCTGCCGGCATCGGTGGTGGTCACCGGGGGGCTCGCCGCCGACGGTGAGCGCTTCGGGCATACCTGGGTGCTCGGCGGCGGGGAAGCACGCTCGGGCCAGGTCTCTGCCGTGGGCCTCTACGGCGATGCGCTGCGCATCGGTCACGGCTCCCGCGGGGGCTGGAAGATCTTCGGCCCGGAGCGGCGCATCACCCGCGCCGTCGGCAATGTGCTGCACGAACTCGACGGCCGCCCCGCCCTGGCGCTGTACCGCCAATATCTGGGCGATCTGGCCGACGCGCTGCCTGCGTCCGCCCTGCGCTTTCCGCTGGCCGTGCGTGCGGGCACCGATGATCAGCGCCGCCTGGTGCGTACGGTCTTGGCGGTCGATGACCGGCAAGGCTCCATGACCTTCGCCGGGGATATCCCCGAGGGCTGCCTCGCCCAGCTGATGCACGCCAATCTCGACCATCTGGTGGACGGGGCGGAAGAGGCCGCCGAGCTCGCGCGGCGGCGCGGCGGCGAGCATCCCGGCCTGGCGATCGCCATCAGCTGCGTGGGCCGGCGCATGGTGCTTGGTGAGCGCAGCGAGGAAGAGATCGAGGCAACGCTGGAGTCGCTGCCCCCCGAGACACGCCAGATCGGTTTCTACTCCTACGGCGAGCTATCCCCCTATGAGACCGGCAGCTGCGACCTGCATAACCAGACCATGACCCTGACCACCATTGCCGAGGCACCCGCAGCGGACAGCGACGACCCGGCGGGATACTAGCCGCGCATGACCCTGAGACCCGATTCGCAGACAGGGACCGCAGGCAGCACAGCACCGACCAAGGACCGAGCCGACGGCAACGCCGGCCTGCATCGACTGCTGCTGCGGCAGCTGCGCCGAAGCGGTCTGGAGCCCGAGCGCCCCCCCGCCGATGCCGGTGCCTGGGAGGATCTCCTCTGCCGGATCAGCCGCCGCTATGCCGGCCAGGAGCAGGACCGCTACCTGCTCGAGCGCTCCCTCGACATCTCGTCGACGGAGATGCTTGCCCTCTACGACAGCCTCCGCCGCAATTCCGAGTCGCAGATCGCCGCCGAGCGCGACAAGCTGCGGGCGGTGATCGACGGCTTCAGCGACGGGTTCTGCACCTTCGATGGCGCCGGTCGGCTGCTCGGCGCCAACCCCGCGGCTCAGCGGCTCCTCGGTGCCGACGCGGCCCGCACCGGCAGCCCGGCTTTGGCAGGCTTCCGACTGTCCGGTCAGGTGCCGAACGTCGATCCGAGCGATCCGTCGACCTGGCTCGCCCGTGTCTTGTCCGGGCAGCCGCTTCGCGATGAAAAGGCCGTGCTGCGGCTCGCCGACGATCGCCTGCTGCCGGTGTCGCTGCTGCTCTACCCGATCATCGAGACCGACGAGGTGACCGGTGGTGTCTGCACCTTCCGCGACCTGAGCGCACTGCAGGACGCCGAGCTGGGGCGCCGACGCCTCGCCCTCGCCGTCGAGGCCAGCGGGGAAGCCATCTACATCACTGATTTGAAAGGCGTCATCGAGTACGTCAATCCCGCCTTCACCCAGATCACCGGCTGGAGCTGGAGCGCCGCCATCGGCCAACGGACCAGCATCCTGCGCAGCGATGCCACCGCCGATGCGGTCTACCGCGCGCTTTGGCAGACCATCTCGTCGGGGCAAACCTGGTCCGGACGTCTACTCAACCGCCGCCGCCCGGGCCAGGGTACGGAGCTGTTCTGGGCGCAAACCACCATTGCCCCGATCCGGGCGGATACCGGAGTCCCCCTGGGTTACGTGGCCGTGCAGCGCGACATCACCAACCGGGTGGCCGAGGAGGCGCGGCAGGCGCGCGCGGCCGACTTTGCCCGGCTACAGGCGCTGATGGCCGAGATCCTCTACCGCGCGCTGCCGCTGCCGAAGCGCATCGCGCAGGCCATCGACGCACTGCGCGACCTGCCCGGCATCGCGCTCAGCGGCGCGTACCTGGTCATTGCCGTCGGCGGGGAGCGCGGGACCGAGGTCCTGCTGGAGCGCGACGCCCCGCGCGACGTGCTGCTGCCCAAGCTCTCGCCCGAGGCGTTGGCAAATCAGCCCCGCGCCTACCTGATGCGTCGTCCGACCCCGGCCCTGGTGCTGCCGAGCGCGCAGGGCGGCAAGGCCATCGGCGCGGTCTGGCTCGGTCTCGATAAACTGGTGCGGCCTGAGCCGGACCTGCTCCAGCTGCTCGATCAGATCGCCGGGCTGATCGGCGTGGCCATCGCCGACGATCGGGCGCGGCGCGCCGCCATGGAGGCGGCGGAGTCGAAGGCCCGCTTCCTGGCCAACATGAGCCATGAGATCCGCACGCCGATGAATGGCGTGCTCGGCATGCTCGATCTGCTCACGCGCACATCGCTCAACGCTGAGCAGCGCAGCTTCCTGCAGACCGCCTCGGCCTCCGCCGACAGCTTGCTGCGGATCATCGACGACATCCTCGACTTCTCCAAGATCGAGGCCGGCCGGCTCGATCTGCACTATGCGCCGTTCGACGTGCGGCTGACGGCCGAGTCGGTCATCACCCTGTTCTCGCCGGGGGCCCGCGAGCGCGGCCTGGCCCTGGTCTGCCAGATGCCGACTCAGGTCCCCGGCATGGTGGTCGGCGACGCGACCCGGGTGCAGCAGGTGTTGAGCAACCTGGTGGACAATGCGCTCAAGTTTACCGAGGCCGGCGAGGTCAGCATCCAGGTCAGCGGGCTGCCGGACGCCAAGGCCCCGATCCGCCTGCGCTTCGATGTCGTCGACACCGGCATCGGCATGAACAGCGAGCAGCTCGAGCGCCTGTTCGAGCCCTTCGTCCAGGCCGACGTCTCCAGCACCCGACGCTTCAGCGGTACCGGGCTGGGGCTGACCATCGCCCGCCAGCTCGTCGAGCTGATGCACGGCGAGATCGGCGTGCGCAGCGAGCCGGGACGGGGGTCGCGGTTCTGGTTCTCGCTGCCGTTCGAGCAGCCGCGCGTAAGCATCGGCATCGGCGCCGAGGAGCCAACCCTCTCGGGCCTGCGGGTGTTGGCCGTCGACGACAACGCCGTCAACCGCAAGTTGCTGGCGCAGTATCTGCGCGCCTGGAAGGTCGAGCACATCATTGCCGAAGGACCGCTGGAGGTCCTGGCCTGTCTGCGCGATGCGGTGTCCGGCGGTCGGCCGTTCCAGGTCGCCATCCTCGACATGCAGATGCCGCACATGGACGGCCTCTCGCTCGGACGCCGGATCAAGGCCGATCCCACCATCGCCGAGACCGAGATGATCCTGCTCAGCTCCCTGGGCAGCAACGACAGCGAACTGCGCGCGGCCGGATTTCGCTACGTCCTGGCCAAACCGATGCGTCAGTCGGCCCTGCACGACACGCTCATGCAGTTCACGCAGGCGATTCGGCCGCGGATCGACAGCGGCCCCGATGACCCGCCACCACTGCGCGGCCGCGTCCTGTTGGCCGAGGATAATCAGGTTAATCAGAAGGTTGCAATGGGTATGCTCGAAAAGCTCGGCCTCCAGGTCGATTTGGCCGAAGACGGCGCCAGTGCGTTGGAGCGCTTCCTGCAGCGACCCTACGACTTGGTGCTGATGGACTGCCAGATGCCGGGCCTAGACGGCTTCGAGGCGACGCGGCGCATCCGCTCGGTCGAGGCCGCCGGCGGCAAGCACATCCCGGTGGTCGCACTCACCGCGGACGCGATGATCGGGGACCGCGAGCGCTGCATTGCAGCGGGGATGGACGACTACATCGCCAAGCCCATCACCTTGGAGCATCTGCGCGCCAAGCTCGTCACCTGGCTGCCCCCTCGCGGCGGCATGGACGACGACGGCGTTCAGCGCTGAGATGGGCCCAAGGCCATTGCGGCGGTCCTGCGCTAGGGGGTATGGCCGGAGACCTGCAGGCCGTGGGTCGTCTGGTCAAACATTTGGCACAACTTCACATACCCCGGCGCTGCCCGCAGCACCCAGCCGCGGAACCCGTCCAATAGCGTCGCGGTCTCCGCGCGCAGCGGTCGGTCGTGGGAGAGTTCCACCAGCAGCTGACCGCTTTGGCCGCGACAGCTATCCGGCTCCAGCAGAACCGAGTCCCGCGCCCAGTCATCCAGCTGCCGGAGCAGTACCGCCATGATGTCAGTCGGCAAATCCAGCTGCGCGGCGCGACCCAGCAAGAGCAGGCGCCGGTATTCGAAGTAGGGATCGAAGTCGTTCGCGAGGGTCTCGACCCGAGGCGCCGCATGCAGCTCGACATGACCGCGGATTACCAGATAGGTAAACAGATCGTGCGCATCCTGCCAAGTCCCGGGCAGACAGGGACGACGCGCCAGCAGGCCGTAGAGAACCTGCCGCCTGATGAACTTCATCTGCTGGCGCATCGCCCATTGGCGATTCGCTTCGCTGGCCGCCGGGCTGCGGTAACGATTGCGGTCGAGATTGACCACCAACTGATTGAAGTTCATCTGCATCCAGTGGTCCAGCCGCTGCTCGGCGGTGACGGCCCCGGGCGGAGGCAGACCGCCGTCGGCACGACGCGGATCGGGTCGCGGCAGGGCTGCGGCCAGCTTCAATACCGGGCGCTTCAACAGCCGCATGATCTCCACATGGGTGCGGGCATCGACCTCGGCCTTGCTCAGCCGCTCCATCTGAACCAGCAATTGGTTTACGGCCTCAGGCTTTGGCAGCGCCTGCAGCTGCGCCAGCCAGTGGATGACCGAGGGCGTGTCAAAGTCCATATGGAGCGGGTCCGCATGCTCGAAACTGGATGCCCTGGGGGCGGCAACTTCTGTGTACATTGTCGTTCATCCGGATGATCAACCTGTTCGTAGCCGCCCTTGCTATCGCGCCGGCCGACGGGTGTAGCACCGACGAAGACGGGGCATGGCGCATGTCTTCTGCATCTCGACGGAGCGCCAAGTGCCTGGCTTCGGCGCTCCGCGTAGACGTGGCTCGGGCACGTCAGTCGGACAATTTCTCCTCAAGATTACGAGATTTTCGGGGCGCAGCGCCAGGCGTAACGATTGAAATCGACGCCGAGCCGACGAACCGCTCAGGGGCTGCCAGGTGGACGATGGACGTTCACCGCCCGTGATCGGGCGCCTCAAGCACCAGCGATCGTACACAAAAAGATAGGGCGCGGCCCGGATCGGGCCGTTTTCGAAGACGTAGCGTGCTCATTGAGCCGCAGATCCCGCTTCAGCCGGCCCGACTCGATCCTGACGGCTTTCGAGGAATCCAACATAAGCACTTGATCTTCATATTTTCGTCGCTTGCATTCGTTATGCTTTTGTCGAATGCTTAGGGTTGGAGGACGGAGGATTCCGACCCAGCCACTCGGTCGATGGAACATCGAGGCAGCGCCGTAAATACCGGCAATGTCTGCGGATATTCATCATCGCCGGGATCGCATCGGCGTGGCGACGGTCGAAATCGCCGAACAAATTGAGACGAATCGACTAACAAAGGCAATGGAGCCAACGATGAACATCAACCACGAACTGAGCAATTGGATCGCATCTATCGAGCGCGGAGACTGCGGCTACACCTATATTCGGCTGTTCCGCGACGCGCCCGGCTGGGTGCGCAACGCCGCCGTCAATCGCTACGGCAAGGGTACGGTGTTTCTACCGCCCACAACCGCCCGCGATTCGATCAGCCAAGCGGCCTGATTCCCGAGCGCCTCGCTCGCGGCGACGTTCGTCGCCGCCCGAGCGCACCGGCGCACGGACCCATCCTCCGCCGCCCGCCCCCCGCGCGGCGCTCATCCCACCGCCTCGACCTTCAGGCGATCCTCGGCGAGCCCCGCCGCCAGCAACGCCTTGCGCACCGGTTCGATCAAGGCACCGGGCCCGGCCAGATAGGCGCGCACCTGTGTGGGCTGCTCCAGATCGGCCCCCAGCAGGGCCAGCACATCGGCCGGCTCCGCGTCGATCAACGGCGTGAAATGGAAGTTGTCCAGAGACTCCTTCAACGCCCGACACCAGCGCTCCAGATAATGTCCCTCCGGGCCCGAGCTGCTCCAGTAGAGGTGGAAGGACTCGATGCTGTCGATGGAGACCGCATGTTCGATCAGACTCTTGATCGGTGCGATGCCGTCCCCGAAGGCGATGAGCACGGCGGGCTCGGGGGCATCCTCTTCGAGCACGAATGCGCCGTACGGACCCGTTACCGTGATCATCTGCCGGGGGCTGACCTCACCGCCGAACAGCGCCGCGCCGAAGGCATCGGTCCCCCGGCGCACCGAGAAGTGCAGATTACGGCCGTCGCAGGGGCAGCTGGCGATGGGCAGTTCGGTCTGCGCCCCGTTCTCCAGCGTCAGGCGGGCACGCTGCCCGGCCATGAAGCGCAGCGTCTGGCTGCGCGGGGTCTGCACCTGCAGCTGGATCAGGTCGGCGCACTGGCGTTGCAGGCGCTTGACCTGGGCGCGGATGTGCTGCTCGGGCAGGTCGGCCACGGAGCGGGCCTCGGCCGCCTCCAGCACCACATCGGTGACCGCGGTATTCGCGCAGGCGAGCACATAGCCCATGGCCCGCTCGCGCTCGCTGAGCACATAGTCGTGCTCGCTGACCTTGGTCACCTCGCCGGCGGCCACCCGCACCTTGCACTCGCCGCAGTTCCCGCTGGAGCAGCCGTAGCTGATCCGCAGCCCCGAGCGCACGGCGGCCTCCAGGATGGACTCGGTGCCCTCGACGAAGAAGTCGTGACCGCTGGGGATGAGCTTGACGTTGGCTGCCATAATGCGAAGGAAGGTGTCTTTGGCCAGCAGACGCTTGCGGCCGTCGTCGTTGGGCAGCGCCGCGATCTCGCCGCGACGCCGCTCGATCTCCGCCGCCAGTCCCTCGACCTCGGCGGCGGATGCGCCGTTCGCGGCCAGCTGGCGCAGGCCGCGGTCGAGATCGGTCACCAGCGCCTCCAGCGCATCCACCACCGCGAGCTTCTGCACCAGCATCTCACTCAGGGACTTCAGCCGCGCCACCAGCACCGCCGGGCTCGGCAGGCGGGTGTCGTGCTCGTGGCTGCGCGGCTCGGCGTTGGCCTTGATCTGTTCGACCTGCTCGTACTTGCCGCTGTGCTCCAGACTCACCCGCGGGTAGACCCGCAGCAGGTCGGCCGCGGCCACCTGGCCCTCGAACGTGGTGATGTCGCCGCGGCGGATACGTCGCTGCAGCTCCGCTCGGCTGACCTCGGCCAGCCGCGCCGCCCGTGACAGGCTCAGATAGTCGGTCATGTTGGTATCGCCCTCAAGGTTCAAGACGCGGTGCAGATGGGACAGGCGGGGTCGGCGGCGAGGCGCAGGCTGCGCCAGTCCATGGTGGCGGCGTCGAGCAGCAGCAGCCGGCCGCAGAGCGACCGGCCGAGCCCGGTGATCAGCTTGATGGCCTCGGTGGCCTGAATGCTGCCGATGATGCCGACCACCGGCGCGAGCACGCCGTTGGCGGTGCAGGTCTCCTCCTCGCTGCCGTCACGCGGATACAGGCACTGGTAGCACGGGCCGCCGGCCTGGCCGGAGAACACGGCGACCTGGCCTTCGGTGCGGATTGCGGCGCCGGAGACCAGCGGGATGCCGGCGGCGAAACAGGCCGCGTTGACGGCGAAGCGGGTGGCGAAGTTGTCGCTGGCATCGACGATCAGATCCACCTCGCCGGCGATCTCGGCAAGGCGGCCTGCATCCAGGCTGCCCGCGCAGGGGATCAGCTCCACGTCCGGGTTCAGCGCACCCAGGGTCGCGATGGCGGAGTCGACCTTGGTGCGGCCGATATCCGCCGTGGTGTGCAGCAATTGGCGCTGCAGATTGGACAGGTCGACCGCGTCGAAGTCCGCGAGCACGAGCCGCCCCACCCCCGCGGCGGCCAAGTACATGGCCACCGGCGAGCCGAGCCCGCCGAGTCCGACGATCAGGACCCGGGCCTGGCGCAGGCGCATCTGCGCCTCGATGCCGAAGCCCGGCAGCATGATCTGGCGGCTGTAGCGGAGCAGGTCGTTGTCGTTCATGGCGCGTCGATCATGCGGCTTGAATGCGCCCAACGGCGACGGGCGTTGGCGCTGTCGTCGTGACCGAAATCTTGATCGCGATCCCGATCCCGATACTCCGTCGGCAGGGGTCTGGCGGGCGATGCGCGCTGCGCGGCTACAGATAGCGGCGCCAATGCTCCGGGCGTTGGTCGCGGCAGCCGTGCTCCAGCGACTCCCAGCGCTTGGCGAACACGCGCCTGGTGCACTGGCTCTCGCCGCGCGGGCAGCCGTAGTTCTCGCGCAGCGTCTCCTCGGTATAGTAGTAGAGCGCACGCTTGATCTTGAACATCATGCCGTTGTCCAGATGCAGACCGAGTTCGGCCAGGGCCTCGTCGATCTCCTGCAGGCAGGTCTTGAGGATGTCGTAGCGCACGCTCAGGATCAGCGGCGTCAGGGGTTCCGCGCCCAGCACGCCGTCCACACCGAACAGGAACTCCGCCGCGGTGCGGGCGTCGTTGCGGTCCGGGTGCAGATCACGGAAGTTGATCAGTCGCTGCTTGAAACGTTCGGACTCGGGGATATTGATGCTCATGCGCGCTCTCGGTCGGAATCGAGGGGGATGGAGGCAAGATACCAGACCCGCCGTCGGGATATGAATACCGGCGTCGGGATTTCGATCGCAGCCGGGGTTAGGGCGGCATCACCTCGCCGTCGTGGACCTCGATGCGGTAGCCCATCCGCGCTCCAGGGGTCCTGACGATGGTGCCGCTGCGCAGGCCGATGTTGCCGCCGACGCGATCGGCCAGGAACAGCCGCAGGGACTCGGTGACGACCGGAAAGGCGAGGGTGTCCCAGGGGATCCGGGCGGGGTCGAACAGGTCGACCTCCAGGCTCTCGCTGCCGGGGCCGAAGTCCAGATCGAGCAGCCGTGCGCGAAACAGGAGGTAGACCTGGTGGATGTGCGGCAGGTTGAACATCGAGTACAGCGGCCCGACGGCGACCCGTGCCCGGGCCTCCTCCAGCGTCTCGCGAGCGGCGCCCTGCTGGACCGTCTCGCCGTTCTCCATAAAGCCGGCGGGTAAGGTCCAGAGTCCGTAGCGCGGCTCGATGGCCCGTCGGCACAGCAGGATACGACCGTCATCCCATTCCGGGATGCAGCCCACCACCATCTTCGGGTTGCGATAATGGATGGTGCCGCAGGCCTGGCAGACATGCCGCGGAAGATTGTCGCCGGTGGGGATCGTCAGTTGGACGTCCGCGCCGCAGTCACTGCAGAACTTCATCAGCTGGTCGGTCTCTCATCAGTCCTCGCCCAAGAAGCCAGGCGCGCTTTCGACGCTCGTCGCCGAGGTGTCATAGGCGGCCGTTATGATCGTACAGCAATGATGGTGCCATCTTCGCCCGGCGGCTAGGCCATCCAGGGTAAACCATTCATCATCGAGACGGGGCATGGGCGTTGCTCGGGCGCTCCCCCCGCGGCACCCATGCCGAGCAAGGCGCCGCGGCCTTGCACCATCCCGAAGCCATCGCGCGGCTGGTTGGCAGCGACATCCTGCCGTGCCACCATGCCCCCGCCGTCCGGCGGCGTCGACGCCGCGCCCATTCGCCAGGAGCCCCCATGACCGCTTCCCCCCATCCCACCCATGCCGGCAACTGGGACCTCGCCGGCGCCAACCGCGTCGAAGGCGGCGTCAATTTCTGCTGCTTCTCGCGCTTCGCCACCGCCGTGGAGCTGCTGCTGTTCGAGCAGGTCGGCAGCCCGGAGCCGTTCCAGGTCATCGAGCTGGACCCGCGGGTCAACCACACCTTCTTCTTTTGGCATGTGCTGGTGGAGGGGCTGCCGGACGGGACCTACTACGGCTGGCGCGTCGACGGCCCCTGCGACACCCGCGACAGCGGCTGCCGCCACGATCCCGAGAAGCTGCTGCTCGACCCCTGGTGCAGGACCGTCAGCGACCGGCTCTGGGACCGGCACCGGGCCAGCCTGCCCGGCGACAACCTGGGCCAGTCCATGCGCTCCCAATTCGTCCCCGACGACTACGACTGGCGCGGCGATCAGCACATCCACATGCGCCTGGGCGATGCCATCATCTACGAGATGCACGTCGGCGGCCTCACCCGCCACGCCTCATCCAAGGTGGCCAACCCCGGCACCTTCCGCGGCGTCATCGACAAGATCCCCTACCTGCAATCCCTCGGCATCACGCATGTGGAGTTGCTGCCGGTGATGGCCTTCGACGTCCAGGACGTGCCGCCGAAGACGACCGAGATGGGGCTTCGCAACTACTGGGGCTACAGCACCCATAGCTTCTTCGCCCCCCACCCCGGCTACAGCGTCGAGCCCGCCCGCGCCCGCGACGAGTTTCGCGACATGGTCCGCGCCCTGCACGCGGCCGGCATCGGCGTCATCCTCGACGTGGTCTTCAACCACACCGCCGAGGGCGGCGCCGACGGGCCGATGATCAACTTCCGCGGTCTCGGCAACGAGGTCTTCTACCACCTCGACTTCGCCGACCGCAGCCGCTATCGCGACTACACCGGCTGCGGCAACACCGTCAACGCCAACCACCCGATGGTGACCCGCTACCTGATCGACTGCCTGCACTACTGGGCCCACGACATGCACGTCGACGGCTTCCGCTTCGACCTGGCCAGCGCCATGGCCCGTGGTGAGGATGGCGAGCCCCAGCACCACGCGCCGATCCTCTGGTCCATCGAGCTGTCGCCGGAACTCGGCCGCGCGCACATCATCGCCGAGGCCTGGGACGCCGCCGGGCTCTATCAGGTGGGCGACTTCCCGGGCTTCCGCTGGGCGGAATGGAACGGGCGCTACCGCGACGTCATCCGCGGCTTCGTGCGCGGCGATCCCGGCCTGGTGTCCGAGGTCGCCACCCGCCTGGCCGGCTCCAGCGATATGTACGGTCCACGCCGCCGACTGCCGGCCAACGGCATCAACTTCGTTACCTGCCACGACGGCTTCACCCTCTACGACCTGGTCAGCTACAACAGCAAGCGCAACCAGGCCAACGGCGAGGACAATCGCGACGGCCACGACCACAATCTGAGCTGGAACTGCGGCAAGGAGGGCGCCACCCGCGACCCGGATGTCTTGGCCCTGCGCCAACGCCAGGCGCGCAACTTCATGGCCATCCTCATGCTCAGCCAAGGCGTGCCCATGCTGTTCTCCGGCGACGAGGTGCTGCACAGCAAGAAGGGCAACAACAACACCTACTGCCAGGACAACGCCCTGTCCTGGTTCGACTGGCGCCGGCTGGAGCGCGAGCAGGTCATGCTCGACTTCACCCGCGGCATGATCGCGCTGCGCAAGCGCCACCCCACGCTGCGCCGCGAGCGCTTCCTCACCGGCGAGCCCGATGCCGACGGCGCCCAGCCCGACATCCAATGGCACGGCACCGAGCTGGACGCCGCGCCTTGGGACGACCCCGAGGCGCGGCTGCTCGCCTTTACCCTCGCAGGTCTCGAGCCGGACGAGGACGACCTGCACGTTATCCTCAACATGGCGGACCGGGGCGCATCCTGCGCCCTGCCGCGGCTGCCGGGGCGGCGCTGGCACGTCGCCGTCAACACCGCTGCCGCCGTGCCGCTGCGCGAGCCCCCCGAGCAGCCCGCGCATGACGCCCCGCGGATCGACGTGCATAGCCGCAGCGTGGTGGTGCTGGAGTCACGACCGGCCTGAGGCTAGTTGGCCGTCAGCCCGGCAAGGTAGCGCTCGACCATCTCTTCCACCAGGCCCTCGGGCGGCTCCGCACCGCCCGCGGCGAGCTTGCCGGTGATGCTCAGCACGGCAATGCCGTGCACACCTCCCCAGAGCGCCTGGGCGCTGCGTCGCAGTTGGCCCTCGCCGAGGTCGGTGCCATCGAGCAGCGCGCCGAGTTCGGCGCAGACCAGGTCGAAGAAGGCATCGATCTGCGCCCGCAGCGTCTCGGGAACCAGCTCGGCAGGGACGTCGTGCTCGAACACCAGCCGCCAGCGGGTGGGATGGCGCACGGCGAAGTCCAGATAGCCGCGGGCCAGGGCCAGCAGTCGTTGCCGCGGCGTGCTCAACGCCGCCGCGGCACGGTCCAGCTCGATGCGCAGGGCCGCCAGCGTGCGCGCGTTGAGCTGCAGGATCAGGTCGTCGCGGTTGCGGAAGACCACGTACAGGCTGCCGGCCGTATAGCCGATGCGCTGGGCCACCCCCCGCGTCGTCAGCGCCTCCGGCCCCGCCTCATCCAACAGTGCCTCGGCGGCGTCCAAGGCCATGGCGGCGATCTGCTCGCGGCTGTGCTCTCCCCGTCTACCCATGGTGCGTCTCGCTGACCTGTGCTGCTCGATTCGCGACATCTAACCGCATCGGCGCCGTGGGCGCAAAGTCGGTCTCGGCAGACCGGTCCGCCAACGCGGATGCGGCCGTCGTGACCGCCATGGCGGTCACGACGGCGCGCTTGACGTGCAACCGTCGGGGCGCGAATCAAGCACGAATCGTCTCCAAATAGTTCTTGAACATCGTTCAATTTTGACCTATAAATTAAACGACGTTCAGAAAAGGCCGGCGGTACCGGCCTTTTCGCGGCGTCTAAATTGAACATCGTTCAGATATTGGAGGCGATCATGCGTACCCCGACCCGAGCCCTCGGCTCCCTGCTTACCCTCGGGCTGCTGGCCCTGGCGCTCACCCTGAGCGACGAACCCCGGGCCGCCGGCCTGTTGACGCCGGCCGACGGCAGCCTGCCGGCGCTTGAGATCCGCGAGCACGCCGTCGATGTGCTGATCCAGGACGGCTATGCGGTGACCACGGTGGAGCAGACCTTCCATAACCCCCACGGCCGCGATCTGGAGGCCATCTACAGCTTCCCGGTGCCCGAGCAGGGCAGCGTCGGTGAATTTACCGTCTGGATCGACGGCAAGCCGGTGGTCGGCGAGGTGCTGGAGCAGGGCCAAGCGCGCCAGGTCTACGAGGACCAGCGCGCGGCCGGCCAGGACGCCGGGCTGGCGGAGCAGGACGGCTACCGGACCTTCGATGTCCATGTCACGCCGGTGCGCGCCGGTGCCGATACCCGCACCCGGCTGGTCTACCTGCAGCCGGCGCGGGTCGACCACGGCGTGGGCCGCTATGTCTATGCGCTGGAGGAGGGCGGCGTCGACGAGCAGAAGCTGGCCTTCTGGACGGCGCAGGCGGCGGTCAGCGAGCGCTTCTCGTTCGCTGTGCGCCTGCGCTCCGGCTACCCGGTGGAGGCGGTGCGGATGCCGGATCAGCCCGCCGCCGGGATCACGCGCATCGACGATCAGCGCTGGGATCTCGCCCTTGCCAACGGCGTCGGGGCGGAGGATGCGGTTGGGATGCCCGGCCCGGTGGCCAGCCTGGATCGCGATCTGGTGGTCTACTGGCGCCTGGCGCAGGATCTGCCGGGCAGCCTCGACCTGGTCACCTACAAGCCCGACGCCGCCGGCCGCGGCACCTTCCTGCTCACCCTGACCCCCGGCGCCGAACTCACGCCCATCGCCGACGGCGCCGACTGGGTGTTCGTGCTCGACGTTTCCGGCTCCATGCAGGGCAAGTACGCAACCCTGGCCGAGGGGATCAGCCAGGCCCTGGGGCGGCTGCGCCCCGATGACCGCTTCCGCATCATCACCTTCAACGACCGGGCGCGGGAGCTGACCCGCGGCTTTGTCGCGGCGACCCCGGAGGCGGTGCGCCGCTGGGCCGACCGGGTGGCGCAGGTGCAGCCGAATCAGGGCACCAACCTCTATGCCGGGCTGTCGCTGGGTCTGGACGGCGTCGATGCCGACCGCCCGAGCGGCATCGTGCTGGTCACCGACGGTGTGGCCAACGTCGGTGAGACCCGTCAGCGCGCCTTCCTGCAGCTGCTGGACCACAAGGACGTGCGGCTGTTCACCTTCGTCATGGGCAACAGCGCCAACCGGCCGCTGTTGGAGGGCATCGCGCGGGCCTCCAACGGCTTCGCCCGCAGCGTGTCGAACAGCGACGACATCATCGGCGAGATCCTGACCGCGGCCAGCAAGCTGACCCACCACGCGCTGCACGGCGTAACGGTCGAGATCGACGGCGTGCGCGTGGCCGATCTGACCCCGGCGGAGCCGGGCTCGGTATACCGCGGCCAGCAGCTGATGCTGCTCGGCCACTACTTCGGCGACGGCGATGCGCAGGTGACCCTCGCCGGGCGTCTGGCCGGAGCGCCGGTGAGCTGGCAGGGGCGCTTCGCCTTCCCGGGCCGGTCCGACCTCAACCCGGAGCTGGAGCGCCTCTGGGCCTATGACCGCATCCGCGCCCTGGAATGGGAGCAAGACCTGTTCGGGCCGGACGCCGACCTGGGCGCGGCGGCCGTCGACCTGGCGGTGGAGCATGGCCTGGTCACCAACCGGACCTCGATGCTGGTGGTCCGCGACCAGGTCTTCGATGAGCTTGGTATCGACCGGCGCAATGCACGCCGCACCGAGATCGAGCACGCCGCCCGCGCCCAGCGTGCGCAGCAGGCGCAGACGCGCCGGGTCGACCAGGCCGAGCCCATGTTCAGCGGGGCGCAGCCGCGGCTCTCGGGTGGCGGCGGCGGCGCGATCGACGGCTGGCAGGTGCTGCTGATGACCGTCGCCGCCGGGCTGGTCGTGCTGGCGCGCCGTCGTGCAACGGCGCCGCGAGCGCAGGTCTAGTCTCCACCGAAGCTGCTCCCGCAGGCCGCCGATACGGCCTCGCGGGAGCGGCCCGCAGCCGCGACCGCGCGTCGCCTGGGGCAAGCGGGCACCACGCGTCCGAGCCGGCCACAACCCAGAGTTCAACCATGCAACCGCTCACAGACTCCCATCAACCCATTGGCTGTCGCGCCTCGACTCAAACTGCGCAGGGATTCGTCGAGCGATCTCCAATGATTGGCACCGTCGCGGCGGCTTGGGCGCGCGCCTGGCCATGGCGCACCGGCCTGGTCGCCGCCGCGGCCCTGGTGCTCTATCTCGTCGCAGGCCCGGCCGCAGCGCCCTTGGTCCTGGCCGTCGACCCAGCAACTTGGCTGCATCAGCCTTGGACCCTGCTCACCGGCCACCTGATCCACGCCGGCCCGACCCACCTGCAATGGGACCTGCTCGGGCTCATGTTGGTCGGTTTCGTCTACGAGCCGTTGTTGCGCGAGCGCCTCTGGCCGGTCCTGCTCGGCGGCGCCTTGGCGATCGCCATCGGCCTCGCCGCCGGGCTGGGCGGCGCCTGGCTGGTGCACTACTGCGGGCTCTCCGGCATCATCAACGCGGTGGTCGGTGCCGGGGCGCTTGCCGCCTGGCGCCGCGGCGATGGCGCCGCCGTCGCCTTCGCTCTGCTGGTCATCGCCAAGGTGACCATCGAGGTGCTCGGCGGCGGTGCGCTGCTCACCACCACCGCCTGGCCGCCGGTGCCCATCGCCCACCTGCTCGGCATGGGCGGCGGGGCCGCAGCGCTGCTGATCCCGGCGCTTCGGCGTCGACCAAGGCCGTCCAGAGAGGCAGCGCCCAACGGCAACGACAGAGAGCAGTTCGGATAGGGATAGAGACCTGGACATAGGGCTTAGACAGTGCTTAGCAGGCCTAGCCTGCCGGCGACTCGACCTCGGCAAGCGGCGTTCCCGGCTCGAAGACGACATCCTCATAGACCGCATCCAGCGCGCAGACAAAGTCCAGCGACGCGATGGCCAGCGGCCCCTCCTCCGGTACCGGGCGCAGCAGCCAGCCGTCGTCGTGGCGGCTGAACACCTCCACCGAGCGCCGCCGTGGGTCGATCAGCACGTATTCCTGGAGCGTCGACAGCCGCCGGTAGCGGGCAAACTTCTCGCCGCGGTCGTAGCCCTCGGTGCTGTCGGAAAGCACCTCGATGACCACCTGCGCGGACTCCTTGGCCTGCTGGCGGGATGCATCCGCCGCCGCGCAGGTGACGAAGACGTCCGGGTAGAAGAAGGCGTCCGCCGCCTCCACGCGCAGCTTCATGTCCGAGATGTAGACGCGGCACGGCCCGCCGCGTAGGTGCGTCTTCAGCAGCATGGCCATGTTCAGCGCGACGGTAACATGCGCCTCATTCGCCCCGGCCATCGCATAGATCAGACCGTCCACATATTCATGCTTCACCGGCGCGTTGGCCTCGTGGGCCAGATAGTCGTCGGGGGTCACATGCGCGAGCTGCTCGGCAAGGTTGGACATGGCGGTCTCCAGTGGCGTTGGGCTGATGCGATTAAAGCACGTTCGCACCTGAGGGCAAGCGCCTCAGCGCATCAGCGCCGCCGGCATCCGCGGGGGGCGGCTCAGGTACAGGTCCGGCCGGTGCTCCTTGGCCCCGGCGACGAAGTCGTCGGTGGTCTCGAAGGCTTGGTCCTCCGGCAGGCCGGCGACGCGGCTGTAGTAGCGCAGCCGCCGCGCCCGGCGGCGGCAGCAGGATGCGGCGCGGATCAGGCTGGACTCGCCTGCGAGGAGCTGCAAACGGGGGGTCTTTGTCGCTGAGCGCCCCGGATGCTATGGTCCGCCACCGCGATCCGCGATGCACCAACCGCACCTTCAGGCTCCGATCATCACCATGGCCATCAGCGAAAAACAGCGACAGAAGAAGCTCCAGCAGAAGAAGCGCAAACGCCAGCAGGTCGCCCGTGTGGCCCAGCATGAGGCGTCGGCAGCCGGCAAGGCGGCGTCCTTCGCTTCCATGCCGGTCCACGAATGCATGATGCCGGCGTCGTTGTTCGAGATCGGCGCCGGCAATGTGTTGTTTGCGCGGCGCACTGGGGGTGATCAGATCGCGTTCAGCTTCTTCCTGGTCGATCTGTTTTGTCTCGGCGTCAAGGGCGCCTTTTCCGGTCAGGTCAGTGAGCAGGAGTATGAGCAGCGCTTCAAGGCGTCGATCCTGACTTTGCCGGGGCAGGGCGGCCTCGAGCAGCTTGAGCCCGCCTGCGCGCGCAAGCTGGTGGAGGGGGCGGTGGCCTTCGCGTCCGAGCTGGGGTTCTCGCCCCATGCCGAGTATCGCGCCGCCAGGCGCATCTTCGGCGATTTGGCCCCCGGCGATTGCCCGACGCGATTCGAGTATGGCAGGTACGGCAGGCCGTTCTACACGCGCGACCCCGGCGAGACGGCATCTCAGGCCAAGCGCATCGTCCGGCAGTTGGAGAAGCGCTGCGGCGCCGACAACTACGACGCCGTGATCGATGTCGAGGGCATGTCGGACCTCTAAGACCATTGCGCCCAAGTATCGCTGACGAGCCCAGGTCGCGGTCGCGGTCGCGGTCGTGATCGAAATCGAGTCCCCGCACGCCAGCGATCACGATCACGAAGGGGACCAGGCTTTCCAGCCGTTCTGGTTTGCCTTAATTCGGCGCAGCGGTACCAGCGGGTCGGCGAAGCCTCATATCGAAACCCCGCTCCCGAGGGACAGGGCCGCGCCGCGCCCATGCGCGTTGCCGTTGCTTGGCGGGTTGCCGGGCGGGGGGCGGCGGATGCGCTGTCGCTTCATCCGCCCTACCGGGTTAGCGCGACGCCGAGGCGTGCTTGAGGTGGGCGCGGACCATGGCGATCTCGGCGTAGGAGCAGTCGTCGCCGAGGGCGCGCTTGACCGGGGCGAGGTCGTCCAGGCCGAGCTCGGCGAGCACGGCGCCGATGCGCTCGACCTTGGTCGCGGCGATGAAGTCGGTGACCGCGAGCTTGCCGTTGGCGATATAGCGGGTCAGGTGGCCTTCGACGGTGCTGGGCTTCAATGATCGGCGCGCGGCGATCTCGTCGATGCCGAGCCCCTGTTTATAGAGCCGGTAGCTGATCAGGCGGGTGTCGTTTGCCGGCGGATCGGCGTCTTGGCGCTCTGCGGCTTGGGCGGTCGCGTCGATGCCTTGGCTGCGACAGTAGTCGGCGACGATGCCGAGCAGGGCCTCGCCGTAGTGGGCGATGCTGTGCTTGCCGATGCCGCGGATGCGCTTGAGCGCCGCCGGGCTGTCCGGCAGGCTATCGGCGATCTGTCGCAGCACGCTTCTGTTCAGGATGCGGTAGCGGGTGGAGCCCTCACTTTCCTCGTCGGCGGCCAATTCGGCGCGCCAGTCGCGCAGCGTCGCGAACAGCCGCGGATGCGCCACATCGGCGATCGGCTGGTCGTGTTCGGTTGGCGGCGGCGGGGCTTCGGCGCCGAGCTTGGCGGTGGCCGACGCGGCGAGGTAGGCGCTGGTGGAGAACCCGTCGCGGCAGCTGTCGATGCAGGCGCGCTTGATGGCCAGGGCTTGGCGCAGGGCGTCGCGGGCCTGGCGCATCGACTTGGCCAGGGTCTTGTTGTCGGTGTCGAAGGCAAAGCCCCGCAGCCAGGGCATCGGGCCTTCCCGGAGCCGGTCGGCGAAATAGACGCTGGCCTTTTGCACCCGCTCCTGGACCTGTTGGTCTTCTTCCGGCAGCCGGTCCGGCCGGTAGAGGGTGCGCAGCTGGTGGCGGAACTTGGCGCCGACGGTGACGATCGCATCCTTGGTCTGTTGCTCCAAGGTGTCGACGTCGTCGGCACCGCGCACGTCCATGACCTTGCGGTTTGCGCGGATCAGCGCCAGGAGCTTGCCCAGGGTCTTGCCCAGGGCGTCGAAGTCCCAGCACTCCTGCAGCAGCCGCTGCTGGTAGGCGATACGCGCCTGCTCGATCTGCTCGCGCGTCGGCGGGTGGCGCTCGGCCTCGGCGCTGTAGTGCGAGACCACCTGGTCGGTCCGGACCGCCGAGCGCGGGATCGGCGTGCTCAGCACCATCCCCTCGAAGGTCTTGCAGCGGCTCAGCGCCACATAGACCTGGCCGTGGGAGAAGGCGGCGCCGGCGTCGATGATGGCGCGCTCGAAGGTCAGGCCCTGGCTCTTGTGGATGGTGATGGCCCAGGCCAGGCGCAGCGGCAACTGGGTGAAGGTGCCGATCACCTCCTCGGAGATCGCCTTGGTCTGCGGATCGATCTGATAGCGGATGTTCTCCCAGGTCATCGGCTCGACGAAGACGGCCTCCTCGTCGCCGGGGCAGCGCACGACCACGCGATCGGACTCCAGGCGCTTGACCGTGCCGATCTTGCCGTTGAAGAAGCGCCGCTCCTCGGTGCTGTCGTTGCGCACGAACATGACCTGGGCACCCTGCTTCAGCGTCAGCCGCTCGGCGGTGGGGAAGCTGTGCTCCGGGTAGTCGCCGACGACCTCGGCCTGAAACCCGAGGGGCCGGGCGGCGAGGGCGTCCAGCCGGCCCGCGTTGATGCGGTCGGCGCTGCGGTTGTGCGTCGTCAGCGTGATATAGCCGTCCTGGTCGTTCGGGGCAACGCCCGGCAGGTGGCGGGAATTCAGCCAGCCCAGCGTGGCGTCATCGAGGCGATTGTCGCGCACGCGGTTCAGCAACTCGATGAAGTCGGCGTCGGATTGGCGGTAGATGTGCGTCAGCTCCACCGGTACCAACTCGGTGGCCGCGAGCGCCCGGCTGCTGAAGAAGTAGCCCGAGGCATAGAAGTCGCGCAGGATCGCCCAGTCCTCGCCGCGCACCACCGGCGCGAGCTGATGCAGGTCGCCGATCATCAGCAGCTGCACGCCGCCGAAGGGGCGCTGCGAGCGGCGCTCGCGGCGCAGCACGAAGTCCACCGCGTCGAGCAGATCGGCGCGCACCATGCTGATCTCGTCGATCACCAGCAGGTCCAGGGTCTCGATGATCTCGCGCTTCTCGCGTCGGAAGGAGCGCTCCGCCGCCTGGCGCTCCACCTGGCTGCCGGGCACGAACGGCCCGAACGGCAGCTGAAAGAACGCGTGCAGCGTCACCCCGCCGGCGTTGATCGCGGCCACCCCGGTGGGGGCGGTGACGATCATCCGCTTGGGCGCCTCCCGCCGTAGCGCATGCAGAAAGGTCGTCTTGCCGGTGCCGGCCTTGCCGGTCAGGAAGACGTTGCGGTCGGTCAGGGTCACCAGATCCCGGGCCATCTGGAGCTGCGGATTGGGCGCTGGTGTGGTCATGGCCGAGGCCGTTCGATCCCGTTCATCTGGTTGGCGGCATTGCGTGCTTCGGCGGTTCACAATGGCGGTCGGCGGCCTGGAAGGCGTCCAGTGTACAGGCCCAATCGCCTCGGTCGAGGGCCGAAGCGCCTCAGTCGGCATCGGCGCAGGGGCGTTGCAGCCCGACCGCTCGAGCCTTGGAATTGCACTATCTTGGTGCAATTGCCGCGTCTTGGTGCGTTTTCCGCACTCACATAGACCGTTGCGCGGGGGGCGGCGGCGGACCCATAGATAAATTCCAATGGATCAGATAGCAAAGATCGATTTACGTCAAATCCAAAAAACCCTAATATTCGCACCCAGCTTTTCACGGCTACGGCCTAGCCGGTCCATCCCGGACCTTCGATCGGGCCCACGCAGACGCAGAACAGACCACAGGAGCTGAGCATGAGCGCTAAGAAATACGACGCCGGTGTTAAAGAATACCGGGATATGTACTGGACGCCGGACTATGTCCCGTTGGACACCGACCTCCTTGCCTGCTTCAAGTGCACCGGCCAGCCCGGTGTGCCCCGTGAAGAGGTTGCCGCCGCCGTCGCCGCCGAGTCGTCCACCGGCACCTGGTCGACGGTCTGGTCCGAGCTGCTGACCGATCTGGAGTTCTACAAGGGCCGCGCCTACCGCATCGAGGACGTGCCCGGCGACAACGAGTCGTTCTACGCCTTCATCGCCTACCCGCTGGATCTGTTCGAAGAGGGCTCGATCGTCAACGTGCTGACCTCGCTGGTCGGCAACGTCTTCGGCTTCAAGGCCCTGCGTCATCTGCGTCTCGAAGACCTCCGCTTCCCGATCGCCTACATCAAGACCTGCGGCGGCCCGCCGGCCGGCATCCAGCTGGAGCGTGATCGTCTCAACAAGTATGGCCGCCCGATGCTCGGCGCCACCATCAAGCCGAAGCTGGGTCTGTCCGCCAAGAACTATGGCCGCGCCGTCTACGAGTGCCTGCGCGGCGGCCTCGACATGACCAAGGACGACGAGAACGTCAACTCGCAGCCCTTCATGCGCTGGCGCGACCGCTTTGAGTTCGTCGGCGAGGCCATCCAGAAGGCCCAGCAGGAGACCGGCGAGCGCAAGGGTCACTACCTGAACGTCACCGCCGCCACGCCGGAAGAGATGTACAAGCGTGCCGAGTTCGCCAAAGAGGTCGGCTCGCCGATCATCATGCACGACTTCCTCACCGGGGGCTTCACCGCCAACACGGGTCTGGCGAACTGGTGTCGCGAGAACGGCATGCTGCTGCACATCCACCGTGCCATGCACGCGGTCATCGACCGCCATCCCAAGCACGGCATCCACTTCCGCGTCCTGGCCAAGTGCCTGCGTCTGTCCGGTGGTGACCACCTGCATACCGGCACCGTCGTCGGCAAGCTGGAAGGCGATCGCGCCTCCACGCTCGGCTTCGTCGACCAGTTGCGCGAATCCTACGTGCCGGAAGATCGCTCCCGCGGCGTCTTCTTCGATCAGGACTGGGGCTCCATGCCCGGCGTCATGGCCGTGGCCTCCGGCGGTATCCACGTCTGGCACATGCCGGCGCTGCTGACCATCTTCGGTGACGACTCGATGCTGCAGTTCGGCGGCGGCACCCAGGGTCATCCCTGGGGTAACGCGGCCGGTGCCGCAGCCAACCGCGTCGCCCTGGAAGCCTGCGTCAAGGCCCGCAACCAGGGTCGCGAGCTGGAGAAGGAGTCCCGCGAGATCCTCACCGAGGCCGCCCGCCACAGCCCCGAGCTGGCCATCGCCATGGAGACCTGGAAGGAGATCAAGTTCGAGTTCGATACCGTCGACAAGCTCGACGTGCGTTGATCGATCGCTGATCGACCTGCCTGAGCGCCGCGGGGTCCGCCCCCGCGCGCTCCGGGCCTCCCCGACCAAGCCAAGCCGTCACGAATTCTCAAGAGGATTACAGCATGCCCGTTCAAGCCACGATGGGTGACTACCAGACCAAGCGCACCCTGGAGACCTTCGGCTTCCTGCCGCCCATGTCGCAGGAAGAGGTCTACGACCAGATCGCCTACATCATCGCCCAGGGCTGGACCCCGGCCATCGAGCACGTCCACCCGAGTGGGGCCATGGACGACTACTGGACCATGTGGAAGCTGCCGTTCTTCGGCGAGCAGGATCTGGGCAACGTCGCCAACGAGTTGGAGGCCTGCCACCGCGCCTATCCGGATCACCATGTGCGGATTACCGGCTACGACAACTACACGCAGAGCCAGGGCTCCTGCTTTGTCGTGTTCGAGGGTCGCGCCTGATTCGGGTGACCCTTCGCGCTGCCGGCCCTTGAGGTCGGCAGCGCCCGAGTTCCTCCGCGCCGATCCCGGCCGCGCCCCCCGCAGATTGCGGCGGGCTGCAAAGGCCGCAGGTCGACGCACACGATTGATCCCGCCGCGCTCCGCAGCGAGCCGGACGCCGACGCCCACGGATACCGAGATGGCAAGCAAAGCGATCCTGAAATCAAGTGGCCGCGAGGCCGCCCTGGCCCGCCGCAAGGCCCTGTCGAACAAAGGCAAATCGGCCGCCGCAAGCGCCTCGCCGGAGCGCACCCGTGCGCCACACCGACGCCCGGCCGCCAAGCCCGTCGCCGCCGCGCGTACCGAGCATGCTCCGGCGCTCGCCCCGGCAGCGCCCGCGCTGGGTCAGGCCGCCCCGCGCGCCCCGGCATCGCGCCGCCCGGTGGTGAGCAGCCCGGCCCAACAGGCCCGTGCTCAGGTCCTGGAGCGGCGGCGGGCGCTGGCGCGCGCCGGTCGCCGTGCCGAGAAGAGCCAGGATCGCGTCCGCACCGCCGAGACCAAGGCCAGCGCTGCCACAGCGCGGACCGACGCCAAGTCAGGTGACTGCGGTTGCGGCTGCAACGGCAAGGGTCGCGATGAGGCCGCGCAGGCGACCCCCGCGCCGCGGCTGTCGCTGAGCAACGGCAACGGCACCCGGCGCAACGGCAAGCTCGGGGCGCGCAGCCGCCAGTCCAGCCAGTCCGCAGCCAAACCCACCAGCCGCGCCATCGTCATGGCCCGCCGCGCCGCCCAGTCGACCCGCGGCAAGGCAGCCAGCAACACGCCCAACTCGGCGGCCAGCCTGGCCCGCCAGGCCAACCCGAAGCTGTCCGGTCGCGAACTGGCCCAGCGCGTCCGCGCCCAGCGCAGCGTCTCCGGCGGTGCCGGTGAGCGCAAGTCGGCGCCCAGCGGACGCATGCGCAACCGGGCGAACGGTGCCCAGGGTGCGGCTGATCAGCACTGGAAGGTCGGCGTTAGCGAGACCGCCAGCGGCCAGTCCGTCACCGGCACCCCCGTCGGCCGCAGCCCGAAGACCACCGGCGACGAGGCCAGCACCTGTCGCACCGTCACCGGTACCGAGTACATGGGCGCCGAGATCTTCCGCGCCTTCTGTCAGACCGACCCGGCACCGACGCGACCGTCCAAGGTGGGTGTGAGCACGACCAGTCACGCCAACCGGGTCTCCGGCAGCGAGGTCGGTCGCTCCAGCAACGTCACCGGCGACGAGCCCGGCACCTGTCAGACCGTCACCGGCACCGACTACCTGGCCCCGAGTCAGTTCGATGCCTACTGCGGCAGCGTTCCCGCACCCGGTCCGCGTAAGGTCGGTGCGGCCAGCACCCTGGCCGGCAAGCCGGTCTCCGGCACCCTGGTCGGCCGCTCGGGCAAGGTGACCGGCGACGAGCACGGCTCCGGCGTGCGGCCCACCGGTACCCAGTACACCGATGTGCAGAGCATCCGCAACGGTCGCATCGACACCGGCAACGCGCCGGCCGAGGCGACGCCGGTCCCGCCCAAGGTCGGCACCTCGATCACCCTCTCCGGCGGCACCGTCACCGGTACCCGCTTCGGCCGTTCCGGCAATGTCACCGGCGATGAGCCGGGCTCCTGCCGTAACGTCACCGGCGACGAATACGTCGATCAGGAGCAGTTTCAGTCCTTCTGCAACACCAAGCCCGCGCCGGAGCCACCCAAGGTCGGCCTGTCGGCGACGCTGAAGGGCCAGCGCGTCTCCGGCACCCAGACCGGTCGCTCGGGCCGAGTCACCGGCGACGAACCCGGCACCTGCAAGGTTGTCACCGGTACCCCTTACGCCGGTATGGAGCAGGCGGAGCGCTGGTGCGAGCCCGCGCAGCAGAAACAGATCCAGGCCCGTACCCGCCCGCTCGCCGCCACCCCCGGTCCCAGCCTCACCGGCCAGCAGCCCGGCATCGGCGGCGTCATGACCGGCGCGGCCCGCGGTGCCTGCGAGCCCCTCACCGGCACGCCCTACGTCGGCAAGGATCAGTTCGCCGAGGCCTGCAGCGCCGCCGAGCCCGGTGATCCGGACTTCCCGCAACTGCTCGACGCCGAGGCGCCATCCGTCGACCCGGGCTTCAGCGTCCAGTCCCCGGCGCGGGTGGCCTTTGATGCCGCCGCCGAGCACCGTAAGGTCACGGGGACCCAATACGAGGCCGGCAGCGCGATCACCGGTCCGTTCGGTATGGCCACCGGCAAGATCACCGGCACCGAGCAGTTCCGCTTCGACGGCAAACAGCCGCGACCGAGCCTGCTGACCATGGAGGCCCCGGTGGCCAACGCTGCGCCGGAGTCCGAGGCGGCCCCCGCCGTCAGTCGCGTCACCGGCGAGGGCCAGTCCGCCGGCGGCAAGATCACCGGCGATGATTGGGACCGCGGTAAACGCGTCACCGGCACCGAGGGCTCGTCGGCGCGACGTCGCAACCCGACCCGTCCGGGGCCGATGACCGTCATGCCGGCGGTGGAGCGCAAGCGCAACGTCGATGTCCCCGAGCCCGTCAGCCGGGTGACCGGCGCCAGCGGGGGCGGTGATCGCGGCTCGCTGGTGACCTACTCCGGCGGGGCCCGCGGCTGAGCCCGTCCCGAGCCACGACGCCTTGACCCGATCCGACTGACCTGCAGCACGAGCCGAGCCTGACCATGCCGCTTCGCCAGCCCAAAAATCCGCGCAGCCGAACCGTCGGTCGTCGTCGCGTCGAGCCGCCCACCGAGCGGTCGATGTCGGCCGTCGTGCCGGCCCGGACGCCGGAGCTGACCGCTGCCCCGGCGCAGCCGACTCCGGCTGCCGAGGCGCAGACGCGCGCCGGGCTGCCGCGCCGCCGGCCGGTGCCGACCCGACAGGATCGACGCCCCACCCGGGCACCGCGTCCGCAGCCGAAGGCCACGGCCGTCCGTCGTCCGGTCGCCGGCCAAGGCGCCCGACCGGCCGAGGCGCCCGTGCTTGGCAACGGGCCTGGCGCGGGCACACACCCCCTCACCGACACCGCCACCAACGCGCGGCTGTACGACTACGAGGCCAGCGTCAAGCAGGCCTTCGATCGCATCGTGCCGGTGCTCAAGGACGCGGCCAGCCAGCGTTGCGAGCCGGACTTCACCGATCGCGCCCAGGCCATCGCTCGGCGCGACCTCGGCTTCGAATTCCCGCTGCACCTGCTCGACGACGCCTGGGTCACCGGCCTGGACATGCGCCGCCTGTTCGCCTGGACGCTGTTTGAGACCTATCGTCGCTTCAGTGACGACTTCTTCAACAACGACCCGCTCCAGGCCCGTAAGGACGCCGACTTCGACGCCTTCCTGCAGGGCTGCGGCTTCCATATGATGGACGTGACCCCCTGCGCCGACGGCCGCTTGGCCCATGCCGTCAGCTACGTGTTGCGGCTGCCCTTCGGCCCGGTGCGGCGCAAGTCCTACGCCGGCTCGCTGTTCGATATCGAGAAGAACCTGGCGAAGTGGATGGAGACCGAGCTCGCCCGCTTCCGCCAAGGCTGGCCCAACGCCGCCGATGCCGCCACGCGTTACCTGAAGAGCGTCGTCTACCACTACAGCACCCTCGACCCGTCCCACCAGGGCTGTGCCGCGCACAAGTCCGACGACGAGGCCGCCGCCCGCGAGGGATGGACGCGCCTGACCGACTTCCGCCAAGCGGTGGAAAACGGCTTCTGCTGCGGTGCCTCGGTGGACCTGCTGCTGATCGGCATGGACACCGACACCGACGCCATCCGCGTCCATGTCCCCGACCACGAGGGCAACTGCGACCTCGGGCACTGGATCGATGCCGCCAAGGTCTACGAGATCACCCGCTCCATGGCCCCGGACCAGGCCCGCGAGCGCATCCGCGAGCTGGTCAGCGCCCATGTGCCGAACGGCGCCCGGCCCCCGGCCGAGGGCATGCTGCGGCTGATCGCGCGGCTGATCGAGCTGAACATCTCGCAGATCGACTATGTGCGCCGCTACCACGACGGCGCCTACGCCGACGCCGGCCATGCCGAGCGCTTCATCGGCGTCGGTATCGGCTTCGAAGAGATCCAGCTGCGCAACCTGACCTACTTCGCCTACATGGGCACCATCGAGGAAGCTGCACCGCACATGGACGTCGGCATCAAGATCTTCCGCGGCCTCAACGTCAGCCATGGTCTGCCGATACCGGTGGTCATGCGCATCGACTACCACGGCAAGGTGCCGGGGGCCCGCGAGCGCGCCATCGACCACTGCGAGCGGCTCGCTGCCGCGCTGCGCGGGCGCTACCAAAAACTCTGCGACGACGGCCTGCTGCACTGCCTGCGCGCGGTGCGCGACGTCGACTCCACGGCCCCCATCGAGGTCGTCGGCTCCTCGCTCGACCCCGACCAAGGCGGCGGGCACTGAGCACACGACCATGAAGATCTGTCAGGTCATCAAGCCGTTGGTCTCCACCAACCGCATCGCGGATTTCGAGCACAAGCACCTGCAGGTGGTGCTCGACGGCAGCTCCAAGCTGGTGGCCGTCGATGCGGTGGGCGCGACGCCCGGCGATTGGGTCATCTGTGTCGGCAGCTCCGCGGCCCGCGAGGCCGCCGGCAGCAAGGCCTACCCCAGCGACCTGACCATCGTCGGCATCATCGACGACTGGGACGAGGGGGCCGCCTGAACGATGGAGATCAATCAGGTCGTCGGCAGCCTGGTCTGCACCCATCGCGTCAGCGGTCTGGACCACTGCGCGCTGCGCATCCTCAAGGACCGCAAGGGCAAGCTGCAGGTGGCCACCGACCCCATCGGCACCCGCGACGGCAACTGGGTGTTCACGGTCAGCGGCTCGGCAGGACGGTACGCCATGGGTAATCCGGAGATCCTCACCGATCTCACCATCGGCGGCATCATCGACGAATGGGACCCGGATGAAGGGGCCGCGGCCCAGCCGGCGGCCGCGGAGCAACAGGCCAAGGCCGCCTGACCAATAACAAGACAACGATCAACGCAACGACGCCCCCAACCCGGTCGCGTTGCACCAAACGGCACGATTCAACAACTGGAGACAACGAAGATGGCAGGCGAAAACTACGGCATCGCATTGGGCATGATCGAGACCCGTGGTCTCGTGCCGGCGATCGAGGCGGCAGACGCAATGACCAAGGCGGCCGAGGTCCGGCTGCTCGGTCGCGAGCTCGTCGGTGGCGGCTACGTGACCGTGCTGGTGCGGGGTGAGACCGGTGCGGTCAACGCCGCCGTGCGCGCCGGGGCCGACGCCTGCGAGCGCGTCGGCGACGGCCTGGTGGCGGCCCACATCATTGCCCGCCCGCACCGCGAAGTCGAGCCGGTCCTTGATGCCAGCGGCGGCTTCCAGCCCGGCGCACCCGGGCGCTGAGCAAGGCCGGTTCCGGCGCGCATCCAACCGACCGATAGCGCGCCGGGGCATCGGCTGAAGAAACCATCCCTTAGACCACGAACCAAGCAGAATCTGCAGGAGACACAAGATGGCCAGCGAAACCATGGGTATTGCACTGGGTATGATCGAGACGCGCGGCCTGGTGCCGGCGATTGAGGCGGCGGACGCCATGACCAAGGCCGCCGAGGTGCGCCTGATCGGTCGCGAGTTCGTCGGTGGCGGCTACGTCACCGTCCTCGTCCGCGGCGAGACCGGCGCCGTCAACGCCGCTGTGCGCGCCGGTGCCGATGCCTGCGAGCGTGTGGGCGACGGCCTGGTCGCCGCCCACATCATCGCCCGCCCGCACCGCGAGGTGGAGCCGGTCCTGCCGACCGGTGGTCCTGCCGTCGAGTAATCGGCTGCTCCAAGATGCTGAGGGCGTCGGTTTCGGCGCCGTCAGTGTCGCTTGCGGCTTTACTTGCCGCAAAGGCGCAAAGGGTACTAAGGCGCAACCACAGCCTGTGGTTCGCCCCTTCGCGTCCTTTGCGCCTTTGCGGTAAGACAACCCGCCAGCCCCCTTCAACTCGACCACAACGCCTCGACAACGCATGCGCCACGCACGGATACATCCCCGCATCCTCGGCTACCTGGGCCGGGCCCTGAGCCTGGAATACACGGCTGTACAGCAGTACATGAGCCAGGCCGCACTGTGCGAGGCCTGGGGGCTGCAGGAGGCCGCCCAGCGTTTTCGCGAGGAGACGGTAGAGGAGATGCAGCACGCCGACCGCATCGTCAAGCGCATGCTCGGTCTCGGCGTGGCCCCGAACGGGTCTTGTCTGCGCCCCGCGGGGGTCGCCCGTAGTCTGGTGGACCTGCTGCGCCAGGACGCGGTGCTGGAGGCCGATATCGTCGCCCTGTACGAGGAGGCGACGCGGTTTTGTCAGCGTATTCGCGACCAGGAAAATGCGGGCTTCTTCGAGGCCCTCTGGCGCGAAGAGGCGGCCCATGCCCAGGAGATCCACACCTGGCTGGAGCAGCTCGGCGCCGTCGCCCGACCGGAGCCCGACGCCCGTGCCTACTTCTGATGCCGACGCGCCCAAGCCGCAGCATCAGTGGCGGCGGCGCGAGCGGCCCCTGCGTCTGGAGCGGCGGTTCGAACTCCCCGACTACGACGCCGTTTCGGCATTCATCGAGCGCACCGGGGCGCTGTCCGAGGCCACCGGGATCTATCCCAATCTGAGCTTCGGTCGCACCCATGCGAGCATGACCCTGTTCGCCGATGAGGCCACCGGCACCCTGACGCCGGAGGTCGAAGCCTTTGCCCGGGAGGTCGACGCCCTGCTCGACTCCCCAACCGCTCCGGAGTAACGCCCCCGATGAGTGAGCCCACCACCCCGGTCGACGCCGGTACCGCAGCGCCCGCCCCAGAGCCCGCAGCGGCGCCGAGCGCGGCGCCGGCAGCAACGCCCCGCCCGAAGGCCAAGGCGACCCGGTCGCGCCCGGCCTCCCGCAAGACGACTCCACGCGCCAAGCCCGCCGCCGTGGTGGCGAGCGTCGACGCCTACCAGTTCGGGCGTCGGGTCTGGCCGGACTAGGCGCCGCGGGACGAAGCGACGCGGCGGTGACGGGCGCTCACTGCGGTTCGCCGTCTGGCAGGATGCACGCACAGCGCGTATCATCGCCGATTTGGCCAGCCGGCCAACGGCCCGACACCGAGGAGGGTTGAGCCCATGGCAGGCCGACCCCCGAAGGGCGACCCGCGGGCCGCCCAGCGATATAGCGCGATGCCCGACCACGCCAGCGGGCGCCGTAGCGCGCCAAGCGCCGGTGCCGACTACCTGATCCGCCACTGCACCCTGCGCCAGCTCCAGCTGCTGGAGGCGATCGTTCGCCTGGGCAGCTTCACCCGCGCCGCCGAGGAACTGTTCCTGACCCAGCCGACGGTCTCGATGCAGATCAAGAAGCTGGCGGATGCCGTCGGCACGCCGCTGTTCAAGCACGTCGGCCGCCGCGTAGAGCCCACCGATGCCGGGCGCGAGGTCCACGCCGCCTGTCGCGACATCCTCGGCACGCTGTCCAACCTCGAGATCACGCTCGCCGACCTCAAGGGCCTACGTCGGGGCCGCCTGCGTCTTGGCGTCATCACCACGGCCAAGTATGTCGCCCCGGAGATCCTCGGCGCCTTCTCCGAGGCCTACCCCGGGATCGATGTCTCGCTGAAGGTCACCAACCGCGACCGCATCATCGAACGACTGAACGCCAACGACGACGACATCTACGTCTGCGGTCGGCTCGATGAGCTGAAGGACGAGGTCGAGAGCATCTCCTTCGCGCCCAATCCTCTGGTGCTGGTGGCGCGCTCCGATCACCCGCTGGCACGGGAGCGCAACATCCCCATCCAGCGGCTGGCCGATGAGCTGTTCCTGCTGCGCGAGCCGGGCTCCGGCATCCGCGACTCCATGCTCGCCCGCCTGGCCGAGGGGGGCGTGACCCCGCGGGTGCGCATGCAGCTCGGCAGCAACGAGGCCATCAAGCACGCCATCGTCGGCGGTCTCGGCATCGCCGTGCTGTCGTTGCACTCCCTGGTGCTGGAAAGCAGCGGCGATCGGCTGACGCTGCTCGATGTCGAGGGCTTCCCGATCGTCGGTCAGTGGCACCTGGTCTATCCGCGCAACCGCGAGCTGTCGCTGGTGGCGCGCACCTTCCTCGAGTTCGCCGTCGACAGCGGACCCCAGATCCGCGAGCAGCTCGACGCGGCCCACGACGCCTTCGCCCGCAACCGGCCGGCCTAAGTCAAGGTTCAGAAACAAGT
Source organism: uncultured Gammaproteobacteria bacterium (assembly GCA_942491465.1). Classification (GTDB taxonomy): domain Bacteria; phylum Pseudomonadota; class Gammaproteobacteria; order Chromatiales; family Chromatiaceae; genus CALOBA01. The sequence continues at coordinate 92,102 of CALOBA010000064.1, forward strand.
GGTGCAGACGCAACCATGAAACGGCCAACCCAAAGGCACCGCGAGCGGGCGTCTGAACCACTTGTTTCTGAACCGATCCTAAGCCGCGCCGCCACCGGGCCTTCGCAGCAGGCAGATACCATGACGGATCGCTATCCCTATCCCGTTGCCCGTATCGGCATCATCGGCGGCGGCCAGCTCGGGCGCATGATGGTCCGCGCGGCCAAGAAGCTCGGCTGCACCTCCTGTGTGCTCGATCCGCAGCTCAACTCCCCGGCCGGCCAGCTCTCCGGCCACCAGATCGTCGGCAACTACCACGACCCGGCGGCCCTGCGCGAGCTGGTGGAGGCCTGCGATGTCACCACCTTCGACATCGAGGACATCGACACCGATGTGCTCGCCGCGCTGGCGGACGAGGGGCATCGCATCTTCCCGTCGCCGGCCCTGCTCGCCGATGTGCAGGACAAGCTGCGCCAAAAGCGGGTGCTGGCCGCCGCCGGTATCCCGGGGGCGGACTTCGAGGCGATGGCCGCGCCCGACGCCGAACAATGCGCGCGCTTCGGCTATCCGCTGGTGCAGAAGGCGCGCCGCGGCGGCTACGACGGCCGCGGCGTGCAGGTCATGCGCGGGCCGGACGACTTTGCCCGCCATCTGCCGGTGCCGTCGCTGATCGAGCGCTTCGTCACCGCCGACAAGGAGCTGGCGGTGATGGTGGCCCGCGGCCAGGATGGTGAAGCGCGCTGCTATCCGGCGGTGGAGATGTGCGTCCGCGGCGAGCAGAACATCCTCGACATGCTGCTGGCGCCGGCGCGAATCGATGCCGCCACGGCGCAGGCCGCTCAGGCGCTTGCCGTGCGTGCCGTCGAGGCCCTCAGGGGCGTCGGCATCTTCGGTGTCGAGCTGTTCCTGACCGCGGGCGGGGAGCTGCTGGTCAACGAGATCGCCCCGCGCACCCACAACTCCGGCCACTACACCATCGAGGCCTGCCTGACCGATCAGTTCGAGCAGCACCTGCGCGCCATCACCGGCCTGCCCCTGGGCAGTACCGAGCTGCTCTGCCCGGCGGCCATGATCAATCTGCTCGGGGCCGAAGGCCACAGCGGCCGGCCGGTCATCCTCGGTCTGCGTGCGGCGCTCGCCATCCCCGGCGTTTCCGTGCACATCTATGGCAAGGCGGCCAGCCGGCCCCATCGTAAGATGGGCCACGTCACCGTGCTCGATAGCGACATCACCAGCGCCCGAGCCAAGGCCGAGCAGGTCCGCGACCTGATCGAGATCTCCGCAGAGGACCATCCATGAGCTACCAGCCCCCCCAGCACTCCCCTCAGCAGCCGGCCCTGGTCGGCATCATCATGGGCAGCGACTCCGACCTGCCGGTCATGCAGGCCGCCGCCGACGCCCTCGATGAGCTCCAGGTCCCCTATGAGCTGACCATCGTCTCCGCCCATCGCACCCCGCGGCGTCTCTTCGACTATGCCGAGCAGGCTGCCGGGCGTGGGCTCGCCGTCATCGTCGCCGGCGCCGGCGGTGCGGCCCATCTGCCGGGCATGGTCGCCGCCATCACGCCGTTGCCGGTCATCGGCGTGCCGGTCAAGAGCCGCGCCTTGGGCGGCCAGGACTCGCTGCTGTCCATCGTGCAGATGCCCGCGGGTGTGCCGGTGGCATCGGTCGCCATCGACGGTGCCCGCAATGCCGGCCTGCTCGCCGCCCAGATCGTCGCCACCGCCGATCCCAAGCTGCGCCGACGCATCATCGAATTCAAGCGCCAACTCGAGCAGCAGGTCCTGGACAAGGCCGCCGGGGTCGAGGCCCGAGAGATCACCGCCGAGACCGTGCGCGCGCGCCAACGCTAGTCGCCGCGCCCGGCCCCCATGACCAAATCCCGCAAGGATCTCCAGGCTCCGGCGTCCGCGCTCGAGGTGGATGCCTTCCTGGCCCAGGTGCGCGCGACGCCGCCGCCGCGCCCGGGTGCGCGGGGCCGGCTGATCTTCGCCATGGACGCCACCGCGAGCCGGGAGCCGACCTGGGATCGCGCGGCCCAGATCCAGGCCACCATGTTCCAGGAGACGCAGGCGCTTGGCGGACTCGAGGTCCAACTCGCCTGGTACCGCGGCTTTGGTGAATTCGATGCCTCCCCCTGGTGCGCCGATGCCGAGCAGCTGCTGGCGCGGATGACCCGGGTCCACTGCGCCGCCGGATTGACGCAGATCGGCCGGCTGCTGAACCATGCCGCCGACGAGGCCGGGCGTGGCCCGGTGCATGCGCTGGTCTTCGTCGGCGATTGCATGGAGGAGGACCTGGACGCGCTGGCGGGTGCCGCCGGTCGGCTCGGCCTGCTCGGCGTCCCCGCCTTCGTCTTCCAAGAGGGCGGCGACCCCGTTGCCGAGCGCGCCTTTCGCGACATCGCCCGCCTCTCCGGCGGCGCCTGGTGCCCGTTCGACGCCAACAGCCCGCAGCTGCTCAAGGACCTGCTCAGCGCCGTGGCGGTGTTTGCCGCCGGGGGCCGCAAGGCGCTGGAGGCCTTCGGACGCCGCCGCGGCGGTCCCGTAAGGCAGCTCACCCACCAGCTTGGGCGTCGCCGGCGCGGCGATTAGTGCACCGCTTCAGCCAGACCGCGACCACCTGAACCATGGGCCGATTGCTGCTGCTGATCCCCATCGTCATCCTGATGCTGTTGTTCCTGCATTGGTATCGCAGGACGCCGCCGCAGCGGGTCGGCGCGGTGTTGCGCAAGGCGCTGCTGTGGGGGACGGTCGGGCTGCTGCTGCTGGCGGTGCTGACCGGGCGGCTGAACCCGCTGTTTGCGGCCCTGGCGGCGGCGCTCCCGGTGCTGATGCGACTGCTGCACCTGCTGCGGATGCTGCCGCTGCTGCAACACCTGCTGGGGCAGCTCGGGCTTGGCGGCGGGGCCGGCGGCGGCGCCGGGGCGTCGGCGATCCGCACCCGCTATCTGGACATGCAGCTCGACCACGCCAGCGGTCGTATGGACGGCAGCGTGTTGGAGGGGCCGTTCGCCGGTCGCCGGCTTTCCGATCTGACGCTGGACCAGCTGTTGCGGATGCTGGAGCTCTACCAGGACAGCGATGCGCGCTCCGCCGCAGTGCTGCAGGCCTATCTGGACCGGGAGCACGGCGAGGACTGGCGCGAGCAGACCGCAGCGGGGACGCAGGCGCAGCCTCCGATTGGCGGGCCGCTCTCGCGCGAGGACGCCTACAGCATCCTCGGGCTTGAGCCGGGCGCCGACGACGACGCCGTCCGCGCCGCCCACCGCCGGCTGATGCAGAAGCTGCACCCGGACCGCGGCGGCTCGGACTATCTGGCCGCCCAGATCAACGCCGCCAAGGAGCGGTTGCTGGGCGGGTAGCCCGACGCGGCGCCGCACGCAAACTGCCTGAAGGAGATCAGCGCGTGATGTCGTGATGGCCCAGCTCCCAGCCTTGGGCGCGATAGTGCGCCCAGCGTTGGCGGGCGGCTTGGAGCACGGCCGGGTCGGGGTCCAGGGGCTCGCAGAGGCGCTCGAAGCGCGCCGCGAACGGGGGCGGGGCCAGGTCCAGGTTGATCAGGACCTGGCAGCGGTCCTCGGGGCTGCCGTCGGGGCTGATCACCACCGGCGTCAGCGCGGGGTCGGTGGCGCTGATCAGCCCGTGGGGGATGAAGCTGTCCTCGCGGAAGGTCCACAGCAGCTCGTCGAGCCGCCCGGCCAGCCCACGGTCGGGGCAATGGATCAGGATCTGTCGCCCCGCGCCGAGGATGCGCTCCACCAGCCGGCAGCACAGCCGCAGCCGCGCCCCCGGCGGGCCGTTTTTTTGCAGGTAGAAGTCGACGCGCGGCATGGTGTCGGTGTTTGCGCTGGTGGTGGGCGGGTCGGAATGCAGTCGCTGCGGTTAGCCGTCGGAGGCAACGGCCCCGCTGCGCCGGATCAACAGCTCCGAGAGCAGCGCCACCGGGCGGCCGGTGGCGCCCTTCTCCTTGCCGGAGACCCAGGCGGTGCCGGCGATGTCGAGATGCGCCCAGCGCAGCTTCTTGGTGTAGCGGGCGAGGAAGGCGGCGGCGGTGATGGCGCCGGCGTCGCGCCCGCCGATGTTGGCCATGTCGGCGAAGTTGCTGTCGAGCTGGCTGTCGTAGTCCTTCCACAGCGGCAGGCGCCAGGCGCGATCGCCGCTGCGCTCGCCGGCGGCCAGCACCTCGGCGGCGAGGGTGTCGTCGTCGGTGAACAGGCCGGAGGCGTGCCGGCCCAGGGCGACGATGCAGGCGCCGGTCAGCGTCGCCATGTCGAGCACGATCTCGGGCTCGAAGCGCTCGGCGTAGGTCAGGGCATCGCAGAGGATCAGCCGACCCTCGGCGTCGGTATTGAGGATCTCGATGGTCTGGCCGGACAGGCTGGTGACGATGTCGCCGGGCTTGTTGGCGGCGCCGTCGGGCAGGTTCTCCGAGGCCGGCACGATGCCGACCACGTTGATGGGCAGCGCCATCTCGGCGATGGCGGCGATGGTGCCGAAGACGCTGGCGCCGCCGCACATGTCGTACTTCATCTCGTCCATTTCGGCGGAGGGCTTGATGGAGATGCCGCCGGCGTCGAAGGTGAGCCCCTTGCCCACCAGGGCCACGGGCTTGTCGCCGTCGCGCCCGCCGAGGTAGTGCATCAGAATCAGCTTGGCGGGCTCGCGGCTGCCGCGGGAGACCGACAGCAGCGCGCCCATCTTCAGCTCCTCCATGGTGTCCTCGTCGAGCACCTCGGCATGGATACGCTCGTCGGCCGCGGCCATGGCCCGGGCGCGCTCGGCCAGATAGGTGGGGGTGCAGATGTTGCCGGGCAGGTTGCCTAGGTCCCGGGCCAGATTCATGCCGCTGCCGATGGCGCGCCCATGGGTCGCGGCGGTCTCGGCCGTCTTCGCCTGCGCCTTGTCGCCGAGGTGAATCCCGATGCCGCGCAGCGGGTCGCGGGCGCTCTCCGGCTGCTTCTTGGTGTGCGCGTAGCGATAGGTGCCGCACTCGGCGGTGGCGGCAATGTGGCGAACGCATTGGTAGAGATCCATGCCCTCGGGCAGTGGATCGGGCAGCGTGAATAGGGCATCGGCGGCGCGGGTCTCACCCAGGCGCTTGAAGGCGGCGCCCAGCGCCTTGTGGAAGCCGCGGCGATCGAACTCCTTGCGCTTGCCCAGGCCGATGAGTAGCACCCGCTCGGCGCTGATGCCGGCCAGATCGTAAAGTAGCAGGCTGCTGCCGGCCTCGCCGTCGAGGTCGCCGCCCTTGAGCCGCTTGGCGATGATGCCGTCGGCCGCCGCATCGACGGCCGCTACCTCGCCTGAGAGCTTGTGCTTGGCGAATACGCCGAGGATCAGGCAGGGGGTCTTGGTCTTGGCGGCATCGCCGGTCTTGATCTTGATCTCCACGGGTACTCCGGAATGCTGTCGCTGGTGGATGGGGACGTTGCACGCGTCGGGCCTGTGGGCGTCGACGCGCTGGTGTAAGATTTCGTCTGCCCAAGTCTACCGGAATCTGCACCGGTTTCATCGGGCGTATCGGGCCGTCGGCATTGGCAGCGGCGGTCAAACCCTATCGCTTCAGCTGGGAGACCGCGTGCGGATCATCGATCGCTATCTGGCCCGGGCCGTGTTGGGCGGCACCTTGCTGACGCTGGCGGTGCTGGCACCATTGCTGGCGTTCTTCCTGCTCGCCGACGAGCTGGATCAGGTGGGTACGGCGCAATATCGGTTCTTGGATGCGGCGCTGTTCGTCGCCTTGAGCATGCCCCGCTATGTCTACCAGGTCTTCCCCATTGCGACCCTGATCGGGGCCTTGGTCGGCCTCGGCACGCTGGCCAGCCGCTCGGAGCTGGTGGCCATCCGCGCCGCCGGGGTCTCCATCGGTCGTATCGTGTTCGGCGCGCAGATCGGGGGACTGGTGCTGGCGCTGATCGCGGTGCTGCTCGGCGAGGTCATCGCGCCGCCGGCGGAGCAGCGGGCGCAGGCCTTGCGGGCGCGGGCCCAGACCGGAGACGTGGTGCAGATGACGGCCTCGGGCTTTTGGGCCAAGGACGGCGATACCTTTGTCCAGATCCGCGAGATCACCTCGGGCCGGCAGCTCAGCGACATCGATATCTACAAGGTGGAGGGCGATGCCCTGCTGGAGGCGACCCATGCCGACGGGGCGCGCTACCGCAACGGTCGTTGGGTGCTCGAAGGTCTGGAGCGCAGCCGCATCAGCGCGGACGGCATCGAGGTGGAGCGCATGGACGCCGCCGGCTGGAGCTCGCTGCTGAGCCCGCGGCTGCTCAAGGTCATCGTCGTCGAGCCCCATGCATTGCCGGTCTGGGGGCTGTTCCGCTACATCGCCTTCATGAAGACCAACGGCCAGGATGCCGGGCCCTACGAGGTCGCCTTCTGGGGCAAGATCGTGCACCCGTTCTTAGTGCTGTCGGTGATCTTCGTGTCGATCCCGGTGCTGCTCGGGTCGGCCCGCAGCAGCGGGCTCGGCGGTCGCATCTTTGCCGGTATCGTGATCGGCATTGCCTTCTATCTGGTGAGCCGGACGTTCTCGTTTCTCGCCCTGCTCTACCATCTGAACCCCGCACTCGCGGCCTTTACCCCGCCGGTCCTGTTCGTCGCCGCCGCCCTGCTGCTGCTGCGTCGCGTGGGCTGAACCTAGTGCACCGCTGCGGAAGTCCCAAGACCGCCGGCATGCCCACTCGGTGCTGCGGGCGGTCTCGGAATTTTCGCGGCAAAGCACTAGAAGGGCAGTGGACCTCAGCGATGGCGGTGGATGCGCGTCGGGGCCAGGGCGTCGTAGTCGGTCTCGAAGCCGGCGGCGAGCAGCGGCTCGCGCAGCGGGGATTCCAAGGCCGGCTGGCCGTCGATCTGCTGGATGAGCAGCCGCCGGCGACCGTCGGCGGGCAGGCGGTGCAGGGCGTCGAGGGCCAGGGCGAGCCCGTTGCCCTGGTCGGCGACGGCTGACGGGAAGCTGGTCAGCTGCCGGCGCCCGGCACCGACGTAGAGCACGGGCTGGCCGGCGACCAGGATCAGCCAGGCGCCGGTGATGCGCTTGGGCGTGGGGCCCGCGGCGGTGGTCTCGGGCCAGGGCAGCAGGGCGCCGTAGGGGTTGGCCGGGTCGGCGGCGGCGAGGATGCGGACCTGCTCTGCCTGGAAGCCGTCCAGCGGCGGCTCGTCGATGCGCTCGGCGCGCAGTCGGTCGACGACGCCGGCGGCGGCGAATTGGGCACCGGATAGGCCGTCCACGAACCAGCCGCGGCGGACCTGACCGGCCTCCTCCATCTGCTTGAGCACGCCATAGATCGGGCCAAAGCCGCCGGGGAGCCCTTCGGCAGCGACCGCCTCGCGGCTGACGATGCCGTAGCGCTCCAGCAGCATCCGGGCGCGGGCAAGCAGGCGTTGCGTGTCGTTATGGGAGCCGCTCGCAGCCGCCGGGGAGCCATCGCTGTCCGCGGCGCCGGCACGCACCAGATCGGCGACCAGGGACCAGCGCCCGCCGGCGATGGCCGGCATGCGCCCGCGGCGCTGACGGCGGCTGCCGCCGGCCAGACCGCGCAGCGGGGCGAAGGTGTCGTTGGTGATGCGGCCCGCCCAGACCAGGTCCCAGAGGGCGGTCTCGACGGCTTGGGCAGCGGCACGGATGCCGGCCTGCTCGGCGGCCTGCATCAGCTCCATCAGGAAGCAGGCGCCGCGGCGGCCCAGATGGTCGAGCAGGGCTTGGCGCAGTGGGCCGATGGAGTCGTCGTCGGTGCCTGCCGGCTCGGTGTCTTCCGGCGGGTCCGCCAGCAGGCCGATGTGCTCGCGCCGATAGAGCGCGATGCGCCCGTCCTTGGCCCCGACGGCGCCGCGACCGATCCAGACCAGCTGGCCGGTGGCGGCGAGCAGGTCGAGGTCCTCGGGCCGGTAGCCCGGCACGCGTGCCGGCAGCAGGACGCGCTCGAGCTGGCCCCAGACGAGCGTCAAGCCCTGCAACTGCAACACGGCCTCCAGCAGCCGCTCCGGCCCGCGCCGCTCCTCGCCGATGCCGTGCCAGGCCGGCAGGAAGCGCCCGAGCGTGGCCGCGTCCACCGGCGCCACGGCATCGCGGGCGCGGGCCAGCGTGCGGCGGCGCAGCCGGCGCAGGACCTCCGGGTCGCACCACTCGGGCTCGGCGCCCAACGGCCGGATCTCGCCGTGGACGAGCTGGCCGCGCCCCTCCAGCAGTCGCAGCACGGGCTCGAGCTGGGCCGGGCGTAGGCCGAAGCGCGCCGCCGCCTCGCGGGTCGGGAACGGTCCGTGGCTGCGGGCGTAGCGGCGCAGCAGCTGCTCCAGCGGCGCCTCGGTGGCGGCGATGAAGGTCTCCGGCAGGCCGGGGGGCGGCACGCAGCCCAGGGCATCGCGGTAGAGGCCGGCGTCCTCGGCGCTGATCCAGCGTGGCTCGCCGTTGATGCGCACCTGCGCGACGCGGCGCTGCTCGGCGAGCCGGGTCAGCCAGTCGGCGACCGGGGCATCGGCGGTGCAGCGTGGGGCGGCCTCGGACGCGGTGAGGTCGCCGAGCCGGCGCAGCAGGTCGTGCAGCGCATCGGCGTCGCGGGCGGTGCGCTCCGGGTCCAGGTGCTGGAGCTCGCGCTCGAGCGCGTCCAAGACCTCCGGGTCGATCAGCTCGCGCAGCTCCGCTTGACCGAGCAGCTCGGCGAGCAGGCCACGGTCGAGGGTCAGGGCCTGGGCGCGGCGCTCGGCGAGCGGGGCGTCCTGCTCGTAGATGTAGGCGGCCACATAGGCGAAGACCAGGGAGCGGGCGAACGGTGAGGCGCTGGCCGTCTCGACCTCGTGTACGCGCAGCTGCCGGCCGCGGATTTGGGTCAGGACCTGCTTCAGGCCCGGCAGGTCGAAGACATCGCTCAGGGCCTGGCGGTAGGTCTCCAGCACGATGGGGAAGCTCGGATAGCGGCGCACCACGGCGAGCAGGTTCTGCGCCTTGAGACGCTGCGCCCAGAGCGGCTGGCGGCCCTTGGCGGAGCGGCGCGGCAGCAGCAGCGCGCGGCCGGCGTTCTCGCGGAACAGGCCGGCGAACAGCGCCGTGTCGGCGAGCTGCTCGGTGATCTGCTCGTCGATGGCCTCCGGGTCCGGCAACAGCGTGTCCAGGTCCGGCAGGTCATCGCCGTCGGCCAGGCGCAGGACGATGCCGTCGTCGGTGTACATGACCTGCACCTCGAAGCCCTCGCGATGGCCGAGCCGCCACTGCAGGGCCATGGCCCAGGGGCCGTGGATGCGCGCGCCGAACGGGGTCAGGATGCAGACGCGCCAGTCGCCGAGCTCGTCGCGAAAGCGCTCCACGACGATGGTGCGGTCGCTCGGCACCTGGCCGGTGGCGGCGCGCTGATCGGCGATGTAGGTGGCCAGATTGCCGGCGGCCAACGCGTCGAGGGGGGTCTGCTCGCGCACCCAGTCGATCGCGTCATCGCCCTTGAGCCGGGCGAGCCGCCGGCAGAAGGCGCCGATGGCCCGGCCCAGCTCAAGCGGGCGACCGGGGCCGTCGCCGCGCCAGAACGGCAGCTTGGCGGGCTCCCCGGGGGCCGGCGCGACGATGACCCGGTCGCGGGTGATCTCCTCGACCCGCCAGCTGCTGGCGCCGAGGGCGATACACTCGCCGGCGCGGGTCTCGAACACCATCTCCTCGTCCAGCTCCCCGAGGCGGGGGCCCTCGGCGCCCAGGTGCACGGCGTAGTTGCCACGGTCCGGGATGGTGCCGGCATTCAGGCGCGTGACCATCGCCGCGCCCTTGCGCGGGCTGAGCATGCCGGTGGCGCGGTCCCAGTTGAGCAGCGGGCGCAGGTCGGCGAAGTCGCTGGAGGGATAGCGGCCGCTGAGCATATCCAACACCGCCTCCAGGGCGCCGCGGCCCAGCTCGCGGTAGGGGCCGGCGCGGTTCACCAGCGCGGCCAGCGCGTCGACGCTGTGCTCGGCGCGCACGCAGTGGGCGGCGAGCTGCTGGGCGAGCACGTCGATGGCGTTGCGCGGCATCCGCATCGGCTCCAGCTCGCCACGCTGCATGCGCCCGGCAATGACGGCGCATTCGAGTAGGTCGCCGCGGAACTTCGGAAAGATGCGCCCGACGCTGACCTCGCCGACGCCATGCCCGGCGCGCCCCACCCGTTGCAGCCCGCGGGCCACCGAGCCCGGCGACTCCACCAGCAGCACCTGATCGACGCCGCCCATGTCGATACCCATCTCCAGCGAGCTGGTGGCGACGATGGCGCGGATGCTGCCGCGCTTGAGCCCCTCCTCGATCTCGGCGCGCCGCTGGTGGCTGACGCTGCCGTGATGGGCGCGGACGAGGGCGTCGGCCTCCCTCGGAGCCGACCCGTCGGTCTCGGCGGCGGCCAGTTCGTTCAACCGCTGGCACAGGCGCTCGGCCAGACCGCGGCTGTTGACGAAGATGATGGTCGAGCGGTGGGCGCGGATGGCCGCGAGCAGGGCCGGGTAGATCGCCGACCAGAGCCCGCGCTCCGCCGGTGGACGGGCGACCTCGCGACGGTAGAGCTCGCCGAGGATCGGGCCGCCCTCGGGCTCGGCCAGGGCCGGCTCGGGCTCCGGCGGATGCTCCATGTCCGGCACCGGCACGGTGACCGTCAGCGACAACTGCGGTGGCGCGGCGGCGTCGACCATGGCGACCTCGCGGTCGCCGCCGAGCCAGAGTGCCGCCTCGCTGAGCGGGTGCACCGTCGCCGACAGCCCGATACGTTGGGGATCGTGCTCGCACAGCGCCGTCAAGCGCTCCATCGACAGGGCCAGGTGCGCGCCGCGCTTGGTCGCGGCCAGGGCGTGGACCTCGTCGATGATCAGGGTCTGCACAGCGGTCAAGGTCTCGGCCATCCGCGAGCCGAGCATCAGGTACAGCGACTCCGGTGTGGTGACCAGGATCTCCGCCGGCTCCTTGCGCTGGCGCTCGCGCTCGCGGCTCGGTGTGTCGCCGGTGCGGATCGCGACCCGCGGCAGCGCCACCGATTGGCCCGCGGCCTCGGCGGCGCGGCCGATCCCGGCCAGCGGTGCGCGCAGGTTGCGCTCGATGTCGTAGACCAGGGCCTTCAGCGGCGAGACGTACAGCACCCGGGTGCCCGGGACGGGCTTGTTCGCCCGGGCGGTGCAGATGAGCTGGTCGATGGCCCAGAGGAATGCGGCCAGGGTCTTGCCGCTGCCGGTGGGGGCGGTGATCAGGCAATGCCGGCGCTCGGCGATAACCGGCCAGCCCGCGGTCTGGGCGGGTGTGGGCTGCGGGAAGTTCTGCGTGAACCAGTGGCGGGTAATGGGGCTGAAGCGATCCATCCGCCGAAGGTGGGGCCGCGGGGGGGGATCTCGACGCCGACGCGGCGATCCGTCTGTCGGGGATGAGACGATCGCTATCGAAATCGGCATCGCGTGGCGACTCGATACCGGAAGACGGGCCTATCCCGATTCTTCCCGATCCCGATCCCGAGCCCGATCCCAGCAGCCGGACCGAGGGGCTCGCGGCCCCCAAGCTCAGCCCCAGCCACGGCAGCGCCAGCAGCACCATGAACAGCGCGGCATTGGCGGGGATGCGCAGATTGAAGTCGGTGAGGCCATGGATCAGTATCCCCGAGATGCCCATGATGGACGCGAAGGCCATGCCGCGCAGCAGCGGGTCATGGCGGCGGCGCAGCACCTGGATCGCCGCGGCCAAGGCCAGAACCACCAGGGTCGCGAGCAGCAGGCTGCCGATCAGTCCGTACTCCAGCTGCATCTCCAGAAAGTCGTTGTGGGCGTGCAGGAACATCCGCGGGACGAGGATCTCGTGACGATAGGCCGGAAAGACCACTGGGAAGGTGCCGCCACCGCTGCCGGTGACGAGATAGTCGCGCAGGTAGTCCCCGGCCTGGATGTCCAGATGCCAGCGCGTCTCCTCCACCAGGACGGTTTCGGCGATGCGCTCGCGCACCCGGTCGAGACCGAACCAGCTGCCGAGGATGAGCATGTCGATCAGCAGCAGACTCACCAGCAGCAGCGTCAGCCCGCGGGATGCCTGCCGCCACAGCGTCAAACCGACCACGGCGCTGATCCCTAGGCTCGCGAAGAAGGCCGTGTTGCCCATCCGCGAACCGGTCATCACCAACGCGATGACCATGATGGCCAGATACAGCCGCAGCCGCGCCTTGGGGCCGAGCAGGGTGCGTGCCCAATCGCGCAGCCGCTGGCGCCAGCTGCGCGGGCCGAGAGGGTCGTCGAGCTCGGAGATCAGCAGACCGATCCCCAGCGACAGGCCGATGATGAGGAGGCCGGCCAGGTGGTTGCGATTGCCGTAGGTGCCGTGGGCGGCCCGGGTGCCGGTGATGAACCAGAGATCGGTACCGATCAGGGCAACCAGACCGGCCACGACCGCCTGGGCGACGGCGGCGAAGACCAGGACATGGGCCAGCAGTCGCAGGCGCCGGCGGCTGCGCACCAGCGCCAGGGTCAACGCGAACACCAGCGCCAGGCTCAGGCTGCCGAACCAGTGCGCCATGGATGCATGCAGGTCCAGCGTCAGCGGCATCCAGCGGACGGTCCCTTCCGCCACATCGTCGTACTGGGCGGGCAGGGCGGGTGAGAGCAACTCCACCACAGCACGCGGCCAGGGCAGCATCTGCAACAGCCCGTACAGCAGCCAGATCCCGAGCACGACCAGCATCGGGCGGGCGGTGCTTAATGCGGGTGCCGGCGGCCTGCCGCCGAGGGACTGGAGCCACGCCCCGGCCAACAGGGCCACGGCGAGCTGCATCAGGGCCATCGCCCAGACGCGGTTGCTTCCAAACGGCAATGGCAGCCAGATCAGCAACAGCAGCAGTGCATGGAACAGGGCACGATCACCGTGACCGCGCTCGCCCTGGCGATGAGTCCCGCCGCGACGTGGAGATGATTGCAGCACGTCAATCCTCAGAGGGTTCAACTGCGTCTTTCAGGTCCCGGAAACTCCGATCGGTTCAACCTAGACAGCGATGGTCAATCCCCGTTGCGGGTGCGTTGCAACCGTTGTGCAAGCCCCTGCAGATTGGGGTCATCGTCGATCAACGACGCCAATAAGTTGTCGCGCCGGTAGCGCAGGGCGGTGGGGACAAGCCAAGTCGGCTGCATCGAGCGTGCGGCCTCCAGCATCGGCATCAGTCGGGTCTGTTCGGCGTCGGGAAGCATGGGCCAGGTCGCCAGCGCCGGCTCGAGCAGCGTGCGCTGCACGCCGGCCTCCCATCGCCCGAGCCGGTCGGCGGCCGCGATCGCGTGTGCCAAGGTTTGGTCTCGCTGCCCAAGTTTGAGCGTGACGCGGACGATGGATGCGCGATCATAGGGCCAGGTCGGGCGCAGGCGCGCGGCCTGCCGATAATGCGCGCGCGCAGCCCGCAGATGGTCTCGGTACGTCACGCCGACGGCGGGAGCCATCACCGCGGCCTGCTCGCGCAGGCGGCCGAGGGCGGCATGGTAGCTGGCGTTGAAGGGATCGAGCCGCTGCGCGCGCTGCAGCTGCGCGAGGCGGCGATGCAACGCATCCTGATCCGACGGTCGGTCCACGATCGGGGTCGAGAGCAGGGCATTCGGGCCGTAGAGCAGGGCGCCGCCGCCCCAAGCCATGGCCCAGAGGGCGGTCACAAGCAAGAGGAGCGCCAACCCCAAGCGGCTCCAGTGGCGACCGGCGATCATCCGCGCTCCGGCCGAGGATCGCATGCACACCTCAGCCGCGGAAGGCGGCGAGGCCGGGCTCGAGCTGGTTCGGGGCCGGTGCTCGGTCGCTGATCCTGCCCGCCTTGCGGGGTGCTCCGGCTCAGTCTGCATTAGACGGGTTGCGCGTGTTCGCGTAGTCGCCGGAGTAGCCGCCGTAGGCGTAGGAATAGCGCCGGTAGCGGCCGTACTGGTAATGCCCGTAGCGGGCCGAACGGCGGTTGTCGAACTGATTGAGCACGGCGCCGACGAGGGGCGCGGAGACCTGGCGCAGCCGCTTCACGGCGATCTCCACCAGCGGCAGCGGTGTTGCATCGGCCTTGATCAGGAACAGCACGGCATCGCAATGGCGGGCGAGCACCAGGGCATCGCTGACCGCCTGGGTCGGCGCCGAGTCGATCAGCACGCGGTCGTAGCGTGCGGCCAGTTCGGCGAGGCGCTCGCCGAAACGCCGCGACGAGAGCAGCTCCAGCGGATTGGGTGGCAGCCTGCCGGACGGCATCAGGTCCAAGTCGGCCTCGGGGTCGTGGTGGATGCAGGCATCCAGCTCGGCGCTGCCGGAGACGAACTCCGACAAGCCGCTTGCAGCGGCGAGCTCGGGGAATTCCCGACTCAACGCGGCCCGGCGCAGGTCGGCGTCGATCAGCAGCACACGTTCGCGCTCCAGGCCGGCCAATGCCGTCGCCAAGTTGGCCGCCAGCGTGGTCTTGCCTTCGCCGGGCACGGTGGATGTGATCAGCACGATCCGCCGCGGCTCGTCGAGACCGGAGAGCACCAAGCCGGTGCGGATGGTACGCACCGCCTCGGCGAACTCCGATTTCGAGTCGGTCAAGGCGAGGCGCGACATCTGCTGGCGCCGGCGCCGGCGACCGGGAATCAGTGGCAGCGTGCCCAGGATCGGCATCTGCAGCGACTCTTCAACGTCTTCCCCGGTCTTCAAGGTGTTGTCGAGATGCTCCAGCGCGAACGCCAGCCCGACGCCGAGCAACAGTCCCAGGATGACCGTTGCGGCGATGATGCGAACGTGTTGCGGCTTGATCTGCCGGCCGGGAGAGGTCGCCGCATCGACGACCCGGGCATTGGTCGACTCGAGGTCGGCGCCGACGTCGGTCTCCTTGAAACGGGTCATGAACAGCTCGTAGAGCTCGCGATTGGCCTCGACCTCGCGCTCCAAGGCCGCAAGCTCGAATTCCTTGCGATTCTCCGCCTGGACGTCCTCCTTTACGCCGCCGATCTCGCCCTGCAGCTGGGTGACCCGGGCGCGGGCGATATCGAACTCCCGACTCAACCCGGAAACGGCGCTGCTGAGCTCGGCGGCGAGGCGGGTGCGCAGGGTGCGCAGGTCCTCGCGAGCGGCGATCATCTTCGGATGGCGCTCGCCGTAGCGTTTCGACAGCTCCTGGACCTCGCGCTCGGCGGTCACCTCCGCGGTCTTCAGTGTCGCGATGACGGGGTTTGCGCTGACCACGGGATTGCCGGCGAAGCGCGCATCGTCGAGCCGCTGCAGCCCGCGTGCCTGGGCGACCTGAGCCTCCAGCTGGTCGCGCCGGGACTTGGCCTCGGCCAGACGTTGCGACAGGTCGGCCAGCTCCTGGTCACTGAGTCCCGGGAGCCCGGCGCTGTCGAGCAATCCATGGGTCTCGCGGTAGGCCTGCAGCGCGGCCTCGGAGGTCTCCAGCTGCTCCCGCAGCCCCGCCACGCGCCCGTTCAGCCAGCTGGTGGCCTGCTGGATGCGCAGCAGGCGCGTCTCCAGGCCCATCTCGATGTAGGCCTGCGCGTAGGCGTTGACAATCCGTGCGGCAAGCTTCGGGTCATGGCTGTTGAAGCGCAGCTCGATGATCTCGGAGTCCGGGATCAGCTTTGCGCTGATTGCGCCCTGCACGGTCGCAGTCGCCGCGGCGCGGGCGGCCTCGTCGCTTACGTCGGGTGCTTCGTCGTCGGCCAGCCAGGGCAGCAGCCGATCGAGCTCCAGCTGCAGCCGAGCCCGTCGCGGCGGCTGGCGCCGCGGATCAAGCTCGGGATGCCGCCATAAATCGAGCCGGTCGATGACATCGATCGCCAATGTGCGCGACTCGATCAACAGGATCTGGGTCTGCAGATAGGCCTGCCGATTGAGATAGGAGAACCAGCCGCCGGCCGAGTCTTCGCCCACGGGACTGTAGCCCTGGCTCGCGGTCTCCACCAGCAGTGTCGTCGATGCCTCGTAGACCGGCTCGAGCGAGTAGGCAATCAATGCCGACAGCAGACCCATGGCCAGGGCCAGGCCCAGGATGGCGCCCTTGTGCTTGAGGACGATCTTGAAAAACGCCCCAAGGTCGAGCCGATCCGTGAAGCTGTCCCCGGCCGTATGAGCGGGATACCCTATCGGCGCAACGGCGGCCGGTTCCATCAAAAGAAGCTCTCTTTGATGATGAGCGTATCACCGGGGCCGATCGTCGTTTGCTGCGTCACCCGACGCTCTTGTCCGGGGCTGCGCTCGGTGACGACAAAGAGCTTGCGGCGGGCGGCCAGATCGGTGAAGCCGCCGGCGATGGAAATGGCCTTGCGTACCGTCAGCCCGGGCACGAAGGGGTAGCCTCCCGGTCGGTTGACTTGGCCCATGACGAAGAACTCGCGATATTGCTCGATGCTGACGCTGACCCTGGGGTCGACCAGATAGGGTCCCTTCAGGCGGTCGGTCACCAGGCGCTCGAGGCCGCTGGACGTCAGCCCGCCCACATGCAGGTCGCCCAGCAATGGATAGGCGATGCTGCCGCGCTCGCTGACGCGGGCGCTCAGGCTGAGGTCAGGCTCGCCAAAGACATCGACGCGAACCGTATCACCGCTGCTCAGACGATATTCCGCCAGCTCGGCGAAGGTCGTCTGCAACGGGCAGAGCCAAAGCGCGATGAGCACCAGCCACAGCCGGCACCAGGGATGTTGCGAGCGGGGCATCGGGGTTGGAATGTGGTTGAAGAGAGGGGTCTGCACCTTTTTTTCTAGCCTCCTGCGACAGTAGCTGGGTCGCGAACGATGGATGGTTCGGGGCGGGCTGCGTTACAGCTTCAGGTCCAGGTAGAGCATCCAGACGTCGTCGGTGTATTCCGCGGCGGGGATATCGGAATTGCGGGTTTCGTAGCTGTACTCCAGACCGAGCTGCAAGAGCCGCCTGTACTGGCCGAAGAGACCGGCGCTGAGGCGATAGCGGTGATCGATGCGGTCGCGTTCCGCGTACTCGTCTTGGGTGGCGTAGGCGGACAGTCGGTAGTAGTGCTTATTCGGGCGCAGGTATTGGGTCCAGGTCAGGGTACCGGCGCTGATCAGGGTGGCGTCGCCGAAGCCCTCGGCGCTCTCGCGGACGACACGGGCCGTGTTGAGATCGAGGATGCCGTAGGGACGTGCCCGCCATCGGCCCTCGATCTCCCAGGCGAAGCCTGCCTGGTCGGTGCGCTGGGTGGCGACATAGTCCTTGAGCAGGTAGCCTAAGCGCATGTCCAGCGCGGTCTTGACCGAGCGCTGCCAGGTCGCACCGGTGTAGACCCGAAGCTCCTGGCTGTCCAGCGTAAGCTCCCACGGCGGTTGGTGGACGTAGTCGATATCCTGCCAGTTCAACTGGAACAGCAGCCGCGTCCTCGGTGCGACGTCTGTGGGCAGGGCGTAGAACACCTGCAGGTCGGCGGTCACCCGATCGTTGTCGCGGCGCTCCTGATTGTTGTTGAGGTAGCGGCGCTGATAGAACGTGATGCCCGTGTCCACCAAGGTCTTCCTGCTGAGGCTGGAGAAGCTCCCGCCGAACGCGACACGGTGTGATCGCCAGATGTCCGGATGTTTGCTGGTGAAGTTGGGGCGGCTGACATCGGTGGGGTCGCCACTGCCGCGGCGGTCATGCCAGCGCAGGAACTCGTACTCGGCGCGCACCCGACTGAGCGAGCCCAACTCCCAGTTGGCGCTTGTGGTGAAGCGTTGGTCGACGTAGTTGTCTTGCGGGCTGGCTTCGACCGTGCCGATATTCGCCGCGTACTCGGCCCGATAGACGCGTTGCCCGCGATCCCCTACCAGCGTGGAGTAGGTGAGCTGGGGGCTGATCACATTGACCCAGGTCGAAAGGGTGGGAATGATGTTGCCGTCGGTGCGGAAATAGTTGCTGTGGTGGAATTGCTCGACGCGCAGCGCGGGGTAGAGCCTTCCCCACCGCCCTTCTGCGGCCTGTTCATCCTCGCCGAACGGGCTGAGTTCGAAGAGGTTGAAGCCCTTGCCCAGTGGAGCCGATGCGGCAGCCTGGATCCCGCAGAGCAAACAGGCCATGAGAAGCAGTCGCAGCCAACGGTGTGCAGCGTATCGCTCGGTGCGGGGGAGGAGTGGATGTTCATTGATCACTGGCGCTTCCTCCCGGGTCGTCGTTCGGCTGGAGATCACGCACACCGGCCATGGCTTCACCGAGCTCGAGCTGCATGAGGTCGATGGGCTCCAGGACCAGCGCGCGCCAGAGTCCCCCGGGGCCGAATTCCGCCAAGGCATCTCTGCGGTCGAGGTAGCGGCGGCGGGCCGCGTCGCGGACCGAGTCGCGGATCTGATCCTTGCTGCGCTCACCGAAGCGTTCGATGACCCGGGGGACCATCTCGATCAAGCCGGCGTTGCCGAACTGATAGACCACCTCTTCGACGAGCAGCGACAGGGAGTAGCCCAACTCCGACCCGCACATGACGGCATCGGCTGCGTGGGGGGTGGGGTAGCCGACGGCGCTGCCGGTATTTGGAAATCTATCGTCATCCACCTGGCCGGGGCTGGACGGGTTTGTGATGTTGAAGTTCTCCGGGCGACCGGAGGCCGATGCGGCTGCCCAGGCCTCGAAGCACGCCTTCAGCTCGGGCGGGAGGGGGTTCGGCCGGCAGATCACGGCGTCGGGACATGCGGGTGACGACTGCGAGGTGTTCACCAGCGGCCAGGTACAGCCGCCGCACCGGGGGTCGGGCGGCGGGGCCGCCGGGAGCGGCCCGCGACAGGCGCTGCGAGCCCGCTCAACCAGCACGCCGTGCGCCCGTTGGATGCTCGCCGCGCCCTCCTCGGAAAGCCACGCCGGTCGGTTCTCGGCACGCAGGACGGGGGCCTCGTTCGGGAGCGCGTCCGTGGCATCGACCGCGCAGCCGCCATCGGCCGTGACCAGCGAATCGAACAGGAATTCGCGCGGTGAGTCGGCCTGGGCCGCGCAGGGACCCGCTGCGAGCAGCAGCAGGATCAGCGCGAGGTGGACGCCCCTCGGCGGTGGCGATCGGCGTTGCATCGTTGGAACCTCCGACGTTCAGGGCTTTGGTTGCGGCCTGGGACAGCGAAGCCAAAACTACGGGCTTATGGCCGTCTAGTCTAGCAGCTCCGAAGTGACAGTATGCAACATTGCAACAAAAGGCGACAAAACGCTTGAATCTCCCGTTGGCGCGAGACTTTTTTGGGTCTATGCAGGGTCTGGGCGTTGTTGGTCCGGACGGATCTGTGGCGTAAAGTATACGTCCGCATCATCCAGGTCCACGTCCTGCCCTCGGCCGTCTTCCAGCGGCTGCTCGTAGTCCTTCCAGCCGCGCAGCCCGGTCTGCAGCGAGGCCACCTGACGATAACCCAGCACCTGCATCGAGTTGGCCGCCAGCACGCTGCGGTAGCCGGATCGGCAGACGACAACGACCTCGCGCTCGCGCGCCTGGACCAGCTCGGGCACGGTCTCCTCGTAGTCCCATTCGCAGGCCGACTCCAGGATGCCGCGGGGTACGTTGATCGACCCCTTGATACGCATGGCGTCGAACTCGGTGGGCTCGCGCACGTCGACGATCATCAGGTCGGGGTTTTCCCGCAGACGCTCTTCCAGGTCCCAGGGCATGATCTCGCGGATATCGGTCAGGCAGCCGCGGATGAGCTCGAGAAAGTTCTTCATTTAGGCTTCAGTTTCAGGTTGTGTGTTTGATTGAGTGTGGTTGGTATGCGCTCAGTCTTTGGCGCACAGACCACGCTCGACGGCGAACACCGCGGCCTCCACCCGCGAGCGGACCGCGAGCTTGCGCAGGATCGCCTTGACATGGAGCTTCACCGTGCCGTCGGCGATGCCGAGGTCGGCGGCGATGGCCTTGTTGCTCTTGCCGGCCGCCAAATGGCAGAGGATCTCCATCTCGCGGGGCGTCAGGTCGGCGACGCTGTTGTCGCGCTCGACGGTCTTGGTCTCTTGGCGCACGGCGCGCGCCAGGGCACCGGTCAGCTCCGGGGCGATCACGGTGCGACCGGCGCAGATCTCCGACAGGGCCGCGACCAGGTCGTCGGGCTCCATGTCCTTGAGCAGGTAGCCGTTGGCCCCGGCCTGCAGGGCGGCGATGACATCGGCCTCGTCGGTGCTGGTGGTGAGCATGGCGACGCAGCGTTCGATACCCTCGCCGCGCATGCGCTTGAGGATCTCGATCCCGCTGGTGCCGGGGATGCGCATGTCGAGCAGGATGACGTCCGGGGCGCAATCGCGCGCCAGCGGCAGGCCGATGTCGGCCTCGCCGACGGCGTCGATGACCTCGATGCCGCGCCGCTCCAGCAGCTCCAGCAGACCGACGCGAAACAGGGCATGGTCGTCGATCAGCAGCACGCGCATCAGGCCGCACTCCCGATCGCGGCCGTCTTCGGTGTGTTGCCGACGTGAAATACCAGTTCCACTCTCGTACCCTCCCCGGGCTCGCTTTCGATGTGCAGACGGGCACCCAGGCGGCGCGCGCGCTCCTCCAGGATGGACAGCCCGATATGCTCGCCGGGATGCCCCTTGCGCCGCGGCTCGCTGAAGCCCGCGCCGTCGTCTTCGATCAGCAGGATGTGCTCCTCGTTGCTGCCGCGGGTCAACAGTACCCGAACCGTCTGCGCCTTCGCATGCTTGCGCACGTTGACCAGGCTCTCCTGGACGATGCGGACGATCTGCAACTCGTCGGCGGCCGGGAGATCGACCGGGCCGCAGCGGCGTTGAAACAGGGCGTGGATGCCGGTCTGTTGCGCAAATCGCTGGGTCAGGTCCTCCAGCGCCGGGATCAGTCCGCGCCGCTCCAACGGGGCGCGGAAGCTGGACAGCAGCTCGCGCAGCTCGCCGTGGGCCTCGTCGATGCCGTTGCGCACCCGAAGAAGATCGGCACGGGCGGCATCCGCGATCACGGTCTCGCGCAGGGACTCGTCGAGCATGCGCACCTGGATGCGCAGGCTCGCCAGCGTCTGTGCGAGGGAATCGTGCAGCTCGTGGGCGAGGGCGTTGCGCTCGTCGACGATGGACAGCCGGCGCGCCTCGGCGTCGGAGCGGTGCTTGGCCAGCGCGACGCCGATGTGCTGCCCGATGGTCGCCAACAGGTCCATGATGTCCTCGCGGCCCGTGACCCCGGGGCGATCGACGAAGATGGTGTAGACCCCGAGCAGTTCGTCGTGGTGCTGCAAGGGCACCGTGACGACCTCGATCTCGTCGCTCTTGAACATCCGCCGACCGTAGACGCGCGAGCAGTAGCGGGCATCGTTGCGGCAGAGGATCTCGCCGGGGGTGAGCACCGTGCCGCACAGGCAGAGATCCACCGGGGCCTGGTCATGCTGGCTGGTGAGGTCGTCATCGAGGCCGATGCAGCCCACCAGGCGCTGGCTGCCGTCGGGCATGACCAGGCGGACCGTGGCGGCACGGCCGTTGACCATCTCCTTGAGCACGCGCAGGAAGCGCAGCAGCAGCTCGTCGGTGCTGTCGGCCTGGGTGATGCCGGCGGCGACGTCGTAGAGGATCTTCAGCGAGGCGGTCTTCTGCGCCAAGCGCGTGGTCTGGCGGGCGACGCGGCTGTCCATGTCCTCGTAGAGGTCGGTCAGCTCGGCATTCAGGCTGCCGATATCCCGCGCCATGCCCTGCAGGACACCGGCGTCGGTCAGGTAGCGGCTGGAGCCCGGCTCGCCCTGGCAGACCCTGGCAACCGATGCCTCCAGGCTCACCAACGGCAGCAGCAGCTGATCGCGCAGCCGCTTGGCGGCCAGCACCGCGGCGCCGATACCGCCGAGCAGCGCGCTGAGGCACAGCGGCTTGGTCCAGCCCTGATCGGGCCAGGCCCAGGTCACCAGCAGCAGGATCAGCGCGACGAGCAGGGTGCCGACCACGCCGGCCATCGGCCCAACCAGGCGTGCGGCACGCAGGATGCCGCGCACCCGCTGTTGCGGCTGCGCGGGGTCGGGTCGGGCTGCGGGGGAGGCATGGGTGAACACGGCGGCTCGGGTCGGTTGATTGGCGATCGACGCTGGATGATAGCCCTTGGAGCCGGCGTCCGGCGACATCGGCGCGACCGGCTCCGCCCATCGGCGGCTGGACCGGGACGGCGAACCTGCGGCATCGGGGTTACACTCGGCGCCGAACGACGGGCGTGGGGATGGCGGCAAGCTTGCCGTGGACCGCCGGTCCTGTCGATGCGAACGATCACTTTGAGGCAGTCAGCATGTGTGGAATCGCCGGGAGCGTCGCCGTCGATGGCGCGGAGCAATCGTCCGCGGCGTTGGCGACCATGCTCGCCTGCCTGGGGCACCGCGGCCCCGACAATACCGGCCGGCGGCTGGCCGGGCCGATCTCGCTCGGGCATACCCGGTTGAGCATCCTCGATTGCTCGGAGGCGGCCAATCAGCCCTTTCCCAGCAGCGATGGGCGCTGGGTCATCGTCTACAACGGCGAGCTCTACAATTTCCGCGCGCTGCGCGCCGAGCTGACAACGGCGGGGCGGGCGTTCCGCACCGTCGGCGATACCGAGGTGGTGCTGCAGGCCTATCTGGAATGGGGCGCGGACTGCCTGCCGCGCATGAACGGCATGTTTGCCTTCGCCATCGCCGACCTGCAGGCGCAGACGCTGTTTCTCGCCCGTGACCGCCTCGGCATCAAGCCGCTGCATTATGCCTGGATCGATGGGCGGTTCCTGTTTGCCTCCGAGGTCAAGGCGCTCGCGGCCGTCGCCGAGATGCCGCGACGATTCGATACCCGCAAGCTGGTGGAGCTGCTGATGTATCGGGAGGCCATCGCCGAGCCGTTGTTGCGGGATGTGCAGACCCTGCCGCCCGGTCACAGCCTGCGCATGGTGGTCGGCGAGACCGAGCCGCCGACGCCGCGGCGCTGGTTCCATGTCGCCGATCTGCCGGTGGCCGAGCACAGCGCCCGGTTGCGCCGCATGTCCCGGCGCCGGCGCCTGGATCTGCTCGATCGGACCCTGAATGCCGCCGTTTCCCGCCACCTGGTCAGCGATGTGCCCGTCGGCACGCTGTGCTCCGGTGGCGTCGACAGCTCGCTGATGACGGCCATGGCCTGCGCCGAGCGCCCGGACATCAGCGTCTACCACGTCGACATGGTCGACCACAGCGAGCGGGCCTGGGCCGAGGCGGTGGCCCGCCACCTGGGCATCGACATCAACTATTTTCGCCTCGATCGCGAGCGTTACCTGGCGCGCTACGTGGATTGCATCTGGTTCAACGACGCGCCGCTGACCCACCCGCAGAACATCCCGATCTCCTACATCAGCGACCTGGCCCGCGGCAACGGCTGCAAGGTCCTGCTCGCCGGCGAGGGCGCGGACGAGCTGTTCGGCGGCTATGACTGGCGTTATCGGCAGCGGCGCAACTATCGCCGCTTCGCGCAAGCGACCCGGCTCGTCCATCGGCTGTATCGCAAGGCGCTGTTTCTGAGTACCGGGGTCTGGGCCGAACGACCGGTGACCCGCGATAGCTTCCGCGCCTGGAGCGATGTGGGCGAGGTGGTCGACTTCTGCGCCGATCAGGGCTTTCGCCGCCGGTTGGAAACGGACTGCAATGCCGCCTACGGCTTTGTGCGCGGCGCGGCGGACCGCGAGGCCCTGGCCGCCATGACCGCCGACCTGCGCGACTACGTCGGCGGCATCCTGCACCAGCAGGACCGTGCCAGCATGCAGGCGAGCATCGAGTCGCGGGTGCCCTTCCTCGACCTCGAGGTGCTGCGCCTGGCCGCCAACCTGCCCATCGCCGATAAGGTCTCCTGGCGGCAGTCCAAGCGCCTGCTCAAGGCCCTGGCCTATCGGTATCTGCCGGCGGCGGTCATCGAGCGGACCAAGGTCGGCTTCGCCAGTCCGGCGCACGACTATGTGATGGATCTCGGCTTGGGGCTGTTTCGCCGGGGCTTCCTGGAGCGCGACTGCGGCTTGGCGCCGTCGGCCGTCGCCGATCTGCTGCGGCGCGATCCGGGCAACTTCGCCCATATGTTCTACGGCCTGGAGCTGTGGGGGCGGATGTTCGTGTGGGACGAATCCCGCGAGGCGCTGACCGATCGCCTGCTGGGCTCTGTAAAATAGCCCGTGATCTATCGATTCGATCCCGATTATCAATTTCCTTTCGGGGATAATCTCCGCGATAGTCCCGGGGTAAAACGACAGCTTGGAGTCAGAACAATCTGATGCGGATCTTCAACCAATTCCATACCAATACTCTGCGCGGCGACCTCTTCGGCGGCGTCACCGCGGCCATCATCGCCCTACCCATGGCGCTGGCCTTCGGCGTCGCCTCCGGCGCCGGTGCCGAGGCCGGACTCTACGGCGCCGTGCTGGTGGGCCTGTTCGCGGCCCTGTTCGGCGGCACGCCGACGCTGATCTCCGAGCCCACCGGCCCGATGACCGTGGTCATGACCGCCGTCATCGTCAGCCTGATGGCGGCGGACCCCGAACACGGCATGGCCATGGCCTTCACCACGGTGATGATGGCCGGGCTGTTCCAGGTGCTGTTCGGCATCCTTAAGCTCGGCCGCTACGTGACCATGATGCCGTACACGGTCATCTCCGGCTTCATGTCCGGCATCGGCTTCATCCTGATCATCCTGCAGATGCCGGCGCTGCTCGGGCACGCGTCCCCCGGCGGCGGTGTCATCGGCTCGCTGTCCGCCCTGCCGGAGCTGGTGCAGACGATCAACTACGGTGAGACCCTGCTCGCCGTCATCGCGTTGGCCATCCTGTTCCTGATGCCCAAGCGCTGGCGGCGCATCGTGCCGCCGCAGCTGCTGGCGCTGGTGGTCGGCACGCTGGCGGCCGTCTGGTTCCTGGGCGAGGGCGATTATCGGGAGATCGGCGCCATCCCCGCCGGGCTGCCGGAGCTGCAGCTCCCCATGTTCACCGCGGCCCAGTGGCAAAGCATGCTCGTCGACGCCCTGGTCCTGGCCATGCTCGGCGCCATCGATGCCCTGCTGACCTCGGTCATCGCCGACAGCCTGACCCGCACCCAGCACGACTCCGACAAGGAGCTGATCGGCCAGGGCCTCGGCAACATGGCCTCAGGCCTGTTCGGCGGCCTGCCCGGGGCCGGCGCCACCATGGGCACCGTGGTCAACATCCAGACCGGCGGGCGCACGGCCCTGTCCGGCCTGACCCGCGCCCTGATCCTGGGCGTGGTCGTGCTTTGGGCCGCCGGGCTGGTGGCGGTGATCCCGCTCGCGGTGCTCGCCGGCATCGCCATCAAGGTCGGCATCGACATCATCGACTGGGGCTTCCTGCGCCGGGCGCACCGGGTCTCGCTGCGGGGTGCGGCGATCATGTACGGCGTCATCCTCATGACCGTCTTCGTCGATCTGATCACCGCCGTCGGCATCGGCCTGTTCGTCGCCAACATCCTCACCATCCGCCGGTTGGCCGACCTGCAGTCCGAGGGCGTGCGCCTGTTCGGGGCCGGTGCCGACAGCACCGGCGGCACCTTCGATTGCGTCAACGCCCAGCCCGAGGAGCGCAAGATCCTCAGCAACGAGGGCACCGGCGTGAGTCTGCTCTGCCTCAGCGGCCCGCTGATCTTCGGCGCCGCCAAGGCCGTTACCCGCCAGCAGAATGCCATCCGCGACACCCGCAGCCTGGTGGTCGACCTCACCGGCGTGCCCCACATCGGCGTCACCACCTCGCTGGCGGTGGAGGCGACCATCCGCGAGGCCGCCGAGAACGGCTCCCGCGTCTATCTGGCCGGCCTGCATGATCAGCCGCGCCAGCGCTTCGAGCGGCTGGGCCTGGGGGATGTGGTGCCGGCGGAGAACTGGATCGACAAACGCGTGGATGCACTCAAGCGCGCCGTCGCCGACCGGGCCGGGCAGGGCGCATCGGCGGCGTGAGCCTAGCGCCGAAGCCGTTGACCCGCGGTTTGCGTTGCGTTCATTCGGCCCTGGAGCAGGTGGCTGGACGCTGCGCGATGCGGGATTCGGCCCTCGCATCCACCGCTGCGGTTGAACCGGCGGGTCGCCGCGTCCATGCTTGGGGGCTAACTTTGGATCGGTTCAGAAACAAGTGGCGCAGACGCCCGCTCGCTGAACCTTTTGATTGGCCATTTCGTGGTTGCGTCTGCACCACTTGTTTCTGAACCTTTTACGACTGCTGACCAGCCAGAACCGATGAGCAACCATCACGACGGCGGCGCCTTCCTGCCGCTGGGCCTTGCCGTGCTGACCGTCTCCGACAGCCGCACCGAGGCCAACGACACCTCCGGCGATCTGCTGCGCGAGCGCGCCGAGGCCGCCGGACACCGCCTTGTGGACCGCGCCATCATCGCCGACGACATCTACCGGCTGCGCGCGGTCTTCTCGCGCTGGATTGCCGCGCCGGAGGTCCAGGTGATCATCAGCACCGGCGGCACCGGCATTACCGGTCGCGACAGCACCCCGGAGGCGGTGACGCCGCTCCTCGACAAGGCCATCGACGGCTTCGGCGAGCTGTTCCGCAAGCTGTCCTTCGACGAGATCGGCGCCTCGACCATCCAATCGCGGGCCGTGGCCGGCCTGGCCAACGGTACGCTGATCTTCTGCCTGCCGGGCTCCACCGGCGCCTGCCGCACGGCTTGGGACGGCATCCTCGGCGCGCAGCTCGATCGGCGCACGCGCCCATGCAACTTCGCCCAGCTCATCGCGCGCTTCGACGAACGATGAGCGCCGACCCCGCATCGCTCCCCAATAGGGCACCGCTGAGCACCGAGCAGGCCCTGGCGCTGCTGCTCGAGCGCGCCGCGCCCATCGCCGGCAGCGACACCGTCGCCCTGGCCGACGCCCTTGAGCGTGTCCTCGCCGAGCCGGTGGTCAGCCCCATCGATCAGCCCGGCTGGGACCACAGCGCGATGGATGGCTACGGGTTGCGCATCGCCGATCTCGCCGCCGATGCGTGGCTGCCGATCAGCCAGCGCATCCCCGCCGGGCAGGTCGGCGAGCCGCTGACCCCGGGCACCGCCGCGCGCATCTTCACCGGCGCCCCGGTCCCGGCCGGCGTCGACACCGTCGTCATCCAGGAGGACTGCGAGCGCGATGGCGAGCGGGTCCGGCTCGCCGCGCCTGCCCGCGGTAAGCTGCGCCCCGGGGCCAACATCCGTCGCCGCGGCGAGGACATCGCCGCCGGGCAGACGGTGCTCGATCCCGGCGTGCGCCTGGGCCCGCAGCACCTGGGGCTGGCGGCCTCGGTGGGGGTCGCCGAGCTTGCGGTGCATCGGCGCCTGCGCGTGGCCGTGTTTGCCAGCGGCGACGAGCTGGTCATGCCCGGCACGCCGCTGGGTCCCGGTCAGATCTACAACTCCAACCGGTTCATGCTCCTGGCCCTGCTGCGCCGGCTCGGCTGCGAGCTGGTGGACTTAGGCATCGTCGCCGATGATCGGCAGGCGACCATGGATGCGCTGGCCCGCGCTGCCGAGCAGGCCGATCTGGTGCTGGCCAGCGGCGGCGTCTCGGTCGGCGAGGAGGACCATGTGCGCCCCGCCGTGGAGGCGCTGGGGCGGCTCGACCTCTGGCGGGTCGCCATGCGCCCCGGCAAGCCCGTGGCCTTCGGTTCTATCGGCGATACGCCGTTCATCGGCAGCCCCGGCAACCCGGTCTCGCTGTTCGTGACCTTCTGCCTGTTCGCGCGGCCCTTCATCCGCCGCATGCAGGGCGTTGTCGGCGACCTGGTGCCCCGCGGCCGGTCCCTGCCCGCGGGCTTCGCGCTCGAGCGGCCGGTCAAGCGTCGCGACTATCGCCGCGCCCGGGTCGAGACCGGTGCCGACGGCGCGCCCTGCATCCGGGTCTTTCCGAGCACCTCGTCGGCGGCCATCACCTCGCTCACCTGGGCCGAGGGCCTGGTGGACCTGCCCGCCGGCGCCCCGGTAACCTTGGGCCAGCCGCTGACCTTCCTGCCCTTCAGCGAGCTGATGGCATGATCGCGCTGCGCTACTTTGCCAGCCTGCGCGAGCAGCTCGGTCTGGAGCAGGAACAGCTCGACACGCAGGCGCAGACCGTCGCCGCGCTGCGCGCGGAGCTGCGCGCCCGAGGTGGCGCCTGGGCCGATGCCTTGGCCGCGGATAGGCCCCTGCTCAGCGCCGTCAACCAGACGGTGGTGCAGCTGGATGCGCCCATCCAAGACGGCGACGAGGTCGCCTTCTTTCCGCCCGTCACCGGTGGTTGACCGCCGGCTGCCGCGCAAGCTCTGGGGCCGGCTCGTCGCCGGGCTGCGTCGGCTGCCGGTCATCGCGCGGGGCGAGTCCTGCCTCTATCGGGAGATCGAGGCAGGGCTGCTGTTGTCGCCGCCCATCCCGGCCCCGCGCGGCATCGGGCGCTGGCTGCCGCTGCCACCGGCGCCGGTGGTGCGCGAGGTCGTGGCCGCCGCCGGGCCGGGCCGACTCATCGACCCGGCGGACCTGCGGCCCGATGACGAGGCCCTGCTTGCCCGGCACGGCATCGCGCTGCGCCATGTCCTGGCCAACCGCACGACCCGGGCGGGCCGCTTCGACGGCCGACTGGCCGCGCCGGACCAGACCGAGGCGGGCACGCACTTTCAGGATCGCGCCTTCATCGACCGGGTGCTGACCGCGACCTGCCCCAGCAGCGGGAGGTCGCTGAGCGCGACCCGCAGCCTGATGGCCGAGGCCAATGCGCCGATCTTCTACCGCTTCTACGGCGAGCGGGTCTTCGACCTGGCCGTCGGCCGCGAGGGCCAGGGCTACATCCCGCTCTATCTGCACCTGCCGGCCCTGCGCCTGGTCATCCTGCTGGTGGATCGCTACCGCTGGCACGGCTGGGACGAGATCGATCAGCTGCGTGCGCTGCTCATCGCCGAGCACCGCCGCGTGCGCGCCTACCTCAACCGCACCGACCCGCCCGAGGTCTGCGCCCTGATCGACAACCGCCACTTTGCCCACCACCTCTGGAACGTCCTCTCGGGCCTGGAGCGCCTGATCGACAACGGCGTCGCCCAAGGGGTCGACCGGCTGCTGGTCGCCGCCGAGCCCATCGGCCCGCTGGAGGCCCTGTTTCCGGAGCTGGACCCGGCTGCGGGCGCGCCCCCCATCAAGCGCGCCGAATTCCCCGCGTTGATCGGGCAAGCGCTGGCGAACAATCGGCTGCTGCTCCGCCCCGGGGGGCGCGTCATCTCCGATCGGCTGATCCGGCGCGTGCTGGACCTGGCCGAGACCCAAGCCTCCGCCGAGGCCCGCGCATCGGTCCGGCGGCTGCGCGACCAAACCGGCCCGGTGCTCTGGGTGACGCTGCGCACCGAAAACCGCACCTGGGTCTCTCAGGTCCCCGGCATCACCGCCATCGGTGGCTGGCTGGCACGGGATTTTCCCGGCGCGGCGCTGATCCTCGACGGCTTCTCCGTCCCGCGCGGCGTGCCCAAGCCGATGCCGGCGGAGCAGGCGCGCAGCATCGCCCGCGAGCAGGTCCTGGCCGATGCCATCGCCCGCGCCCTGGCGCCCCACATGCCCGTGTGCAGCCTGATCGGCGCACCGCTGCTCGACTGCCTGCTGCACACCCAAGTCGCCGACGCCTACCTGGCCCATCACGGCTCGGTCCAGCACAAGATCGGCTGGTTTGCCGACTGCCCCGGCGTCATCCACGCCAACCGCCTGGTCCTGACCGACCCCGTCTTCCGCGAGCCCGCGCTGATTGTCCGCCCCGACGCCCCGACCCCGATCTGGCTCGATGCCCAGCGGGTCCGCGATATCCCCGGCGCCCCCCGCCCCGCGACCAACCGCTGGATCGATGACCTGGACAACTACGACTTCGACCCGGCCTTGGCCTATGGCGAGATCAAGCGGCTGCTTGAATCACGGCGGCGTCCGGTGCACGATCAGCGCTTCTCTGGAGATTCGATGTAATTGTTTTTCGCCTGTCGGTCGTTGTCGTTGTCGTAATCGAGGATCCGTACCAGTCCGACTGACGATTACGATTACGACAACGACAACGACAACGACAACGACAACGACAACGACAACGACAACGACAGCGACAGCGACAGCGACAGCGACAGCGACAACGACAGCGACAACGACAACGACAACGAGCATAGTCTGTAGTCGGTTATAGATAAGCGCAGCGCATCCACCGAAGGCGCTGCGTTCGCCCACCAACGAGACCGCTAGACCGCCATGACGACTCACTTGCCCCAACGCCCCGCCCCGGACCCGGCCCGGCGTGCCGAGCTGCTGAAGGCCCTGCGCCGGCTGCTGCCGGCCGACGCCGTGCTGGAGCGTCATGAGGAGCTGCGGCCCTACGAATGCGACGGGCTGTCCGCCTACCGTCAGCTGCCGTTGTTGGTGGTGCTGCCGCGCAGTGTCGACGAGGTGCAGCAGGTCATGCGGCTGTGCCATGAGCGCGGCGTGCCGGTGGTCGCCCGCGGTGCCGGCACCGGGCTGTCCGGCGGGGCGCTGCCGCTGGCCGATGGCGTCGTGCTCAGCCTGGCTCGGCTGAACCGCATCCTCCACCTGGACCCGGTGGCGCGCACCGCCCGCGTCGAGCCCGGCGTGCGCAACCTGGCCATCTCCGAGGCCGCCGCGGTGCATGGGCTCTACTACGCCCCCGATCCGTCGAGCCAGATCGCCTGCACCATCGGCGGCAACGTCGCCGAGAACTCCGGCGGGGTGCACTGCCTGAAGTACGGGCTGACCGTGCACAACGTGCTCGCGGTGAAGATGGTCACCGTCGACGGTGCGCTGGTCGAGTTGGGGGGCGACGCGCTGGATGCCCCGGGCTACGACCTGCTGGCCCTATTCATCGGCTCCGAGGGCATGCTCGGCGTCACCGTCGAGGTCAGCGTCCGGCTGCTGCCCAGCCCGGAGCGCGCGCAAGTGGTGCTGGCCGCCTTCGACGACGTGGAGAAGGCCGGCACCGCCGTCGGCGACATCATCGCTGCCGGCATCATCCCGGCCGGGCTGGAGATGATGGACGGCCCGGCCATCCAGGCCGCCGAGGCCTTCGTCCACGCCGGCTACCCCACCGACGCCGCCGCCATCCTGCTGTGCGAGGTCGACGGCACCAACCAAGAGGTGTCGGAGCACATCTTCCAGGTCCGCCAGGTCCTGCTCGCCGCCGGCGCCACCGAGGTGCGCACCGCCGGCGACGCGGCCGAGCGGCTGCGCTTTTGGCAGGGCCGCAAGGCCGCCTTCCCGGCCGTCGGCCGGCTCTCCCCCGACTACTACTGCATGGACGGCACCATCCCCCGCCGCGCCCTGCCCGAGGTCCTGCGCCGGACCGCCGAGCTGTCCGAGGAATACGGCCTGGCGGTGGCGAACGTGTTCCACGCCGGCGACGGCAACATGCACCCGCTGATCCTCTACAACGCCAACAACCCAGGCGAACTCGAACGCACCGAGGAACTCGGCGGGCGCATCCTGGAGCTGTGCGTCGAGGTCGGCGGCACCATCACCGGGGAGCACGGCGTCGGCATCGAGAAGATCGGCCAGATGTGCGTGCAGTTCTCGCCCGAGGAGCTGAACCAGTTCCGCGCCGTCAAGCAGGCCTTCGACCCCGACGCGCTGCTCAACCCCGGCAAGGGCGTGCCGACGCCGCGGCGCTGCTCGGAGTACAAGCAGCTGCCGACGAAGGGGCATGCCCATGCCCACTAGGCGTTGTGAGCATCCCCTTGAGGGGAGAGCTTCGGCACACCGATCGATCGACCAGGAGGATGGCGATGGCAAATGATCCAGCACTCACGGCCACCGGGCTCGCCGGGCAGGTGGCCTTGATCACCGGCGCCGCCCAGCGCATCGGCGCAACCCTTGCGCGGGTCCTGCACGGGCAGGGCTGCGTGGTGGTGCTGCACTACCGCAGGTCGGCGCAAGCCGCGAAGCAACTGGCCGCGGAGTTGAACGCCGAGCGCGAGGGCTCGGCCGAGACGCTGCAGGCGGATCTCTGCACCCCGGGGGCACCGGCGGCGATGATCGAGCAGGTGCGGTGCCGGCATGGACGGCTCGATATCCTCGTCAACAACGCGTCGAGCTTCTACCCGACACCGATGGAGACCGCCGACGAGGCGGACTGGGATGATCTGATGGGCTCGAATCTGAAGGCGCCGTTCTTCCTGGCCCGGGCCGCGGCGCCGCTGCTGCGCGCGCGCGGAGGCTGCATCGTCAATCTGGTCGACATCCATGCCGAGCGCCCGCTGGCCGGGCATCCGATCTACTGCATGGCCAAGGCCGGCAACGCCATGATGGTCAAGTCGCTGGCCCGCGAGCTGGGCCCCGAGGTGCGCGTGAACGGGATCGCGCCGGGGGCCATCCTCTGGCCCGAGCAGGGGCTGGATGCGGCGGCCAAGACCACCATCGTGGAGCGCACCGCCCTGGAGCGCGCCGGCGGCCCCGACGACATCGGGCGCACGCTGCTGTTCCTGGTGCGCGATGCGCCCTACATCACCGGCCAGATCATCGCCGTGGACGGCGGGCGGACGCTCCAGCAGTAGGTTGGCGCGCTGCCGACCTCGGCCGGCGTTGCGGTTGCGTGTCGCCCTGGACGGCGACACGCCCGCCGGTCATTACCAGGGCAGGCCCGCCAGCCGCGGCTCGTAGCGGTAGCCCGCACCCGGGAACGGCGGCATCGGTCCCTGCCAGTCCACTGATTGCAGGCCGTCGATGGCGGGCTCGGCCTGCGGACCGGCCGTCTCCGGCGCGGCGGGCACCGGCGCGGTGGCGGCGCGGGCCTCGACCTCCAGCCCCGGCACCGACAGCTCCACCTCCACGGTCGGGCCGCTGGCCTGACCCGGCAGTGGGGCATCGGCGGCCTCCCAGCCGGGGGCATCGGCCCAGCCGCAGTCCTTGCGCTCCTCGTTGCCGACCTCGACGACCACATTGCGCACCGGCGCGGGGACGCCGGCGTACGCGCCGTCGTAGCCGTCGTCTTCGAGCTGGTCTGCCGGCAGACAGATGCCCGGCTGCTCCAGGGTGTAGATCTCGATCTCATCCTGCAGCAAGGCGTCGTTGACGTCTTCCAGCTCCTCTTCCGACGCCTGCTGGACGCTGCCCGCGGCCTCGCGGCCGACGCTGCTGAGGATGATGACCTGACCGCCGAAGGTGGAGATCCGGTACTCGACCCCGCCGAAGCTGTAGATCGCCTCGGTGGCCTGGGTCAGCACGCTGTCGATGGCGCCACTGCCGAAGGGCACGATGTAGGACTGCCCGTCGGTCGCCGCGGTGATCTGCGAGGCGATGGAGTCCACCCGCAGCGGGTCGGTCTGACCGCCGCCGATCTGGCCGTTGATCGCCTGCAGCGTGACCGTGCCGGCGCTGATGCCGTGATCGGGCGTGGTGCCAACGATATCGCCGCCGACCGCCGTGATCTGGATCGAGCCGTCGCTGCCGGCGGACAGGAAGCCCACCGAGACGGTGTTGTTGGCCAGGTACTCGATGCTGCCGCCGAGGTTCTCGGTGATGGTGCCGGCGGCCATGGTGATGCCCTCACCGGCCGGGCCGGACGTCGGACTAGGCATGTCGGTGAAGACCCGGAGGACGCCGCCTTGCCCGGTGATGTCGGCGTTCTGGAATACGGCGTTGGCGCCGTAGAGCTCCGCGTCGCCGCTGAAGGTGATCGGCGCATTCAGGTCCAGGTTGTCGAGCAGCGCGAAGAGCTGCAGGCCGTCCGCCTCGATCCCGTCGCCGTCCACGCGGATCGCATCGGCGATGATCTGCGTCTCGCCGCCCGAGGAGCTCCCCTGCACCTCGAGGTCGCCGGCGGCGGTGATGCCGACGTCGGCATCGGCTGCGTACACCAGCTCGCTACCTTCGAGCTCGATCGGGTTGTCGATGCTGCCGATCGTTCTGCCCGCTGTAAAGTCGAAGCGCGCGGCCGCGAAGTCTTGCTCGTCGTCCCGCAGATCGAGGATGGAGCCGCCGGCGTCGAGCACCACCGCGTTGCCGTCGGCGACGCCGTTGCCATTCAGCCGTATGTCGCGCGTGGCCGTGTAGTAGAGACTGCCGGAGCCGCCCGCGCTCACGTCGCCCGCCTCCAGGTTCCCCCGGCTCTCAAGGCGCACATCGCCGCGACCGGCCAGGGCGTCGAGTACGGTGAGATTGCCGGTGCCGCGGTTGGCGATGTGGACATAGCCGTTGGGCGTTTCGATGTTCGACGCGGTCAGGTTCGCGCTACCGAACTGCTCGATGCGGATATCGCTGTCGCCGCTGGTCGCGCCGGTGATGCGCACGGCGCCGCCGAGGGTGTTGTCGAAGTCGATGTCGCCGCGATCGGTCCGCGCGCTGATGTTCGCCGCCGCCAGTTCCAGCGGCGTGCTGTCGCCGATGCCGGTATCGGCGATCAGCGCCACCGTCTGCGCCGTGACCAGGCCGCTGCCGTTGATGGCGCCGTCGCTGTCGATGGTCACCTGGTTGCCGGCCGCGGTGGTGGTGCCGGCAAGCGCGACGTTGCCGTCGCCGCCGGTGGTCATGGTGATGTCCCCCGCACCGCCGCCGGCGGTCACCACACCAGTGACGCGCAGATCGGCGGCGCTGTTGTGCAGGGTGATGCTGCCGTTAGCGGTCAGGACCTCATCGGCCAGCAGCGTACCACCGCCCTGTTGGATGACGTCGATGTCGCCCGGGCTGTTCGTCTGCAGCATCAGGGTCAGCGTGCCGGTGCTGGTGTTGCTCAGGAAGATGTCGCTATTGTCGGTCTCGGCATCGATGACGGTGGTGAACAGGTTCAGCCGATCTGCCGCTGCGCCGCCTTGGCCCGCGGCGTCGACCCCGATGCCGCCCTTGGCGGAAAGCTGTATCTCGGCCCCCCTGACCTCGCCATCACCGTAGATCCGCCCGCGCGTCCCCGCAAGCAGGCCCAACGCCTGCAGATCGACGAGACTGCCGCCGCCATTGATCGGGTTGAGGATGTATAGATCGCCGTCGGCGATGATCAAGACACCTTCACGACCGATGATCTCCTGTTCGATGGTCACGTTGGCCTGGCCGGTGATGTCGATGGAGCCATTGGTGGTCTGCGCCAGCCTGACCAGCAGGTCCGCCGCGCCGAGTTGACGGAACACGATGTTGCCGAGATCAGTGGTCTGACCCGTTCCGGTGACGAGCTGGCCCACCTCGACGTTGCCGCTTCCCGTGGTCGGCGTATCCAGGGTGTTCGTAATCGAGATATTGCCGTCCCAGGTATTGGCGTCGATGATCGAGGCCGCAAGCTCGAGCGGCGTGGTCGCGCCGATGCCGGTGAAGGCGTCGAGGTCGACCGTCTGCGCCGTCACTACCCCGGCACCGTCAATGGCGCCGAGGATGGCATTCATCGTGACCGTGCGGCCGTCAGCTGTCGTTGCCCCGCCCAGCGTGATGTCTCCGGTGTCGGTCCGATAGCTGACATCACCGCCAGTCGCGGTGACCGAGCCCGTATCGGCAATGGTGAGCGTAGCGGTATGGATATGGACACCAGCCGCACCGGTGGTGGTGACGTCGCCGCTGAGGGTGGTGGTGCCGCTGCCCGCGGTCTGTACCAGGCTGGCCGCCTCGATGTTGGCATCGAAGTCGACGTCGTTGGCGTTGTCGATCTCGATCGCGCCCAGTGCCTGGCCGGCGCCGACCGCGCCGGTGACTTGGATGTCGCCGCCGCTGCCGGCGTTCAGCGTCAGGCCGTTGGCCTCGGTTGCGGCGCTGTCGAGGGTGGAGGCGAAGGTGATTGGGGCGCCGGCGGTGTTGCCGTTGCCGGTGGTGGCGATGGCGACCGGCGCGTCGAGGACGACCGCGTCGTTGAAGGTGATGCCGCCCGCGCCTTGGGTGGTGATGGCGGCGCCGAGGCGGGTGCTGCCGCCGGCGTCGGTGGTGAGCGAGGCGAGCGCGGTGGCCCCGCCGAGCGCGCCGCCGATGGTGGTGACGCCCGGACTGTTGAGGTGCAGGGCCTGGTTGCCGTCGACGGTGGCTTCGAGGTCGATGGCGTTGCCGGCGAGGGTGACGTCGCCGGTGAGGTCCACGGGTCCGCTGAGGGTGACGCCGCCGTTGGTGCCGGCGTCGACGGTGATGGCCGCCAGCGCGATGCCGGCAGTGTCGATGTCGACACCCGGCGCCGCGGTGGTGGTGACGTCGCCGCTGAGGGTGGTGGTGCCGCTGCCCGCGGTCTGTACCAGGCTGGCCGCCTCGATGTTGGCATCGAAGCCGACGTCGTTGGCGTTGTCGATCTCGATCGCGCCCAGTGCCTGGCCGGCGCCGACCGCGCCGGTGACGCGGATGTCGCCGCCGCTGCCGGCGTTCAGCGTCAGGCCGTTGGCCTCGGTTGCGGCGCTGTCGAGGGTGGAGGCGAAGGTGATTGCGGCGCCGGCGGTGTTGCCGTTGCCGGTGGTGGCGATGGCGACCGGCTCGTCGAGGACGACCGCGTCGTTGAAGGTGATGCCGCCCGCGCCTTGGGTGGTGATGGCGGCGCCGAGGCGGGTGCTGCCGCCGGCGTCGGTGGTGAGCGAGGCGAGCGCGGTGGCCCCGCCAATGGCGCCGCCGATGGTGGTGACGCCCGGACTGTTGAGGTGCAGGGCCTGGTTGCCGTCGACGGTGGCTTCGAGGTCGATGGCGTTGCCGGCGAGGGTGACGTCGCCGGTGAGGTCCACGGGTCCGCTGAGGGTGACGCCGCCGTTGGTGCCGGCGTCGACGGTGATGGCCGCCAGCGCGATGCCGGCAGTGTCGATGTCGACACCCGGCGCCGCGGTGGTGGTGACCTCGCCGCTGAGGGTGGTGGTGCCGCTGCCCGCGGTCTGCACCAGGCTGGCCGCCTCGATGCTGGCATCGAAGCCGACGTCGTTGGCGTTGTCGATCTCGATCGCGCCCAGTGCCTGGTCGGCGCCGACCGCGCCGGTGACGCGGATATCGCCGCCGCTGCCGGCGTTCAGCGTCAGGCCGTTGGCCTCGGTTGCGGCGCTGTCGAGGGTGGAGGCGAAGGTGATTGCGGCGCCGGCGGTGTTGCCGTTGCCGGTGGTGGCGATGGCGACCGGCTCGTCGAGGACGACCGCGTCGTTGAAGGTGATGCCGCCCGCGCCTTGGGTGGTGATGGCGGCGCCGAGGCGGGTGCTGCCGCCGGCGTCGGTGGTGAGCGAGGCGAGCGCGGTGTTGCCGCCGAGCGCGCCGCCGATGGTGGTGACGCCCGGACTGTTGAGGTGCAGGGCCTGGTTGCCGTCGACGGTGGCTTCGAGGTCGATGGCGTTGCCGGCGAGGGTGACGTCGCCGGTGAGGTCCACGGGTCCGCTGAGGGTGACGCCGCCGTTGGTGCCGGCGTCGACGGTGATGGCCGCCAGCGCGATGCCGGCAGTGTCGATGTCGACACCCGGCGCCGCGGTGGTGGTGACCTCGCCGCTGAGGGTGGTGGTGCCGCTGCCCGCGGTCTGCACCAGGCTGGCCGCCTCGATGCTGGCATCGAAGCCGACGTCGTTGGCGTTGTCGATCTCGATCGCGCCCAGTGCCTGGTCGGCGCCGACCGCGCCGGTGACGCGGATGTTGCCGCCGCTGCCGGCGTTCAGCGTCAGGCCGTTGGCCTCGGTTGCGGCGCTGTCGAGGGTGGAGGCGAAGGTGATTGCGGCGCCGGCGGTGTTGCCGTTGCCGGTGGTGGCGATGGCGACCGGCGCGTCGAGGACGACCGCGTCGTTGAAGGTGACGCCGCCCGCGCCTTGGGTGGTGATGGCGGCGCCGAGGCGGGTGCTGCCGCCGGCGTCGGTGGTGAGCGAGGCGAGCGCGGTGTTGCCGCCGCGCGCGCCGCCGATGGTGGTGACGCCCGGACTGTTGAGGTGCAGGGCCTGGTTGCCGTCGACGGTGGCTTCGAGGTCGATGGCGTTGCCGGCGAGGGTGACGTCGCCGGTGAGGTCCACGGGTCCGCTGAGGGTGACGCCGCCGTTGGTGCCGGCGTCGACGGTGATGGCCGCCAGCGCGATGCCGGCAGTGTCGATGTCGACACCCGGCGCCGCGGTGGTGGTGACGTCGCCGCTGAGGGTGGTGGTGCCGCTGCCCGCGGTCTGCACCAGGCTGGCCGCCTCGATGCTGGCATCGAAGCCGACGTCGTTGGCGTTGTCGATCTCGATCGCGCCCAGTGCCTGGTCGGCGCCGACCGCGCCGGTGACGCGGATGTTGCCGCCGCTGCCGGCGTTCAGCGTCAGGCCGTTGGCCTCGGTTGCGGCGCTGTCGAGGGTGGAGGCGAAGGTGATTGCGGCGCCGGCGGTGTTGCCGTTGCCGGTGGTGGCGATGGCGACCGGCTCGTCGAGGACGACCGCGTCGTTGAAGGTGATGCCGCCCGCGCCTTGGGTGGTGATGGCGGCGCCGAGGCGGGTGCTGCCGCCGGCGTCGGTGGTGAGCGAGGCGAGCGCGGTGTCGCCGCCGAGCGCGCCGCCGATGGTGGTGACGCCCGGACTGTTGAGGTGCAGGGCCTGGTTGCCGTCGACGGTGGCTTCGAGGTCGATGGCGTTGCCGGCGAGGGTGACGTCGCCGGTGAGGTCCACGGGTCCGCTGAGGGTGACGCCGCCGTTGGTGCCGGCGTCGACGGTGATGGCCGCCAGCGCGATGCCGGCAGTGTCGATGTCGACACCCGGCGCCGCGGTGGTGGTGACGTCGCCGCTGAGGGTGGTGGTGCCGCTGCCCGCGGTCTGCACCAGGCTGGCCGCCTCGATGCTGGCATCGAAGTCGACGTCGTTGGCGTTGTCGATCTCGATCGCGCCCAGTGCCTGGTCGGCGCCGACCGCGCCGGTGACGCGGATGTCGCCGCCGCTGCCGGCGTTCAGCGTCAGGCCGTTGGCCTCGGTTGCGGCGCTGTCGAGGGTGGAGGCGAAGGTGATTGCGGCGCCGGCGGTGTTGCCGTTGCCGGTGGTGGCGATGGCGACCGGCTCGTCGAGGACGACCGCGTCGTTGAAGGTGATGCCGCCCGCGCCTTGGGTGGTGATGGCGGCGCCGAGGCGGGTGCTGCCGCCGGCGTCGGTGGTGAGCGAGGCGAGCGCGGTGTTGCCGCCGAGCGCGCCGCCGATGGTGGTGACGCCCGGACTGTTGAGGTGCAGGGCCTGGTTGCCGTCGACGGTGGCTTCGAGGTCGATGGCGTTGCCGGCGAGGGTGACGTCGCCGGTGAGGTCCACGGGTCCGCTGAGGGTGACGCCGCCGTTGGTGCCGGCGTCGACGGTGATGGCCGCCAGCGCGATGCCGGCAGTGTCGATGTCGACACCCGGCGCCGCGGTGGTGGTGACGTCGCCGCTGAGGGTGGTGGTGCCGCTGCCCGCGGTCTGCACCAGGCTGGCCGCCTCGATGCTGGCATCGAAGCCGACGTCGTTGGCGTTGTCGATCTCGATCGCGCCCAGTGCCTGGTCGGCGCCGACCGCGCCGGTGACGCGGATGTTGCCGCCGCTGCCGGCGTTCAGCGTCAGGCCGTTGGCCTCGGTTGCGGCGCTGTCGAGGGTGGAGGCGAAGGTGATTGCGGCGCCGGCGGTGTTGCCGTTGCCGGTGGTGGCGATGGCGACCGGCTCGTCGAGGACGACCGCGTCGTTGAAGGTGATGCCGCCCGCGCCTTGGGTGGTGATGGCGGCGCCGAGGCGGGTGCTGCCGCCGGCGTCGGTGGTGAGCGAGGCGAGCGCGGTGGCCCCGCCGAGCGCGCCGCCGATGGTGGTGACGCCCGGACTGTTGAGGATCAGGCCGAAGCCGCCGTCGACGGTGTTTTCCAGGTCGAGGCGGCTGCCGGCGACGGTGACGGTGCCGCTTAGGGTCACCGGGCCGTCGAGGGTGACGCCGCCGTTGCCGCCGGCGCTCAGGGTGATGGCCGCCAGGTCGATGGCGTCGGCGGTGACGTCGATGCCGTCGTCGTCGTCGGTGGTGACGTTGCCGTCGAGGTCGACGCTGCCGGCGCTGACGATCTCCAGGGAGCCCAGCGCACCGCTCGCGCCGATGGCGCCGCTCGCACTGATGGCGCCGGTGCCGGCGGTCAACGTCAGGGCGTTGGACTCCGTGCCCTCGCTGTCGATGCTGGTGAAGGCGATGGCGGCGTCGCTGGTGGCGATGGCGACCGTCTCGTTGAGCTGCGCCGCGTCGTTGAAGGCGATGGCGCCGGTGGTGGTGATGTCGGCATCGATCTCGGTGCTGCCGCCGGCGTCGGTGGTGAGCGAGGCGAGCGGCGTGGCCCCGCCAATGGCGCCGCCGAGGCTGGTGACGCCCGGACTGTTGAGGATCAGGCCGAAGCCGCCGTCGACGGTGTTTTCCAGGTCGAGGCGGCTGCCGGCGACGGTGACGGTGCCGCTTAGGGTCACCGGGCCGTCGAGGGTGACGCCGCCGTTGCCGCCGGCGCTCAGGGTGATGGCCGCCAGGTCGATGGCGTCGGCGGTGACGTCGATGCCGTCGTCGCCGTCGGTGGTGACGTTGCCGTCGAGGTCGACGCTGCCGGCGCTGACGATCTCCAGGGAGCCCAGCGCACCGCTCGCGCCGATGGCGCCGCTCGCACGGATGGCGCCGGTGCCGGCGGTCAACGTCAGGGCGTTGGACTCCGTGCCCTCGCTGTCGATGCTGGTGAAGGCGATGGCGGCGTTGCTGGTGGCGATGGCGACCGTCTCGTTGAGCTGCACCGCGTCGTTGAAGGCGATGGCGCCGGTGGTGGTGATGTCGGCATCGATCTCGGTGCTGCCGCTGGCGTCGGTGGTGAGCGAGGCGAGCGGGGTGTCCCCGCCGATGGCGCCGCCGAGGCTGGTGATGCCCTGGCTGTTGAGGATCAGATCAACGTCGCCATCGACGCTGCCGTCTAGGCTGATGGATTTTCCGACCAGGGTGGCATGGCCGCCGAGGTCGATGTCACCGGTCAGGCTGAGGTCGCCGTTCTCGCCGGTGTCGATGGTGATCTCGGACAGGGCGATGTTGGTGGCGTCGATGTCGACACCCGAGGTGCCGTCGGTGCTGATGCGGCTGCCGCCGAGATCCACCGTCGTGACATTGCTGACGACAAGGTACTTCATGGTTCCCTCGCCGTCGCTAGACTCGCCGGTGCCGATCGCCCCGTTGATGGTGACGATCTCCAAATCTCTCAGTGTCAGACCCCAGTTTTCCCCGGTCTCCGCGTCGATGCGGCCAGTGACGGTGAAATTGAATGGGTTTCCAGGCGTGGCGCCATTGGAGCTGATGATCACATCCGCGCCGATCACCAGGTCGCCGGAGAAGGAATATGCCCCGTCGATGACGAGATCAGCATCTAGGAAGTTGGCGCCCGCAACCACGGGGACACGCCCATCGGGCGCCAGTGATTCCAACGTGATGCTGGGATCATCGTTGATGCTCCCTGTGCCGTATATCGTGCGCAGCTCGTAGGCGTCTGCCAAAGAGACGCCCACCGATTGCAGGGTGCCAGGAGCGCTGCCGTCGGCGGTCTGGAACCAGATGGTCCCGTCGTTTCCTCCGCTGCCGACGGTCTCGAAGGTATTGTTGCTCAAGAAGCCGACATCACCGTTGAAGGTGATATCGCCGCCATGAGTGCGAATGTCGGCATTGTTGAGGTAAATCTCCGGGTCATCTACGACACCCTGGGCTGCGGTGATGGTGACATCACCGGTTGTCTCGATGTCGCCGGTGAGGTCCACCTGTCTGTCGGCGCGGATCTCGACGCTCTCCGCATCGATCGCCGCGACCGTGGCGGTGTCGGATTCTGCGATGCTGAAGGCACCGATGGTCCCGACGGCGCCCGTCGTCACGTCCTGCTCACCGGCATCGAGGGTCAGATCAAAGCCGCCGCCGTCCACGGCGCCGAGCGTGATCGCCCCGCCGCCAACCGCCGGGTCCGCATCCGTCGGATCGGTATCGATGGCGACGTCGCTGCCCAGGGTGAGCGCACTGTCGAGGCTGACCTCGGCGTTCGTGGTCGCGATGCCGGCAAACAGGTTGATGGCCGTCGCCGCATCGGCGTCGAGTCCGCCGGTGAACTGGAAGTCGCCGGGCGTCGTCGCGTCACCGACGGTGAGCGTGCCGCTGCTCTGCAGCCTGGTGGCCCCGCCGATGTCGTTGTCGTCGCCGCTCAGCGTCAGTGCAAAGCTGCTGCCGCTCTCGGTGGTCAGCCCATCGAGCTGCAGATTGCCGGTGATGACCACGGGGCCCGTGGGCGCCTCCAGGGTCCCGGCGTTGCGGCCCAGCGCCAGCGTGCCCGCGGTGACCGCGTCGAGGTCGACGTTGCCGGCGTCGGCGATGGTCAACCCGTGGGTGCCGCCGGCCACGTCGCCGAGGGTGATGGTGCCGGTGCCGGCGTCGAAGCTGGTGTCGCCGCCCAGCGTGAGCGCGCGGTCCATGGTGATGACGGCGTCCGTGGCGGCGATCTCGCCGCGCAGCGTGACCGTCGTCGGGTCGGCGGTCACGATCAGGCCGCCGGTGAAGGTGGAGCTGTCGCCCACGCCGCCGCCGAGGCTCAGCGCGCCGCTGCTCTGCAGGGTGGTCTGGCCGCCGATGACGTTGGCGTCGCCGCCGAGCGTCAGGGCAAAGCCGCTGCCGGCCTCGGTGGTCAGGCCGTCGAGCTGCAGATTGCCGGTGATGTCCACCAGGCCCGTGGGCGCCTCCAGGGTCCCGGCGTTGCGCCCCAGCGCCAGCGTGCCCGCGGTGACCGCGTCGAGGTTGAGGTTGCCGGCGTCGGCGATGGTCAGCCCGTTTGTGCCGCCGGCCACGTCGCCGAGGGTGATGGTGCCGGTGCCGGCGTCGAAGCTGGTGTCGCCGCCGAGCGTGAGTGCGCGGTCCATGGTGATGACGGCGTTGGTAGCGGCGATGTCGCCGCGCAGCGTGACCGTCGTCGGGGCTGCGGTCACGATCAGACCGCCGGTGAAGGTGGAACTGTCGTCGTCGCCGCCGCCGAGGGTCAGCGCGCCGCTGCTCTGCAGGGTGGTCTGGCCGCCGATGATGTTGGCGTCGCCGCTCAGCGTCAGGGCAAAGGTGCTGTTGGCCTCGGTGGTCAGGCCGCCGAGCTGCAGGTTGCCGGTGATGTCCACCAGGCCCGTGGGCGCCTCCAGCGTCCCGTCGTTGCGGCCGAGGGCGAGCGTGCCCGCGGTGACCGCGTCGAGGTTGAGGTTGCCGGCGTCGGCGATGGTCAGCCCGTTTGTGCCGCCGCTGACCTCGCCGAGGGTGATGGTGCCGGTGCCGGCGTCGAAGCTGGTGTCGCCGCCGAGGGTGAGTGCGCGGTGGATGGTGATCGGGCTGTCGGTGGCGGCGATGGCGCCTTGCAGCGTGACCGTCGTCGGGGCGGCGGTGACGATCAGGCCGCCGGTGAAGGTGAAGCTGTCGGTGGCGCCACCACCGAGCTGAAGTGAGCCGGCGTGGCCGAAGGTGGTCTCCCCCGCAATGGTGGTTTGCGGGCCGGCCAGGCTGAGCGTGTAGCTGCCGTCGCCGGTGCTCAGGGCGTCCATAGCCGCGTTCAGATCGAGGCCGCCGGCGACGGCCAGCGCGGCCGTGCGCCCGTCGGCGATGCTCAGGTCCGCGGCGGTGATGCCGGCGAAGTCGGTCTGCCCGCTGCTGGTGACGGTGACGGTGCCCAGGCGGCGGTGGTCGGTGGCGCCCAGGTCGCCGTCGAAGTCGGCGCTGCCGGTGCCGAGGGCGAGGGTCAGGTCCTCGGCGCTGGTGGCGGTGAGCGCGTCGAGCGTGCCGTTGACGGCCAGGTTGGCCGCGGTGCCGGTGTTGGTGATGGTGAGGTGGTCGCTCAGGGTGACGGCGCCGTCGTCCGCTGTCGCCCCTCCGGGACCGTTCAGGGTCAGACCATGGCCGCTCAGGTCCAGCTCGACGCTGCCGGCGTCGGCAGTGTTGTTGCCGAAGCCGATGCCGGCGGCGGTGATCGTCCGGGCGCCGGTGCCGGCGAGTTGCACGTCGCTGGCGAAGCGCAGAGCGCCCAGCGCGCTGGTGTTGCCGATGTCGGCGTTGATCGGGATTGCGCCGCTGGCCTGGCTCAGCACCAGGCCGTGGGTGCCGTCGGCATCGATGCCGGTGTAGGCGTCGACGGTGTCGGCGATGGCGATGGTGGCAGTGCCGGTGGCGCTGATGCTGCTGTCGCCGTCCACCAGCACCGGGCGGTGGAAGGCGACGCTGTCGACGGCGACCTCGATGACGGCGTCATCGAGGATGATGGCGGTGACGCCGGCGGCGGTGATGGAGACGCCGGGGGCGGCGCTGGTGGCGATGGTGCCCGAGAGCCTGGTCGTGCCGTCGCCGCCGGTCTGGCTCAGACTCGCGGCGCTGAGGCCGTCGGCGAAGCTCAGGTTGGCCGCGCCTTCGATCAGGATGGCGCCGAAGGGGTCGGTGTCGGTGCCGACCGCGCCGACGAAGGTGACGTCGCCCAAGGCGTCGACGGTTAGCCTGTGGGTCGTGCCGTCCGTGATGACGGTATCGTTGAAGGTCAGCAGTCCTTGGGTCGCGCCGTCAACGAACTTGAAGAGCACGTCGCCGCCGATGACCACGCTGCGGTCGTACTCCAGACCCTCGTCGGTGTTCGGAATCGGGATGGTGCCGCTGAGCGTGAGCGCCCCGACCTGAACCGGGACATAAGCGTAGCTGGGGGCAGCTCCTGGCGTCAGCAGATCCTCATTGCCCGTGTCCGCCGACAGGGTCCACCCCTGATCTTCGAGCGCCGGAGGGGGGGCGGGAGGGGTGTAGCCTATGGACTCCCAGGTACCGTTG
Source organism: uncultured Gammaproteobacteria bacterium (assembly GCA_942491465.1). Lineage (GTDB taxonomy): Bacteria > Pseudomonadota > Gammaproteobacteria > Chromatiales > Chromatiaceae > CALOBA01. Next base: position 136,561 of record CALOBA010000064.1, read on the forward strand.
AACACAACCGCACCATCGTCTGTGCCGAGGGTGGTATCGAAGGACATGTCGCGCTTCAGGCCCACCTGGCCTTCCAGGAGGATGTTGGCGTCGGCGACGGTGATCCGGTCCATGTCCAGCAGCAGGTTGGCCTCGGCGGGCGTGCTGGTGACCACGACGTGCACCGCATTGTCGGTGGTGCCGATGGTGCCGGTGGTGTTGATGTTGCCGTTCAGGTTTGCCTGGGTGTCGGCGCGGATCTCGACGCTCTCCGCATCGATGGCCGCGACCGTGGCGGTGCCGGATTCCGCGATGCTGAAGGCACCGATGGTCCCGGCGGCACCGATGGCGCCCGTCGTCACGTCCTGCTCACCGGCATCGAGGGTCAGATCAAAGCCGCCGCCGTCCACGGCGCCGAGCGTGATCGCCCCGCCGCCGGTGTTGTCGTCCGTCGGATCGGTATCGATGGTGACATCGCCGCTCAGCGTGAGCGCGCGGTCTATGGTGATGACGGCGTCCGTGGCGGCGATCTCGCCGCGCAGCGTGACCGTCGTCGGGTCGGCGGTCACGATCAGGCCGCCGGTGAAGGTGGAGCTGTCGCCCACGCCGCCGCCGAGGGTCAGCGCGCCGCTGCTCTGCAGGGTGGTCTGGCCGCCGATGACGTTGGCGTCGCCGCCGAGCGTCAGGGCAAAGCCGCTGCCGGCCTCGGTGGTCAGGCCGCCGAGCTGCAGGTTGCCGGTGATGGCCACCGGGCCCGTTGGTGCCTCCAGCGTGCCGTCGTTGCGCCCGAGGGCGAGCGTGTCCGCGGTGACCGCGGCGAGGTTGACATCCGTCGCGTCTGCCAGCGTGACGGTGCCGATGTCCGTGCCGATGTCGCCGACGCTGACGCCGGCGGCCCCGTCGATGGTCAGCTTCGAGTCTGCGCCGTCGGCGGTTCCGACGACGGTGCCGAGCACGATTGCGTCGGCGCCGTTCTCCACCGTCAGCGTCACATCGTCGGCCAGTACCACGTTGCCGAGGGTGACCGCACCGGTGTTGCCGTCGCCGATGGTGCTGTTGCCCGAGACGTTGACGGCTCCAAGGTGCAGGTCAGCATCTGCGTTGGTGTCGACGTCGCCGAAGAGGTTGGTGACGCTTGCGGCGGTGGCGTCCACCCCGCGTCTAAAGGTGAATTGGTCGCCTGTCTGATCACCTAGGGTGAGGACTCCGCTGCTGCGCAGCGTGGTCGGGGCCGCAACTGTGACCTGATTGACGCTGCCGGTCAGTTTCAGGTCATAGCCACTGCCGTCCAGCGTCGTCAGTGTTACGACCCCCAGGTTGCCGGCGACATGGACTTCGCCCGTCGGGGCCTCCAGGGTCCCGTCATTCCGGCCGAGGACCAGCGTATCCGCCACCACCCGCTGCAAGCTGACGTTCGTTGCGTTGGCCAAGACGACGGTACCGATGTTGGTATCGGCTGGTGATGCCGCACCAATATTGCCAACGGTGACGACGGCAGCCCCGTCAATGGTCAAATTCGAGTCTCCGCCGCCGGCGGTTCCGACGACGGCGCCGAGCTGGATGTCGCCGGAGCCGTTCTCCACCGTCAGCGTCACGTCGCTGGCAAGCACGATGGCGCCGATGGCGACCGCGCCGGTGTTTGCGTCGCCGACGGTGCTGTCGGCGGTGATGCTCACCGACGTGTCCGCGTCGCCGATGCTGATGCCATTGGTGCCCGCCGCCGCCACGCTACCGCCCACCGCCACCGAGGTCGGGACGGTGGCCGTCAGCCCGCCGCTGAAGGTGAAGCTGTCGTCGCCCACGCCGTCGCCGAGGGTCAGCGTGCCGCTGTTGCCGAAGCTGACCGCATTGGTGACCGTGGCGCCGCCGTTGAGCGCCACGTTTGTGCTGCCGTCGACGTCGAGGCTCACCAGGTTGGTCAGGGCGCCATTGGCCGTCACCGTGCCGGTGCCGGCGTCGAGGGTCAGCGCATTGCCGCCGCCGTTGACCGTGCCCAGTGTGATATCGCCCGCGCCCGTCAAGGTATCGAGCGTGACGGCTGCGGCCAGGGTCACATCACTGGTCAGGCTGATCGGGTCGGCACTGGTCCGCACCGTGCCGGCCAGGGTGATGCCGTCGGCCTGGCCGCTGGCGGTGAGTCCCGCGGCGCCGTGGACAAGGATGGTGTCGCCGGCGCTGCCGAGCGTCAGGCCACCGGTGTGGCGGAACTCCACCTTGCCTTCGATATCGTGGTCGGTGCCGGTGAGGCTGACGTCGTAGGCGTTGCCCGCCGCGGTGGTCAGATCGCCACTCAGATCCAAGGTGCCGTTTAACGCGACGGTCGCGTCGGCGGCGCTGTCGGTGACCGCCACGTCCGTCGCGGTGATGGCGCCGAAGCTGACACCGCCGCTGTCGGTGACGGTGACGGTGCCGATGTTGGTGCCGATGGCGCCGACCGAGGTCACGGCGCCGACGGTATCGATTGCCAGGTTCGACGCCGCGCCACCGTCATTCGCGCCGGTCACGGTGCCGATGGTGAGGTTGTTGCCGACGCCGCTGCCGCCACCGACGGTCAGCGTGGCGCCGTCGGCGATGGTCAGGTCGCCGAGGGTGACCGCGCCGGTGTTTGCGTCGCCGACGGTGCTGTCGGCGGTGATGCTCACCGACGTGTCCCCATCGCCGATGCTGATCCCGTTGTTGTCCGCCGCCGCCACGCTGCCGCCCACCGCCACCGAGGTCGGGGCGGTGGCCGTCAGCCCGCCGCTGAAGGTGAAGCTGTCGTCGCCCACACCGTCTCCGAGGGTCAGCGCGCCGCTGTTGCCGAAGCTGACCGCATTGGTGACCGTGGCGCCGCCGTTGAGCGCCACGTTTGTGCTGCCGTCGACGTCGAGGCTCACCAGGTTGGTCAGGGCGCCATTGGCCGTCACCGTGCCGGTGCCGGCGTCGAGGGTCAGCGCATTGCCGCCGCCGCTGACCGTGCCCAGTGTGATATCGCCCGCGCCCGTCAAGGTATCGAGCGTGACGGCTGCGGCCAGGGTCACATCACTGGTCAGGCTGATCGGGTCGGCACTGGTCCGCACCGTGCCGGCCAGGGTGATGCCGTCGGCCTGACCGCTGGCGGTGAGTCCCGCGGCGCCGCGGATAAGGATGGTGCCGCCGGCGCTGCCGAGCGTCAGGCCACCGGTGTGGCGGAACTCCACCTTGCCTTCGATATCGTGGCCGGTGCCGGTGAGGCTGACGTCATAGGCAGCGGTGCCCGCCGCGGTGGTCAGATCGCCACTCAGATCCAAGGTGCCGTTTAACGCGACGGTCGCGTCGGCGGCGCTGTCGGTGACCGCCACGTCCGTCGCGGTGATGGCGCCGAAGCTGACACCGCCGCTGTCGGTGACGGTGACGGTGCCGATGTTGGTGCCGATGGCGCCGACCGAGGTCACGGCGCCGACGGTATCGATTGCCAGGTTCGACGCCGCGCCACCGTCATTCGCGCCGGTCACGGTGCCGATGGTGAGGTTGTTGCCGACGCCGCTGCCGCCACCGACGGTCAGCGTGGCGCCGTCGGCGATGGTCAGGTCGCCGAGGGTGACCGCGCCGGTGTTTGCGTCGCCGACGGTGCTGTCGGCGGTGATGCTCACCGACGTGTCCCCATCGCCGATGCTGATCCCGTTGTTGTCCGCCGCCGCCACGTTGCCGCCCACCGCCACCGAGGTCGGGGCGGTGGCCGTCAGGCCGCCGCTGAAGGTGAAGCTGTCGCCCACGCCGTCGCCGAGGGTCAGCGCGCCGCTGCTCTGCAGGGTGGTCTGGCCGCCGATGACGTTGGCGTCGCCGCCGAGCGTCAGGGCAAAGCCGCTGCCGGCCTCGGTGGTCAGGCCGCCGAGCTGCAGGTTGCCGGTGATGGCCACCGGGCCCGTGGGTGCCTCCAGCGTGCCGTCGTTGCGCCCGAGGGCGAGCGTGTCCGCGGTGACCGCGGCGAGGTTGACAGCCGTCGCGTCTGCCAGCGTGACGGTGCCAATGTCCGTGCCGATGGCGCCGACGGTGACGCCGGCGGCCCCGTCGAGGGTCAGCTTCGAGTCTCCGCCGCCGACGGTTCCGACGACGGTGCCGAGCACGATTGCGTCGGCGCCGTTCTCCACCGTCAGCGTCACGTCGTCGGCCAGTACCACGTTGCCGAGGGTGACCGCACCGGTGTTGTCGTCGCCGATGGTGCTGTTGCCCGAGACGTTGACGGCTCCAAGGCTCAAGGCGTGAGATCCGTTGGTGTCGACGTCGCCGAAGAGGTTGGTGACGCTTGCGGCGGTGGCGTCCACCCCAACTGAAAAGAGGGATCGGTCGCCTGTCGCATCACCGAGGGTGAGGGCTCCGCTGCTGCGCAGCGTGGTCGGGTTGCTGACTGTGATCTGATTAAGGCTGCCGGTCAGTGTCAGGTCATAGCCACTGCCGTCCAGTGTCGTCAGTGTTACGACCCGCAGGTTGCCGGCGACACCGACTTCGCCCGTCGGGGCCTCCAGGGTCCCGTCATTCCGGCCGAGGACCAGCGTATCCGCCACCACCCGCTGCAAGCTGACGTCCGTTGCGTTGGCCAAGACGACGGTACCGATATTGGTGTCGGCGAGTGATTCCGCACCGATATCGTCAACGGTGACGCCTGCCGCCCCGTCAATGGTCAAATTCGAGTCTCCGCCGCCGGCGGTTCCGACGACGGTGCCGAGCTGGATGTCGCCGGAGCCGTTCTCCACCGTCAGCGTCACGTCGCTGGCAAGCACGATGGCGCCGATGGCGACCGCGCCGGTGTTTGCGTCGCCGACGGTGCTGTCGGCGGTGATGCTCACCGACGTGTCCGCGTCGCCGATGCTGATGCCATTGGTGCCCGCCGCCGCCACGCTACCGCCCACCGCCACCGAGGTCGGGGCGGTGGCCGTCAGCCCGCCGCTGAAGGTGAAGCTGTCGTCGCCGCCGTCGCCGAGGGTCAGCGCGCCGGTGTTGGCAAACGCCACGGCGGCCCCGCTCGTACTAGCGACGCTGTTGGTCTGGCCCGTCAGCGCCAGGTCATAGCTGGCCGCGCGAGCAAGCATGCCCTGACCCGCAGCCGTGCCGGTGACTGTGAGGTTGCCCTGAATTCGAATGGTGCCGCTGTTGTGCATGCCCATCCCGTCGTTCGTGATGTCCAGCGTCCGGGCGGTGATCGCGCCGGTGGTGATGTTGCCGCCGTCGCCGACAGCGGCGCCGCCACCGCCGGCGGTCAGGGTCAGGTCGCGCGTGACCACGTCGGGCAGCAGGATATTGGCATAATCGACTACATCGCCTGGAAAGATTCCGGCGTAGAGGGTGATATCCCCAGTGCCTTGCGTGACGATCTCTTGGAGGTTTCCGCCAGTGAGGTCGATAAAGGTATCGACCCCTTCCGGGTTGGCTATGGTCGTTCGTAGCGTGAGATTCAAGTCGGTCCCGATCAGGAGATCGGGGATCGAGTTGGCGTTGGAGTCTGTAAAGGTGCCCGCGGAGGAGATGGAGAGGTCGGCTTCCAGCACGATGTCGGTCAGCTGCGCCTCGAGGTTGGCCTCATAGACGGTGTTGGCGGTGTCGGTGCCGCTGCCACCTTGAATCGTCCAGGTCGCGGGGTCGAGCAAGAGCATCCCGTGCTCGCCATCTGTGGCCAGGGTGTCTACCAGGCCGCTGAACACCAGCTGCTCGCCGGAGACCTCGACGAATCCGCCGTCGCCGCCCTGCTCGCCGCCGCGGGCGCCGACGGAGCCGGCGAACCTGGTCTCGTCGTCAGCCCAGACGATTACCTTGCCGCCATCGCCGCTGTCCACGGCGTGGGCGTCGATCTCGACGCCGGCCTCGACCAGGGTTTCGTCGGCATTGGGCACGTCGGGGTTTGCGCCGCGCAGGTCGCCGCCGATCAGCACCTCACCGCCGCCATCGGCGCCGCTGGCGTCGATACGGGCGTCGTCGACCAGGGCGATCTGCGCGCCGAGGATCTTGACCGAGCCGCCGATGCCGCCGTCGGCGGCGCGCACGCGGATGACGCCGTTCTCGGCGACGGTGGTGGTCTCCACCGCCTCCAGGATCACGTCGCCGCCGTGGCCGGCGGTGCCGTCGGCGAGGATCTCGCCGGTGTTGCTGATGCGCAGGCCTTGCATGCTGACCCGGCCGCCGGTGGTGCCGCTCGCATCCAGGGTGCCGCTGTTGCTGACCAGCCCGCCGCCGCCGGTGAGCCGGATCTCGCCGCCGGAGGTGTCGATGCCGCGGGCGCGGATGACGCCGGAGTTGTTGACCACGGCCGTGAAGACGTCGCGGGCGGTCTGGGCGGCCATGATGACGGTGGACGCCTCGATGCTGCCGGTGTTGCTGACGGCGGCGTCGAGCTGGTGGACGTTTTCGGTGATCTCGCCGTCGACCTCGAAGCGGATGAGGTCGGTGCCGTCGAAGTCGACGATGGCCTTGTTGCCGGCGCCCAGGTTGACCTGACCCAGCTCGGCGATGATGGTGCCTTCGTTGGCCACGGCGCCCCCCACCAGGGTGACCGAGCCGCCGGTGGCCGCCTCGATGAGGCCGCGGTTGACCACCATGCCGGGCTCGATGCCGTCGGGCAGTTCCATCTCGTAGACGCCGTTCATGAACTGGGTGCGGTCCATGGCCATGGCGCCGGCCACCAGGCTGCCCACATGCACCTGGGCGCCCTCGCCGAAGATGATGCCGCTGGGGTTCATCAGGAAGACCTGGCCGTTGGCCTCCATGCGCCCGAGGATCTGCGACGGGTTGCCGTCGAGGACGGTGTTGAGCGCCGCGGCGGAGGCCGATGGCTGGTTGTAGCGCACCGTCTCGGACTGGCCGATGTTGTAGCTCTGCCAGTCCACGGCCATGCGCTGGCTGCCCTGCTGGATGATGGTGAGGTTGCCATTGCGGCTGATGGCGCCGCTGCCGCCGACGACCACGCCGCCCTGGGGCGCGGCGGCCCCGGGTAGGGGCAGGCCGAAGGGTAAAACGGCGAGCGGCAGCACGATGGCCCGGCGGATGGCCCGGGACAGCGGGTGTTCGGTGTGGAGATCGCGCGCAACCGCGCGATGGGCGCGGGGGGGATGGCGGTCGGCTTCGCCGCGACGGGATGACGTCGGCAGGGGGGTGCGGTTGGATGCGATGCTCATCTCTCGATCTCCGTTAGTCCGTCGTTGACCGGCGACCGGGTGCCGCTCCGCAGCGGCTCCGACACGGAGCGAGCAGGCACCTGGCACGTCGTATTGCGGTATCGCCATTGCCTGAGGCCATCCGGCGACATTGGATAGGCCCTCGGCGCGACGACGGCAGCGTGCCGGGGTCGCAGCGATGGATGCTCTCTTTATAGGCGTTACAGTAGCAAAAATTCGCTGATCCAGGTCAGCCCCGCTGCAATCACTCGACACAGCGGAGGAACTGTAGCGTTGACCGGGTATGACGCTCGCGCAGCGCCCCAGTGGTTTCGTCGGGGGGGTATTGAATGAGCTGCGTGCGATTACCCCAAGTGGTGCAGACGCCCGCTCGCTGAGCCTTTGGATTGGCCGTTTCGTGGTTGCGTCTGCACCACTTGTTTCTGAACCTTGCCTTAAGGGCAACGACATAGCTGGCCGACTCAAGGTCGGCGCCGCATCAGAGGCGACACTGATGCGCGGTCAGGTCTGTAGCTGTCGAGCTCGACGCTGGGCTCCGGCGGGACCAGCGGCAACGCGGTGGGCGCAACGATCCGTCGCCGGCCCCTCGCCGCAGCCGATCCCTTGGAGCGGCCATCTAACCTGTCAGATCGGCCAGCGATACCACCGGCGCGCCGGCGCGGGCGACGACGGTGTCGGCGCCGACCGAGGCGAAACGGACACCCGAGGCGCTGAATTCGTCGAACAGCGCACTAAAGGTATCCGTATGCTCGACCTCGTAGAACGGGGTTCGCTCCAGCACATCGACCGGCTGATCCAAGCGCTTCATGGCGGCGCTGACGGTGGCGTAGGGGTGATCCGCGGTAAAGGCCGTGTCCAGCCCGGCGAAATGGCCCAGATCGTCGCGCAACTGCTGCTTCAGTGCCGGGTCGTGGTCGTAGTAGTGGGCCTGGTTGTTCTGCTCCACGGCAAGAAAATAGACCTCTTTGGCGCCAAGTCTAACCGCCAGGTCGGTGGCCCCCAAGGCGACGTTGAGCTTGGTCCGCACCACCGGGGGCCCCCCAGTGCCGAGCGATGGCGCGACCTCGACGGTGCCGAGGGGCACGCGCAGCCAGCCGGTCGCGCCCCGGATCACCGGGATGTAGCTGGTCGGCCGCATCTGGATGCGGCTGCCGATGCGCCGACGGTGGAGCAGCGCCAGCGCATGCTCCGATGGATAGGCCGACAGAAACAGGTCGAGCGCGCAGCGGTAGAAGGTACGATTAACGCCGATGATAAAGAAGCGGCGGCGCAACGCCTCCCAGGTGGCCTGATCGACGGCGCCCAACGCCGGGCCCGACCCCAGGATCAGCACCGGGCGGGCGCCGAGGTGCCCGCGCAGCAGCCGCGCCTGGCGCGCAGCGCGCCGACGGCACAAGGATTCGTTCGCCTGCGCGGCCCGTTGGGCCAATGCGGAGGGGTGACGCTCGACGCGTACGGCGATGCGATAGGCGGTACTGAGGTAGCTCACGTCCAGCCCCGGTTGGTCGACAAGGCATCGGCGATCAGCCCGAGGCGGCACGACGCCGATCCGCCGTCGGCGGGCGCGGATGTCCGGCGCATCGTCCGGCGAAACCTGTCGGGCAGGTCTTCCATTGAGTGACGCACGCTAGAACGGCTGGTAGGCGATGTTGAAGAACAGCTGCGGGTCGTAGCCGGTGCTCGCCTCGGGGCTGCCGATGGGGGTGGCGACGGAGAAGCCCATGCGCAGGTTGCGGGTCTGATAACGGGCGCCGAAGCCGACGCCGGTGACGACCTGATGGTCGGTCTCGTTGTTGCGGGCGTTGTTGAGCCAGCCCTCGGCGAAGTCGACGAACAGCGACAGGCGGATGGCGTCGCCGAGCTTGGTGGGGGCGCCGCAGGAGGCCCACTTGGGCGCATACAGGCAGTTGGGATATTTATCCTGCAGCTTGTTCAGGAAGGGCACCGGGAACTCCCATTCCAGCGACGCGAAGTAACCCTTGTCGAACAGCCACTCGGCCACCGGGTAGGCGCGCACGCTGTTCGGGCCGCCGATGGCGAACTGCTCCAGCGGCACCAGGAAGTCATCGGTGTACTGGCCGTTGGCCCGAAACCAGAAGTCGCTGTTCCAGAAGAACGCCTGCTTGCGGATGATGCCGGCGACCAGTTTGTCGTACTCGGCCCCGGCGCGCTTGCCGTCCTCGCCGATGCGGCTGGACTCGGCGGGATCGGATGCGTCCATGGAGCCCCATAGGTTCGGGAAGCCGTGGGAGTAGTTGGCAATGAGCCTCAGCTGGTTGGCACGACCCTCGGGGGCGAGCAGGCTGTCGGTGTTGAGATAGTCGATGCCGATCTCCAGCGGCGCGAGGCGGTCTTCCGAGAGCTGGCTGTTGTTCTGATTGGTGACGGCGTCCTGACGCGAGAAGCGCACCTCGCCGACGAGGCGATCACGGAAGCTCTGGAAGAAGATGTAGTTCAGGCGGATGTAGGCCTGCTCGGTGGTACCGTCGATGCCGAGATCGGCCAGGTCGGCGCCGATGTCGTAGGCGCTGCGGCTGGCACCGATGCCGATCCGCAGATCGGGGGTGAAGATCGGGCGCAGGTAGTCGATGTTCCAGTAGAAGTTGTTCTGCGGGTCGAAGGCGTAGGTCGCCCCGAGCGCGAGCTGGTCGGCGCCGCCGGTGAGGTTGTTCCAGAAGACGTCGGCGCGGGCGCGATACTCACCGGAGTACTGCGAGCCGGCGTTGTCGCTGGAGAGCACCAGATTGAACGGCAGGGGGTCTTCCTCGACCTGCAGGCGGATGTCGGTCTCGCCGGTCTGCTCGCCGGGGATGAAGGTGATGTTGGCCTTGCGCTGGGCGAACAGCAGGCCGGGGTAGTCCCAGACGTTGAGCAGCGAGTGGGTCATGGAGTCGCGCGAGACCGGTTCGCCGAGCGCGCTGGCGAACGGCCACGCCAGCACGTTGGCCTTGTAGCGCTTGTTGCCCTGGACGTCGACCTTGCCGAGCCGGCCGCTGAGGACGTAGATGTTGACGACGCCGCCGGCGACGGTCTGCGGCGGGACGAAGGCGGTGTCGAGGATGCGGTCCTGGGCCCGGTAGTAGTCGGTCACCCGCACCGCGACGTCTTCCAGATCGAACACCGACAGCTCGTTCTGGTAGGTCTCGGTCAGCAGCTTGTCGAGTTCGGCGCTGAGGCGCCAGTCGTTGACGCGCAGGCCGCAGAAGTCGCGGTAGATGACGTCGGCGCAGCCCGCGGGGGCGTCGCCACGGGGCTCCAGCCGGGTCACGATGAAGCGCTTGACGCTGACCCGGGTCTCGTCCGGCAGCCGATCGCGCCGCGGGGCGACGTCGAGGGCGTCGAGGGATTGGTCGGGCTCTGCAAGCGGCACATCCAGCGCCGGCGCACCATCCATGCCGCGCGGACCGAGCGGTTCGGCAATCCCCCCCTGTTGTGCCGTAGCGACAGTGGCGCACAAGGCCGAAGACAGCAGGCTTGCCGCTATCGCCAAGCGTCTCGCGCGGGCCGCTCCGGCAGGCTTGATTCGGGTTACTCCGGACATCGATTTGCTCTCCCGGTCTCCATATGCAAGGCTGTCGGCGGCACAGCCATGGCCCGGCGCCCAGACGCGACCTTGCCGCCGCAGGTAAAATGATGTTGTTTCAGCGCAGTATAGCGGCACCAAATCGATCACACAACGGCAGATGTTGCGCGCGCAACAGGAGTGTGTCGGCCGCGCAACAGCTATGAACCTGGGAGCCGGGCTATCTTAATGGTAAGCGAACCATCGCCGCACCGTCGGTCACGGCCTGAAACGCCCTCGCACCGGCCGTTCACGGCCGTTGGCGAAAGCCACCTAGGCGAAAGCCGGGGCAGGTGTTAGGATTCGCGCTCCGGGTAGAGAAGCGGCCCTCGGCAACCCTTGCGAGCCCACCCCCGCCGCAGCAACTGGAGCCGGCTTGGCGATGAAATTGCGACTCTCTGTCACCACGGGCAACAACGCCTTTTCCGATCACCGAGAGAGCCACGAGTTCACCGAGCTCGGAGGTACCATCGGTCGTGCCAGCCGCAACGATTGGGTCATTCCCGACCCGACGCGCGTGGTCTCCGGCACCCACGCCCAAGTCGACTATGTGGACGGCCAGTTTCAGCTGACCGATACCAGCACCAACGGCGTCTACGTCAACGGCTCCGATCTCGCCCTGGGGCGCGACAGCAGCATCCCGCTGTCCAACGGCGATCGGTTCCAGATCGGCGACTTCGAGATCGCCGTCGCCGTCGAGGAGGACGATGCGGCCACCGACGCCGCCCAAGCCGCCGACGCCGGCCTGCCGCCTTGGCCGATCGAGGACGCCGGCGACTCCCCCGCGCCGGTGTTGCCCGACAATTTTGGTCAGCAGCCGGCCTACTGGGGCGAGACCCAGTCCGACCAAGTCCCCGACCTCTACGGACACGTCGCTGATCTGGGCAGCGTCGGGGTCGCGGCAACCGCCGCCGACGCGGACCAGTGGGACTTCAGCAGCATCGGGCAGGATGCCGGCGGTGCTCCACCGGCCGACAGCCAAGCATCCGGTGACGCCCTTCCCGACGACCTCTGGTCAACCGACCCTGCCGCCGCGGGCATGGAACCGGCCGATCCGATCTCGGAGCCGAGCGCCCCACTGACCGAACAGCCATCGGAACAGATCCCCACCGACTTCGACGCGGACAAGGGGTCGGCGCCGGCCGCTGCCCCGGAAGCTCCCGAGCAAACGGGGCCGCGTCCCGCCAGTGGCCCGCCGCAGACCCCGCCGCGGCAGGACATGACCGATGCCTTGAGCATCTGGTCAACGATGGACCCCATGCCGCCGGATGGCGCACTCCCGGCGCCGTCGGCACCGCCGCCGAGACCATCCGCATCGCATCCCGGTGCAGGCTACGACCTGAGCACCGGCCAGCGACCCGCCACCCCGCAGTCGTTGGAGACTCCCGGCAGGCCGCAGGACGCGGCGCCCGCATCGGAGCCTCTCGACTTCGAGCTGCCGGACTTGGGTGCGGTCCCGACGGCGGCGCCGTCGGCCTCCGGCGCAGCCCAAGCCGATGCCGAGCAGGAGCCCGCCGACCCGGACGAAACCGCCCCATATGGCCGCGATGAGGCGTCCGGCCAAAAGCCGGTGCAGCCGCCGATCACGGCGGACGCCCAGGCACCGACACCGCCCCAAGACGCTCCGCCGGCGCCCGCCGCGCCGCCGCGGCCAGCCGCAGCGCAGGCGGCGCAGCCCGCGTTCGTCTCGCAACCCCCGCAACGGCCGCCGGAGCCCGGCCCGGACAGGTCGAGCCCGCCCCCGGGGTTGATGCCGCCGCAGCCGGCCTGGCCGCGCGCGGCACCGCCGCAGCGACCTGCCGCCCCCCAGCCGCCCGGCCCGGCAACGGCGCCGCCGCAGCGATCGGCCCCGGTTGCCGACGCCGCGGTCGGTATGGAGGCCGCCCTGGCCGAACTCCTCAAGGGCGCCGGCGTCCCCGGATTGGCGGTCCCGCACGGTGCGTCGCCGGAGACCTTCCGGGCCATCGGCGAGCTGCTGGCGCTCTACGCCGGGGGCACGGCGGAGCTGCTCGGGGTGATCGGCAGCATCAAGAACACCTTCCGTATCAATCAGACGCAGATCCAGCAGCGCGACAACAACCCGCTGCGCTGGGTGGCGACGCCCCGCGAGGCGGTCAAGCGCCTGCTGGCGCCGGAAGACGACGGCTACCTCGCCCCAAGGGAGGCGGTCAGCGATGCGCTGGCGAGCATCAAGGCCCACCAGATGGGCTCGATCCACGGCATGCAGGAGGCCTTCAAGGAGTTCCTCAACGACCTGGAGCCCGAAGAGCTGAAAAGCAGCTTCGACCGACAGGGCCGGCCGGGACCGCTGGCGAACAAGGGCGCCTGGTACTGGGCGAGATATGCCGACTTTCACCGGCGACTGCTCGACGATGCGCAAAACAACGTCCTCGACCTCATCGGCAGCACCTTCTCCACCGCCTACGAGCAGCAGGTCCAGAACGTGCGCAAGCAGAGCAACGGCCATGGTTGACGGGCCCACGATCATCATTCCCGCGCGCCAACCCAAGCGTCACACCAGGAGCAGCACATGACGAGAGTATCGCCCGCCGACGCGGCCTCCCGGCGGAGCCGTCAACACCATGCGACGCCGGCCGCTCGCGCGCGCTGGTCCCGTGTCGCCGCGACCGCGCTGCTGCTGGTACTCGCGCTCGCCGGCTGCGGCGGCGGCAAGGTGCCGGAGATCAAGATTCCGGAGCCGGAGCCACCACCGCCGCCCACGCGACTCGTCCTCGACATTCAGGCTTCGTCACGCCTGAACCCGAACCCGAACGGCAACCCGGCCCCCTTGGTGGTGCGTATCTACGAACTCGCGGAGACCGGCCGCTTTACCGGCACCGGCTTCCATCCGCTCTATCAGGACGACCGCTCCGCCCTGGGCGGCGATATGCTCGGTCGCGAGGAGCTGCGCCTGCGCCCCGGGGCGCAGCAGACGCTGGAGAAGACCCTCAACCCGACCACAAGCGCCATCGGCGTCCTGGCCGCGTACCGCAGTCTCGACGGCATACGCTGGCGCGCCGTCGTCCCGGTCATTGCCGAGACCGACAACCGGCTGACGCTGACGCTGGGCGCCAGCGCGCTGAAGCTGGCACCGACCGAATAATCGCCGAGCCCGGGCCGCCAAGCCCGGCAGCCGGCCCACTTAGCCCGTTGGAGGGCGCCCGATGGCAACCGACAGCTCCAGCTCGAACAGCAGCCGCGTGGTCTGGAAGGAAGGCACCTTCCTGCGCCCCCATCATTTTCAGCAGCACGACCGCTTCTTCGAGACGCTGATCGAGGCCCGCTCCCAGCCGCTGCGCCCCTACCCCTGGGGCCTCACCGAGTTGGAGTACGACCGCGACTTTCTGCTCCAGGGCAAGCTGCGGCTGACCCATTGCCGCGGGATTTTTCCCGACGGCACACCCTTCGCCGTCCCGTCCGAGGACAACGAGCCGCAGATCATCGACATCCCCGCGGAGGCGAAGTCGGCCCTGGTCTATCTGACCCTGCCCGCGCGGCGCACCGGCGGCGAGATCTTTACCGACAGCGACGACCCGGAGCTGCCGGTGCGCTACCTGACCGCGGAAGCAACGGTCGACGACAACAACGCCGAGTCCCACAGCAATGCCCGGGTGCTGACCGGGCGCCGACGGCTGCACCTGCGCCTGGAAGGGGCCGATCTCGGGGCCTACACGGCCCTGCCGCTGCTGCGCATCCGCGACGTGGGCGCCAACAAGAACGTCAGCATCGACGAGAGCTTCATCCCGCCCTGCCTCGATTGTCGCTCGATCCCCCGGCTCGACGGCTTCATCAAAGAGATCCAGGGCCTCCTGCAGCACCGTGCCGAGGCCCTCTCCGGCCGTCTGGTCGGCGGCGGCGGTACCGCCGAGATCGCCGATCTGCTGCTGCTGCAGTCGGTCAATCAGTACGAGCCGTTGTTCGCCCACCTGGCGGCGATGGACGGCCTGCACCCGGAGATGTTCTTTCGCGCGGCGCTGCAATGCGGCGGATCGCTGGCGACCTTCTCCAGCAAGGTGCGCCGCCCCACGCGCGTCCCTGCCTACCGGCATCATGACCTACAGAGCTGCTTCGACCCGCTGATGGCAGCCCTGCGCGACTACCTCAGCATGGTCATCGAGCGCAACGTGGTGCAGATCCCGTTGAAGGACGCCGGCCATGGCGTGCGCGTCGGCATCCCACCGGATCGCAGCCTGATCGACAAGGCGGTGTTCATCCTCGCGGCCAAGGCCAGCATGAACAGTGATACGCTGCGCCAGAGCTTCCCCGCCAATGTCAAGATCGGCCCGGTGGAGCGCATTGCCCAGCTGGTGAACCTGCAGCTTCGCGGCGTGCCCATCCGGCCGCTGGCCGTGGCCCCGCGGCAGCTGCCGTTCCATCAAGGCTTCGCCTACTTCGAGTTGGATAAGAACAACGAGATCTGGGGCACACTGAAGAATTCCGGCGGCATCGGTATCTTCGCGGGCTCCGCCTACCCCAGCCTCGAGCTGGAGCTGTGGGCGATCAAGAGCGAATGACCGGCGCGCGTAACGAAGGAGCACCCTAGGTGACAGATCCCAACGAACCCCGCTGGCAGGCCGACGACGAAGACAAGACCGTCGTGGTCCCCACCCCCGGTGGCCGACGCGCCGCCCAGCCGACCCCGAGCGCCGCGCCGCCGGTGATCCCGCCGCGACCGAACGTCTCCAGCGACTACGAGCCGCCGGAGCGCTTCGAGCCGCGCGGCCCCGGTCCGATGGTGACCGGAACCGGCGTCAACCCGCTGGTCGCCACCGCAAGCCCGCTGTTGACCCTGGTCGCCACGCTGCAGAAGACCGAACGGCTGGCCGACCCCATGGGCCTGCGCGCACAAATCGTGCGCCAGATGCGCGAACTCGGCGTGAACACCCAGCACACGCGCCAGACCCCGGAGACGCTGAAGGCCGCGAGCTACTGCATGTGCACGGCCATCGACGAGGCGGTGCTGCGCACCCCTTGGGGCGCGAACAGCGAGTGGCGCAAGCTCAGTCTGCTGCGCGAGCTGCATGGGGATGCCTGGGGCGGCGAGAAGTTCTTCGAGATCCTGCAGAGCCGCATGCAGGACCCGGGGCCGAACATCGACCTGCTCGAGCTGCTCTACATCTGCATCGCCCTGGGCTTCCAGGGCAAGTACGTCATGCTCGACGACGGCAAGACCAAGCTCGAGCGCAAGGCCGAGGAGCTCTACGACCTCATCCGCCGCCAGCGCGGCGATACCGAGCGCGACCTCTCCCCGCACTGGGAGAACGAGGAGGAGGCGCGCATCAACCTGGATCATCCGGTACCGATCTGGGTGGTGGCCGCCGTCGCCATCGCGCTGCTGCTGACCACCTACCTCGGCTTCCGCTACTTCCTCGCCAACGCATCGGCCCCGGCCCTGGACCAGTTCGCCGAATTCGGGACCGCGCCGCCACAGCCCGATATCGAGCCGCCGCCGCCGAAGCCCGAGCCGACGCCGGTGGTCCTGCTCGACCCGTCCACCGGCGAGCGCCGGGAGATCATCCCGCTCGGCGCGCCCGAGCCGCCGCTGATCGAGCCGCCGCCGCCCCCCGCGGTGGACATCGCCGACGAGGTCACCGGCTATCTGCAGGGCAAGGTCGACGACGGCGTGTTGAGCGTGGAGGATTCGGCCACGCATACCATGCTGCGCATCACCGCACCGCAAGGCCAGTCGCTGTTTGCATCGGGCAGCGACAACATCGCCCCGAAGTTCCTCGATGTGATCGTGCAGATCCGCGAGGCGTTGGCGCTGAACCAGCCCAACATCAGCGGCGACATCATCGTCGTCGGCCATACCGACAACATCCCGATCCGGCGCTCGCTGCGATTCCAGGACAACTACGACCTGTCGCTCGCCCGTGCCGCCAGCGTCGCCAAGGTCCTGCTGGAAGAACCCGGCATCACCAGTACCGTCGAGAAGGTCGGCAAGGGTGCCAGTGAGCCGGTGGGCGGGGGCAGCCCGGGGGCCGGCAACCGCACCCGCGAGCAGCGGGCCAAGAACCGCCGCGTCGAGATCCTGATCGAGAAATAGCGCCGAGCCGATCGCCGCCCATCGGGCCCGGGGCGCAGCACGCCCCGGCCCTTGCGGCGACCGCCTCGACCGAGGAGCACCACCGTGAAGCGATACCTCGCCATCTTTAAAAAACGCTGGTTCTGGCAGCTGTTCGGGCTGCTGGTACTGGGTCTGCTGATCTGGTTCGTCGGACCGATGATCAGCATCGGCTCTTGGGCGCCGCTGGCCGGGTTGTGGCCGCGGATCACCCTCATCACGGTGCTGCTGCTGATCCTGATCGGCACCTGGCTGTGGAAGCGCTGGCGCGCAAACAAGGCGGCCAAGGGTATCGAGGAGGGCCTGGGCGCCCTCGGCGACGACGCCCCCGGTGACGCCTCGGCCGAGGAGCTGGAGATCATTCAACAGCGCTTCAGCGACGCCATGGAGCTGCTGAAGAAGACCCGCAAGGGCAAGCGCGACTTGAGCGAGCGCTGGCTCTACGAGCTGCCCTGGTATCTGATCATCGGCCCGCCCGGCTGCGGCAAGACCACGCTGTTGGCCAACTCGGACCTGGAGTTCCCGCTGGAGGGTGAGTTCGGCAAGCAGCCGGTCGCCGGCGTCGGCGGCACCCGCAACTGCGACTGGACCTTCACCAACGACGCCATTCTGCTCGACACCGCGGGCCGTTACACCACCCAGGACAGCCATCAGGAGACCGATCGCGGGGCCTGGGAGGGCTTCCTCGATCTGCTCAAGAAGTTCCGCCCGCGCCGACCCATCAACGGCGTGCTGGTGGCCATGAGCCTGCAGGACCTGATCCGCCAGTCGGAGCCCGAGCGCCGGGATCAGGCCATGGCCATCCGCAGCCGCATCATCGAGCTGTCGGAGCGGCTGAAGGTGCGCTTCCCGGTCTACCTGCTGATCACCAAGTGCGACCTGGTGGCCGGCTTTGCCGAATTCTTCGAGGACATGGGCAAGGAGGAACGCGCCCAGGTCTGGGGCTTCACCTTCCAGCTCGCCGACGCCAGCGCCGGCGTGGACGTGACCGAGCGCGCCATCGAAGAGATCGAGCTGCTGATCAACCGGATGAACGATCAGGTCTGCGAGCGGATGAACAAAGAGCGCCAGCTCGATCGACGCACCCGCATCTTCGGCTTCCCGCAGCAGATGGCCAGCCTGCGCGGTACCATCGGCGACTTCATCCGCTTCGCGTTCAAGCCCAACCGGTTCCAACCGCCTCCGCTGCTGCGCGGCGTCTACTTCACCAGCGGCACCCAGGAGGGTACGCCGGTGGACCGGCTGATGCGCGACCTGGCCAACAGCTACGGAATCGATCGCGGCGCCCCGGTCAAGCCCGGCGGTGCCTCGGGACGCAGCTACTTCATCAACCGGCTGTTCCGCCGCATCATCTTCCCCGAGGCCAATCTGGTCGGCACCGACCCGCGCAGCGAGCGCCGCCGCCGCTGGCTGCGGCGCGGGGCCTTCGCCTCGATCACGCTGTTCAGCGTGGCCCTGGTCATGGGCTGGATGTGGAGCTTCTCGCAGAATCAGACCGCCGCTCGCGACGTACACAACAACGCGCAGAACTTCTCCAAGGACGTCGACGAGATGGACATGAACAGCACCGACTTCGCGGCGCTGCTCGGCCCCCTCGAGGAGCTGAAGACCGGCGCCGATCGCTTCCCGGACAAGCCGCCGATGTCCATGCGTCTCGGCCTCTATCAGGGCCCCCGCGTGGCCCCCACCGCCGAAGACGCCTACGAGCGCGTCCTACGTACCTGGCTGCTGGCCGCCGTCGGCGAGCGTCTGCGCGATCTGGTGCGGGTGCAATCGCCGCCGGCGGAACTCGCCCGGCGACTGAAGGCCTACTTGATGCTGGGCTACCCCGAGCGGCTTGAGGGCGATCATCTGCGCGCAGTCATGTACGAGGACTGGGGACAGCAGTTCATCAACGAGCTGAACGTCGCCGACCAGCTCGACGGGCATTTGGCGCGCATGATCGAGGCCGGCTACGAGCCGCTGCCGCTGGACGAGGGGCTGATTCGCGAGGCCCGCGACCGCCTGGCCCAGGTCGAACAATGGCAGGTGATCTACGGTCAGATCCAGGCCAAGGCCGCCGAGGACAGTCGCAACGACTACGAGCTGCGGGACCTGATCGGCCGCAAGGGCGATACCGTCTTCGTCAGCTCTCAAGGCGAACTCGACACCCATGTGGTCTCGGTGCTGTACACGATCAACGGCTACACCAACATCTTCCTGCCCGAGAGCAAGCGCCTCATCGAGCAGGTCGGCGAGGACGCCTGGGTCTACGGCATCCCCGACGACGAGCAGAAGCAACACAAGGCCGATCTGGTGGAGGAGGTCTCCAATCGCTACGCGAGCGACTACATCGAGACTTGGCGCAATGTGCTCGACGGGCTGAGCGTGCGCTCGGCCGACGACATCTATCAGCTGGTGGAGCTGGTCGACGAGGCGTCCGGCCCCACCTCGCCGGTGCGCGAGGTCCTGACCAAGGTCGCGAAGGAGACCCAGCCCGGCACCGCCGGCACCAAGCGCCTGGCCGCCGGCGACGCCGCCCAGGCCGCGGGCTCCGCGGTCGAGGTGGCCGCGCAGATGAACACCAGCGTGCAGGTCGCCCGTCAGCGCGTACTCAAGCTGCAGCGCGCCGCGAACCAGGCCGGCGTCGAGACCGACCTGTTCGGCGGCAGCCAAAACAGCGTCATGATGCGCGTGGATACACGCTTCCGTGATCTGCACGAACTGGCCGAGAAGCCGCGCGAGGACGAGCCCTCGGACCTGGATCAGCTGCTGTTGGATCTCACCGAGCTGTATGATTTCCTGCGCAAGTTCACCGCCGCCGGCAGCCCGGATGATGCCGCACGCAGCAAGCTCCAAGAGCTGCTGCAAGGGGCCGGCAGCCCGTCGGAGTCCCTGCTGCGGCAGGCCGACGACCTGCCGAGCCCGCTGCGGGCCTGGATACTGGCGCTGAGCAACGGCGGTGCCCAGGCCTTCGGCAAGCTGGCCCAGAAGGGGCTCGAAGAGCGCTGGCGCGACGAGATCGTCGATTACTGCCAGACCGCGATCGAAGGCCGCTATCCCATCGCCGCCGGTGCCTCGCGGGAGGTCAAGCTGGCCGACTTCGCCCGCTTCTTCGGCCCCGGCGGTAAGCTCGAGGGCTTCTTCAACCAGCACCTGCGCTCCCTGGTCGACACCTCCACGTCACCCTGGAGCTGGCGTCGCGTCACCGGTGCCGATTTCACCGGCAACACCGAGAGCCTGGTTCAGCTCGAGCGTGCCGGTCGCATCCGCGAGGCGTTCTTCGCCGGCGGCGGCGCCAATCCGTCGGTGGAGATGACGGTGACGCCCACCTTCCTCGACGCCACCTCCGGTAAGGTGTCGCTGACCATGGACGGGCAGCTGCTGGAATACGCCCATACGGATCCGCGGCCCGCGCGCATGACCTGGCCCGGTCCGCAAGGTGCAGGATACGCGGTGATCGAGTTCCTCGACCTCGACGGCATCACCACATCCTTGCGCAGCTCCGGCGACTGGGCCTGGTTCCGCCTGCTCGACCGCTCGCAGCGGCGCAACAGCGGCGACAAGACCACGGCCACCTGGAGCAAGGGCGGTCACCGGGTGAGCTTCGAGATTCAGGCCGGCAGTGTCTTCAACCCGTTGCAGATGTCCACCGACATCAACCAGTTCAAATGCGTCTCTAACCTCTGATGCCCGATCGTCATCCAGGCTTCTTCGGCAAGCTCCCAGCCCACGGCGATTTTATCGATCGGGGGTTGCCGCGCAGCTTCATCACCCCGTGGGACCAGTGGCTGCAGGGCTGTATCGCGAACAGCCGCGAGCTGCTCGGCCCGCACTGGCTGGACCGCTATCTGGTGGGTCCGATCTGGCGCTTCGCGCTGGCACCCAGTGTCTGCGGCGAAGAGGGCTGGCGCGGCCTGCTGTTGCCCAGCGTGGATCGCGTCAACCGCTACTATCCGTTGACCGTCGCCATGCCCGAGGCCGCCGACGTCTCGCCGCTGGCCGCGCTCAGCTGCTGCAACGATTGGTTCACCGCCTGTGAGGACGCGGCGCTGGCGGCGCTCGACCCGAGCGTCGATGCGGACACCCTGGCCGAGCGCCTGCGCGTCATCGGCGCCATGGACCCGCGGCGCGTCGGCATCGGTTGTCCGCGTTTTCATGCCGAGGGGGCCTCGGCCTGGCACCTGGAACTCGCGACGCCGCAGATCGGCCCCGGCCTTGATGCCGTCGTCGCCGAGGCGCTGATGCAGAAGGACTACCCCGCCTGCAGCCTGTGGTGGTCGGCCGGCTCGGAGGCGATCGAGCCGAGCCTGCTGATCCATCGCGGTCTGCCGAGCATCCACGACTTCGTCGCCCTGCTCGACGGCCACTGGCGCCAATGGGGCTGGGCGAGCTGCGCGACGGTCGCACCCCTTGCGGATGGTTCGACCCTGACCGATCCGCCGACCGGGATCAGCGCCTCCGCGGCCGACCTTGCCGCGGACGACCCGGCACGCGACGCCGGCGGTTCGGCGGTGCCCGACGAGACCAGAGCCGCCGCACCCTCGGACGGCGTGCACACGGCGCCGGCTGCGCCCGCCGAGGACGAGAAGCGATGACCGAAGAGAACACCGATCCGCGCGCGCTCGACGATGGCGACGACACCATCACGCGTCAGTTCAGCTGCGCGGAGCCCATTCGCTGGGAGTCCTTCGGGTCGACCAACCCCGGCAAGGTGCGGCGGGTGAACGAAGATGCCCTGGCCGTCGACAACGCGAACCGGCTTTGGGTGGTGGCCGACGGCATGGGCGGACACTCCGCCGGCGACGTGGCCAGTCAGTCGATCGCCGAGGCGTTCGTCGGGCTCGACACCACGGATCGGCTGGCCGTCACCGCGGATCGGATCGAGGCTACACTCGTCGATCTCAACCGCCACTTCCAAGAGCTGGCCAGCCGCGGCGGCGACGGCGTCACCATCGGCAGCACCGTGGTCGTCTGCGCCTTCCGCCAAGGCTGGATGTTGGTGGCCTGGGTCGGCGACAGCCGCATCTACCGTTGGCGCGACGGGGCGCTGCATCAGCTGACGCAGGATCACAGCCAGGTCGAGGAACTGATCTCGCGCGGGCTGCTGCTGCGCGAGAACGCGGAGTCCCATCCGGCCGCCAACGTGGTCACCCGCGCCATCGGTGCCGCCGACGACGTCCACGTCGACTTCGACTACTGCGACGCCCAGCCCGGTGACCGCTACTTGTTGTGCAGCGACGGACTCACCAAAGAGGTGTCGACGCCGCAGATCAGGCAGCTGCTCGCCCAAGAGACCTCCGCCCAACAGACGTGCGAGGCGCTGCTCGCCGCAACTTTGGCGGCCGATGCGCGGGACAACGTCACCGTGGTTGTCGCCAAGGCCCACGCGGTAGAGACGCTTTAGATGGACGAGGTCAGGAAAGCCCTCGGCGACTTCCGCAACGGCAACGCCAGTGTCGCAACCGTGGTCGCGGCCTTCGACAACGCCCTGCTGGGCGACGCGGATGCCTGCCGGGAGTTGCTCGCCGAGCTGGAGTCCAGCGGTTGGTTCCCGCTCCAGCTGTTACCGCTGCTGGAGTCGCGCATCCCGATCGCCGCCGCGCCGCAGCCGGCCCCGAGCCCGGCCGCAGCCGATGCGGCAGAAGGGCAGGGCAACGACGAGCGCACCCGCTTTGTCGGCAACCCGCGGCGCGCCGCCAGGAAGGACGCGGCACCGCAGGCCGATATCGACGATGCGACCCGGCAAACGCCGGCCGAGCCCGGCGACGACGCGGGGGATGCCGAGCGGCGCCGCCCGGACGCAGCGGGCAGCGACCCTGGCGAGGGCGTCGACTCATCCATGCAGCACGCGGAGCCCGAGCGGGCACCCGCGGCCCCGATCGACCCCGCCGCAGGGCTCCCCGCAGCGGCCGAGACGGTCATCGACGAAACCCGCAGGAGCGAAGCGGACGCCCCGGCGAGCGGGCCGCGGCCGCAGACCGGCGAGCCTACCGAGGGTCAGGCCGGCGAGCCTACCGAGGGTCAGAGCACCACCGATTCGAGCCTGTCCGGCACATCGCACCAATCCACCGGGACATCGTCCACCGGGACATCGACCACCCAGCAGGACTACCCGCCGGTGACCGGCGAGCCCGAGGTCGGCGCCCTGCTGCGGCAGCGCTTCCTGTTGGAGAAGGTCATGGGCCGCGGTGGCATGGGCGTCGTGTTCAAGGCCCGCGACCTGTCGAAGGAGGAGGTCAGCTTCTCCAAAGACGAAAAGAACTATGTCGCCATCAAGGTGCTGAACGACAAGTTCAAGCAGCACCCGGACTCGATCAAGGCGCTGGGCCGCGAATTCGACAAGACCCAGGAGCTGCGCCACCCCAATATCATCAACCTCTTCGACTTCGACAAGGACGACGGCGGCAACTACTTCATCGCGATGGAACTGCTGCAGGGACGCCCGCTGAACGAATTCATCCGCGAACTGCGCAAGAGCGGCGGGCTGCCCTTCGCCGAGGCCTTCCCGATCATCGAACAGATGGGCCTGGCCCTGGCCGCCGCCCACAACCAAAGACCGCCGGTCATCCACTCCGACTTCAAGCCCGGCAACGTCTTCATCGACGACGACAACACCGTCAAGGTCTTCGACTTCGGCATCGCCCAGGCGGCGCGCCCCGCCGAAGGCGACATGGAGAAGACCAACTTCGATGCCAAGACGCTCGGCGCCCTGACCCCGGCCTATGCCAGTCTGGAGATGCTCAGCGGCCTGACCCCCGAGGCCGGCGACGACATCTACGCCTTGGCCATCGTCGCCTACGAGCTGCTCAGCGGACAGCGCCCGTTCGGCCGCCGCACCAACGCCTTGGAGGCGAGCACGCGGGGACTGGAGCCCCCGCGCATCAAGACCCTGAACCGTCGGCAATGGCGGGGACTGGCGCGCGGCCTGGCATTCAAACGCAGTGACCGTACGGCGAGCGCGGAAGAATTCCTGGACGCCTTGCGTCCACAGCGTTCTCGGCTACCATTGGTGATCGCCGCCGGCGTGGTCGGCGTCACCGGCGTCGGCATCGCCGCCTGGCTCCTCGTCATCGCTCCCTGGCTGACCGAGCAGGAGCGCGACCGCCTACGCGATGCCGTGGCCGCGGCGGAGCAGCCCGAGGCCCTGCCCGCGCTGCTCAACCGCGCCGCGGCACTGCCCGACGCAGCGCGCCGGCAGATCACCGACGCGGTGATCGCGCGGCTCGCCAGTGCCATCGCCGGCAGCGATGACGACACCCGCGCCGAGGCGCTCGCGGTCACCGAGACGCTGGCGGATGAGACCGGCGAGCGCGTGCTCGACGAGGCCGGCCAGCGGCTGATCGACGAATTCCTGACCGCCGAGCGGGGGGCACTGATCCAGCGCCTGGTCATCCTGGAGCAGATCCCGCCCGGGTTGAGCCGCGAGGTCACCAAAGATGCCGAGGATGCGATTCTAGAGGCCTTGGTCGAAGAGGCTCGCATCGCCTTCGAGCCCCAACGCGGCGCCTTCGACTACCAGCGTGCCGCCGCGCTCCTCGACCAGGCCGAGCGCATCGACCGCGACTCCAAGCGGGTCAGCGACACCAAGGTGGAGCTGGAATCCACGCGCAAGTCGGAGGTCAACCGACTCACCACTCAGCTCAATGCGCTCAGCGACCAGGGCGTGCTGCTGCCGGGCGAAGACGGTGGTCCCTCCGTCCCCGCACTGCTCGAGACCCTGGCCCGCATCAACCCGGCCCTGGACCTGGCCGACTACAACTGGCTGGTCAGCAGTTATCTCGACGCCTCCAAGTCCGTGGAGAACCGCGACCCGGCGCTGGCCCAGCGCTACGTCGAGCAGGCCCTGGCACTGTTTCCGGAAGACCCGGGCAACCAGCTGCGAAACCAGCTGGCAAGCCTCGAAGCGCTGTCCCAGCAACAGGCCCAAGCGGCCACCCTCGCCCAACTGCAGGGACGGGTCCGGGATGCGCTGGCCACACTCGAAGCGGGCGAGCCCTCGCGCCGGATCGTCGCGGATCTGCGCCAATTGCGCCGCCTCGCTCCCGAAGATCCCCTGCTGGCCGATGCCGCCACCGCGATTCAGGCCCACATCGATGCTGCGCTCCCGGCGCTGCTCGAACAACGCGATTGGAAGGACGCGCGTGCCCTGGTGGAGCAGTGGCCACTGCTGGTCGGCGATACCTTCGTTGCCGAGCGCAGTGCTCGGGTCGACGCCGAGCGTCAACGCCTGGCCGAGCAGATCGACGCCATCGCCGAGCGCATCAGCAACTTGATCGCCGACGCCGAACTCAGCGCTGCCGACGCGGCCCTGGCCGAGCTGCAAACCCTCGCCCCCGATACCCCCGAGGCCGCCCGCGCCCAGTCCGCAATCGATCGCGGCTACCTCAAGCTGGCGCGCCAGGCCCGCGCCGACGCCGACTGGGACCGTGCCCGCGCGCTCGCCCAGCAAGGCATGGACCGCACCGGCCAGCGCCAGCTCAAACTCGCGTTCCAAGATGAGCTCACGGCCATCGACAATGACCGCGCCGCCAGCGAGCAGGCCGTCGCCGACGCCGAGCGTGAGCGCCGCGAGGCCGAGCGTCAGGCCCGCATCGCCGAGATCGAAGGGGAGTTCGACAGCTTCATTGCCGGCATGTCGCCCACCGAGGCGGATGCCCAGTCCGCCCGCGCCCTGCTCGATCGCCTCGCCGGACTGGACCCGAACAACCCCCTGCTTGGCCAAGGCCCGGGGCGGATCAGCGCCGCCTTCGTCAACGCCGCCCGCGCCAAGGCGGAGGCGGAACAGTGGTCGGACGCCATCGATCTGATCCGCACCGGCCAACGCATCCTGCCGGGCTCCATCGAGCTGGAAGCCGAGCTGGCGAATCTGGATGCGGACTACAACCGCTACCTCGAGCGCCAACGTCTCGCCGCAATCGATGGCCAGGTCAAGCAGGTACGCGGCCTGATCGCGGCAACCGAGACCGACGACGACTGGAGTCGACGCTTGGGCGATGCCTTCGCCGAGCTGACCCGCATCGCCGACGGCGACCGCGGCGTGATCGCGCCGCTGGAGCAGCAGCTCGCCCAGCGCTTCGAGCAGCGCATCACCGACCTGCGCAACCGCAACCTGTTCACCGCGGCGCGCAATCAGCTCCAACTATGGCGGCAGCTGGTGCCTGCCGCCGAGGCCGAGCAGGACAAGGCCGGCGCCGAGCTGCGCTCCGCCGTCGCCGCCTGGGACCAGGCCGAGGACGCGCGTCGCCGCCAGGCCGAGGTCGCCGCCTTGACCCAGACCCTGCGCACCCAGGCCGAGGCCGACCAGCCGCAGGACGCCGAGCAGACCTTGGCCAAGCTGCGCGAGCGCCTGGGCGACCAAGACCCGTTTGTCGTCTTGGAAGGTCCCGGACTGATCGCCGACGCCTACGTGCGCCTGGCCGAGCAGAGTGCCAAGCGCGGCGTCACCAAGACCGCCCTCGCCCTGCTCGACAAGGCCGCAGCGCTGGTCCCGGACCGCGACCTGAGCAGCCTGCGCGAGCGCATCGAGCGCGAGGCCGAGCGGGACCGCCTGGGCGGCCTGATCGCCGGCACCCCGGCCGGCGAGCTGGGCGTGCTCGCTGCCGACATCGCCGCCCTCCGGGAACGCGCGCGGCAGGAGTTTGACGGCTGGCAGGAACAGTGGACCAGGACCCTGGTGCGGCGCATCGAATCCGCGCCGAGCCCGCAGGCCGGTCAGGAACTGCTCGACGCGGCTCTGGCCCTGTTCCCCGGCGACGCCCGGCTGGCCAAGGCGCGGCTGCCCAAGCCGGTCGAGTCCCGGATGATCGCCGAGGCCCGCGACGCCCTCGCCCAGCAGCGCTTGACCGCTGCCGGCGAGCTGTTGGCGCAGGCGCGCCGCGAGACCCCCGGCCACCCGGATCTCGCCCCGCTGGAGCAGCAGCGCGCCGCTGCCGTCGCCAAGGCCGAGAAGGCCAAGCAGCTCTATGAGCTGGCGATGCAGCGGGGTCAGTTCGCCAAGGCCAACAAGGCCCTGGATATTGCCAAGGCGACTTGGACCGACGCCCCGTGGCTGACGTCCGGCAGCGGCGTGTCCACCGGCAAGACCACCCCGGCGGCGCCCGCGCAGACGTCGCAACGTCGCGACAGCTGCAACCCGCGCTTCGCCGGCCACGGCCGGCGCTCCGCCGCACGCTGCTTCGACACCATCAGCGGCGAGCCCGGTCCGCAGCTGGTGGTCATCCCCGCCGGAGCCGGCTCGGCGCGTCCGTTCGCGATCACCCGCTACGAGATCTCCATCGGCGACTACAATCGTTACTGCCAGGCCAGCCGCGAGTGCCGTCCCATCGGCGGCAGCAACAAGATGCCGCTGACCGGTGTCAGCAAGGCCCAGGCCGACGCCTATGCCCGCTGGCTGAGCCGCGTCAGCGGGGCGACCTATCGGCTGCCGAGCGACAACGAGTGGCTGTTCGCTGCCCGCTCCGACGATTCGCGCCCGAGCGGGACCGCGAACTGCCTGCTGCGCAGCGGCGGCCAAATCATCAAGGGCGGTGCGCCGAACCTGGTCAGTACCGGGCCGCAGAATAACTGGGGACTGGTCAACCACGTCGGCAACGTCCAGGAATGGACGCTCAGCGGCGGCGCGCTGCAGGCCCGCGGCGGCTACTTCGGCGACGACGCCGGCAACTGCGCCGTGACCCTGCGCCGACCGCATCCCGGGGGGGCGGACCGCAATACGGGGTTCCGCCTGGTGCGAGACATCAAAGAGTAAGCGCGTGATCAACGAGACAGGCCCATCGCAACTGCGCCTGCTGGCAAAGGACTATGCCGACGGCCGCCTACAACGCGAAGACTATCTGCAACGACGGACGCAGTTCCTCGACGCCCTCGGCAACCAGGGACCTCGCCGAGCCACGCCCGCGGCACCGAGGCGCGCGGAGGCGGCGGCTGCGCCGGCCGCCGTCGACAGCCGCATGGCGCCCCCGGGGCGCGGAACAGGCAGGTCGCAGGGTCGCAAGACACTGGTGATCGGCCTCGGCATAGGGTTCGCCCTAGTGCTCGGTGCCGGTGCCGGCGTCTGGCTGCTCGGCGGTGGCGAGCCCGCCTGGGAGGTCGGCCCGCGGGGCGCCGAAGATCCGAGCGATGAGCCGCGCTCGGAATCGCCGGCAGCGACCCTGCCGGCCCCGCAAGCGCATGCCGGTGCCGAGATCGCGGATGGCGGCGAGGTCAACGCCGAACAGGCCGCCGACAGCATCGAGATCTTCCTCGACGAGGCCAACTGGGGGGCGGCCGGCATCCTGGCCCGCGGGGAGCTCGTCGAACAATGGCAGGGCTTCGCCCCCGAGCTGCGAGCGCAGGTGCGCGCCAAGCCGGCCTTCCGGCGCTTGGAGCGCGAGCTTCACGAGACGCTGGAGATCGAGCGCGCCTTGGGTCGGGGGGACGACGAACTCGCCTCGCTGCTGCAGTTTGGTCGCGCGCTCGGCATCACCGTGGCTGCACCCGAGCCCCCACCTGCCGAGGTGGTCCTGGCCGCCGAAACCGAGCCCCGTTGCGCACCGGGCGCCGATTGCGAGCCGGCCGGCGCGCCCCCTCGAGCGCTGACACCGCCGCAGGCTATCGCCGCGACGGATTCCGGCATCGATTCGGTCTCCGAGCCGCATGAACCGTTGCCGCGCACACCACCGTTGCTCGACGAGGAGCCCTCTCCGACACCCGCAACCGCCCCCGAGGCTGAAGGCCCCGGGCACTCCACCACCGCGCCGGCTCTAGACGCGATCGCCGCCAGGACTCCGGCCACCACCCTGACCGAGGCGCCCGCGCCCACGGCCACGCCGACACGGCAAGCAGAACCTGTCGCAAGCACCGACGGGCCCGCTACGCCGGCCGCTGTGGTTACAGCGCCCGCGCAGACGCCCGCTGACGTACCCACCCGCGATCCCGCCCAGGGCGATGTCGGCGAGGATCGGCCGCCCGAGGCAGTCGCCGCCGCCACGGACTCGGAACCGACCAGGCCTGAGCGCGGCGCCGCGGCAGCGGCCGACGACCGTTCCGCGGAAGCTGCCGCCGCAAGACCCGTCACACCGGCAATCCCCGCCGGTTTGCTGCCACCTTCGGCAACGCTCGTGACCGGCCCGGGCCAAGGCAGGCCGGCCGAGACCCCCATCGCAGCGGCGACGACCATCCCCGCACAGCCTGCGGCCGACGCCCCAACAGCGCTGCCCGCCTTGGCGTCGTTGCTGCCCCGCGACCCCGGCAGGGATCTGTGCGCCCGTCTCGCGGCGAGACCGCCCTTCAGCGACCGAACGACCTATCCCTGCTTTGATCGTATTCTCACATCCAACGCCAAGGGGCCGCGACTGACCGTCATCCCGGGCGGCGTTCCCTTCGCCTTGACCACCCAGGCCTACGACTTGAAGGACCTGCAGCGCACCTGGTGCCGCCAGCGCCGGGTGAACTGCGAAGATGGATCACCCCTGGGAGTGAGCCGCAGCGACGCGCAGTTTGAAAAGCCGAAAAAGGTGCAGATCCCGACGGATGCGACGAAGTTGGCGGCCGACTTGGCGCGCACGCTCAGCGCCGGAACCGGTTACAGCTACAGCATCGCGTCCCAGACCGAGCTCGCGGATGCCGCCCGCTACGGGATCGGCACAGGTCCCGGGCTCCACCTGCTCCGACAACTGACCCTGCCGCGCCGCCCTGCGGAGGCCAAGGCACTGCAGGCCTGGTGGCAGCGTCACCATCGCCCGTCCAACTGAGCCCGTCAACCATTCGGACAGCCGCCCCACAGCGAGGCCGAAGACATGCAGCTATCCTTCACCCACGGCCCAAGCGCGCTGCCTCGCGCGCCCGCCTATCGGACCCTGATCCTCGGCGATCTCGACCCGGACGGTGCCGCGGGCCATCAAGGGCCCATCCGTATCGATCGCGCCGGCTTCAATGCGGTTTTCGATGCCATCGCGCCGGTCTTGGATCTCGACCTCGACAACGCCCTGAGCGCCCGCGCCGAGACCTGGTGGCTAAAGCTCCAGTTCCGGAGCCTGAACGACTTCACCCCCGAGGGCCTCATCCGCGCCATCCCGGAGCTGGGCTGGATCGACGGTCTGCGCCAGGCCATCGTTGAGGTCGCTGCCGGGCGCACGCCGCCGGGCCGGCTCCGCGACATGCTCGACGACTATGCCGGCCTTGCCCCCCTGGCCGACGCCCTCGGCCGATGTCGCCAGGCCCTCGCCGCGGGCGAGGCCCGGCCCAAACCCGCGCCCAAGCCCGCGCCGACACCAAGCCCCGCGCCGTCGGCACCCGCCGGCGGTACCGACCCCCTCGATCGCCTGTTCGACCTGGTCGATGCCGGAGGCCCCGCCAAAGACGACGCCGACGCCTCGGCGCCGAAGGCCAACAGCGCCGTCGGCGGCGCCATCGCCGCCATCGGCCGACAAGGCGGCCAGCGCCGACCGTTGAGCGGCCTTGATGGGGCTTCGGCCCTGGTGACCGAGCTGCTCGAGCGGCAGGTCCGGCTGATCCTCTCGCACCCGCGCTTCATCGCCCTGGAACAGGCCTGGCGCGGACTGCGCTGGCTGCTGCAAGGCGTCGGCGGCGACGTCCCCGTCGATGTGCACTGCCTGCCCTGCCGGTTCACCGATGCCGCCGAGGCCATTGCCCGGGCCAGGCCGGCAGCGGCCGAAGGGGCCGGGGAGGGCGCGGGCGGCGGTTTCGACCTGATCCTTGCCGACTTTGCTGCCGGCACCCGTGAACTCGACGCGGTCCTGGCCATCGCCGGCGCCGCCGAGGCGATCATGACCCCGGTGCTGCTGACCCTCGACGACGGCTTCCTGCAGCCCCCGGAGGGCAAGCCCTTGGGCCGGGTGCGCGACCCGGCCAACCTGCTCGACCAGCCGGTCTACCAGCGCTGGAACGCCCGCACCGATGCCCCGGCCCTGCGCTGGCTGGGCTGTTGCTTCAACGACCTGCTGCTGCGCCCGCCCTACCGGCCGGGCAGCCGCCGCGGTGCCGGCATCACCCAGCCGCCCCAGGCTGGGCTATGGGGACATGCCGGCTGGCTGGTGGCACGGCGCATCATCGAGCAGCAGCAGCAGACCGACTGGCCGGCGCCGATCACCGGTGCACGCAACGGCCGCATTGAGGATTTAGACCTGATGGACCCTGGCGACGGCGCGCAGCGTCCATTGCGGCACCTGCTCTCGCCGGAACAGGCCGAGGACTTGGGCCGGGTCGGGATCATCGCCTTGGCCTGTGCCGAGGATCAGGACAGCGCCTGGATCACCGCCGCCCCGTCGTTGCTGCGCATCCAGCCCCAGGCCCAAGCCGATGTCACCCGAGCCCAGCGTCGCGACGCCGGTCTGGCGTTTCAGCTCGTCCGTGCTCGCTTGGCCCAGTGCATCATCGGCGCGCTGGACCGCCTCGTCGGCGGCAACGCCGGAGAGACCGCGGCAGCCCTGGAGCGCTACGCCGAGGGCCTGGTCGCCGGCACCGGCCCCTCCGCCGGTGCCTCCATCAGTCAGGCCGACGACGAGCCGGGACAACTGCTGCTGACCATCCGTGTCGGCGAGCAGGTGGTCTCCGGCCTTTCAGTGGAGATGCAACTCAGCCTATGATCCTGGAAACAGCGCCTGCCATCGCGTTGCAATGCAGGTGTGACGGATGGCCGTTGCACCTGAGCCACCGACCGACAGGACAAGAGCGCCCGGCACGATGACCAAGGTCAAAGACATCCAACTCGATCAGCTAACTGGCTTGCGCGATGCCTCGCAGAAGATCTCCCAATCCCTGCACCAGTTGCTGTCCACCCAAATCAAGACCCTGACCCCGTTGTTCGCGCCGCGCAAGGTGCTGGGCGAATTCATGGAAAGCGCCTTCAAGGACAAGGTCCCCGGCGCCGACAAGCAGTTCGCCAAGCTCGAAGGGCGCTACAAGGCCCTCTGCCAGTCACCCTTCGGCATACCGCCGAAGCTTGCCACGCCGATCCCGAACATCAAGAACCAGCTCGCGCTGTATCCCTGGTCCTATCCCTATACCATCGGCGAGATGGTGCTCAGCGTGCGCTCGCCGGTGCGCTGGGTGCTGGCCTACGGTGCCAGCTATGACCTGACCAAGCTGCTGGCCGATCATCTGTCCGGCGAGAAGTCGCGCCCGGAGGATCTGAAGACCCTGATGCTGACCAGCCTGACCATGTCCGCCCTGGTGGACATGAGCGCCGGCCTCAAGGAGCTGATCGAAGGTCTCAACTTCAGCATCGGCGTCGAGCATTCGAGCATCGCCGGCGACCTCCCGTTCATCGTCATCTCCGCGCCCCTGAGTGCCTTTCGCCCGCAGGACGACATGATGAAGATCGTTGCCCAGCTCTCCGGCACACCGGTGTTCGAGGAGCTGGTGGACGTGGAGGAGATCCCCGGCCTGGAGCACCCGTTCAAGACCCGGCTGCAGGGCATCGGCGGCGGCTGAAGGACCGGTGCGCCTCAGTCAAGGTTCAGAAACAAGTGGTGCAGACGCAACCACGAAATGGCCAATCAAAAGGTTCAGCGAGCGGGCGTCTGCGCCACTTGTTTCTGAACCGATCCTAAGGACTAGGGCGACGACCTCGCTCGGACCTGGATGGACAACTCGAGCATGTACATGGTCATGTCCCACATCCATCTCTTGCCTCCAACGCAGCCTGACCTGAAACAACGTTTTCGGTACTGAAAAACTTAGCAAAAGTCAGGAAATCCTGAGCCATGATGGGGCTTAAGAACCCCCTCCGGTATACTCTCGCCTTTCCCGGCCAACCGGAGCACATGCCATGACGACGATCCGCCAGTCCGACTTTATCGACAGCATCGCCGATGCCCTGCAGTTCATCTCTTACTACCATCCCGCCGACTTCGTCGCCGCCCTGACCGCCGCCTATGAGGCCGAGGAGTCGCCGGCGGCCAAGGACGCCATGGCCCAGATCCTGGTCAACTCGCGCATGTGTGCCGAGGGCCGGCGGCCGATCTGTCAGGACACCGGCATGGTGGTGGCATTCGTGCGCGTCGGCATGGGGGTGCGCTTCGACGGCGCTATGGGCCTGCAGGAGATGGTGGATGCCGGCGTGCGACGCGCCTATACCGATCCGGACAACGTGTTGCGGGCGTCGATGGTGAGCCCGCCCTATGGCGCGCGCACGAACACCAAGGACAACACGCCGGCCATCGTCCACTGCGAGCTGGTGCCCGGTGACACCATCGATGTGCAGATCGCGGCCAAGGGCGGCGGCTCGGAGAACAAGGCGCGGTTCGCGATCCTGAATCCGAGCGACAGCCTGGTGGACTGGGTGTTGAAGACGGTGCCGACCCTGGGGGCGGGCTGGTGTCCGCCGGGCATGCTCGGCATCGGCATCGGCGGCTCGGCGGAGAAGGCGATGCTGCTGGCCAAGGAGGCGCTGATGGAGGATATCGACATCCACGAGCTGAAACAGCGCGGCGCCGCCGACGACATGGAGGCCCTGCGCTTGGAACTGCATGAGAAGGTCAATGCGCTGGGCATCGGCGCCCAGGGGCTGGGCGGCCTGACCACGGTGCTGGACGTCAAGATCAAGACCTACCCGACCCATGCCGCCTCGCTGCCGGTGGCGATCATCCCGAATTGCGCCGCGACCCGCCACGTCCACTTCAGTCTCGACGGCTCGGGCCCGGCGCAGCTGACCCCGCCGAGCCTGAAGGACTGGCCGGATATCGCCTACGACCCCACCGCCGGCGCCCGTCGTGTCGATCTCGACAGCCTGACCCGGGACGACATTGCCGATTGGCAGCCCGGCGATCGGCTGCTGCTGTCCGGCAAGCTGCTGACCGGCCGTGACGCCGCCCACAAGCGGATGATCGACCTGTTCGACCGCGGCGAGCCGCTGCCCGAGGGCGTGGACCTGCGCGATCGCTTCATCTACTACGTGGGCCCGGTGGACCCGGTGCGCGACGAGGTGGTGGGCCCCGCCGGTCCGACCACGGCCACGCGCATGGACAAGTTCACCGACCGGCTGTTGGCCGAGACCGGCCTGATGGGCATGGTCGGCAAGGCCGAGCGCGGCCCGGTCGCCATCGACGCCATCAAGCGCCACGGCGCGGTCTATCTGATGGCCGTGGGCGGTGCCGCCTATCTGGTGGCCAAGGCGATCAAGGGCTCGCGGCTGGTCGCCTTCGAGGACCTGGGGATGGAGGCGATCCGCGAGTTCGTGGTGGAGGATATGCCGGTGACCGTCGCCGTCGACAGTCGCGGTGAGTCGGTCCATCGCACGGGGCCCAAGGAGTGGCAGGCGCGGATCGGGAAGATCCCGGTGGTCGCGGGTTAGCCGTCCCCAATTGTCATTGCAGGCGCGCATCGAAGGGGCCAAAGTCCGCGCGAGACTTGAGCAGACTCGGAGTGTTGCATCTATGCCCGTCCATCCCACGTCATCCCGCCGTCGTCCGCGCTGGCTTGGCCTCGCCCTGGTGCTGATGACCCTGTTGCCGGCCGCCTCGCCGCAGGCCGCCATCGATTGGGTCACCGGCCAGGGGACGGCGGAGGCCAAGGTCCACCTCTATTTCTTCTGGTCGAAGCGCTGTCCGCATTGCCAGAAGGCGGTGCCGTTCGTGTCGTCGCTGGAGCAGGAGCTGGACTGGCTGGACGTGCACAGCTACGAGATCACCGCCGGCCGCGACAACGTCCAGCGCTACATCGACATGGCCGGCCAGCTCGGGCGCGATGCGCGCTCGGTGCCGGCCTTCATCATCTGCGAGCGGATGATCACCGGCTACGATCATGCCGGCGGCATCGGCGCCCAGATCCGTCGGCTGGCGGAGCTGTGTCGGCCGCTGCCGCCGACGCCCGCGCCAACCGCGGAGGCGCCGCCGAGCGCGGCCGAGCCGGAGGCGATGCCGCGCGCCACCATAGCGGCCCTGGGGGTCGGCGAGAGGGCTGACGGTCCGACGCAGACCGCCGCCGTGGTCGCGGTCGCCAGCGCCGCCGATGCATCAGCACCGCAGCGCGAGACGCTGACCGTGCCGGTGCTCGGCGAGCTGGATGCCGAGTCCATGTCGTTGCCGCTGTTCACGCTGGTCATCGCCGGGCTCGATGCGTTCAACCCCTGCGCCTTCTTCGTGCTGCTGTTCCTGCTGAGTCTGATGGTCCACGCCCGCAGCCGGGCGCGGATGCTGATGGTGGGCGGGACCTTCGTGTTCTTCTCCGGGCTGGTCTACTTCCTGTTTATGGCCGCCTGGCTGAACCTGTTCCTGGTGGTGGGCGGGGCCCCGCTGGTGACGCTGGTCGCCGGGCTGGTGGCCCTATTGATCGGCGCGCTGAACATCAAGGACTTCTTCCTGTTCAAGCAGGGGCCGAGCCTGTCGATCCCCGAGCAGGCCAAGCCCGGTCTGTTCCGCCGCATGCGCGGCCTGCTCAGCGCCGAGAACCTGGGTACCATGCTGTTCGGCACCGTCATGCTGGCCCTGGCCGCGAACAGCTACGAGCTGCTGTGCACCGCCGGCTTCCCGATGGTCTACACCAGGGTGTTGACGTTGAACGCACTGTCGGGCTGGGGCTACTACGGCTGGCTGTTGCTCTATAACCTGATCTACATCCTGCCGCTGCTGGCCATCGTGCTGGTGTTCACCTTCACACTGGGTGCGCGCAAGCTCAGCGAGCGCCAGGGGCGGGTGCTGAAACTGCTCTCCGGCAGCATGATGCTCGGCCTCGGGTTGGTCATGTTGGCGGCGCCGGAATGGTTGAACAGCCCGTTGATCGGGATCGGTCTGCTGCTGCTGGCCATCATCGTCACGGCGATCGCGGCCTGGCTCACGCGCGGCGGACGCGGCGCGGAGGCCGACCAGACTACTTGAACAGGTCCTCGGCGGCCTGGCGCAGATCGCCGCCGTCGACCGCCGCCGAACTCGCGGGCTCGGTGGTCGGCTCGAAGAAGCCGCAGAAGTTTGCGCGGTCCTTGGCCGCCACCGGCTCGGCCATGGGCTCGATGCAGTCATTGGGCCGACCGCGCCGGTACCAGCGGCAGTTCAGGCAGACGCGGGTTGCCCGACCGCAGCCCAGGCAGGTCTGCTCACGGCCGAGATCGGCAGGGGTCAGATCGCGGCCGCAGTGCCAGCAGCGGCCGATGGTGTCGGTGGTCAATCGGCTGTCCTCCGGTGTCGGGCTAAGGCGATTTCTGTCAACTTTCATACCATCTGACTTGTCTTGCCCTCCTTGAAGGCGAACGTCAATCCTGCGTCATCTGGTATGAAAGTTTCCGGCAATCGCCTAAAGGGTTTTCCGGCCGCATCTTAAACCCCGTGGCGGCCTGGGTGCATGGTACGATTCCAACATGGAACCTGCCGCTCAAGATCGGCCGGAGACGGCGGTCGATCCGAACTCCGCCAAGCTGCGGCCTCACCAGACCCATCTGGTGGGGAGGGTGCTGATGCTGGCGGTGGTGGTGGTCGGGGGCTTTGCGCTGTTCGATCTGGTGCTGACCGGCTACTGGCTGCACGCCGTCGTCGAGCTCGGCGCCTGTGTCGTCTTCGCCGGCGTCGCCTGGCAGCTGCGTCAGCGCGTGGCGCCGGCGCCGGAGCGGGCACTCTTTCCGGGCACCCTGGCGGTCGCCGTGGTGATCCTGGTGGTCGTGGTCAGCGGCGAGCCCGGTGACGGCATCCTGGTTTGGGCCGCCCTCTATCCGCCGATCCCGTTCTTCCTGCACGGCCTGCGCACCGGCCTGATCCTCTCCGGCGGCTTCAGCGTGCTGCTCACCGCCGCCCTCGGCGCCCGCTTCGTCATCGACCCTGGCGGGGGGCTGGAGTGGGTCGCGCCCTTTAACGTGGCCGGCGCGGCCGGTGCGTCCACCGCGCTGGCCTATGTCTACGAGTCTGCGCGGGAGCAGGCCGCCCAGGCGCTCGAGCGGGCGGCCAACTTCGACGTGCTGACCGGCATCGCCAACCGCCGCGGCTTTCAGCAGGGGTTCGGCTGTCGGATGCAGCTGGCGCGCAGATCCGGCCGGCCGATCTCGCTGCTGGTGCTCGACATCGACCGCCTCAAGCAGGTCAACGACACCGCCGGTCATCGCGCCGGCGATGCCCTGATCCGCCATCAGGTGCAGCTCATCCAAGCGCGTATCCGCGGCCAGGATATGCTCGGCCGGATCGGCGGCGACGAGCTGGCGCTGCTGTTGCCGGATACCGACCTCGACGGTGCGGTCATACTGGCCGAAAGCCTGCTGCACAC
This sequence comes from uncultured Gammaproteobacteria bacterium, assembly GCA_942491465.1. GTDB lineage: Bacteria > Pseudomonadota > Gammaproteobacteria > Chromatiales > Chromatiaceae > CALOBA01. Next base: position 173,456 of record CALOBA010000064.1, read on the forward strand.
GGTGCGCAATGCGCCCATCTGGTTCGAGGGTCGACGGCTGGTCGGCACCCTGAGTATCGGCGCCGCTCAGGCGACGCCCCCGGGCGAGGGCTTCGACAGCCTGTTCGCTGCCGCCGATGCCGGGCTGTACCAGGCTAAGGAGGGCGGGCGCGACCGTGTCGTTGCCGTGCCGCGGATCTCCATGGGCCATAGGCGATAATCCCAACAACCGCAGATGTTCGCAGATCAACAACAGCAACGGGGGAAGCAGATGTTTACCGGCATCATCCAAGCCATCGGCGAGATCCAGCGCCTGGAGCCCCGCGGCGGCGACGTGCGCCTGCGCGTCGGCGTCGGCGCGCTGGCGCTGGAGCAGGCGACCATCGGCGACAGCATCGCCGTCAACGGTGTCTGTCTGACCGCCGTGGATCTTGCGGGCGGCACCTTTGCCGCCGACGTCTCCCGCGAGACCCTGTCGCTGACCAGTCTCGGCGGCCTGAGCCCCGGTGCCCCGGTCAACCTGGAGCAGGCCCTGACGCTGGCCACGCCCCTCGGCGGCCATCTGGTCAGCGGCCATGTCGACGGCCTCGGCGAGGTCATGGAGATCCGCGAGGACGGTCGCTCCTGGCGCCTGCGCATTCGTGCCCCCGACGAGCTGGCCCGCTACATCGCCGCCAAGGGCTCCATCGCCATCGACGGCACCAGTCTGACCGTCAACAGCGTCGACGGTGCCGTCTTCAGCCTGAACGTCGTCCCGCACACGCTCAAGGCCACCATCATCGGCGGCTACCGGGTCGGCGCCCGGGTCAACCTGGAGGTGGATCTGATCGCCCGCTACCTGGAGCGCCTGGTCCTCGGCCGCAAGGCCGCCGACCCCGGCGGTTGCAACATCACCGAGGCATTCCTTGCCGAGCACGGCTTCCGGGGCTCGACCTGAGCGTCGGCCGAAGCCGGCGCCGCATTGCTTTCGTGCTACCATTCGCGGTTTTCCGCCGCGCCGAGACTAGCTGTTGGCTGCAACATGAGCCTGAATTCCACCGAAGAGATCATCGACGACATTCGCGCCGGGCGAATGGTCGTGATCATGGACGACGAGGACCGCGAGAACGAGGGCGATCTGCTGATGGCCGCCGATTGCGTGACGCCGGAGGCGATCAACTTCATGGCCAAGTACGGTCGCGGGCTGATCTGCCTGACGCTGAGCAAGGAGCGCTGCGAGCGGCTGCACCTGCCGCTGATGGTCAATGCCAATACCGCGGCCCACTCCACGGCGTTCACGGTCTCCATCGAGGCCGCCCGGGGGGTCACCACGGGCATCTCGGCGGCCGACCGGGCGCGCACCGTGCAGGCGGCGGTGGCGCCGGAGGCCAAGTCCACGGACCTGGTGCAGCCCGGCCACATCTTCCCGCTGATGGCCCAGCCCGGCGGGGTGCTGGTGCGCGCCGGCCATACCGAGGCCGGCTGCGACCTCTCCCGGCTGGCCGGCTTCGAGCCCGCCGCCGTCATCGTCGAGATCCTGAACGAAGACGGCACCATGGCCCGGCGGCCGGACTTGGAGGTCTTCGCCCGCGAGCATGGGCTGAAGGCCGGCACCATCGCCGACCTGATCCACTATCGGGTGGCCAATGAGCGGGCGATCATCCGTGAGGCCGAGTGCGATCTGCCCACCGAGCACGGCGATTTTCATGTCACCGCCTACCGCGACACCATCGACAACGATGTCCACCTGGCCCTGACCCTGGGGGAGATCGACCCGGATCGCCCGACGCTGGTGCGGGTGCATCTGCAAAACGCGCTGTGCGACCTGTTCGGTACCGACCATCCGGCCTGCGGTTGGCCGCTCAAAGACGTCATGCGCCGCATCGCCGAGGCCGGCGAGGGCGTGATCGTCGTGCTGCGCAACCGCGACGACGCCGAGCATATCCTGGCCAAGCTCCAGCAGCTGTGCTGGGAGGACGAGACCCGCCGCCCGCCGCGGCTGCGCACCGACCGCAACGAGCTGCGCACCCACGGCATCGGCGCGCAAATCCTCGCCGACGTCGGCGTGCGCAAGATGCGCGTCATGAGTGCGCCCAAGGCCATGCACGGCATCTCCGGCTTCGACCTGGAGGTGGTGGAGTACGTCGGCGGTTGATCGTTGCCAGATACAACCGCGCCTGAATTCAGGTAAACGCAATCGGTCCGCAGCCGTTGTCCCATTCGTGATCGTGATCGTGATCGTGATCGTGATCGTGATCGTGATCGTGAGCGGACTCGGACTCGACCACGACCACGACCACGACCAGAGTTCGTTGGCGAAACCTAGGCGCAGTTGAACCCATCTATTTCCATCTTCGGAGCATCCGATCCATGATCAAGACCATCGAAGGCGTCCTGCGCGCCGGTGACGCCCGCTTCTGCCTGGTGGTGTCACGCTGGAACAGCTATATCGTCGAGAGCCTGGAGAAGGGCGCCATCGACGCCCTGCGCCGCCACGGCGCCGAGGACGATGCCATGACCATCGTGCGCGTCCCCGGCGCCTTTGAGATGCCGGTGACCATCGATCGCATTGCCGCCAAGGGCGGCTACGACGCCATCATCGCGCTGGGCGCCGTCATCCGCGGCGGCACGCCGCACTTCGAGTACGTCGCCTCCGAGTGCGTCAAGGGCATGGCCCAGGCCAGCCTCACCCACGGCGTGCCGGTGGCCTTCGGTGTGCTTACCGTCGACAGCATCGAGCAGGCCATCGAGCGCGCCGGCACCAAGGCCGGCAACAAGGGCGCCGAGGCGGCCATGTCGGCGCTGGAGATGGCCAACCTGCTGCGCCAGCTCGACTGACATGGTCTCACGCCGCAGCGCCGCCAGACGCTATGCCGTGCTGGCGTTGTATCAGTGGCAGGTCAGCGGTCAGTCCCCGGCGGAGATCGTCGGCCACTTCTTCGACGACCCGGCCTGGATCGATGCCGTGGCCGAGGGGATGGTCGAGGACTTTGCGCAGGGCCAAGCCGGCAAGCCGAAGCCGCTCGCCTACGATGCCCAGCTCTTCGATCAGCTGCTGCGTGGCGTGCCCGAGCAGCTCGAGGCCGTCGACGCCGAACTGGAGCCGTTCCTGGACCGCTCCATCAAGAGCATCGACCCGGTGGAGCGCGCCATCCTGCGCGTCGGCGCCTACGAGCTGAAGTTCTCGCCCGAGCTGCCTGCGCGCGTGGTCATCAACGAGGCGATCGACCTGGCCAAGCTGCTCGGCGCCGAGAAGGGCCACCGCTACATCAACGGCGTGCTCGACCGCGTGGCCCGGCAGCTGCGCGCCGACGAGTTCAGGCGCTAGCGCAGACATCTCGATTCCGTTCTCCATCCGAGGCGAACAGGTGCCGGCCCGGAGGCCGACACGGATCGGCACGGGAAACAGCCTTGGCATCACAAGACGTTGCGGGCGCAGGGTCTGCCGGTGCTGCATGCACAGGGCAGGGGGGCCTGGTACCGTCTGCCGGGGGATGCGCAACGACGCTGGAGCGTCGGTGCGATCAATCACCCAACGGCTGGCCGGCTCTTTGGTCGGCGCCGACTGAGGCGATTGCCGGAAACTTTCCTACCAGATGACGCAGGATTGACAAGGGGTAGGTGTTGACAGAAATCGCCTGAGGTCTCGCCGGACTCGGAATCGATCTCACACGGCGCCGTAGGTCGGCTCAGTTTGAATGGAGTAGCGGCAAATTATGCGCAAGCCTGCAATGCGCCACGAGGACGTCGTTCGGCCTCGGTTGCTCGGCTCGGCTCGGCTCGGCTCGGCTCGGCTCGGCTCGGCTCGGATCGGATCGGATCGGTCCGGGCCGAGCCCGCATCCCATGCGCAGGGGCAACTGTGCGCGCCGTTGCGTTGGTCGACATGGCCGCGGACGACCCGGTACAGTAACGCGATGTCAAAGGTAACCATCGACGAATCCGATGCCATGGGCGAGTTTGAGCTGATCCGGGCCTACCTGACGGGTCGCGGCAGCGAGCGCGCGGACGTCGGTCTCGACATCGGCGACGACTGCGCGCTGCTGCGCGTCCCCGACGGCCACGAGCTGGCCGTGAGCATCGATACCCTGGTCGCGGGGGTGCATTTCTTTGCCGACTGCGACCCGGTCGCGCTCGGGCACAAGGCCCTGGCCGTGGGGCTGAGCGACCTGGCCGCGATGGGTGCGGTGCCGGCCTGGGCGACGCTGGCGCTGACGCTGCCGACGGCAGAGCGCGGCTGGCTGTCGGAGTTTGCCCGCGGGCTCGACGGGCTGGCCCGCGCCCACGGGCTGCGGCTGGTTGGTGGCGATACCACCCGCGGGCCGCTGACCATCTCGATCCAGGTCCATGGCTTCGTGCCGGTCGGGGCGGCCTTGCGCCGCAAAGGCGCCCGGCCCGGCGATCTGATCTGCGTCAGCGGCAGCGTCGGTGCCGCCGGGCTCGCCCTGCGCCAGCTCCAGCAGGGGCAGACGCCCGAGTCCGCGCTGCGGGCGCGGCTGGAGCGCCCGACGCCGCGGGTCGCGCTCGGCCGGGCGCTACGCGGGGCGGCCAGCGCGGCGATCGATCTCTCCGACGGTCTGGCGGCGGACCTTGGGCATCTCTTGAAGGCGAGCGGCGTCGGCGCGACGCTTGAGCTTCGGCGCTTGCCGCTGGAGCCGGAGGTGGCCGATGCGGTGGCGGTCGGCGACGACGACTGGTCGTTGCCGCTGGGCAGCGGGGACGACTACGAGCTGTGCTTTGCGCTGCCGCCGCAGCACGCCCTGCTGTTGCCGGCCTTGGCCCAACAGGTCGGCTGCCCGTTGACGCGGATCGGGGTCGTCGATGCCACACCTGGCCAGCGCTGGCTGCTGCCCGACGGGACGACCTGGCAGGCGGGGCCCATGGGCTTCGACCACTTCGCATGATCCAGCCAACAAAGCCCGGCCCGATCGCTCGCGCAGCGGGCGTGCGCCCCGACTGGCGCCGCTGGCACCATTGGCTGGCGTTCGGCTTCGGCTCCGGCCTGGCGCCGAAGGCCCCGGGGACCTGGGGGACGCTCGCGGCGCTGCCGCTGTGCGTATTGATGTCGCCATTGCCGATCTGGGTCTATCTGGCGGCGACGGCGGCGCTGTTCGCGCTTGGCATCTGGGTTTGCGGTCAGACCGCCCGCGACCTGGGGCTGGACGACCCCGGCGCCATCGTCTGGGACGAGTGGGTCGGCCTGCTGGTGACCTTGACGGCCGCGCCCGCGGGCTGGGGCTGGCTGTTGGCGGGCTTCGTGCTGTTTCGGCTGTTCGATATCCTCAAGCCTTGGCCGATTCGGGTGCTGGACCGATCGCTGCACGGCGGGTTGGGGATCATGCTCGACGATCTAGTAGCCGGCGTGATGGCCGCTCTGGTGCTGCAGGGGTTGGTGTTGGTGATGCCGGTTGGTTAGTACATCGGTGCGCTGAGGAGCGAGACCGTGCTCGACCTCACCACGCGTGCTGAGCCGTGTCGGCCTGGAGATACCGACACTCCCTCGCCGACACTCCCGGGTTGCAACCCGCCGCGGTCGTCGTCATCTCCCTAAAACCTGACTAAAACGGTGCGATTCCGCGCCACGCATCCTCCGAGTGGTATAGACGATGACCGACCTGACCCGAGACGAGCGCCTCGCAATGACCCGCAAGATCATGAGCATGCTTGAGACCTGGGGCCTCGGCGCCAGCGACATCATGGCCATCATGCAGCTGCCGGCGAGCGTGAAGCCCCGTAACATCTCCCGCTTCCGCGACGAGGAGGCGTTCCCGGACGACACCACGGTCAACCGCCGCATGGGCTATCTATTGCGCATCGACGAGGCCCTGGGCACCTATTTTCCGCGCAACCCGGAGATGCGCAACCTATGGGTCAAGCGCGGCAACAAGCAGTTCAACCGCAAGGCGCCGGTCGCGGTCATGATCGAGGACGGCGAGAGCGGCATGATCTCGGTGCTGTCGCATCTGGACTGCACCTTCGCCTGGGACCTGACCGGCTCGAAGGCGGAGTACGGCAGCGCCGCTTGATCCGAGACCGCTCGCCCGGCGGCGGCTTTGGGCTGCCGGCAACCAGGCCACATCGGCTTCGCCCCTAAACGTCCCGTCCCCGAACGCGCAGACGATGCGCTCGCTTACTACGGCCACTGGGCATCGCCCATGGTCGCGGACGCGCCAGCGTTGCCGCCCGAGGCGCACCATGGAGGTGCGGCTTTCGGCGATCCATGCACCAGTCGTGGGCGCCAAGCTGGCTCCCGCCCACGCCGATTGATAGATATCAATTAGTTGCCGCCTTGGCGCACCCTTTGCAGACACGCTCAGCCAAGCGCAGTCGCCACAAGACCCGACGCCCCTGCGCCACGACGCGCCATCCTCCCCAACGACATCATCGACGAGGGCTTCCTATGCCGATCGGCAACCGACTGACGAAACTGCTGCTGGGCTCCGGCCTGGCGCTCGGCCTCTCCATCTCGACCCTGCCGGCCGCCGCCGAAGACGAGGCCGCCGCGGCGACCGACGAGCCGATCAAGGTGGGCGTGCTGCATTCCTTGTCCGGCACCATGGCCATCAGCGAGACCACGCTGAAGGACACCGTGCTGATGCTGGTCGATGAGCAGAACAAGAAGGGCGGGCTGCTCGGGCGCAAGCTGGAGGCCGTGGTGGTGGACCCGGCATCCGACTGGCCGCTGTTCGCCGAGAAGGCCCGCGAGCTGCTGGAGAAGGACAAGGTGGCCGTGGTCTTCGGCTGCTGGACCTCGGTCTCGCGCAAGTCGGTGCTGCCGGTGTTCGAGGAGCTGAACGGCCTGCTGTTCTACCCGGTCCAGTACGAGGGCGAGGAATCGTCGAAGAACGTCTTCTACACCGGCGCCGCGCCCAATCAGCAGGCGATCCCGGCGGTCGACTATCTGCGCGACGAGCTCGGCGTGGAGCGCTGGGTGCTGGCGGGCACCGACTACGTCTATCCGCGCACCACCAACAAGATCCTCGAGGCCTATCTGAAGCAGAACGGCGTCGCCGACGAGGACATCATGATCAACTACACGCCGTTCGGCCATTCCGACTGGCAGTCCATCGTCTCCGAGATCAAGCAGTTCGGCTCCGCCGGCAAGAAGACCGCCGTGGTCTCGACGGTCAACGGCGACGCCAACGTGCCCTTCTATAAAGAGCTGGGCAACCAGGGCATCTCCGCCGAGGATATCCCCGTGGTCGCCTTCTCCGTCGGCGAGGAAGAGCTCTCCGGCATCGACACCGGTCCGCTGGTCGGTCATCTGGCCGCTTGGAACTACTTCATGAGCGTTGACAGCGAAGACAACGACGGCTTCATCGAGACCTGGCACGGCTTCATCAAGGACGAGGATCGGGTCACCAACGACCCGATGGAGGCCCACAAGATCGGCTTCGACCTCTGGGCCAAGGCGGTGGAGAAGGCCGGCAGCACCGACCCGGATGCGGTCGGCAAGGCGATCATCGGCTTGGAGACCGACAACCTCACCGGCGGCACGGCCAAGATGCTGCCCAACCATCACATCACCAAGCCGGTGCTGATCGGCGAGATCCAGGACGACGGCCAGTTCGCCGTGGTCTGGGAGACCGAGGAGGAGGTGCCGGGGGATGCCTGGTCCGACTATCTTGCGGGTTCCAAAGACCTGGTGGGCGATTGGACCGATCCGATCAACTGCGGCAACTACAACACCAAGACCAAGGCCTGTGTCGGGGCCGCGGATTGATCCCGCGGCGTGGCTGAGCCGCTGAGCGTGGTGCAGGGTTGGCGTTGCAGTCGCGGTCCGCTCGGGCTGCTGCTGGTCGCCTGCCTGCTGTTGCCGGCATGGGGCGTGGCGGCCGACGACGACGTGGCAGATGCGGACCTGGCGTCCCTGCTGCCCCAGCTCACCGAGCGCTCGTTCAAGGTCAAGGAACAGGCGGTGGCGGACATCGCCGCCAGCGGCGACCCACGCGCCGCCGGGCTGCTGGAGGCCCTGCTCGGCGGCGACCTGACCAGCCGCAAGGACGACAAACGGGTGGTCTTCGCCGAGCGCGTGGGCAAGGGCTATCGGCTCACCGATGCCCTGAGCGGGGCGGACCTGGGCGAGGTCGGTCGGCGCGGCGTCAAGCGCATCACCATCAACAACCGCATGCGCACGGCCATTCGCGCGGCCATCGCGGCGCTGACCCTGGCCAGCCCTGATTCGAACGAGCGCCTGTCCGCCGCCACCGAGATGATCGGTCTCGATGACGCCGTCAGCGTCGCGGCCATGCGCACCCAGCTCGGGCGCGAGGACGACGGCGAGGTGCGCGCCCTGCTCGGCATCGGCATCGCCATCGCCGAACTCGGCGATGTCGACCCGGCGGTGCGTCTGAAGGCCGTCGATGCCCTCGCCGGCAGCCTCCATCCCCAGGCCCGCAACGCCCTCACGGCCCTGCTCGACGACGAGCCCGATGCCGAGGTGCGCGCCGCCGCCGAGCAGGCCCTGGAAGGTATCGACGTCCTGGTCGCCGTCAATCGCGCCGCCGAGACCCTGTTCTTCGGGCTCAGCCTCGGTTCGGTGCTGGTGCTCGCGGCCATCGGGCTGGCCATCACCTTCGGCGTCATGGGGGTCATCAACATGGCCCACGGCGAGCTGATCATGCTCGGCGCCTATACCACCTATCTGGTGCAGGCGCTGCTGCCGGAATGGGTCGACTGGTCGGTGCTGATCGCGGTGCCGGCGGCCTTCGTCGTCTCCGGCCTGTTCGGCATCGCCATCGAGCGCGGCGTGATCCGCTTTCTGTACGGTCGCCCGCTGGAGACCCTGCTGGCGACCTTCGGCATCAGCCTGATCCTGCAGCAGCTGGTGCGCACCCTGATCTCGGCCCAGAACGTGGTGGTCGAGAACCCGAGCTGGATGAGCGGCTCGCTTGAGATCAACCCGGTGCTGTCGCTGACCTACAACCGGCTCTACATCCTGGTCTTCGCGCTGATGGTGTTCGTCGCCCTGCTCGGCGTGCTCAAGCGCACGCCGCTGGGGCTGCAGGTGCGCGCCGTAGCTCAGAACCGGGCCATGGCGCGGGCCATGGGGGTGCGCTCGGCGCGAGTCGATGCCCTGACCTTCGGGCTGGGCGCCGGCATCGCCGGCGTTGCCGGCGTGGCCCTGTCGCAGCTGACCAATGTCGGCCCGAACATGGGCCAGGCCTACATCATCGACTCCTTCATGGTCGTGGTCTTCGGCGGCGTCGGCAACCTCTGGGGCACGCTGGTGGGCGGGCTCACGCTGGGGGTCGCGAACAAGGTCATGGAGCCCTGGACCGGCGCCGTGCTGGCCAAGATCCTGGTCCTGGTGTTCATCATCCTATTCATCCAGAAGCGCCCGCGCGGGCTGTTCCCGCAGCGGGGCCGTGCGGCGGAGGGCTGATCCATGACCCTGCTGCGACCGCTGCGCGGCGACACCGGCGGCCAGGTCATGCTCGCGGTGCTGGCCCTCACCATGGCGCTGGTGCCGGTGCTGAATCTGGCCGTGCCCGAGGGCAACGCGCTGCACCTGTCGACCTTTACCGTGACGTTGCTCGGCAAGTATCTGACCTATGCCCTGCTGGCCGTGGCGGTGGATCTGGTCTGGGGCTACATGGGCATCCTCAGCCTGGGGCACGGGGCCTTCTTCGCGGTGGGCGGCTATGCCATGGGCATGTATCTGATGCGCCAGATCGGCGATCGCGGCGTCTACGGCGATCCGGTGCTGCCGGACTTCATGGTGTTTCTGAACTGGTCGGAACTGCCCTGGTTCTGGCACGGCATGGACATGTTCTGGGTCGCGGCCCTAATGGTCGTGCTGGTGCCGGGGCTGCTGGCCTTCCTGTTCGGGGCGCTGGCGTTTCGCTCCCGGGTCACCGGCGTGTATCTGTCCATCATGACCCAGGCCCTGACCTATGCCCTGATGCTGGCCTTCTTCCGCAACGAGATGGGCTTCGGCGGCAACAACGGCCTGACCGACTTCAAAGACATCCTCGGCTTCGACCTGCAGGCCGATGGCACCCGGGTGGCGCTGTTCCTGGCCTCGGGCCTGGCGTTGGCGCTGGGCTATCTGGCCTGCCGCTGGATCGTCACCTCCCGGCTCGGCCGGGTCATGGTGGCCATCCGCGACTCCGAGACCAGGGTGCGGTTCATCGGTTACCGGGTCGAATACGTCAAGCTCGCGGTGTTCACCTTCTCGGCCATGCTCGCCGGCGTGGCCGGCGCCCTGTACGTGCCCCAGGTCGGCATCATCAATCCCGGCGAACTCTCGCCGCTCAACTCCATCGAGCTGGTGATCTGGGTCGCCATTGGTGGTCGGGCGACCCTGTACGGGGCGGTCATCGGTGCGCTGGTGGTCAACTACGGCAAGAGCGTCTTCACCGGCATCCTGCCCGAGGCCTGGCTGTTCGTCTTGGGCGGGCTGTTCGTGCTGGTGACGCTGTTCCTGCCGCGGGGTATCGCCGGCATCGCGGCCATGCTGCGCCGGCCGGCAGGGGAGGGCAGGGCATGAGCGCGCTCGCCCAGCTGCGCGCGGCCATGCGCCCGGATCGGCAATGGTCGTTCATGTACTCCCAGCTCGACCTGGAGCTGGACCTGTCCCACGGCCAGATCCTCTACCTGGAGGACATCAGCGTCAGCTTCGACGGCTTCAAGGCGATCAACAACCTCAACTTCTATGTCGACGTGGGCGAGCTGCGCTGCGTCATCGGTCCCAACGGCGCCGGCAAGACCACGATGATGGACATCATCACCGGCAAGACCCGGCCGGACACCGGCACCGCCTTCTTCGGCCAGCGCATCGACCTGCTCCAGCTCAACGAGGCCGAGATCGCCCAGGCCGGCATCGGCCGCAAGTTCCAGAAGCCGACCGTGTTCGAGCACCACAGCGTGTTTGAGAACCTGGAGCTGGCCATGGCCGGCGACAAGCGCGTGCTGCCGACCCTGTTCGCCCGGCTGAGCCCCGCCCAACGCGAGCGCATCGACGAGGTGCTGGAGACCATCGGCCTCGCCGCCCAGCGCGAGCGCCCGGCGGGCGCCCTGTCCCACGGCCAAAAGCAGTGGCTGGAGATCGGCATGCTGCTGATGCAGGACCCCCACCTGCTGCTGGTGGACGAGCCCGCCGCCGGCATGACCCACCAAGAGATGGAGCGCACCGCCGAGCTGCTGCGCGCGCTCGCCGGCCGCCACTCCGTGGTCGTCGTCGAGCACGACATGGACTTCGTGCGCTCCATCGCCCGGCGCGTCACCGTGCTGCACCAAGGCGCGGTGCTGGCCGAGGGCAGCATGGACGAGGTCCAGAACGATCCGCGGGTGATCGAGGTTTACCTGGGCGAATAGCGCTGCGTGTCTGGCTGTCGTGATCGTAGTCGTTGTCGGAATCGGCTATCAGCACTGAAACTGTTCCGATCACGATCACGATCACGACAACAGCCACGGCGAGCAAGTCCCTCGATCATCCGTCGCGTCTTGCTCGCCATCGCCTTTGATGGCGCAACGGCGTTGGCCAAGGCGCCGCAGGCCGCTCCCCCAGCGCTTCGCGATCAGCCCTGTGGGAGCGGCTTCCAGCCGCGTTACCGCGTCGTTGAAACCCCGCCGCAGCACAGATGTTGGCTTCCCGCGGCGCCATTGGCCAAACAAGGACGCTTGCAAACCCGCGAGGGGCCGCAACTATCCTTGCACGGCGTCCAAGACGCCGCCAACAAACCCAAAACCCCCGGATTGCGCCGACAACGAGGTAGCAAACGATGGAAACAGGTACCCTGAAAGGGCTCGAGCTGGCGCTGCTCGCAGGCGTCGTGCTTTGGTTCTACTTCAGTCAGATGGGCAAGCTCAAGACCCTCAAGCAAGCGCGCGAGGCCAAGCAAGGGTCCGAAGACGACAACAAAGAGTGATCGCCGAGGCCATGGGATGTTGCCACCGGGCGCGGCTCGCACTACCCTAGCGGCGCTTGTCCAAGACCCCGCGCCCTGGTCGGCAATGATCGGCGCGTGCTCGGGCGGCAGCGGCCAATGGCCCCCTTAGACAACAGGTCGCAATTGCCATCGACAACGCACAACAAATCCAATCACCACCTCGTGGAGCAGAAATAGATGAAGCGAATGATCCCCCTGGCCCTCCTCGCGCTGACCACCGGTGCCGTCGCCCAAGCCCCCCAGGAGCCCGGCGAGCAGCCCGGCTCGCCCACCGATGCCTTCATGCAGACGCTCGATAAGGACGGCGACGGCGCGGTCAGCAAGGCGGAGGCCATGGCCCCGCAGACCGAGGGCTTCGCCAAGACCGACGCCAATGGCGACGGCGCCATCACCCAAGACGAGGCCCAGGCATCCTTCGAGGCCAGCGTCCCGGAGGAGATGATCCAGCAGATGAAGGATAAGGGGATGCCCAATCCCGGTGAGACCTTCATGAAGAACCTCGATGCCAACCAAGACGGCAAGGTGGAAGCGGACGAGTTCGGCAAGCGCACTGAAGCCTCGTTCGATCGCATGGATACCGATGGCGACGGCATGGCCAGCCGCGCCGAGTCCGATGCCTTCTTCGGCGAGATGCAGAAGCAGATGGAAGAGCAGATGCGCCAGATGCAGGAGCAGCACGGGGGAGATGCGGCACCGCAATGAGCGGCGAGCCCGGTCTCATGGCCCGCAAGCCGCTGTGCCGCTGCTCGGCAGCGCCCGCCGGCGCCGCGGTCGGCTGACCCTGAGTTCAGGCAATCCGCCGAGGCCAGCGCATTGATCGTCGGCATCCCCACCGAGATCAAGCCCCAGGAGCACCGCGTCGGCGCCGTGCCGGCGCTGGTGCACGACCTGGTTGCCGGCGGCCATGAGGTCGTCGTCCAGTCCGGGGCCGGCCTCGGTGCCGGGCTGGATGACGACGCCTACCGCGATGCCGGCGCACGCATCGTCGCCGAAGCCGCCGCGGTCTATGTCGATGCCGACCTCATCGTCAAGGTCAAAGAGCCGCTGGCGGACGAGTATCCGCTCATCCGCCCCGGCCAATCCCTGTTCACCTACTTCCACTTCGCCGCCAGCCGCGCGCTGACCGACGCCATGCTCGCCAGCGGCGCCCACTGCTTCGCCTACGAGACCCTGACCGTCGGCAACGAGCGACCGCTGCTCGCCCCCATGAGCGAGATCGCCGGGCGCATGGCGGCCCAGGTCGGCGCCTGCCATCTCGCCGCCCACCATGGCGGGCGCGGCGTGCTCATGGGCGGCGTCCCCGGCGTCGCCCCGGCGAGGGTGCTCGTCCTCGGCGGCGGCAACGTGGGCGCCAACGCCGCACGCATGGCCGCAGGCCTCGGTGCCGACGTGACCATTCTCGACATCGACCTGGAGCGCCTGCGCCGGCTCGACGCGGTCATGCCCGCCAACGTCCGCACGCTGGCCAGCAGCGATTACGCGCTGCGCGAGCACCTGCCGAGCGTCGACCTCATCATCGGCGCCGTCCTCGTCAACGGCGCCCGCGCCCCCGTCCTTATCCGCCGCGCCGACCTCGCCCTGATGCACGACGACGGCCCGGTCATCGTCGACGTCGCCGTCGATCAGGGCGGCTGCGTCGAGACCAGCCGCCCCACCACCCATGCCGACCCCACCTTCACCGTCGACGGCGTGCTCCACTACTGCGTCGCCAACATGCCCGGCGCCTTCCCGCGCACCGCCACCTTCGCGCTGACCAACGCCACCGCCCCCTACATCCGCCGCCTCGCCGACCTGGGCCCGCAGGCCGCCGCAAGCGATCCGATCCTCGCCAGCGCCGCCAACATCCTCGACGGGAATGTCACCCAGCCCGCCGTCGCCGAGGCCTTTGACCTCGACTACCGCCCGCCGACCGAAGTTGCGTGCTAAGTCAAGGTTCAGAAACAAGTGGTGCAGACGCAACCACGAAACGGCCAATCAAAAGGTTCAGCGAGCGGGCGTCTGCGCCACTTGTTTCTGAACCGATCCGAAGGCCCCTGCCTGGGTGCGCCGACCTCGGTCGACACCGCGGCGGGGACCGGCGCCGGGTCCCGCGGGCCGAGCAGCAACCCGAGCTAAAGCCGATAGGATGGCAAGGACACCGCTGGCGCGAAGACCTGCCCAGCCTCCAGGTCGCCGGCTGGAGAGCGGCTCCCAATGCCGACCGGGCATCTGACTGAGGCATCCAGGCGTTTCGAGACCGTCCGACCCGGACCGAACACCGATCTGTTTTGAGAATGCCCCGGAACAATTCGACGCTTACTGCAACCGTTAGCCCGCGTAGGGAGGAACTATGGACGGGTTCCGCCACCCAGAACGGGTTCCGCCACCCACCGCGACCGACGACAGCCTCTTGCTTGCTCATCAATCTTCTTTGAAGCCACCGGCGGGTCGGCGGATCAGCCTATCGGGCATCCGCCCTACAGGCTCCCCGCTAAGCCGCAACGCCGGCAGCAACCCCACCCGGCACCCCCGGTAGCGGAAAACCAGGCACCTCGGGCAGCCGATGCCGCACAGCATGGGAACCGCCACCCCCGCCGAGCAATAGATCGACCGGACTGCGCACAAGCGACTCCGGCATCGACACCTCCCCGAAGCCGTCGGCCTTGTCCGCTGCCAAGAGCCGTGCGGACGCCTCGACGCATTGCCTCAGCTACGGAATCAATGCCTCAGGCGACGGCTGTAGTGCTTCATCCGCATCTTCTGCCTGACTTGTTCCAGGAGACGCGGTGGTCTTGCGTTCGGATGTGCTGCTGTCGCCGTCATCGTCTTGGCCTCGGGTTGCACCGTGACTGTAAATATAGGCAGTCCTCGCAGGCCAGCGCAAGTCTCGAACAGCCTCCGGCGAAGCCGCGCCCCCGTTCCGTGAACGACCGGCTCCCGGAACAGCAGGGCCGCAATGTGGCCTTATGTGGAAGAATCTACCAAAGCATCCTGCAATAAGTACCTGCTGTCTCTCATAAACTACCTTACAGGCAGGGCGGAATACTTAGGGTCTTATGCGGCGATATGGCCGCCCTCAGCGTCTTATGCAGCATATTTGCCGCATAAGACCCTAAGCGCGACGCCGCTATGTAAAGTCTAAGCCCTTGACAGCGCCCGCGATTCCATGATGTCATCCTCGCGAATGGGCGGACCTATCAAGCCCTTCGTCCGACTACTTAACGTTGCGCTATAAACATCGCCACCCCCAAGCGTCCACAAGGAGCAACCTCGGAATGCTACGCTACCGAACACTACGCCTGATCGCGTTTCTTCTTCGTGCGCCAAAGACGGTTCTGACTGAGTCATTGCTCGTCGACGAAATCGACGGCAGCACGCTTGATCCTCTTTGGCGTCTGCTGGTACCTACCAAGTATATCAAACGTACTTGGAGTTATTGATGCTTAGCCTATCCTCCCAGCAGATGCGCAGGCTAAGTAGTGCACACGCTCAACGGGTAATGACTGGCTTCGCTAAGGAACATAGAATAAAATTCGAATGGTCCGCTTATGAGAGCTATAAGTATGCATGGCGTGCGCTTGAACTAGAAGATTTGCAAATCATTGTGCTGCTACACGGATATTTCGGCCTTGATCATCGTTCCGGCCAAAACCGGATGAACGACATTAGATTGAGCAGAGTGGCGCGGCCTTAAAGATATGTACCCCGTTGCCGGAATGTATTCGACGGATTGCGACCACGAGTCGACAAGGCGCTCTATATTTAAGCGACTATTGTTTTTTCGGACTCAAGGTGTTCCTTATGGGCTGTGAAACTGTAGAGTGTCCGACTTGCAAAATCAAAGTAGGCGCTATGCCGACTCCGATAAACATTGGTCAGTTCAGAGGCTCCGACTATATCCAAACCTATCATCTATTTATTGTCTACTGTGAGGTAGACAGAACTATTGTCTATCGCGGCGGACCTGCCAGGAACAATAGATATGATGATTTGGTCGCGGAGGGGCTGGCCCAGCAGTATCAGTCGCCGACTTCAGAGATTGGGGATATCGATTTTCCGTTTGATAATCTTGTTACAAACAGGATGGTCGGATTAGAGAGGGATTTCGATTACAACGCTTGGGTTGAGAATGGCAGCCAGTCTCGTCACATGGTAACGATTGCCGAAGGTGTGAATTATTGTGATATGGATGAAAATTTGACACAAGAGACGCGACGGGTTGGGATGCTTGGGCGAACCTATAATGCGGCTCATCTTGACCGAACAGACAACAGCAACGCAACCGTTTACACGATCCTACAAGAGGCCGGACTACCTGTTCAAAAACCATCTGTTCATGCACCAGGCTGGGGTACCAACTTGCATAATGAAACAACCTTGATCGAGGAGGCTAGTGAAGCCGTTGAAGCCGTGAGACGACCGGCCCAAGAGGTCAGGAGACAACTTAATTGGTTTGATAGCTTATCTCCACTACAACAATACGACTTCCTGCGTCGAATGTTCGGAGGTTACTAATGTGCGCAATTCAACATATCGTAGTTTTCTAGTTTTTTTCCTTATGCAGTCATGTCTTACGCCTACACGGAGCAATGACTTGAATACTCAGGATCTTCGGTTAATACCCGGCCCTCGGCTTTCGACTTTTGTGTTCGGCAACTACGAGCCTGACAGGCAGGCCACCAATGAGCATTACAATCGTTTGTTTGAGGGGAGATCGGCAACAGAGATTATTCGGTTTTTGGAAAAGAACGGGTATTATGTCCATTTTCCAGATGCTGACGCAATCTTCTTTACCGTGACAAAGAATGTGGTCTTATTCGATTATAGTGCCCGCGTCGAACTAACCTTCGATGGCGGCATATTCAGCTCCGCAAATGTTACGGGATGGGGGATTAAGTAGGCCAAGCAAAGAGGAATCGGGAAACGGTTCTTGGCTCAATTAGCGCCGATCCAATGAACGAGATCGCCCAACAAATTCGCCAGCCCGACGCCAAACTGCGGCGAGTCAGGAGGGGGTCAGAGTCAGGAGGGGGGTCAAGGAGGGGGGGCAGGTCTTGACTCGTGCCTTTACATAAGTCAACAGTCAAGAACCTGGAGTCGCTGGAGTCGTCCATGACCCTGGGGTCGTCACTGGAGTCTTGTGGTCCATGCTGAACCCTTAACGCCAAGAGGTTGTATGCGCTGAATATGCGGGCAAGGTCGCCATGCCATGTT
Source organism: uncultured Gammaproteobacteria bacterium (assembly GCA_942491465.1). Lineage (GTDB taxonomy): Bacteria > Pseudomonadota > Gammaproteobacteria > Chromatiales > Chromatiaceae > CALOBA01. The sequence continues at coordinate 190,500 of CALOBA010000064.1, forward strand.
CGGGGACCACGGCAAGCCTTTGCAACCCAAGATTACGCAGAGTAAACTGCGACCATGTTCCAGATTGCCTACAAGCGACAAGCCATCAAGGTGCTTGCGCGCATGTCGGCAGTCGACCGGCGGCGCATCTTGGGCGCATTGGAGAAACTGGCGCTGGCACCGGACGGCGCCGGCCTGGATACCAAGCGCCTGCAAGGCCGCGACGGCTGCCGCTTAAGAGTGGGCGACTGGCGGGTCATCTACGAGGTGCAAGGTGCTCGCCTGGTCATCCTAGTCCTGCAGATCGGCTCACGCGGGGATGTCTACAAATGAAGGTGCAGATCATCGAGAACTCCGGCCAACCGGAATGGGCCGCAGGAGGGGGGTCAGGTCTTGACTCGTGCCTTTACATAAGTCAACAGTCAAGAACCTGGAGTCGCTGGAGTCGTCCATGACCCTGGAGTCGTCCATGACCCTGGGGTCGTCACTGGATTCTTGTGGTCCATGCTGAACCCTCAAAGCCAAGAGGTTATATGCACCGAATATGCGGGCAAGGTCGCCATGCCATGTTCAGGGACCACGGCAAGCCTTTGCAACCCAAGATTACGCAGAGTAAACTGCGACCATGTTCCAGATTGCCTACAAGCGACAAGCCATCAAGGTGCTTGCGCGCATGTCGGCAGTCGACCGGCGGCGCATCTTGGGCGCATTGGAGAAACTGGCGCTGGCACCGGACGGCGCCGGCCTGGATACCAAGCGCCTGCAAGGCCGCGACGGCTGCCGCTTACGAGTGGGCGACTGGCGGGTCATCTACGAGGTGCAAGGTGCTCGCCTGGTCATCCTGGTCCTGCAGATCGGCTCACGCGGGGATGTCTACAAATGAAGGTGCAGATCATCGAGAATGCCGGCCAACCGGAATGGGCCGTGATCCCATACGCGGACTATGAAAACATGCTGGAACAACTCGAAGAACTAGCAGACATCCGCGCCTTCGACCAGGCAAAGCACGAACTTGCTGCCGGCGAAGATGACACCGTGCCCCAAGCCCTAGTCGAGCGCCTTGTGAAGGGCGAAAGCCCGCTACGCGTCTGGCGCGAACACCGCGGTCTGACCCAGCAGGCCTTGGCCGACGCGGCCGGCGTCGGCAAGTCTTACATCTCCCAGCTCGAGGCCGGCACCAAGACCGGAGCCATCGGCACGTTGCGCGCAATCGCCAGCGCGTTGCGGGTGGACTTGGATGATCTGGAGCCGTGGACGGATTCCAGCGACGCCATCTGACGGAGAGACCCGCGAAGGTAGCGAAAAGCTGTAAAGAAGAGGGGGTTTCAAGTGTAACACCGAGCCAAGGCTTGGCAGCATGCACCGTCATCCGTTAACCTGATTAAAAGGCCAACTTACGCCAGCCCGACGCCAAACTGCGGCCCGCGCTCCGCGCGTGGCCGCATTTTGGCGTGGGCTGCGGTTGACGTTAGCCTAAGAGAAGGCATCTGCCACTAATCGTTGAATGTTCGCTACCACATCGACCCCGTGACATCGCTGCCCCACATTTACGGGCATTATGTTTCGGAAGAGGAAGTTGAAGAAGCGTTGTCGCAACCCGACGAGGATCGGGCAGGCAGAGAAGGATCTCGGGTTGCAATTGGTCGCACCTTCTCCGGACGGTGCCTTCGGATCATCTATGTGCCGGACCCCGAACCCAGTAGTGTCTTCGTAGTCACGGCATACGATCTGACCGGAAAGCCTCTCGGCGCTTTCCGAAGGAGACAGAGGTCAAGACGATGAAGAATGCCAGACTTCCCGCTGACTGGGATCAAGAACGCGTTGATCGAGTCCTGCAGCACTACGAGTCACAGTCAGAGGAAGACGCCGTAGCAGAAGATGAGAAAGCCCTCGCTGAAAGCGGGCAAACCTTCATGGAGGTGCCATCCGAACTGGTGCCGCAGATTCGCGAGCTAATCGCCAAGCACAGCCACAAACCGGCTAACTAGCGGCTCGGCCCGCCGCCCATTGCCGCGCCGTCGCTGCGCTCCAACGCGGCAACGGGCAACGGGCCAGGCTAGACGTTAGGCGTCGAGCATTCCTCCGACACTCAGCCCGGTAACAGCATGCCTACAATTCTGCTTTTGCTCGGATGGCGACTTTTCTTCTATGCAAACGAAGGAAACGAACCGATCCATATTCATTGCAAAAAGGGCGACATGGAATGCAAGTTTTGGCTTAATACCGAAACATTTGATGTATCCCTCGCGTACGCTTTCAACATGTCGCCTCGTTCCACGAGAGAGATCAGAAGAATCTTATTCCAGCATTTTGACTATATTGTGGAGCAGTGGCAAGAATTTCAGATGAGGCGCAAGTCATGAGCAAGTATCACAAGGTCGAGCACGTGGTTGTTTCGCGGGGTATGCTTTCTGCTGTTGTCGATGGACAAGACCTTTCTGCCAATCTGCGCGAGTTGTCGCCACTACTGAAGGCAGCCCCCGATCTGCACCTCGAAGTCTTTGAGGTATCTCCGTCAGGATACGGCATACATTGGCCCCTCATTGACGAAGATATTTCAGTTGATGGGTTGCTTGGTATCGTTCACCAAGCCGCCGAACTTAGGCAATCCGCCTAACGAGTCCGCCAGCCCGACGCCAAACTGCTGCCTGAGCGACAGCGAAGGCTGCAGTTTCCCGCGGGCTGCGGTTGACGTTAGCTTCGAAAACAGTAACCAAGTCCACACAAATGAAGCCAGTTGTCTACATTGAGTCTTCCGTGGTCAGCTACTTGGTTGCTCGATTGAGTCGTGATGTTGTTGTTGCGGGCAGACAAGCGTTAACGCAGGACTGGTGGGAGAATGAGCGAACACGCTTTGATTTGAGGGTTTCTGCTCTCGTAGAAGACGAGGTGTCGCGCGGCGATCCTTCGGCGGCTGAAAGAAGACTGGCCATCGTCGAAGAAATTCCAATCCTTGCAGCTACGGAGGATGCTCGACACCTATCTGAACGGTTGATCGCAGAAAAAGTGATCCCCGCGGGCAGTGAGGATGACGCTCTTCACATTGCCATAGCGTCAACTCAAGGCGTCGACTATCTGTTGACTTGGAACTTTAAGCACATCAATAACGCCGAAACCAAGAATTCAATCGCCAAAATCGTTGAGTCCCTCGGCTACGTGTGCCCTACACTTTGCTCCCCGGAAGAACTTGGAGGTGCATCTAATGATTGAAGACCCAATTATCAAAGAACTTCGAAGGCATCGCGAGGAACATGCCTCGGAATATGGGCATGATCTTGGGCGGATCGTTGCGGCTCTGAGGGAGCGAGAGGCGCGGTCGACGCGCCCGGTGCTTAACCCCGGACCAAAATACCTGCAACAACAAGATCAGGGAGAACCGGGTCGGACCAAAATACCCATCTGATTTCTATAGCTATCCCGCCCATTCAAAGCTGTTCTCGGCGCTTAGACGCCCGATTTCTGCGGCGGAAAACCACTCGTAGGCCGCTTTGGATTCTCGCAGTTCGTGCAACGGGTCAGTTGCTGTCCCCACCCTGTTCTTGACTTTCGCTCCGAGGGCCTGATGGATTCGCCATACGAACCTGGGGCCACCCACCGCGAGCCCCTCGGACCAAGCGCCCCGCCGCGCTCAGTGCAGCACCTACGGATTCGGCGACGAGGATGCGGTCGAGCCACTCCAGCAGCGTGTCGCTGTCGGCGGCGAGGACGCGCTCTAATGCCTCGGGGGTCAAGTCTTGGGTTTTTTACAAAAAAAAGACTTGATCCCGGTCGTGTGCCTCGCCGAATCATCGACCTGGTCATTCCCCGCCGATGTGACGCAACGTGGGATCAGGCGCCAAGGAATATTCATGGAGTTACAGAGATTGGCTAGCGCAGGCGTGTCGATCAAAGGGCGTGGAAGTCTGGTCCTACTGCCTGATGCTAAACCATGTTCACTTGATTCTCGCGCTACGTCCAGGCAATGGTCCCGCGCCGTCGGCGAAACGCATCGTCGATACAGCGGGTACATCGACGCACGACTGCGGGTAACTGGCCATTTCTTTCAAGGGCGGTTCGGCTGTGTAGCAATGGATGAACCGCACTTGATGGCCGCTTTCCGCCACGTGGCGTTGAATCCGCGTTGAGGCGAAGCTGGCTGCGACGGATCTGCCGATTGGCCTGGTCAGCACGCCAGCACATGTCCGGCGCCAATACGATGGTTGCGTAGTCACCGTTCGCCCTTTGCTAGATCGTGTCGATAGTTTTGCGGACCTCTTGGAGGTACCAGCGGACCATCGCGCGGTCATCGTGGGCCGGCAATGGTTTTGGTGGGGTCGGCAAGGGCGAAGCGAGGTCATGGCCGGAACTCGCGCCGCAGTTCCGCCGACAACCCGGATCATCGACGGTGCGGCCCCACTCGGCTCTCGTCGACCCTGTTCCCACTCCTGAAGGGTGCGCACGGAGACGCCTGGAAGCTTGGCAAACTCGCTCTGGGACATCTTGACTCGATACCGCACAGTGGTCACGGGACCGTGAACCGCGCCGGTCTCGCCTGCCTTCATCTCGCGGATCGATTGCAGCAGTTCGGCGCCGATGTCACGCTCGGCATCGCGCGCCAGAAGCTCAGTCTCGGTCTTGGGCATCTCCAGTGAGGATTTTACGGCCGTGCAGAGACTGCCAGTCGCTTATGCACTCATTCGTCAGGGACGTACCCATAAGGATCGATTCAAAAACAAGTGGTGCAGACGCCCGCTCGCTGAGACTTTGGATTGGCCGTTTCGTCGTTGCGTCTGCACCACTTGTTTCTGAACCTTGACTAAGCGTTCGAAGGATCGACCGTTCGCGGTGCGCAGCATGTCGAAATCGCGTCGGTCCGTCGTCAGTACGCGCTGGGTGCCCTCTGCTTCGGCGAGCCAGACCAACGTGGCGTCGGCAAGATCGATGTTGTGCTCGGCGAATCGCATGATCACGTCGCCGATCGCCGCCAAGTCGCCGGCCTCGATCGGGCGCAGTCTTAAGGCGCCGCGCTCGATCCACTCGAGCAGCGCGCGCTTACCCCGCGGATCGAGAAAGAAGCAGGTCTCCACGATGGTTGGCCACACGCTGACGAGCGTCCTGCGGCGATCACGCACCAGGCGCGCCAGCATCTCCTTGGCGCTGGCGTGCAGATCGTTGCTACGGTCGAATAGGGCGGCGAAGAACCCGGTGTCAACCAGGACGGTGCTTCGCACGCAGGCGCTCCCAGATCTGGCGGCGCTTGGGATCGCTTGGCGGATCGGCCGCAGCGCCTTGATCGAAGAGGTCGGCGCCCAAGTCGAAGGCATCGGGGGCCGGCTCGAAACTGTCGAGCCATTGTTCAAGACTGCATTTGACCGCCTCGCTCCTGCCCACGCCGAGACGGCGGCAGGTGGCCTGCAAACGGTCCTCGGTCTGCTCATCGAGTCTTACCGACAACATGGAAACCCCCCTCGATTGGCTGACGTATGACTGTACTACAGCACATGCAGGGTGCAGCGGCGAGCTCGCGGAGGGCGCAGCAGATCGGGTTCGATGCGCGCAGCACCGAGATCAACCTGCTAGGTCAGCAACCGCTGAGTCAATCCGGGTGCATCGATCGACCTGCTCAAGGCCAAGCGAGACCAAACGGCGTCGGCGCTGAGCAGCGGTACGTCCTCGACAAGCGCCAAGGCGATCAGCAGCCGGTCGAACGGGTGCGGTGATGGAACGGCAGGCCGGCGACACGCACCGTGTGGGCCATGGTGGTTGGCACCGACGCGCCCCCGTTGCGGTTGACGGGCCTCAACCCGGGGGGATCAAACCATCCCCGATCCCTGGTTGCATTGGGATTCAAGCTGCTATACTGTCAACCAACCTTGACATACAGATGAGTTGACACCTTTGACCACGTCCCCTCCGCGCACCGATCAGGCCCCTTCAGGCAAGCGTCAACCCCACGCCGTCGTTATCGGCAGCGGCTTCGGCGGGCTCGCCGCCGCGGTGCGGCTCGGGGCGCGAGGCTATCGGGTGACGGTACTGGAGAAGCTCGACAAGCCCGGCGGTCGCGCCTATGTGCACGAGATCGACGGCTACAAGTTCGACGCGGGGCCGACCATCATCACGGCCCCGTTTCTGTTGGAGGAACTCTGGGAGATGTGCGGGCGGCGGTTCGCCGACGACATCGATCTGCGGCCGATGGACCCGTTCTATCGCATCCGCTTCCACAGCGGCGAGACCTTCGATACCAACGGCGATGCCGCGTTCATGCGCGAGCAGGTGCGCCGGTTCTCGCCGTCGGATGTCGCAGGCTACGACAAGTACATCGCCGACAGCGAGAAGATCTTCAACGTCGGTTTCCTGGAACTGGGCCATGTGCCGTTCACGCACTGGCAGGACATGGCCAAGATCATCCCGAAGATGGTCGCGCTGCAGTCCTATCGCAGCGTCTGGTCCATGGTCGCGAGCCATGTGAAGGACGAGCGCCTGCGGGTTGCGCTGAGCTTCCATCCGCTGCTGATCGGCGGCAATCCGTTCTCGGTCACGTCCATCTATGCCTTGATCTCCTACCTGGAACGGCACTGGGGCGTGCACTCGGCCATGGGCGGCACCGGCGCCATCGTGCAGGGGCTGGTGAGCCTGATCGAGGGCCAGGGCAGCGAGGTGCGCTGCGATGCCGAGGTGGCGGAGATCACCACCAGCGGCCGGCGGGCCAACGGCGTGCGGCTGGCCTCCGGCGAGCAGATCCCCGCCGATGTGGTGGTCTCCAACGCCGATCTGGCCTGGACCTACCGCAACCTGCTGCCGTCGATCAAGCGCAAGACTTGGACCGATTGGCGGCTTAAGCATTCCAAGCATTCCAACGGCCTGTTCGTCTGGTACTTCGGCACTAAGAAGCGCTACGAAGACGTCCCGCATCACAGCATCCTGCTCGGCCCGCGCTATCGCGGCCTGCTCCACGACATCTTCAAGAACAAGCACCTCTCCGACGACTTCAGCCTATATCTGCACCGGCCGACGGCCACCGACCCGTCCCTGGCCCCCGACGGCTGCGATACCTACTATGCCCTGTCGCCGGTGCCGCACCTGGACGGCGATGTGGACTGGTCGACCCGCGCCGAGTCCTATCGCCAGGCCATCGAAGACTATCTCAGCGAGACGGTCCTGCCTGATCTGGGTGCAAACCTCACCGTCTCGCGCGTCACCACGCCAATAGATTTCGAGCAACGCCTGCTTTCGTATAAGGGCGCTGCCTTCAGCCTGGAGCCCGTGCTCATGCAGAGCGCCTGGCTTCGTCCCCACAACCTAAGCGAAGAGGTTGAACGCCTCTACATCGTCGGAGCTGGCACGCACCCCGGAGCAGGGGTTCCTGGCGTCATCTCCACGGCACGCGTACTCGATAGGGTGGTCCCCGATGCCTCTGTTATCGCATGAACCAGCGTTCGCCCGTGCGGCGGATCTAGCGGCCTGTCGCGAGCTGCTCGCCGACGGCTCGCGCTCCTTTTATGCCGCCTCGTTCTTCCTGCCGCGCCACCTGCGCGACTCGGCCACGGCGCTGTATGCCTTCTGCCGGCTGACCGACGACGCCATCGACATGGAGACCGGCGATCGGCGCGCGGCCATGGAGCGGCTCTACGATCGGCTCGACCGGGCCTATCGCGGTGATCCGCTGCCGATCCCGGCCGACCGCGCCTTCGCCGGCGCCGTCGCCTACTACGGTGTCCCGCGGGAGCTGCCGGAGGCCCTGCTGGAGGGCTTCGAGTGGGACGCCCAGGGGCGCATCTACGAGGACCTGTCCGGGGTCTACGCCTACTCCGCCCGGGTCGCCGCCGCCGTTGGCGCCATGATGTCCTCGCTGATGGGGGTTCGCGATACGCACGTCCTCGCTCGGGCCTGCGATCTGGGCACGGCGATGCAGATCAGCAATATCTGCCGCGACGTCGGCGAGGATGCCCGCAACGGGCGCATCTACCTGCCGCTGGAGTGGCTGCGCGAGGCCGGGCTGGACCCGCAGACGTGGCTTGAGAACCCGACCTTCAACGACGCGATCGGCGAGACGGTGGAGCGCCTGCTGGGCTTTGCCGAGGTGCTCTATCAGCGCGCCGAGGCCGGCATCGCCCGGCTGCCGGTGGCCGCCCGCCCCGGCATCTATGCCGCCCGGCTGCTGTATGCCGAGATCGGCAAAGAGGTCGCCCGCAACGGCTATGACTCGGTCTCGCAACGCGCCGTGGTCTCGGGGCAGCGCAAGCTCACCCTGCTCGGCCGCGCCATGGCCGTGACCCCGTTACCGCTGATGCGGCCGGGCAATGCGCCGCCGCTGCCGGAGAACCGCTTCCTGGTGGAGGCCGCCGCTGCGGCACCGTCGCTGGATGAGTTGCACCCGCTGCCGGTGCGCAAGCGCAAGATGGAGGACAAGGTCAACTTCGTCTTCGACCTGTTCGATGCTTTGGAGGCGCGCAAGCGCGAGGCGGCCCGCTACACCCCGGCCAGCGAGCAGCCGGCCTTGGGGACGGTCAGCGGCTGAGGTCGCGGGGGCCGTTCGTCTACGTTATTCGTCGGAGAATTCTGTCATGTCTTGGTATCGGTGCCGCCTGCACCCTGCTTGGCATCTGGATCATCTACGCGACCTTGAGAGATCGCCAGCGCCGTGATCGAGGCCCGGCAGCGGTTCGAGGCCGAGGGGCAAGGGGGATCCCGGAGCCGCAGCACCCGGCCGCAGCCATAGCGCGCCGGCATTACGCCGCTGTTCGCCATGGCGCTGTTCTTCGCGGCGCTCATGGTCGGTGCGATCTCGTTTACCGTCGATACCCGCGGTCTGATCTCACCGATCGACAC